>CBDANQ010000001.1:0-28880 GCA_965197725.1 Longimicrobiales bacterium
GGCCAGGGAGAGAATTGGATGCGAGTAGAGCGTTCGGGGATCCGTCGTAAGATCGATGAGCGGCGTGCCCTCCTCCTTCGTCGGGGCGCACAGCGCCGCCGCAACTACCGTCGGGCCTACGGGCGCCGCGCAGTCACGATGCACGTGTCAACCGAGCGTCGTGCGCCCGGGAACCGACGAGCGGATCTCCGGCGCGCCGGCGTCGATCGACGCCTTACGGAAGCGCGCCGTGAAGGCGCTCGCCGCGCTCTCTTCGAGAGGCGAAGAGTCGTCATCGTCTAGCGTGCGTCTGGGCTTCCCCATAGCGTCCCGGGTGCCCAAGACCATCTCTCGCCGGCTGGTGTGTGCACTCGTCGCCCTCGCGGCGGGTGTCGTCTATTCGAACACGCTTTCCTACGGCGCCGCCTGGGACGATTCCCGCATCGTGCTCGTGTCCGGAGCCACCGAAGGTCTCTCGGAGATCCCGGCGATGTTTCGCCACCCGCTGTCACGCGACGTACCGGTCGGGCGGAGCCCCTATCGCCCACTCACGGCCATCAGCTACGCGCTCGATTGGACCCTCGGCGGCGGGGAAGCGTCCTTCTTCCACTGGACGAATGTGGCACTGCACGCTTTGGTTTCAGGACTCGTCGTGCTGCTGCTGTTCCGACTTGGTGCCACGACGCTTCCGGCGGCGGTGGGCGGACTGGTCTTCGCGGTGCACCCGGTGCACGTGGAGGCCGTAGCGAACATCGCGGGCCGCTCCGAGTTGCTCGTCGGTCTCTTCGCTGTGACAGCGGCCGTGCTCTATTTGGTCCCTCGCCCGGGGCTCAGTCTCTGGCGCCAACTCGCAATCCTGGCGCTGGCATCCGCAGCGATGCTCTCGAAGGAGCACGGAATCATGTTGCCCGCCGTCTTGATCGCTGTGGAGGGTCTGAGGCCGGGCGCGGAGGGGAATCCGCTACGTCGCGTGATCGCGCGGTGGCCACTCTGGGCCGGAATGAGCGCGGTAGGCGTCGGCTACATGTTGGCTCGGCGGGCCGTGCTGGGGGCGTTCACCACTGCGGACATGGCCCCGTTCATTGCGGTCCTTCCTCCCTGGCAGCGTGTCACCACGGCTGTCGCCAACTGGACTGAATACGCCCGGCTTCACCTCTTTCCTCTCGACCTCACGGTCGACTACGGACCAGCAGTCCTTTTACCCTCGACCCCCGCAGACCTCGCCTTCTGGTCGGGCCTCGCAACCGCTGGGCTGGCAGTCGGCTGTGCGGTGTGGGCGTACCGCCATCATCGCATGGGTACGCTCGGTCTCGCGTGGTTCGCGATCATCCTTCTGCCGTCGAGCAACCTGCTCGTCCCGATCGCCCAGTGGATGGCCGAGCGCTTCTTCTACCTGCCCTCGGTCGGGTTGTCGATGGCGGTCGTGGCCCTAGCAACGTGGGCTCGCGAACGGCTCGGCGACAGGGAGTTGCGGATGGCATCGGTGGGTGCCCTGCTCGCCGTTATGCTGCTCGCCGCTCGAGCCTGGACGCGGAACCAGACCTGGGTCGATACGGGAACCGTGATCGCCACCCTGGTCACCGAGCACCCGGAGGCCTTCCGAGCCCAGTGGTTCGTCGGGCGCCTGTACTTCGAGCAGGGCCGAGTCGAGGAAGCGTTCACCGCGCTCGACAGCGCCACGACGCTCCAGCCCAACGCCATCGAGTTTCCGATAGAGAGGGCCGAGTGGCTGTTGCGCCTCGGGCGAAGCGAAGAAGCCGAGCAGGCCATGAGGGAACTTCCGTTTGGGCGCCACGCCGACCGTGAAGCGCACCTGGTCCGGGCGCTCGTCGCTCAAGACCGGGCTGCCGCGGCCGATTCGGCGCTAGTGGCGGCGCGGCAGGCGTTTCCCGCCAACTCGCGGCTGGTGGCGCTCGCGGATTCGATCGCGACGCTTCGGGCCCGCACCCCACCCGACACCGCTCGGCCAGATACCGCTCGCTAAAGCTCAGGCTCGCCGTCCGTGATCGGCTGCTCCTTAGCAGCCCATGGCAGCCGCTAGCGGACGAGCCGCCCTCGCGCATCGACCCTCATCGGAGGCGGCATGGGCAGCTCGCGTAGGCGGAAGAGCCGGTCCGGGGAGATGCGGAGGGTCGCGCTGACGGTGTCCGCATCAGCCTTGGTGAGGTCAACGGTGTAGCCCATGTCCTTCATCGCGCCGACGGTGATCGAGCTGAGCGGGTTGACGCTCCCGATGTTGATGAAGCCGGTCATGAGCTCGCGACCCATTTCCGCCTCGCGCCAGTGCGCGTCCGCGGTGCCCATGCCACCCGTGTTGGCAACCGGGACCTTGTTCGTTGAAGTGCCACCGTTCAGGTCGTATTGCTTCACTGCCTCCGTGCCCGGCCAGTACGGATCGGTGCCGGCGGAGTCGACGAGCGTCGTCGTCCAGGGCGTGCCGAGGCCGAACCCGAACACGTGTCCCATCTCGTGGATGATCGTCTCCACGAGGTCGCTCGAAACCTCGAGATCGGAGAGGTCGGCCTCGTCCAACTGCATTACCCCCACGAGTGCGAGGTTCCCGGTCGTGCGCACGACGCAAGGACCCGCCTGACCAAGGACGCCTCCAGATCCGTCGATCGCTGTCACCTCGGCGAAGATCACGACGTCGTCGATGGTCTCGGCCACCGCGGGGTGAGCGACCGTGACACAATCAGCAGCGGCGAGCGTTACCGCTACGGCGGCAAGGTCCCCGATGAGGAGGTCTTCCCACCGGGACTCGGCGTCGCTGAAGGCGGTCTGCACGCTCGCGGACGGAAGGGTGCCCACGAAGCGCACCTCGATATCGAACAGACTCACCGCTATGACCGTGACGTGCGTGGAGTCCGCACCGTTGTCCTCCGTTCCGCGGACCCAGGCGGTGCCAGGCGCTACGCCGGTGACCACACCTGTGGACGTGACCGTGGCCACGTCGGTGTCCGTGGACGCCCAGGTGGCAGTGGGCCCGAGAATCTCGGTGCCCGCAGCATCGAAGAACCTCGCCGAAACGTTTCCGATGCCCCCGACACTGAGGCTCAGCGAATCGGGCGAGACATCGACAGAGTCCACGGTAACGACCACCACCATGACGTCGGCTGTATCGGCCACCGGCCCGGCCGTGGCGATGACGGTCGTGGTTCCCGCAGCAACCGCTGTAGCGAGGCCGACGCCCGTGATAGTTGCTACGGTAACGTCCGCGGAAGACCACGTTACGCTCGGGTCGGAGATCGGATTCGCGTTCCCGTCTTCGGCAGCGGCCGTGAACGTCAACTGCGCGCCTGGGATCAGCGTAGCCAACGCGGGCGTGACTACGACCGTCGCGGGGATCTGGGTCACGTTGACCTGGATCGCTTTTTGAACGGTATCGCCGATGACCGTCACAGTGGTCGCTCCCCCTCCGATCGCGGTGACCAGGCCGGTCACCGAGTCGACGGTCGCGATCAAGGTATCCTCCCCCATGAAGGTCACGACGAACTCGCTGAGCGTACCGCCCGCAGCGTCGACCACGGTTCCGACGACCGTAACGGTGTCCCCGATCGCGTCGAAGGCGATGGTGGACGGAGCCACCTCGATGTCCGCGGGTCCGGTGGCCACACGGACCGTGAGGGATGCCAGGACCGAACCCGCCGTGGCGATCACCGTCGTCGTGCCTTGCCCAATGGACTTCACCACGCCATCCGGGCCCACGGTCGCGATCGTGGTATCGGCGGCAGACCAGACGATGTCGGAGCTCGGGAGTCCCTGTCCCCCGCCGTCGACGACCGTGGCGGTCACGGTTTGGCTCTGCTGTAACTCGGTGAAGAGGAACTCGTCCTCGCTGAGCGTGATCGTGGAGGGCACGCGCTTGACCGTGACCCGTGCCGTATCGACGATGTTCACGGTGCGCACGACGATTTCCGCGGTCCCCTCGGTCATGGCTCGGACCACACCAGTCGCCGTGACTGTCGCGACCGCAGCATCTGTGGTCGTCCAGCTAAAGCTCACACCCGTAGCCGGAGAGCCGTCGCCAGAGAGGAGCTGCGCGGTGAGCTGAGCGGTTGCCCCGATAAAGCCCAGGCTCGTCGCGGACGGAGAAAGCGTGATCGACGCGGAGACGGCGTCCGGCTCGAGCGGCAGCCGACGGATGCCGCTGGAATCGGGACTGCAACTCGTTAGTAGAGTGACCGCCGCAAGCGATGTCCAAGTCCAGGCTCGTGCTCCGGTATGGCTAACCATGAAATACTCTGGGTGAATTCAAGCGGTCGTCGCAACACCTCGAGGAGGAGTTGCGATGGAGGCAAGCAAGCGCCGACGAGCGGATCGAGCTCTACGTCCACAGATGCGTTCACCAGGCCGTCCGCCGGTGGGACGCCGCGAGCATCGGCAGAGGTTCTGGGAAGAGGTCGCTCGAGGTCTGTCGAGCGAGGAGGCCGCCGTGGCAGCGGGTGTGTCCCCCGCTGTCGGGGTGCGCTGGTTTCGCGAATGTGGTGGCATGGCACCCCTCAATCTTCGTCCCCAGTCACGGCGCTATCTTTCGTTCGTTGAGCGAGAAGAGATCGCCGTTCTTCGAGCCCGTGGTCGTGGCGTGCGCGAGATCGCCCGGCAGTTGGGCCGCTCACCCTCGACGATCTCGCGAGAACTGGGGCGAAACGCAGCTACACGGGGAGGCAATCTCGAGTATCGGGCCACGACCGCTCAATGGCACGCCGATCGGCGAGCGAAACGTCCCAAGCTTGCGAAGCTCGCTACGAACGGTGAACTGAGGCAGTATGTACAGGATCGCCTCGGAGGCCTGATCGCGGCTTCAGATGGTACGGCCGTGGCGGGCCCCGATGTGCGCTGGATCGGACGGCGTCGCGGTCGCCGACAAGACCGGCGGTGGGCGGTCTCGTGGAGTCCCGAGCAGATCGCCAACAGGCTACGGGTCGACTTCCCCGACGATGAGTCCATGCGTATATCGCACGAAGCCATCTACCAGGCGCTCTACGTTCAGGGCCGTGGTGCGCTGCGACGGGAGCTGACAGCGTGCCTTCGGACGGGACGCGCGCTACGGGTGCCTCGAGCTCGCACCCGCGGACGGGGCAAGACGTTCGTTCACCCCGAGATCATGCTCAGTGAGCGACCGGCCGAGGCAGACGACCGCGCCGTTCCCGGGCACTGGGAAGGCGACCTGATCCTGGGACTGGGCAGTTCGGCGATCGGAACGCTGGTCGAGCGGGCCTCCCGGTTTACGATGCTGCTCCACCTCCCCCGCCTTGACAAACACGGCGAGCCCAGGACCAAGAACGGTCCAGCGTTGGCTGGACACGGTGCCGAAGCCGTCCGGGACGCGATTGCTTCGTCGATCACGACCCTGCCCGAGCAACTCCGCCGGTCTCTGACATGGGACCAGGGAACAGAGATGGCTCAGCACGAACGGCTTCGCATCGATACTGGCCTGGCCGTCTACTTCTGCGACCCGCAGAGCCCGTGGCAGCGCGGCACGAACGAAAACACGAACGGCCTGTTGAGACAGTACTTCCCGAAGGGCACCGACCTCAGCAGACATACCGCTGACGATCTCGCCGCCGTCGCAGCCGCTCTCAACAGCCGCCCCCGCAAGACCCTCGGTTGGAGAACTCCGGCGGAAACCTTGGAAAATCTGTTGTCATCAAAGGACCAGACCTCAACCTTGCGTTGAAATGCTCTACCGCTCCCGTATCTCCAGCCTTCAACGACCTTCGGTCGCTTCTGACTCCCTCGGGTTGGGGAGACATCAAGAACTGACTTCTTTCTGTCTGGACCCCATCGCCCTCGCCAGCCTAGTGTCCAGCAACATCGGGGCGCATGAAAACCCTTCAACACGGTACTGTTGCGACGACCGCTTGAACCTAGGCTGTGCAGGCCGATCAGAAACCAAAACGCTGCCGTGGGAACGCGGTCCCCAACGATTATTTGTCGCTAAGCTACTAGGTCCGTTTCTCACGCGTCGCCACAGTCATCTCAGGTCGCCGAGGACTGGTCCTCTTCGTCCGGCCGCGGGCTACCGGGCGTGCACCACCCCGTCCGCAACCCGCATGATGGACTCGAGGGACCTGAAGGGCGCGGCAAGGCAGCTCCGCGTGGTCGACGCCCGAATCCGTCGGGCGGCCCGTCTTTCCGCTGATCGTGGCCGCGCTGATCCTGGCGAGCGTGCTCGCAACGGCGGGATCCCGGGGGAGTGCTGCCGGGGCGTCCAGAGGCGTGGAATCTGATTCTTGCCTTGCGGCCGCTGTCTTAGCATCATCTTATTCGGTGCGTGCGGGCAGGTGCCAGCATCGGTTGCAAGCCTCAGGGGGGGCCGCTGCAGGCCGGCGAACCCGAAAGGGACTGTCCGCGCTCCCTCCCCCCTGCTCGCACATTTCGAGCATGACGACTGCGTGCCAGATGCGTCTCATTCCTCGTCGGGCGGGCCGATCGAGCGCCGCGTACCGGGCGACTCAAGCAGATCCTTGTAGAAGTCTCGCTCCTCCTCCAGGTGGGCAACGCGGCCACTCACATGGTCGATCGCCTCGCGAATACCTTCGAGCTCTGCGGATCCGCCCCGTGGCGGGCCTGCTTTCAGCTGCGGGGGTGAGGACCGACCACTCGTTACTTTGCCGACGGTTCTCACTATGCTGGTGATGATGCCCCCGACTGTGATGATGGCGACCAAACTGAGGACAAACTCGAACGGGTCCAAGTGTTGGACTCCTTTCTGGGATCTTGGCAGCTACGGGCTCGAGAACCCTAACGGATGATACCCGAGCCAGTCGCGCTTTGTGTGCGGAGCGAGAGGCTGCCGGCCGGGCCGGCTCAGAACTCCTCCAGCAGCTTTTTGGCCTTCTTGGGGTTGTCGCAGACGATGGCGATCTCGATGAGGTCGTCCGTGATCCCAGTCACGTAGAGCGCCTCGAGGTTGATTCCCACATCGCCGAGTCGGTTCGTGACGGCAGCGAGCTCGCCCGGATTGTTCTCGAGTAGCACCGTGTGCACTTCGCTCTCCTCGAAACGGATGTTCGCTGCCTGGAATGCGTGGCGTGCTATTTCGATATCGTCGGGGATGATGCGCGCGATCGCGTGGCCGCCGACACCGACCACCGCGAGCGCCCTGATGTTGGCACCGAATCGCGCGAGCGCCTGCGCCACCCGGGCGAGATCGCCGGGGCGATGCGTCAGTTGGATCGAGCAGTCCTTCATGATCCTCTCCTGTGAGACAGCGGAAGCCGCGCCCGTCATCCCCTCGAGCCTAATTCTTCGGGTACATCTGAAGCGTGGCAAGGCGCCCTTTCGGGCAGCCGTCTGTCCTCCTCTCAACCATCCCCCCCCCCCTCATTGCCTACCCGCATCCCAGCGAGAGCGTTCTCGACGACCGCTTTCGAGGTGCTGCCCAGCCCCCCCCCCCCGCCCCACCACGTCCTACACGCCCCTTCTTCGAATCGAACGCGCGCAGCAGGGAGGTGGACCGATGATCTCCCTCAAGACCGGGATCTCGATCAAGGTCCGTCTCCTCGCGCGCTTGATCGGGATTCTCCTGAAGATCGAGCAACAGCTACTCAAGTCAGGATTGCACGCCTGACGGCCGAAGTACGCAGGATGGCCGAAGAGGCGCCCAGAGAACAACTCCCTGGGCTCTTGAGGCGCCGGAGGCGATGTAGTAAAGACCCGTTGTGTTTCCAGGCCTTTCTCAGAGGCGCTGCTCGGCTCGAACCGGGGATAAAGGATTTGCAGATGTCTCCGGGTGTTCCTGAATCACTCGGGAAGTCTCGTTTCCTTACCGCGGCAGGCTTTCCGAGCTTGGGCTCTTCGTCCTGTCTCGGCCCTTCTCGTCCTCTTTGGGGAGCTTTGTGCCCACGATGTGCCCATGGCGGACGCAGCCTCACGAAAGGGGGTAGCGGGTTCTTCTGTCACCAACAACGTCACCACGGCGGAGCCGCTTTGCGTGGGGATGCCTAAACCGGCTTCGCCTCGACCGTACCTAGTAAGAAGTGCCCGTTCAGTAAGGTTCAGAAGGCGCGAATCGCTTCCACCTCCGAGGCCGAGAGTTTTTCGATCATCGCCACCATGAGCTTGACGGTGTTGTCGTAATCGGCGCGATCGATCACGCCCGACTGGCTGTGTCCGTAACGGGTAGGGACGCCGATGTTCACTGCGGGAATACCCTGTGCCGATTTCTGTAGCATCGAGGCATCCTGGCCGTAGCCGGTGACCGACTCGAACTGGAAGGGAATGTTGTTCTCCTTGGCTAGCCGGATGATCCAGTCCACGTACTTGTTGTTGGGGATCATGCTGCCATCGAACACGAAGATACCCGGCCCCTTACCCAAGGCTTCCTGAGCGAGTGTTGGCGAGGTGAGCAATGGAAAGTCGCTCGCGATCCCGATCTCCACATTGATCACGATGTCGGGTCGGGTACTTGCCTGCACCACCGAGGCGCCTCGAAGGCCGATTTCTTCCTGCACCGTCGCCGCGACTTGCAGGTTGTTGGGATGGGAGCGGTTCTTGAGCAGCCGTAGCACCTCGGTAATCACGCCGAGGCCGACACGGTCGTCCCAGGCCCTTGCCAGGTACCGGCTCGTCCCGTTCAGGACTTGGAAATCGGTCGCATAGGTAATCGGAAGCCCGGGCCTGATGCCCATCCGTTCGACTTCCTCCCGGCTGCGGGCACCGACGTCGATGAACATGTCCTCCAAGGGGACCATCGTCATGCGGTTCGCCCCGGGCAGGATATGTCCCGACTTCATGCCGGTGTAGCCAAGAACCTGCCCGTTCGGAGTCAGTATGGAGAGGCGCTGGGTCAGCACACTCTGAGAGAAATAGCCGCCGACGTTGTTGAAGTAGATGAAGCCGTCCTCATCGATATAGCGAACCAGGAAGCCGACTTCGTCCAGGTGAGCCATCAGCAGGACCCGCGGCGATTCTGACTGGCCCTTGAGTGTGCCCAGCAGGTTGCCGACGCCGTCGGTGCGTAGATCGGTCAATAACCCTCGCCACTCCCGCCGCAAGATGTCCCTTACCTCGCCTTCGAATCCCACGACGCCGTGTGCATTGGTCAGCTCGGCGAGAAGGTCTACCGTGGCATCGCGCTCCTGAGCGCCCGATTCCCCTGGTCGTAGCAATACGAATGACGTCGTGACCAGGAGAGAGAAAAGCGTAGCCATGACACCGAAACTTCCTCTGTTTGTCTTCCGCTTCATCCGATTCCTCCCATCTGTCAGTTCCGCCGACGTCGGTCGTGACGCCAGCTCTCTGTCTACTGGTGCCGTTCCAACTAGATCAGCCTAACACCAGAACCACGGTCAGTGACACCAACGTGAGTATGGGCAACGAACTTTCTAGACGAATCAAGTTGGAACGGCACTAGGCTAACCGTTCGGATCTGCTCCGCTAGTACGCTACCTTGATCTCCCTGGGAGAAAGCCATGTCTTCCGGCATTACTGGACGGTTCACCGCGACAAATTCGGGATGCCGGCTTTCGTCCAGCTAGTAGATAGTGTCGTGGCGAATCACGTGCCCTAAGGTGAGCGGTCGGTGTTCTCTGCCCCGAGCGTCAGTCTGGCTCGCCTACCCCACCCGCGTCACCCGCATCTCGATGGCACCCTTCGGGTGCAGGATCATCATCGGCTTGATCTCGACGGGGTCCGTGCTCGTAAGCTCGAAGTCGTATCGGCGAACAAGCCCCACCAGGACCAGCAGCATCTGCACGATCGCCATGCTGGAGCCGATGCATTTCCTCGGCCCACCTCCGAAGGGAAGGTAGGCGAAGGGGCTTCGTGCCTTCTTCGCGTGGGCTTCGAATCGGCTGGGATCGAAGACCTCGGGCTCCGCCCAAACGTCCGGATTGCGGTGCAGCCCGTATAGGTACGTCAGCACGATGAGGCCCGCCGGGATGTGGATCGGGCCGATCTGGTCGTCCTCGAGGGCGACACGGTCGATGATCCAGAACGAGGGGTAGAGTCGGAGCGTTTCCTCGAGCACGTGACGGGTGAGGCGCAGCTGGTGGAGTCCCTCGAATGTGAGGGGACCGTTTCCGAACACGCCATTGATCTCCTCCCGCATCGCGGCAAAGAGGTGGGGATGCTGCCCGAGTAGATAGAGGGCCCAGGACAGCGCGGTTGGCGAGGTCTCATTCCCAGCGACGAAGAGCTGGAGCGCTTCGACGAGGATCTGCTCGTCGCTCATCGTCTTCCCGGGCTCGGGGTATGGGGTATCAAGCATGATTTCGAGGAGATCTCCCCCTTCCACGCCCTCTGCGCGGCGCCTGGCCACGATGTAGTTGCGTGCGACCTGATCCGCCTCGATCCGCATCTCCTGGTAGTGCCGTGACTGTCCGCTCACGCGGTACCACGGGATCATGTATGGCTGCACGATCTGGCGAACGATGAACCCCTGGATTGTCTGGATCGTCGACGCGATGTGCTCGATCTCCCCGTCGGTCATGCGGCTACCGAACACCGCCTTTCCGACGAGGCGGAAGTTGATCCAGAGCACGATCCGGGCGATGTCCACGGGGCCTTGCGCCGCGGCCTCGTCCAGAAGGGCCAGCGAGTCCTGGAGGACTCGCTCCTGCAGGGGTACGAGCTCGGCGATGCGGCTCGGCGAAAAGCCCTGCCCAAGGAACCTGCGCTTCTTCCGCCACGCGTCCCCATGACTGTTGAGGAGGCCCTGGCCCTGGAACTCGCCCATGCGTTTGACTCGAATATCCGACATCTGATAGTTGCGGGAGTTCTTCTGCAGCACGTGCTGTACGAACTCGGGATCAGTGGAGACGATGGCGGGCCTGCCGCCGCCCATGTGCACGGTGAAGGTGGGCCCCAGGTCGTTCCGGTACCGCTCGAAGACACGAAGCGGATCGCGGACCATGGCACGTGCGTCCAAGAACGCCCTGCCCCGAGGCACGTGGGGCGCGTTGGTGATCTTCCCGATGAGCATGTTCGACCTGGTCTAGGGGCGCTTGGCGAGGCGCTTCGAGCTCGGTACTTCGATGAGCCCGTGCCTTCGCATGAAGCGGACGATCCCCGCGACCACGTCCTCTAGGGGCGGATCTTCCCTGGCCAACGGTGACCGGGCGCGCGCCCGCTGGTAGTGCTGATTGTCGTATTCCTTGAACTCCATGGCCGTGATGCTGTCCACTGACCTGACGAGGAAGTTCAGCAGCGGAAACAGGAGATCCTCCCTCCCGCACCGCCCGACGACCGCCGGTACGAACTCTGCGACCTCGTGGTGCGTGAAGCCCCTCTCGGTCTGCTCCCCGAGAAGGTCCGTGATGTCGCGCATCGTCGAGCGGGCATCGCGCGTGACGTGGAACGTCTGCCCGACGGTGTCCGGGAGGCCGGAGATCGCCACGATGTTGTCGGCCACGAGGTCGGCCGGGGAGAAGCTCACTTGGTTCTGCGCGGAGGTGCCCATGCCGTGCTTCAGCATGAAGGTCAGCAGGCGCATGGCGATGTCGAAGTTCTCACCGCCTCCGCAAAGTGACGGGGCGATCAACGCCGGCCGGAATACGCGAGCCGACAGGCCCTGCTTCATGGCGTTCAAGACGATCTGCTCGGAAACCCACTTGCTCTGGCTGTAGCCAAAGTCGAGCAGCGCCATGTCACGGTTGGTGTCTTCCTCGAACAGTGTCTCCGTCGTCGACCAGCCGAACACGAAGGTCGTAGAGACATGGTTCACGACCTTGGCTCTCCGGTCGGTCGCGAGCCGGAGGAGGTCCCGGGTTCCAATCACGTTGGTTGGCCTCAGGATCGCATAGTCGTGCAGGTAGTTGACCCACGCTCCATTGTGATAGACGGCGTGGGTCTTCTCCGCGAGGAGCCCCCAGTCCGCTCGGGACAGGCCCAGGTCGGGCTGGCCGAGATCGCCACAGACCGGGATCACACGACGACGCCATTGTTCCAGGGCGCCCGTGCGAAGGCTCGGTCCCAGCGATGCTATCGCGCTCTCCAAGCGCGCCCATGCGTGCTCCTCGTCGGAGGCTCGGACGAGGACGTACACCGGGTCGTCGCACTGCTCCAGGAGGCTCCTGAGCAGGAAGGGTCCGAAGAACCCGGTGCCTCCGGTCAGCAGAATGCCCCGCTCGGCAGGGCCAGCCCGACTCTTCACGCTTTCTGGAGGGAGTGCGTCGACGCCGAGTCGAGCGTCTCCCCGCATCATGTGGTGCTCGATCTGCTGATGCTCCGGTCGAAGCCCGGCGAAAGCCTGTCGGAAGCGCAGCTTGGCCCCCGGGGTCGAGGCGATCACCTGATGGAGAAGCTCGAGGAGCTCGGAGATCGCGATCCGCTGTAGCCAACGGAGATCGATGACTCCGCCCAACCCCTTCGCACCCGCGGCCTCGAGGTGGCTCTCCAGCTCGAGTGCGAGTTCAACAAGTCCCAGTGAATCGAGGCCGACATCGCCCAGGGTCGCATCCTCCCTCCCGGTCAGGCCCCGCCTGTGAAACGTGAGATCCAGGGACTCTGATGTGCCCCAAACGGTCTCATCGTCGACGATCGGCGTCCCCTGACTCCGATCGGGGGTTGGTCGTAGGGGCGGGGGCACGCACTCGACCTGGGCGACGACCTTCAGGCGATTCTCGAGCCACCGCGCGCGCGCTTCGTGGCGCCTGATCTTCCCTGAGCTCGTTTTTGGGATCGTACGCGAAGGGATGTACGTGAAGCTGTCCGCAACGATGCCCAGTCGGCGACGGAGGCTGAGGTTGATCTCCTCGGTCCGAGCGGGTCGTTTGGCGGTCCTGAGTTCGGCAACGACGGCAAGGACCTCACCCCCGTCCTTGTCGACCGCGAAGGCCGCGACGCAACCCTTTCGGATCGCGGGGTCCTCCTCCACGATCGCTTCGATGTCCTGTGGGTAGTAGTTCAGGCCCCGGACGATGATCAGGTCCTTGAGGCGCCCGCAGACGAAGAGCTCCCCGTCGTGCCGGAACCCCAGGTCACCCGTCCGCAGCCACCGCCCTCTATGGTCATCCCCGTCCTCGAGTCGTGCCTCGAACGTCTGCTCCGTCAGGCGGGTTCGATTCCAGTACCCCAGGCACTTGCTGGGACCGTCGACCCAGATCTCGCCAATTCTGCCTGGTGGCGCCTCCACCGGCCGGCTCGTGACGTCGACGATCTTGACCTCCGTGGTGCCGAGCGGCCGCCCGCAGCTGACGAGAGTCGTCGATTCGCGGTCGGCCGCGGGGTCTCCAGCCGGGGTCGCTTCGTTCTCGGCGAGTCGGGCGGTATCAAACGAGCGGACCTTGGACCCGCGGTTCGACACGGCCAGCGTGTACTCAGACAGACCGTACGCCGCGCAGAAGGTGCCCGCCTGCAGGCCATAGGGCTCGAATCTCTTCAGGAACCTCCGAAAGACGTCGGCCCGCACAGGCTCGGCGCCGTTCATGAGAAGACGCAGTGAACTCAGGTCGATCCGCGCGAGATCCTCGTCCCGGATCCTGTCCCCGCGAAGGCAGAACTCGTAGGCGAAGTTCGGGGCCGCAGACGCTGTCGCACGAGAACGACTGATGGTTTCGAGCCACGACAACGGACGTTGGAGGAAGTCGACCGGTGAGAATCCGTATGTCGTGCCCCCTGCAATCGCGACGAAGAGACAGGAGCCGATCAGGCCCATGTCGTCGTATTGCGGGAGCCAGGACACTCCGATCGGCCCGTAGTCGAACACCGTGGCGCAGTTTTCCAGCACGTTTCGGTGGGTGACCATAACTCCTCGCGGGTCACGGGTGGAGCCGGACGTGTACTGCAAGAAAAGGATCTCAGAATGCGCCTGGCGGAGGTCCGCCCGTCCGCACGGTTCGGCATCGCTGGTTACGATCCACTGTAGCCGCGACGTCCGGTCCCGCACGCGCGAGAGCGCGGCGATCTGCGACCTTGCTCTGCGGAGCTTGATCGACCAGAAGTAGGACCGGTCGGTGAGCACGGCCGTCGCTCCGCAGTCCTCGGCGATGAAGTTCATTCGGTGGAGCGTCGCGGCGAACCCGTGGCTCGAAGGCGGGCACACCGGAACCGGGATCAATCCGAGGCGGATGCACGCGAAGAAGGCGCACAGCATCTCGATGCCGGGCGGATAGACGAGGAGCACGCGTTCGCCGGGCTCGAAGGCGTGCTCGCGCATCAGGTGCATCGCGATGTCGTTCGTTCTCTGCACGAATGCACCGTAGGAATACGACTCTCGCATCTGCCCCTCTGCGTCGCAAAAGCCGTACAAGAGCTTCTGGGGATGCGTTTGTGCATGCCCGAGGAGCAGGTCGAGGATCGTCGCGCGGGGTTGGTGCTGAGTGTCCCAGATCATCGACCCGTCACCCTAGGAGGGCGAAAGACAACACGGCGAGCGCGACTCCGAGCACCACGTCCAAGGCATAGTGATACTGGAGCACCACGGTCGAGACCGCGACGCTTGCCGCGACCCAGAGGAACACGACACCCGCCACCGGGACCACCGTTAAGAGCACCAGTCCGATTGCGAACGAGTTCGCGACGTGGCCGCTCGGGAAGGTGTTGGCGCGGATGCTGGCGTGGTCTGTGACCCACTGGTTGATCGACCGGACGTTCGATGAGCGCGTGGCGTGGCCTTCGGCCGAGTCTACCATCCACGGCGGCCAGCTCTGAAACAGGGCCGTGAGTCCATAGCAGGCGAAGGTGGGTGGGAGCACCACCCGCCAGAACTGATCGACAGCGCCGCTGTGCCCCGCGAGATAGAGCACGCCGACGCTGAGCGGGACCACGGGGTAACACGCCAAGTAGGCGGCCTCGAGGTAGAACGAGAGAGCGGGCCGCTCCCCGAGACTCGACCGGAGCCGACCCGCGCCAGGAAACCAGCGCCGGTCGAACCGGCCGAGGAAGTCTTGGAGTCTCGCGTTGCTGCCGACGAAGAATTGCCCCGACTGCCAGTACCCCATGAGGAGGAGGAGCCCGGGGACCAAGTCGCGAAGCACCCCGCCACCCGGTAGGACATCGAGATCCTGGAGCAGCCACGCGCCGAGGATCCCCATCGCCCCGATGCCGATCGCCTTCAGCCGCTTCGTCCTCCCGAGCGGAACCACCGCTGCGGCGATCAGGAAAAACGCAAAGAACGCGACGCTGATGCATTCAGCTGGGCGCATCTTGGAGTCTCCGGAGTCGTCGCGGGCGCACGTGCCGGGTTGTGGGGAGACTCATGCGCGTGCGCTCGAACATCGGGAGGTATGTTCGGCCTGCACCGGCTCGCCATACGTGTGGCACGCCAACCTCCACGAAATGAGAGGGTAACTCTGGCATCTGGCACACAAGCTGTCCGCGATGGCTGGAGCGGACCCTACGCCATATGACGTAGGATGTGGCCGAAATCACGTAGCCCGGGGCAAGCGCGAGCGGCATCGGACTCACCTGACGACCGTGCTCGTGTGCCCACTCTGCGACACTTGCCCGGCCCAGGTGACGTGACCCCCTGAAACGAGACCAGAGCGAATGTTTCGCCCTTCTCCGCCTTCCAGGGATCGTTGCCGCACAAGGGGTCTCAGAGGCGTGGGCACATGATGGGCACAGAATCCCATCCGTTCGCCACACTTCTCGAGCTCCTCGAGTGGTGCCGAGGGCTCCACGGGGGACGCTACTGGACGCGCAGCAGGTTGCCGAGGTTCTGTCTGGCGGACACTCAGAATCGGTGGAGGAGCATCCCGAACCGGCGAGACAGAACGAGGAAGCGCCAGGCACGTGGACGTGGCGGGAACGGCTCTGGACTGTGCCTACTGAGACCCGGCTCGGAGTGACCGAGCTTTCGGAAGCCCTTGGGCGGCCGAGGAGTTTCGTCTATGCGCGAACGCAGAAACAAGCTGAAGATCCGATTCCGCACCGGAAGCTAGATGGGGCCTTGGTCTTCACGGTGGGGGAAGTGCGCGCCTGGATTCGCTCACGGGAGAACGTAGTGCAGGCAGCACTGATGGAATCAACGGAGGTCGAACAAAGTGAACTTCATGCGATGTGAACAACGCGAGTCACAGACTGACGGACAGATCTCGGTCACCGCAGCAATGTCCCAATCCGCTGATCCCGTCGCGGCTCCCAGGAACCGTGAAAAGGCCATGAGCGTCGCGTATTTGCGGACTCTCGGAAGCAGCCAAGAAGCGGCGGCATTAGGAAGGTGTCCCCGGCTCAGTTGAAGGTGGTGACTCCGAGGCTTTCGTGATTAACCTGCCATCTTCATTTCGGCAACCGGCTCGCGGTCATCGAGGTGAGCTTTGAGCATCCAGAGTTGGTCGAAGCCGACGATGCGTCGGTAGTTCTTCTCGGTCTCGACGAAGGAGGCAGCGGCCCATCTCAGTGCCATCGCTCCGTTCTTCCAGTTCGTCACCCTATAGGTCTTCTGCCTCACGCCTGCGTGGGTGCTGTCGATCAGGTTCGTGGTGCCGAGGCACTTCCTCAGCCGAGGCGGTAGCCCAAGCCGGTTGATTGTGAACATCTCACCCAGCCCCTCCCTCAGGCTCGCTGCGGCCGACGGCTGATCTCGTTCAAGCCACCGCGCGAGCTGCTCGAGTTTCTGCACGCCGTCCCTCGCATCGAGCTTCCATGCTGCGCGGATCGCGGCCTTCACCTGCGGGTGCTGATCCTTCGGTAGGTGAGCGAGCACGTTTCTGAGCTTGTGATTTCGGCATCTCTGGACCGAGTGGCCCGCGCCGAACACCTGAACAATCGCCTTCCGTAACGCCTTCGAGCCATCGATCACGAACAGGCGTCGACGCTCGGGGTCCAGACCCCGCTCGACCAGATCCTGCAGCAGGGCCGTCGTCACTTCGGTGTTCTCACTCGCTCCCTGCCGCATCCCCAGCACGTGCTTCTTGCCGTCCGTGTCCACGCCCACAGCCGCAAGTACATGGTGCGCACCGAGTTGGATACCGTCCAGGTAGATCACCAACAGATCCCATGCGTCCAGCCGCCGCTCCATCAGCTCCTTCAGCACGCGCTCCGACGCTTCGATCGTCTCGCGGCTCACCGACGACTTGCTCACCCCCACCGTGTCGGCCATCTCGCCGATCACCTGGCCGTATTTCCGGGTGCTCACACCTGCCATCAGGATCTCCAACATTCGGTCCGCCATGGCGCCCGGCCTGCGCATCGCCTCGTACGCTGGCACCTCGACCTCGCCGCCCTGGCCGCCAGTCCGCTCACGCAGCCGAGGCCGCTGGATACGGACCTTTCGGTCCGACAGGTAGACCTGACCGCCCTGGCGGCCGTACCAGACCGTCGCCCCCTCCTCGCGTGCCTTGCCCGATTGCTTCGGGCCCGCCACACCTTCGGCGCTCATCTCGAGTACCGCCTCGATCGTCGCTCGGCCCATCACCTGGACGACTTCGTCGATCGCGAGCTCCGTGTGCTCTACGAGCTCGACCATCGGCAGCAGGAACTGGCCTTCTCGCTTCACGAACTCAGCCATCGCACGCCTGTCCGTGTCACTCGCTACTTCGTACGTTCTCTTCATCGTGGTGGCTCCGTTTTTGGGTTTTTAGCGCACCCGATCCTATCGGATCGGGCACCCTCGGAGCCACCACTTTTCTTTTCCCTCTTCAGGGACCTTCAACTACGGCTGGGTCAGCTTCCCCCAGAGGTGCGGGATAGGGCAGTCACGGCTGGTGCCGGAAGAGGAGCGGCCACGAGGTCGGACGAGGGAACGACGCGTCCCCAGACCCTTAGCTGGCCAGCTCTCGCAGAATCTCGTCGTGCAAGAGGCCGTTCGAGCTGACCCCCGATCCACCGTGCACCGTCGCGGCGCCCTCGAGTGTGGTGAAACGCCCGCCGGCCTCGGTCGCGATCGTGAGGAACGGGCCCGCGTCCCACGGTGCCGCGACGGGATCGACCTGCGCCTCGATACGTCCGGTCGCGACGAGCGCGTGTCCGTAACAGTCTCCCCACGTGCGTGAGTACGAGCAGCGCTGCTGAAGGCGCCGCCATCCGTCTCCCTCGGGGCGTGACAGGATCCGCTCCACGTCTGTCGTACAGATAACGGCGCTCTCGATCGCCTCGACGGGTGAGACGCTGCAAGGGTCTCCGTTCCAGGTACAACCGAGCCCCGCTCCAGCGGCGATGGTCTCTTGCAGGGGAGGAAAGTGCGCGACACCTACCACGCTCTCGGCCTCGATCTCGATGCCGATGAGCACGCCGTAGAGCGGGACACCACGCATGAAGGAACGCGTGGCGTCGATGGGGTCGAGAATCCATCGAACGGGAGCACCCGCGTTGGATTCTCCGTACTCCTCGCCAAGGATCGAGTGCTCAGGGAACCGCTGCTCGACCCTCCGTCGAATCAGCTCTTCGGCTTCACGATCCGCGATCGTGACGGGCGAGCCGTCCCCCTTCGCGTCGTGATCCACGAGTCCCCCGAAGTACCGGAGTGTAAGCGCACCAGCCTGGTGAGCGAGAACGGTGGCGAACTCCAACAGGTCGCGGACCTGGTCTGAAGATGGCACGGGACTCTTCAGGGAGAAGAGGCTGGAGGGGCTGCGGGACGTATGCCTTTTGCCGAATACATGTCCATGTCGGCTGCCTGGATCACGTCCGCCGTCGACTTCATCGACGCAGGATCGAACTCTGCGAGGCCGATGCTCACCGAGACGCCGTACTCGCCCAAGATCGCGTCGGAGTCGAGGCGCTCTTTGACCCGGTGCACGTAGGAACGGGCCCCGTCAGTATGACTCTCCGAGAGCACCGACATGAACTCGTCGCCGCCGTAGCGTGCGACCAGGTTCATTTCGCGGTTCTCGTCATCGAGGATCTGCGCGAACGCGCGCAGGATGTCGTCACCGACTAGGTGCCCGAACGTGTCGTTGCAGTGCTTGAAGTCGTCCAGGTCGAAGACGATGACCATCAAGCCACGACCCCCGTCGTGCCGCGGCGACTTCCTTGTCCAGATGAATCTGGAGCCTCCTCCGGTTCGGAAGTCCGGTCAGCGGGTCGGTCAGGGAGAGCGCCTGCAGGTTGGCGTGCAGTTTGGCGTTCGCGAGCGCCACCGACGCCTGACTCGCCAGCCGCTCCAGAACGGCTGCGTCGTCATCGGTGAAGTGGCGCGGAGACCGACTACCCGTGGAGAGTATGCCTGCGACCTGCCCGGCGATCATCAGCGGGGCACCGATGCCAGAGCCGGCCTCCAGATACTCGCGAAGGGTGTCGGGCACGAGCGGACTGGAGGCCAGGTCGTCGATAATGACCGGCTTATGCATCTCCAGCAGTTTCTCGCCGAGTTCGCCGTCCAGATCCCAGGTGAGGCCGACCGGTAGGCTGATCTCGCCTCTGGCTGCCGCGATACGCGCCACCCTTCCGTTCGGCCCCTCACAGAGCCACACCGAGGCCCCATCGACGTCCAGCAAGTCGAGTGCCGCGGCGACGACCTTACCCAGAATCTCCTTCGCGTCGAGCTCGCTCGTCAGCGCCCGTCCGATTTCTTCGATTTGTTCGGCCTCACGCCGGCGCTGCTGGAGCTCGGCGAACTGCTGAGCGTTGTCGATCGCGACGGCGGAGAGGTCCGCTATGCTCTGCAGCATCGTGAGATCGTCCTCCGAGTAGGCCTCGATGTCGTAGCTCTGAGCGCTGATCGCACCGATCATGCGGCCCTTGTGAATCATCGGGGCCGAGATGGCCGAGCAGGTTGCGTCTGTGTCGTCCTCTCCGAGCACGAGCAGCGACTCGTCGTCCAGGTGCTCGTTGACCATGGAGGCTCGCTGTGTGCGAATGACCTCAGAATCAGAGCCCCGGTACGACACGCCGACTCTACTGACTTCGCCCCTGTCCGCGTAGTAGACGATGGTCGCCAGGTCTCGCCCCTGATCGTAAAGGGAGATATAGAATCCGGCGGCCTCCAGAACCTGGGCGGTCTCCCGATGGATCGCCGCGAACAGTTCGTCCGAACTGAGCGTGCCCGTTAGAGCCCGAGTCGTATCGAGAAGAACTCGGTAGCGCTCCGAAGTATTCGTTGGATCGACGCGACTGGCGGGTTTGGACATGGACAACAGACCATTCTGCGGCCGAGCTGCCACGGTCGCGGAGTAAGGTTCCAGATTCGCACCATAATAAGTGGGCGTCGATAGGCCTCACAATGATCTCGTGCACGAACCGGGAATTCGCCGGCCGAGCGGGAGGATCAGCCGTCCTTCAAGCGATCAAAGTAGTGCCCGATCTCGTAGCCGATGGCGCCGAGTAGGCGGGCCTCCCGCAGGTCGGGCTCCGACCGGGAGATGATGGTGCGCAGTGTGCGCATCACCGCGGCTGGCTCCCTAGCCTTGTAGAACTCGATCCGGCTCAAGCCGCGCTCGATCGCCGTGAAGGTCTCCTCGAGCTCCGCTCGAGTGGGGGGCCGCGTCGCCCTGCGACCCTGCGGAAGGTCCGGGTCCGATGAGTCGAGGGCCAGGAAGACCTCGTACGCGAGCACGAGGCACGCCTGAGCCAAGTTTAGGCTCGAATACTCGGAGTCCGTGGGAATGATCGACACCGCGTGGCAGAGGTCCAGTCCCTCGTTCGTGAGGCCGCGATCTTCGCGGCCCAGCAAAATCGCGACCGTCCCGTCCTGAGCCCGTTCCGCCATTCTGGCTGCGGCTTCTCGAGGCCAAAGATACTTACGCCCCGCGGTGCGCGGGCGGGCGGTCGTTCCCACGACGAACGAAACGTCGGCGACCGCATCTTCGAGGGAATCGTGCCGCGTGGTCGCTTCGATGAGGTCGCCGCTCCGGTGCGCGATTCCCTCGATGCGGTACGCGTTGAATTCATCCGGGTTCACGAGACGGAGTTTGCCGAGCCCGAAATTGTTCATGACTCGGATCACTCCGGCGATGTTCACTACGTCCTTGGGGTGATCGAGCGCGATCACGACGTTGGAGAGACCGGTTCTGGGCATGGGCGGGAGAATGGTGCGGCTGGGCCGCGCCTGCAAACGATGGAGCGCGGGAGGGACTACTCCTCGTCTTCTTCCGGATCGTCCGGGCTCTGCAGCTCGCCCTTGAAGTTCCGGATGCCCGAACCGAGTCCGCGGGCGAGCAGCGGGAGCTTCTTGGCGCCGAACAGGAGCATGACCACCGCGAAGACCAGGAATATCTCCCAGAAGCCGAATATGATGAGGCCCAGGGACGGAGTGAGGTAGCTCATCGCATGAGTGCCTTGGCTATGGTCTGCCTTTGCATGTTCGACGTACCCTCGTAAATCGTGCCGATCTTGGCGTCCCGATACAGCTTCTCTACCGGATACGCCTTCGTGAATCCATAACCACCATGCAGGTCGATGCACAGTGACGCCACCCGCTGAGCCATCTCGGACGCGAAGAGCTTTGCCATCGCGGCCTGGGTGAGGAACGGCTGACCCCCATCTTTCAGGCGTGCCGCGTTGTAAACCAAGAGCCGCCCGGCCTCGATTTCCGTTGCCATTTGTGCCAGTTGGAACTGAACGCCCTGGAACGAGACGATGGCGCGCCCGAACTGCTCTCTCTCGTTCACGTAGCGAACGGTGTGGTCGAGCGCCCCCTGCGCGAGGCCCAGCATTTGGGCGCCGATGCCGATACGCCCTTCGTTGAGCGTCTCGATCGCGACCTTATATCCTGCGCCGACCTCGCCGAGCACGCCCTCGGGAGCGACTCGCACGTCCTCGAGGATCAATTCCGTGGTCGAGGACGCGCGGATGCCGAGCTTGTCCTCCTTCTTGCCGACCGTGAATCCGTCGGAGTCTCGCTCGACCAAGAACGCGGTGATGCTCTTGTAGCTGGCGTCCGGGTCTACGGTCGCGAACACGATGAACAACCCGGCCTCGGCGCCGTTCGTGATCCACATCTTCTGGCCGTTGAGGATCCAGCCGGCGTCATCCTGGGTTGCCCGACACTCCAGCGCGAAAGCGTCCGAGCCGCTACCGGCCTCGGAGAGCGCGTACGCACCCACGGTGTCCGCAGCGAGTTGGGGATAGTAGCGAGCCTTCTGATCGTCGGATCCCCAACGTCGGAGGGCATTGGTGACCAGGGTGTTCTGCACGTCGACCAGGACCCCGATGGCGGGGTCGACCTTCGACAGCTCCTCCACGACCAGCACCGACGTGAAGAAATCCGCTCCGGTCCCCCCGTACATCTCGGGGACCTCGACACCCATCAAGCCGAGTTCGAAGAGCTGATCGATCAGCCCCCGATCCATCTGCTGGGCCTGATCCATAGCCATCGCCCTTGGGGCTACCTCGGAGACGGCGAAGTCGCGCACGGCCTCCTGTAACATCCTTTCTTGTTCACTGAGGCTCGTGAGCGCACGCGGGGCATCGTGGATCAGCGTATGCATCCCCTAAGCTATAGCCATGGTGTCCGGGGACGCACCTATGGCGTGCACCGCGCGCTGGCCTCGGACCGGGTGCGGAGGCCGTGCGGCAGGACGATTCTCGCAAGCAGCGCTTTGAAGCTGAGCGTCGAAACACGGGGCTTCCGGTGTGCGCCCGGAGCGCCAAAGTGCGAGGGTTGACCTTCGGTCAAAAGCCCGTCATCCTCAGGGCTCCTGAGCCCCGAGAAAACGTTGGAGAAAGGCGCATGTCCGACATTCCGAGCGACCTCCGGTATACCGAAGAGCACGAGTACCTGAAGTTGGCAGGTGACAATGGAGTCTACTTCGTGGGCATCACGGAATACGCCCAAGGTGAGCTCGGGGACGTCGTCTTCGTGGAGCTGCCGGAGTCGGGATCTTCATTCGACCGCATGGAGGTGTTCGGCACGATCGAGGCCGTAAAGGCGGTGAGCGACCTGTACTGTCCGGTCGACGGTACGATCGTGGAAGTGAACGCGGCCCTCGATGATGACCCCTCGTTGGTCAATTCCGACCCCTACGGCGCGGGGTGGATGATCAAGCTGAAGGTTGCGGATGACGAGGAAGTGCGGGGGCTGCTGACTTCGGACGGCTACGCGGACCACGTCAGATGAAGGTCGAGACCGCTCGATGACCCGGATCGATGCTCCCGCAGACTTCGAAGCACGCCACTTAGGGCCCGACCACGCCGACGTGGCCGCCATGCTAGAGGCGCTTGGATACGACTCGCTCGTTAGCCTGGTGGGCGACACGGTCCCGACCTCCATCCGCATGGAGGGGGATCTCCGGTTGCCCGGGGCTCTGACCGAGGCTCAGCTGCTGGCCAGGCTGCGCGAGATCGCTTCGGAAAACCGGGTCTTCCGGTCCTATCTCGGCATGGGGTACAGCGACACGCTCGTGCCAGGCGTGATCCTCCGCAACATCATGGAGAATCCCGGCTGGTATACGCAGTACACGCCCTACCAAGCTGAAATCGCCCAGGGCCGTCTGGAAGCGCTGCTCAACTTCCAGACGATGGTGATCGATCTTACGGGCCTCGACATCGCGAATGCGTCGTTGCTCGATGAGGCGACCGCCGCGGCGGAGGCGATGCACCTCGCGCGTGCCGAAGCCAAGGGGGACGCAAACACCTTCTTTGTGTCCGAATCGTGCCACCCACAGACGATCGAGGTCGTGAAGACACGCGCCTGGCCGCTCGGGATCGAGGTGGTCGTGGGGGATCACGACGGCTTCGGGCTACACGACGGCGTCTTCGGTGTCTTGCTCCAGTACCCGTGTACGGACGGCAGCGTGATCGACTACCGCCCGTTCGTGGCTCGGGCCAAAGCCCTCGGTGCGGCAGTTGTGGCCGCGAGCGATCTCATGTCGCTCGCGTTGCTCACGCCGCCTGGGGAGTGGGGCGCCGATGTGGTCGTTGGCAGCTCGCAGCGCTTTGGGGTGCCGATGGGCTTCGGGGGGCCACACGCCGCGTTCATGTCCGCCACGGAGTCCTTCAAGCGGAAGATGCCTGGCCGCATCATCGGGGTCTCCGTGGACGCCGACGGTGACCAGGCGCTGCGCATGGCGCTGCAGACGCGTGAGCAGCACATCCGTCGGGAGAAGGCCACGTCGAACATCTGCACCGCTCAGGTGCTGCTTGCCATCATGGCTGGCGCGTACGCGGTGTATCACGGTCCGGACGGCATCAAGACGATCGCCGAACGGATCCGCGACCTGGCGGGAGTTCTGTCGGCCGGACTCGGCTTGCTTGGACACGAACTGCTTACGGAGACGTTCTTCGACACCATTCACGTGCGTCCGCCCTTTGACGCCGGTGACGTACTCGGGCGTGCGGTCGAAGCCGGCATCAACCTGAGGGATTTCGGCGACGGGTCGCTGGGTATCGCCCTCGACGAGGTCACGACGTCATACGACGTGGACGACCTCTTCACGATCTTCAACGGTGGCTCGCCGGCGGAGTTCTCCGCCCGAGAGCTTTCGAAGCGGGGAGGGGCGCCTGAGCTGCCTGTTTGGGCTCGTCGAACCACGCCGTATCTCGAGCACGAAGTCTTCCACCGGTACCATTCCGAGACGGAGATGCTCCGATACCTGCACAGGCTGGAGTCGCGCGACCTCTCGTTGAATACGAGCATGATTCCGCTCGGCTCGTGCACGATGAAGCTGAACGCGACCAACCAGATGGCGGGCTTGACGTGGCCTGAGATCGGTCGGCTCCATCCGTTCGCACCGGCGGACCAGGCGCAAGGCTATGCCACTCTCTTCGCCGAGCTCGAACAGTGGCTCGCGGAGATCAGCGGTTTCGTCGCAACGTCACTGCAGCCCAACTCGGGCGCACAAGGCGAGTTCACGGGCCTGCTGACGGTGCGGGCGTACCACCGGGACCGGGGGGAGACCACAGAAACGTCTGTCTCATCCCCGCGTCGGCGCATGGGACGAACCCCGCGAGCGCGGTCATGGCCGGGATGAACGTCGTCGTAGTGAAGAGCACGGACGGCGGCACGATCGACGTCGTGGACCTAAAGACCAAGGCGACCGAGCACGCGCACGACCTCGCGGCGATCATGGTCACCTACCCCTCCACGCACGGCGTCTTCGAGGAAGAGATTCGTGAAGTTTGCCGCATCGTTCACGAGAACGGAGGGCTCGTCTACCTGGACGGAGCGAACCTGAACGCACAAGTGGGTCTTGCACGTCCCGGCGACTACGGTGCGGACGTGTGTCACATCAACCTGCACAAGACATTCGCGATTCCTCACGGCGGTGGTGGCCCGGGGATGGGCTCGATTTGCGTGAACGACAAGCTCGCGCCCTACCTGCCGGGCCACCCGATCCACAAGGTAGGCGGGAAGAAAGCGATCGGCGCTGTGTCTGCGGCTCCGTGGGGAAGCGCGAGTATCCTCGTGATCTCCTGGGCGTACATTGCGATGCTGGGCCCGGACGGTGTACGCCGCGCCTCTGAGGTCGCGATCCTCGGTGCCAATTACATGGCGAAGCGGCTCGAGGCCCACTTCGACATCCTGTACCGGAGTGAGAGCGGGCTCGTCGCGCACGAGCTCATCGTGGACCTGCGCCCGCTCAAGCGCGCCACAGGCATCACCGAAGAGGACGTCGCGAAGAGGCTCATCGACTACGGCTTTCACGCGCCGACGGTATCGTTTCCGGTGATCGGCACGCTAATGATCGAGCCGACCGAGAGCGAGCCGAAGGAGGAGTTGGATCGCTTCGTCGACGCACTCATTTCGATTCACGCGGAGATCCAGCAGGTCCAGATGGGCATCGCAGACGCCAAGGACAACCCGCTCAAGAATGCGCCGCACACCGCCGCGATGTGTACGGCGGACGAGTGGGTCCACTCGTACTCGAGGTCCCAGGCGGCCTACCCGACTCCGTGGACGCGCGAGTTCAAGTTCTGGCCGCCGGTACGACGCGTGGACAACGCGTACGGGGACCGGAACCTCGTCTGCTCGTGGCCGCCGGTCGAGGTGTACGCCGAGACCGAGGGCGAGTAGGGGCCGGGGCGCGGCCGGCCGCGTCGGCTCCGCCGGACGTCAATGGCTGGTTCGTTACCAGCGTTGCCGCCGACTTGCGCGAACTCCATCTTCCCCTCAGGGCTCACCCCAAGCCACGTTCAGAACTGCTGCTCAATGGCCAAGCTTACCTTCTACGGTCACGCGACCTTCGGGCTCGAGACGGACAACGGCACGACGCTGGTGATCGACCCCTTCTTCGGGGACAATCCCGCGTGCGGCGTATCGGTGGACGACGTGGCAGCCGACTTCATCTTGCTGACCCACGGCCACTATGACCACGTGGCGGACGCGATCCCCCTCTCCGAGAAGACCGGTGCGACGATCATCGCATCGTTCGAGATCGCGACCTACATGGAGGGGAAGGGACGGCCCGTAAGTCCTCAACATATCGGAGGAGGCGTCGACTACCCGTTCGGCTACGTGAAAATGACGCCCGCGCTGCACGGCGGTAAGCTCGATCTCCCCGGGGGCGAAGCGTTCACCACGGTGCCCGGAGGCTTCCTCATCAACCTCGCGAGCGGACAGCGCTTGTACCACGCTGGGGACACGAGCCTGCTCACGGATATGCAGCTGCTCCAGGGCATGGTCGACGTGGCTGTTCTTCCCATCGGCGACCGCTTCACCATGGGTCCGGCCGACGCGGTGCGGGCCGTCGACTTCATCGCGCCGCGCGTCGTGATCCCGTGCCACTACAACACATGGCCACCGATCGAACAGGACGCCGGAGCGTTCGCGGCTGCCGTCGGTGACCGTGCGCAGGTGGAAGTGATGGCGCCCACGGCCCTCTTCGAGTTCTGATGGCTAGTGCAAAAGAGGGCGGCCTCACCTGGCGCGTGATCTTGGACGAGGCGGGGTCCGGCGCGCACAACATGGCGCTGGACCACGCGCTGGCCATGTCAGCGCGACGTGGGCAAGGCGTGCTGCGACTGTACTCGTGGACGTCCCGGACCGTGTCGTTCGGCAGACACGAGCCGGTGAACGGGGTCTACGACCGGAGTGCCGCGGATGCCGCCGGAATCGAGTTCGTTCGGCGGCCGACCGGCGGGCAGGCCGTTCTTCACGACGCCGAGCTGACCTATGGACTGGTGCTTCCCGACCGCACCTATGGTGGCCCGAGGGGCGTCTACATCAAGATCCACGAGGGCCTGGCGCACGGCCTGAACCAGTTGGGGGTCGAGGCTGAGGTCGCGGCAGGCAGCGTCGTGCTCACGCCGGACGCGGGCCCGTGCTTCCAGGTCCCGGCCCCGGGGGAGGTCGTCGTGGGTGGACAGAAACTCGTGGGCAGCGCTCAGGTCAGGATCGGGAACGCCCTACTCCAGCACGGTTCGATCATCTTGGATGGGGACCAGAGCGAATTGAATCTGCTCAATTCGACTGCTGATCGGGTCCCGGCTCCCGCGACGCTTCGCGCGCTGGTCGGTGAGGTGAGCACCTGGGGACCTCGCCGAAGCGATCACGGGCGGACTTCAGGTTGTGTTAGGAGGCGAGTGGACCGAGGGTGAGTATCGCTCGGGCGAGGTCGAAGAGGCTGAATGGCTGGAGAAGGAGCGTTACGGGAACGACGAGTGGACCTGGCGACAGTGACACGCTGGGTGCGCCTTTCACACCCGGTGCCCACACCCCGCGAAGGACGGGTGTTGTATGCGGTTGCTACCTTCCCTGGAGACTAGGGGAGCAAGGCACTTCGCGGTGTGTCCCAAGGTGTCATAGAGGGTCAAAACAGGCTTGACACCCCTCTAGGCGCAGACCATAATCTGGACCTCTACAATATCTCGCCCTTCCATTGCTCTGCGCGGTGGAGGGGCTAGATAACGCAAACTCGAAAGAAAAACTTTGGCTGGAGGTCGGTTTTGGTGATGCAACTGTACGGTGCGCTTCTTCAGATCCCGGGCGTGGAGCTCGAGCTTTCTAGGACGGAGTATTTGATGGAGCTCTGGGAATCCACGGGATTCATGGCCTATCCTCTCGCCTTCCTGCTGGTAGTAGGCATCATCGTCATCATCATCAAGTTCATCAGCCTTACCGGAAAGGCTGTGAAGACGCAGTCGATCCTCAAAGACGTGGATGAGCTGCTCACTCAGCAGCGCATTCGCGAGGCTCTCGAGTTGACGCGTGCCACCGACTCGCCGGCCGCCAACATCCTCTACGCTGGCCTCGAGCGACATGAGGAGGGCACCGAGCGCGTAATGAAGGCCATCGAGAACCAAGGCCTGCTCGAGATGAGCAAGCTCGAGTCGGGACTGACGATCCTCGCGACGCTGACCAACATCGCGCCGTTGCTCGGCTTCCTGGGCACCGTGATCGGCATGATCATCGCCTTCCAGTCGATCGAGGCCGCCGGCGAGGTCGAGGCGACGCTCGTGGCGGGTGGTATCAGGGTCGCGCTGCAGACGACGGCTGCGGGTCTGATGATCGCGATCCCTGTTTCGATCGGACACAACTACTTCGTGTCCCGCATCGACGGCTTGGTCATCGACATGGAAGAGTCGGCCCAGAAGATGGTCGATACTCTGCATGCCATGGAGCACGGCCGGAACGGCTGACCGCAGCCGCCGTGAGGCTACAAGAGGCCGCCCTACCGGGCGGCCTCTTTTTGGAAATATCCCAAGGGTGTGTGTCCTAGATTCGAACTCATGACGATCCGACTCTCACTTACCGTCCTGGCCGTAGCCGCGGTTTCCGTTGCCTCGAGCCCCGTCCGCGTCGTAAGGGACGTGCCGACGCCGACCGCGTCCGATTCGGCGATCGCCGAGTTCGAGTCAGGGCGATTCTGGCACGCGGCTCGCATGCTACGGGCCGAGGGATCCGCGAGCGGCGAGCCCGCCGACGTCTGGCTGCTGGCTCGTGCGGAAGCAGGTTGGAACAACTGGCCGGCGGTGGAGCATCTGCTAGCAGACCGTGGATAAAGTCCGGTCATCGCTGTTGTGTTAAATCAGGAGGACACGAGGGTTTTTGCAGCGAGGACGGCGATGGCGGTAGGCAAGCGGCCCGAGGCTCGGCAGGGCGAGATGTTCGTGGTGGCGAGCGAGATTCGGGCCTTGGACAACCCGTTCTACCGGGCCTTGAACGAGCTTCTGGCGAAAAGCGGGTTTGACGAGTTCGT
>CBDANQ010000002.1:0-18075 GCA_965197725.1 Longimicrobiales bacterium
CGACGAGCCACCCTCGTACGACGACCAGATCGACGACGACATTCCGGAGTACTCGAATCCTTACAGGACTGTGTCGCGGTCGACCCCGGCCCCGCCGGAGACGTTGATCCCGAAAGACGTCTGGGAAGAAATCGCCGGACTCGTGTCCGGCGTACGACCGAGCGCCTTGCCCGCCGAGCCCGAGCCGCGGAGCGAGGCCACGACCGTAGCACGTCCGGCGTCCTACCAGCCGACTCCAGAGCAGGAGCACGTGGTGCACCGCGCCCATGTGGGCTACGGAACGGACCCTTCCTCACGGGCGCCTTCGGAACAGGACGGGTTGGATCCGCTCGCGGAGCGCCTCGCTGCGGACGCCGGGGCAGTACACGAAGTGTTATCGAGCCGGGACCCGCACGCGCTCCGGCAGGCGATCATTTTGCAAGAAGTTCTGGGACCGCCCGCAGCCTTCCGCGGGGACCCGTACGACCCCTAGAAGGCGCCGCGCTACATGTCTCCCCGCGCCATCTTCCTGAGAACCGTCTGTAGGATCCCACCATTCATGTAGTAGTCGACGTCGACGTGCGAATCGAGGCGGACGTTCGCCTTGAATGTGGTGGTCGCTCCGCCTTCGGCGGTCGCCGTGACGTGGACGATGCAACCGGGCTCCAGACCGTCGGCGATGCCCGTAATGTCGAACGTCTCGCGCCCATCGAGGCCGAGGCGCCCCGCCGTAGCGCCGTCCCTATACTCGAGCGGAAGGACACCCATGCCGACCAGGTTGCTGCGGTGGATGCGCTCGAAGCTCTCAGCGATCACCGCGCGGACGCCGAGCAGGATCGTGCCCTTTGCGGCCCAGTCGCGTGAGCTGCCAGCGCCGTACTCCTGGCCTGCGAGCACGACGAGCGGTGTTCCAGCCTCCTGGTAGCGCATGGAGGCCTCGTAGATCGGCATCTCCTCGTCGGTCGGGAAGTGGACGGTGTATCCGCCTTCGCGGCCATCGAGCAGCAGGTTCTTGATGCGCACGTTCCCGAACGTGCCACGCATCATGACCTCGTGGTTGCCCCGGCGTGATCCGAACGTGTTGAAGTCCTTCACCTCGACGCCGTTTTCGCGCAGGTACACTCCGGACGGTTCGGCCTTCGGAATGGCTCCCGCGGGCGAGATGTGATCGGTCGTGACCGACTGTCCGAGCATGGCCATCACGCGCGCACCGTGAATGTCGCTCACGGGTGGGACATCGAGTGTCATACCCTCGAAGAACGGCGGCTGTTGCACGTACGTCGACTCGGAATCCCACTCGTAGAGGCTGCTCTCCTTGGGGAGGGGAAGCGCCTGCCAGTTCTCGTCCCCGGTGTTCACCACCTCGTAGCGCTTGGTAAACATATCGGGCTCGAGAGCGCTGGCCACGGTGTCACGGACCTCCTGAGGTGACGGCCAGATATCGGCCAGGAAGACCGGCGCCCCGTCGCTGCCGTGGTCGAGGGGCTCGTTGTACAGGTCGATGTCGATGCGTCCCGCGATCGCATAGGCCACCACCAACACCGGCGACATCAGGTAGTTGGCGCGCACCAGCGGATGGATGCGGGCCTCGAAGTTGCGGTTGCCCGAGAGCACCGAGGCTACCACCAGGCCGTTCTCTTCGACCGCCTGGTGGATCCTCTCCGGTAGCGGCCCGCTGTTGCCGATGCACGTCATGCAGCCGTAGCCGACGACATGGAAGCGCAACTGCTCCAGGTAGGGCAGTAGCCCCGCCTGCGTGAGATAGTCCGTCACGACGCCGCTTCCGGGCGCCATCGCGGTCTTGACCCACGGCTTCACGTCAAGGCCCCTCTCCACTGCCTTTTTCGCGAGCAGACCCGCGCCGACCATAACCGACGGGTTCGACGTATTCGTGCAGCTCGTGATCGAGGCGATCACGATCGTGCCATCCCCGATCTCGTAGCTTTCGCCGTCCGCCTCGACGGTGCGGGCCCGGCTCGGGCCATCGCCTCGAGCGACCGCCACGGACGGCTCGGCGCCGCCTTCGCCCGTCCAGCTCTCGCCGGTACGCTCGCCATCGTCCGCGCCAAGCGCGTCGGCGTCCGCGAGCTCGAAGCCCGCTGGTACGAGCGCCGGCAAGTCGCGCTCGAACGCCGCGCGCATGTCGGCCATGCGGATCCGGTCCTGCGGGCGCTTCGGCCCGGCCAAGCTGGGCTCCACGGTGGACAGGTCCAGCTCGATCGACGACGTGAACTCGGGGTCCGGCGTCTCGTCGGTGCGGAAGAGGCCGAGCTCCTTGCTGATCCGTTCGACGCGTGTGGCCAACTCTTCCGACCGGCCCGTGCCGCGTAGGTAGGTGAGCGTCGAGTCGTCGACGGGGAAGAAGCCGATCGTGGCACCGTACTCGGGCGACATGTTCGCGAGCGTCGCCTTGTCGGGCAGAGCGAGGTTGCTCAGACCTGGGCCGTAGTACTCGACGAAGCGACCGACGCAGCCGTGCTCACGCAGCATTTCGGTGACGCGGAGCACCAGGTCGGTCGCGGTCGCGCCCTCCGGCAGAGTGCCGGAGAGCTTCATGCCGACGACCTCGGGTAGCAGCATGTAATACGGCTGGCCGAGCACCACAGCCTCGGCTTCGATGCCGCCTACTCCCCAGCCTACCACGCCGAGCCCGTTGATCATCGTCGTGTGCGAGTCGGTTCCCACCAGCGTGTCGGGATAGGCCAACCAGGTGCCCTCGTGCTCCCGGCGGTGGATCACCGACGCGAGGTACTCGAGGTTGACCTGGTGGACGATTCCGGTGCCTGGCGGCACGACGGAGAAGTTGTCGAACGCCTCACCGGCCCAGCGCAGTAGCGCGTAGCGCTCGCGGTTCCGCTCGAACTCGCGTTCGACGTTCAGCCGAAACGCATCCCCGAAGCCGAAATAGTCGACCTGTACCGAGTGATCGATGACCAGATCCGCGGGGACCACCGGGTTGATTCGCTGCGGGTCGCCACCGAGCGCCTTGAGTCCGTCGCGCATCGCGGCCAAGTCGACGACCGCCGGCACACCCGTAAAGTCCTGGAGGACCACGCGCGTGGGCATGAAGGGTAGGTCGGCACCCGCGCTGCGCGGACTCCACTCGGTGACGGCCTTCACGTGCTCTCGAGACACGTAGCCGCCGCCGGCGTGCCGGAGGGCGTTTTCCAACAGGACCCGGATCGAGAAAGGAAGGCGGTCGAGCGAGTCGATCACGCCGTCTTCCTCGAGCTTGGACAGGCGATAAAAGGAAGTCGGGCCCTCGGGAAGGTCGACTGTGGTCAGCGCGCCGAAGGGATCGAGTCTAGGGTCTGCCACGGTGGCTCCCTGTGGTCAGGTACTGTGCGTGGGGACCCTAATGATGGTTGAAGTGAAGGAGCGTGTCAGGGGCTTCTGGTTGAGCCGATGGCGGGCCCGTGGTTAGGTTGAGCGCCCGTGAATGCGACCGGTTCCGGACGCACTGCGCCGGGGTGGCGGAACGGTAGACGCGGCGGCCTCAAAAGCCGCTGTCCGCAAGGACGTGCGGGTTCGATTCCCGCCCCCGGTATGCGAGCCCCGCAGGGCCTTTCGGCCTGCGGGGCTCAAGCGGCCTCTCGCCGTTCGTCGCCAGCGCGCGGTGCCCTTGGGAGGTCTCCGCCGCATGGATATACTAGATGGATATACTAATAGGCTGCGGAGCTAATGGACGCCGCGACGACTGTTGGACCGTCGCTCGGGGCCCGAAGGAGGGATCATGGGGGAGAACGGGAACGAGGTGAGCAACACTCTCTCGATCCGAGACAACCGGACAGGCAAGGAGTACGACGTCGAGATCCTGGACGGGGACGTCATCCGCGCCATGGACTTGCGCCAGATCAAGGTCAACGACACGGACTTCGGGATGATGGCCTACGATCCGGCGTTCACGAACACGGCGTCAACGCGCAGCACCGTGACGTACATCGATGGCGGGAAGGGCATCCTCCGCTACCGTGGCTATCCGATCGACCAGTTGGCTGAGCGGAGTTCGCATCTCGAGGTATCGTATCTGCTGCTCCATGGTGAACTGCCGACCCAGTCCGAGCTCGACGAGTTCGTCCAGGAGGTGACGCTGCACACCTATGTGCATGAGAACATCACGGAGCTTTTCGATGCATTCCAGTGCGATGCGCATGCGATGGGCATGGTCATCAGCGGTGTCAGCGCGCTCTCGACCTTCTATCCGGAAGCCAAGAACATTGAGGATGCGGACTGTCGCTGGCAGCAAATCGTCCGTCTGGTAGCGAAGATGCCGACGCTGGCGGCGTATACGTACCGGCACCACAGAGGGCTCCCGTACGTGTATCCGGAGAATGAGCTCTCCTATACGGCGAACTTCCTCAGCATGTTGTTTCGGATCGGGACGCGCGAGTACAAGCCGAGCCCGGTGCTCGAGCGGGCGCTGGACGTGCTCTTCATCTTGCATGCGGACCATGAACAGAACTGCTCAGCCACGACGATGCGCGTCATCGGCTCGTCGCGCGCGGATCCGTACTCCGCGCTCGCTGGTGGCATGGCCGCGTTGTATGGCCCGCTACACGGGGGCGCCAACGAGGCTGTGCTGCGCATGCTCAATCGAATCGAGCACGTGGACAACATCCCGGCATTCATGGAGGGCGTGAAGAAGCAAGAAGAGCGCCTCATGGGCTTCGGCCACCGGGTCTACAAAGCGTACGATCCACGGGCCAGCATCGTCAAGCGCACAGCTGATGAAGTGTTCGAAGTAACGGGACATAACCCATTATTGGACATAGCTTTGGAGCTAGAGAACATTGCCCTTAGCGAGGGGTATTTCGTCGAGCGGAACCTCTATCCGAACGTCGACTTCTATTCGGGCATCATCTATCAGGCGATGGGCTTTCCGGTGGAGCTCTTTCCTGTGCTCTTCGCGATCCCGCGCACGGTCGGATGGCTCGCCCAGTGGCAGGAGATGGTGACCGATCCCGAGCAGAGGATTGCGCGACCGCGTCAGGTCTACATCGGCGAGGATTCTCGGGACTTCGTACCGATCGGCGAGCGTGGGTAGAGGGATCCTCCGTAGCGGTCGTTGGGAGGGATTCTGAGTCAACCGACCTGCATCGACCTGGAGCACCTCCGACTCGAAGGGGCGATTGCGTGCTACCTCATCGACGCAGAGGAGCCGACCATCGTCGACCCGGGTCCCACCACCGCCGTGGAGCGGTTGGTGGCCGAGCTGCAGTCCCATGGTGTAGGCGCAAAGGATCTCCGACACATCGCATTGACCCACGTCCACCTCGATCACGCCGGTGCGACCGGGCATCTCTCCCGGCTCTTCCCGAACGCCACCGTGCATGTTCACGAGGATGGTGCGTCTCACATGGTGGATCCGGAGCGGCTCGTCGCGAGCACGCGGCGGACGTTCGGAGATGCCCACGACCGCCTTTGGGGTGAAATGAAGCCAGTTCCCGCGGATCGCATCGAAGCGTGGCGCTCGGGCGAGCCCGGGCCGTGCCCTGAGCTGCTCCCCATCGCGACCCCCGGACATATCGCGCATCACCTGGCGTATCTGGACGAGCGTGACGGCATGCTGTACGCGGGTGATGCCATGGGGATCGTGCTGTCCGGTGGGCCCTCGCACCCTCCGACGCCACCGCCCGCGGTGGATCTGAGAGCGTGGAAGCGGACGTTGGACGAGATCGGTGAGATCGGACCCGAACGGTTCGGGGCGACGCACTTCGGAATCCACGGCGATGTCGAGACGCGTCGTGAGCAGCTCCAGTCGCGTCTCGACGCGTTGGAGGCGCGGGTGAGGGCGGGGTTGGCCGCGGGTGACGAGGAGGACGCGGAGCGCTATAACGACGAGGTGCGCGAGGAATTCGCGCCCTTCATGGGCGAAGATCGTGTCGGTCGGTACTTCGACCTGTTCTCCGCGGCCGTCGATTGGGCAGGCGTCGCGTTTTATCTGAAAGGGAATCCCTAGCGGGCCGACCACGGTCCGCACAGGTAGCTGGAGTCTAGCAAATGGGTCGGGAACGATCTCTGTGGCGTAGCATGGCGGGTCTCGGCGCGTTCGTCGTATTTCTAGGCGGACTCACGCCGGAGGCACTCACGGCGCAAGAGAGCGACGAAGTACGCAGGCCGGTGCCGGCGCCCGTCGTCCTCCCGCCGTTCTACCAGCGTTCGCTAGAACGCGGGTGGCGCAGTGAGGACGGCAGCCCTGGACATTCATACTGGCAGCAATCGTCCTCGTATGAGCTCGAGGCACGTCTCGATCCTGAGACCTCCGAGCTGGAAGGCACCGTTCGCATCCAGTACGTGAGCAATGCGCCCGCGAGCTTGCCAACCGTTTGGCTTCATCTGCACCAGAACTTGCATCGGCAAGGCTCGCCGAGGCGTGGCTCCGTGGAGATCACGGACGGTATTCGGCTGACCGGTGTCTCGGCGGACGGTGAGGAGCTCGAGGAGATAGAACTCGATGGTGGTCCGGGCTACGCGGTGACCGGTACGCTGATGCAGCTTGCCCCGGGCTTCCCAGTGGAGCAGGGCGATACGCTGGAGCTCGAGATCAGCTGGAGCGAGACGATTCCGCAGAACGGTTCCGGCCGCATGGGGCACTCCGACAAGGAGATGTATTTCGTCGCGTACTGGTTTCCGAAGATTGCGGTCTTCGACGACCTCCGTCTCTGGGACGCGCAGCCGTACCTGGGAGCCGCGGAGTTCTACGATGGGTTCGGGGACTACACCGTGTCGATTTCCGTGCCCGAGGGCTGGACGGTGATGGCGACCGGCGAGCTCCAGAACCCCGATGACGTGTTCTCGGCGCTCACGCTCGACCGTCTCGAAGAGGCGTCGACCTCCGACGAGCTCGTGATGATCGCTGGGCAGGCCGAGCGCGATGCGGGCACGGTGACCGCTTCCGGAACGGACGGCTGGCTCACCTATCGCTTCGAAGCCGACAATGTGCGCGACTTCGCCTGGACCACCTCGAACCTTCAGCGGTGGGACGCGACGTCGGCAGTCGTGCCGGACCGGGGCGAGGACGGCGAAGACGACCGTGTGCTGATCCATTCGCTCTGGCGTCCGGAGCGCGCCCCGCTTTGGGCGCAGCAGTGGCAGTACGGCAAGCAGTCGATCGAGCACCATTCGGTGTACACGGGCTTTCCGTATCCGTGGTCGCACATGACTTCGGTCGAGGGCTCGGACATCATCGACGGTGGCATGGAGTTTCCCATGCTGACGCTGATCGGGCCGTACGAGGACCAGGATGCGCAGGCGCTCTTCAATGTCACGTCGCACGAGCTTGGCCACATGTGGGTGCCGATGATCGTCGGCTCCAACGAGAAGCGCCACGCGTGGATGGACGAGGGCTCGGCCACCTTCCTAGAGGACCAGAGCCGGATGGAGATCTGGCCGGGCGTGGACCACCACCGGGTCGAGGCGGCCAACTACCTCCGGGTCGCTACCGCCGGCTTGGAGCAAAGCATGATGCGGCATGCCGACTGGTACGAACCCGGGCCTGGTGGTAACGCCGCGTCGTATGCGAAGCCGGCGACGCTGATGGTCGCGCTTCGTGAGCTATTGGGGCAGGAGACGTGGGAGGAGGCGTACCGGGCCTTCATCTCGGAGTGGGCGTACAAGCACCCCACGCCTTGGGATTTCTTCGCCACGTTCGAGCGCTTCGCCGAACAGGACCTCGATTGGTTCTGGACATCCTTCTACTTCGAGACGTGGACGCTCGACCACGCGGTGGGCACGGTCCGCGCGCATACGTCTGGGGGCGCCACCGTGACCATCGAGGACCGCGGCTTTGCTCCGTTCCCCGCGACGGTCCGCATCCGGACATCGACGGGCGAGCGGATCGATGAAACGATCCCGGTCGAGCACTGGCTCGACGGCAACAAGAGCTTCGAGATCGAAGTGCCGGCGGGCGTGGGGTCGGTGACTCGAGTCGAGGTCGATCCGTCCGGCTACGTGCCCGACGTGGATCGCACTAACAATTTCTGGCCACGGGGCTGACAGGGGCTGATCGGGCGAATTACTCCTCTTGGCTGCCCTGGACCGAGATGCTTGGCTCAGCCTCCCCCGCCACCTCCGTCCGTGAAGCCGATGAAGAGGCACAGCGCGAGCAGCGCCAGGTTCGTAGAGGTGCGTGAGAACGCCTCCGCGGCCAGGCCCATGATCGGTCCCGTGAACGCAGTGACAAGCGCCCCTGCCAACGCGAGCGCGGCGAGTCCGACGCAGGCCTTCGCAATACCGTCCATCGTGCCTCCGAGCGTAGAAAGGATCCCCACCGCCGACCCAACCCCCTACATGGTCAGCTGAGGGAGCGTCAAGCGCAAGGAACCAGGGCCATGCTTACCCCCAGCTCTTGATGCCTGGAGGGTTCTGGCGCAGCGCCGTGAGGTAGCGAAACAGGCTCGGACCCTGCCGATCCGGGTCGGCCCAGGATTCGAGTGCGCCGGGCAGGGAGGCGTGCAGGTCGGCGAGGCCGTTCTCGGGGCTCGAGCCGTACTCCCCGCCGTTGCCGCTCGTGGCCGCGTACGTCTTCGACATCCCCCCCTGTCGTACGGGCGTTCCGGGCACCCTCAACGCCCCCACTTCGTACGCGATCACGTTGAGCGTATCACCGTCTTTCTGCAGTCGGCCGCGCACCGTGAGGAAGGGCTCCATGCGCACGGCATTGCGGTCCCGTTTGTAGACATCAGGTTTCACAATCACGTTTATAGGACCGTTCTCATCTTCCATCAGGACAAAGACATAGCCTTTTGCAGTTCCAGGCCTTTGCCGCGTGGTTACGAGACCCGCGACGCGCACTGTGCTGTGCTGGCGCAGGTGCGGAAGGCGGTCCGAAGAGACGGTTCCGTCGGGCAGGACACCCCTCAGAAGCGTGAGCGGATGCAGCTCCGCCGAGAAGCGCAGCATGCGGTATTCGGCGACCATACGGGCCGTCGGTCCCAGGTCCGGGAACGAGAGGCTCGCATACGGGTCCGCAAGCTCCAATTCGGTCTGCGCGTGGTCCTCCCGTCCGCCCGTGCGCTCGTTGTCGGTCTCGGGGCCGAGCCAGAGACCCGCTTGCCACAGCAATTCCCGCCGGGTGAGGCCGAAGTCGCTGAATCCGCCCACCCAGATGAGGTTTTCGATGGCAGGCCGCTTCAATGAGGGCGGCGTACGGCGCAAAAAATCCGCGAGCGAGACGTACGGGCCGCTTTTCTCCCGTTCTGCGACGATCCGCTCCGCGATTTCAGTACCCCAACTGCGTACGAAACCAAGCCCGATGCGTAAGTCGTCCCCTTCGGCGGCGCAGGCGACCCGGCTCTTGTTCACATCGGGCAGGAGGGTCTGAATGCCGTTCCTGCGTGCGTCCCGCCCCAGGGCATCGAGCGAGTAGAAGCCCATGGGCTGGTTGTTGAAGAGCCCGACGTAGAATTCGATCGGGTAATAGTGGCGTAGCCACGCGGACTGGTACGCCAACAAGCCGAATGCGGCTGCGTGGGACTTGGGGAACCCGAATTCGCTGAACGCGGTGACCTGCGTGAAGATTTCCCGCGCGGTGGTCTCATCCACGCCGTTGGCCATCGCGCCCTTCTGGAAGTCGCCCCAGTGCGCTACGAGCGCCTCTTTCGAGCGTTTCCGACTCATCGCACGGCGTAGCTCCTCCGCTTGACCGTCCGAGAAGGACGCGAGCGCCTGACAGACTTTGAGCACCTGATCCTGGAAGATGATCACGCCCAGCGTCTCCCCGAGCGCTTCCTTCAGCAGCGGATGGGGGTAGGGGACCTCGTAGTCTGGGTTCTCACGCAGCATTTCGCGGCGTCGTACGTACGGGTTCACCGCTCCACCGACGATGGGACCGGGGCGCACGATGGCTACTTGAACGGCCAGATCCTCGAGGTTCCGTGGCTTCGTGCGCCGGAGCATCTGGATCTGGGCCCGGCTCTCGACCTGGAAGAGCCCGACGGTGTCTCCCGAGCAGATGCGGTCGTAGAGGACCTCGTCCTCGAAGTCGATGCGGGACAGATCGGGGGCTTCTCCGTGCCGTTCCGCGATCAGGTCGATGCTCTCTTCGACCAGTGAGAGCATGCCGAGCGCGAGGAAGTCGATCTTGATGAAACCCGCGTCCTCGCAGGAATCCTTGTCCCACTGACACAGCACTCGGCCTTGCCAGGCGGCGGGCTCGAGCGGGACGATCTCCACGAGCGGGCGGCTAGAGATGATCATGCCGCCCACGTGCTGGGAGATATGGCGCGGCAGGCCGGCCACGTCTTCGGCCAAAGACCCCAATAGGCGCCATAACTGTGCGTCCGCTCGGTCCCGGAACTCCGGCAGCGCCGCGATTTCATCCGCGAGGCCTGCCGCGGAACGGTGTTCGGAGAGCTTCGAGAGCTTTTCCAGCTCTCCCATCGGCAGGTCGAGCACTTTTCCGATTTCCCGAACCGCCGACTTCAACCGATAAGTGGGGAACGTACAGACGAGCCCAGTGTGCTCGGAGCCGTACTTCTCGTAGACGCGCAGGATGAGCTGTTCCCGGATGTCCCTCGGGAAGTCGAGGTCGATGTCCGGCACGCTGCGCAGGGCTTCGTTGAGGAATCGGCCCAGGAAGAGGTTGTTCTTCACCGGATCGATGTGCGAAAGCCCTATCAAATAGCAGATGATCGACGATACCGAGGAACCACGTCCACGGCCGGGGGGGAGGCCCGAACGGGCCCGCGGGGCGTCTCCGCGAACTTCCCGTGCGACGAGGACAGCCAAGTCCATGATGTCGCGGTAGACGAGAAAAAATCCCGCGAGCCCGTGGAGATCCACGAGCCTCAACTCCGTGTGCAGACGGTCCTCGGCGTCTTTCTCTTCCGTGCTGCCGGTCTCGTAGAGCGTGGAGATCTTGGCCAGGCAGATCGCGGCGAGCGTTTCGAGTGCTTCACCTCGCGCCGATCCCTCGAAATTCGGGAACTCGTAGCCGAGATCTTCCGTCAGATCGAAGGCGGCGCACCGCTCGGCGATGAGCAGCGTGTTCGTGAGCGCTTCCGGTCGGCTCTGGAAGCGGTGACGCATCTCCCACGGCTCGGCGAGGTGGAAGAGCCGGTTGGCCCGCCGTGCCCCGTGCGCGCCGTCGAGCGTCGCTCGGTTCTTGATGGAGACGAGCACGTCCTGGAGCCGATGCCGCTCGGGGCGATGATAGTGCACGTTTCCGGTCGCCACGACGCCGAGTCCCAAACGCCCGGCGAGCCGAGCGAGTGCCCTGTTACGTGCCGTATCTCCCTTCACCGCATTGTCTTGCAGCTCCACGAAGACGCTGCCAGGCCCGAACGCATCAACGAGCTGCTGAGTCATCTGCTCGGCTTCGGCGACCGATGAAGCGAGCGCGGCCGCCACGGGGCTCTTCCCGCACCCAGTCAGCAGGATCAGCCCCTCCGAGAGCTCGAGCAGAGAGGGCAGGGGGAGCCGTGCATCGCCTCGCTCCGAACCCATGTGAGCATCGGTGAGCAAGCGGCACAGGTTTGCGTAACCCTGAGATGTTTCGGCCAAGAGCGTGACGTGATGCCCGCTCTCGGGCTCCTCGAAGCCCGGAAAGCACTCCCGGAGGGTGACTTCCGCGCCCGTGATCGGCTGGAGATTGGCCCGTTTCGCCGCGTGGGCGAATTCCATGGAGCCGTAGAGCCCGTTGTGGTCCGTGAGCGCGAGCGCCGGGTAGCCGAGCTCTACCGCGCGCATCGCCAGTTCTTGGGGATGCGATGCGCCGTCCAGGAACGAAAAACCCGAATGGCAGTGCAGTTCGACGTAGGGCATATTCATGAAAACCGAATATAAACCGAAAGTCGAAGTCATGCAATGAAGCCCGCCGTGAGCCGTGGACCGGACGGATCGAGTCATGAGCTTGTCAGGGTGGGAGAAGAGACTAACTATGGATCCGTGTCAGAACTGCCAGTTGGAAAGGAGTGAGGTGTTGACCGTGACTCAGCCCCCAGCGGAATCGTCGCTCGCAGGGATCGCCCGAGCGCTCGTCGCGGACGGCAAGGGCATCCTTGCCGCGGACGAGAGCCTGCCGACCATCGAGAAGCGCTTCCGGACGATAGACGTTCGATCAACGGAGGAGAACCGGCGCTCGTACCGCGAATTGCTCTTCACGGCCCCACGCGTCGATGAGCATATCAGCGGAGTGATCCTGTTCGACGCTACGACCGACCAGGTCGACGCGTCGGGCACACCGCTGGTCGAGCTACTGAAGGCGCGAGGGATTATTCCGGGCGTGAAGGTCGATCGTGGGGCCAAGCCGCTGGCAAAATCTCCGCACGAGAAAGTGACCGAAGGCCTGGATGGCCTGCGTGAGCGCCTCCATGCCTACCGCGAGAAAGGTCTTCGTTTCACGAAGTGGCGCGCGGTCATCGCCATTGGCGAAGGACTTCCCACGCCCTACTGCATTCGCGCAAACGCAGAGGCGCTGGCTCGATACGCAGCGCTCTCGCAGGACGAGGGGTTAGTCCCGATCGTGGAGCCCGAGGTGCTCATCGACGGCGATCACACGATCGAGCACTGCTACGATGTGACTGAAGCCACTCTCCACTGCGTCTTCGATGTGCTCCACCAGCATCGCGTTGATTTGCACGCCATGCTTCTCAAACCGAACATGGTGCTGTCCGGAAAGAGCTGCCCGGATCAGGCCGCGGTCGAGGTCGTCGCGGACCTGACCGTGCGCTGCCTGCTGAACTCGGTCCCGGCGGCAGTACCGGGTATCGTCTTTCTGTCGGGTGGGCAGACTTCCGAGCAGGCTACGGAACGGTTGAGCGCGATGAACGCTCGCGCGACCGAGGCGCCGTGGCAGCTGAGCTTCTCGTACGGTCGGGCCCTGCAAGAAGCGCCCCTCAGCGTCTGGCGCGGGGACCCCGCCAACACCGAGTCGGCACAGCGCGCACTGTGCCACCGAGCGAGGCTCAACGGCGCCGCCCGGTACGGGCGATACGCGTGGGAGATGGAGAGCGAGGTCTAGCTGGCCTCTCACATGGCCAGGTGGTGCGAACCTGCCGTCGATCGCCGTCCAGGTTCACGTCGAGGTTGAACATGGAGGACATCAGGGTGCTCCTTGCGAGTCCGGCCGGCGGATGACCTGCACGATCCCGAACGCCACGCCCGACGCGAGAATTCCTAGCAGCGTTCGGTCGAACCAGGGCGAAGCGAGCCAAGCGGCGGTGCCGGTCCGCTTCGCAAGTTCCACGGTGATCAGTACCGAGGCTCCCACGCCGATCGCGGCGAGAGCTTCGGCTACGCCGGCTCGGCGCGTGTGCAGACCGACGACGATCGGTACGAAGAGGCTGACGCTCATGACCGAGTAGAAGATCGTCAGCGAGCCGATGACGGTCGGGATCACGAACACCAGCAGGATGCCCAACGCGCCCCCTGCCAGCGCCGCAAAGCGAGCCGCCTTCAAGACCTGCGCATCCGACGCCTCCGGCGCCACGTACCTCTTGTAGATGTCCTTGGACAGCGACGTGGACAGCATGAAGAGGATCGTGTCCGCGCTGCTCACCTCTGCGGAGAAGACGGCGGCGAGGGCGAGCGCACCGAACAAAGTGGGCAGGCCCAGAGTGAGTACCGTCGGGACGGCGAACTCGGGGTTGGCCAGCGCGGGTTCGTAGACTCGTGCGATCATGCCCAGCAGCGCCGGAGTGAATGCGAAGAGCAGCAACACGAAGCCTTGGGCGGCGATCCCGATGCGCAGCGCGCGCTCGTCCCGACACGCATACGCCTTTTGCAGCAGTCCGGGGGAGATGATGAAGGCGGGCACGATCAACGCGATGTAGACGAGGCCGGAGCTGGAAAAGAAGCTGAGGTATTCCGGTCCGGGCGCGGCGGCGGTGACAGCCTGCCAACCACCAGCCATCGACAGCGCGAGCGGCACGGCGATCGCGAAGCCGACGAGCAGCACGACGAGCTGGACGACGTTCACCCACGCGGACGTGAGCAGACCGCCCGTGCTGAAGTAGGCGGTCATCACGATGCCTCCCATGAGCGCTCCAACCCAGCGCGGCGCGCCGAGCACCCATTCGAGGATCTCCGACATCGCGATCAGTTGCGCGGCCAGAATCGCCAGGGTCGCAAACCAGAGCAGGGAAGCGATTGTCGCGCGCACCGCACTCCCGTAACGATGCTCGAGGTAGTCGCCGGCGGTATATAGGCCGTGCTTCGTCGCGACCCGCCAGATGCGGGGTCCAACCCAAGTGGCGAGCAAGATCGATCCGATTCCAGCGGACCCGACGAACCACCAAGCGGACAGCCCGAAGTCGTATGCGAGGCCCGAGGCGCCGATAATCGAGCCGGCTCCGATGTTCGCCGCGAGGAAGGTCGAGAAGGTCAGGCCCGGTCCCAGCTTGCGGTCGGCCACGAAGAAGCTGTCGCTGCCCGCGACACGCCTCGAGATCCAGAGCCCGAAGACGACGAGCGCGATCACGTAGCCCAGCAGCATGCCGAGCTGGAGCGCGACGGGTGCGTCGGGGTCGGGGTTCACCCGGTCGCGGTCAGGTTAGCGCCCCAGATCCGAGACGCTCGGAATGCCTGGCAATCCTTCAGCCAACCTCACCGCTCTGAGAATAGCTTCTGCCATGACGTCCGCGGCCAAGGCGCCGATGAGCGTCACGTTCGCCGGTCCCTCGAGCACGCCGGTCGCTAGTGAGAAGACGGTGTCTCCGTCGCCCATCGTGTGCGCGGGATAGATCGTGCGCGCGAGCCCGTCCTGCGCCATCTGCGCGACCTTGGTCGCCTGCGCTTTCGTGAGCGTGGCGTTCGTGGCGACCACGCCGATCGTAGTGTTCGCGCCGGGCTCGATCTGTGGCTCTTCGCCGCTTCCGCCGGAGGCGCGGAGCAGGAGGCGCGCGTCCGCGAAGCCGCTCCCGTCCTCGGCACGCACACCGGCCACGACCTCGCCGGTTGCCGGATCGATGATGTCCCCGATGGCGTTCACAGCGACCGCGGCGGCGACGACCAGGCCGTTCTCAAGCCCAACCGATGCCGTACCGAAGCCACCCCTCATGGAGCGGCCGGAACCGCCCATCTTGCCGACGGTGGCGCCTGCTCCGGCTCCGACGGAGCCTTCGGTGGCCGCCTCGGAGGAAGCGGCTTGGGCTGCCGCGAAGCCACACTCGGGCCCCGGGCGGATCTTGTCATCGCCCTCGAGGCCCAGGTCAAAGAGGATTGCCGCGACGACGATCGGCACGACTTGCCCCCGACCGATGGGCCATCCGATGCTGCGCTCGTCCAGGTAGCGCATGACACCCGACGCGGCGTCGAGGCCGAACGCGCTCCCTCCCGACAGCACGACCCCGTATACCTGATCGACCATGTTGACCGGGTCGAGCAACGCGATCTCACGGCTGCCCGGCGCGCTGCCGCGCACGTCCACCCCGCCGACGGCTCCTCCCCGCGCCAGGATGACGGTGCAGCCCGTGGGCCGCTCGCTCAACGTGTGGTGGCCGAGCTCGAGGCCCGGCACCGCGGTGATGCCCCACGCGTCCATGCCGGGTCCTCCCTGGGCCTCGAGTGGCCCATGCGAGATCGGGGCCCCCAAGAGGAGGGCCCCGACCATGAGCATGCGTGACTCCGTTTTCACGTCAGTCGTCGAGCGTCAACGGGTCTCCACTCGCGCCGCGGGTTGTGCGGGCGTGGTTCCGTCGATCGCGAAGCAATAGAAGAACCCGTTCCCACCGCTGCCTATCAAGTTGGCCTGGCTGCAGCCGCGCGAACCGTGAGCGGAATTCCACGAGCTGCCGCTGTCGCCGCCACCTGTCCGATCATGGTGGCCCACGCGTGCGCTGCCTTCGCCGCTGGAGGTCCAGTTGTCGCAGTTGGTGTTGCCCTCACCCATGAACACGGTCCCATCGAGGTTGGAACCCGTGAGGATGTCGTGCTGGTTCGGATCGTCGCCACGTCCCTTCGTCTGCGCACCCTTCTCCGAAAGAATCGACTCCTTCGTGAGGTTGGCGGCGTCCGAGTGAAGCGCGGTGGCGTCCGCCGCGATCACGTCTCCCGCATAGTTGTACCACGGCCCAGAACCGATGCGGTCGCGAGCGTTCACCGCCGGCTCGCCATTACGCGCCAGCGCGCTCAGGTACGCGCGCCACGTCAGGTCGCCTGCGCCTGCGGTGTTTGCGAGGTCTTCGCAGCGCTGATCCGCACCCGCGAGCCCTCCGAGGTTCGCTCCGTCACCCGAACCCGCGCTGGTGATGAAGAAGCTCATGTTGGCGCTCTGTGCGGCGGCCGGGGTAGCGGCAACGAGCACCAGGACGGCGAGGGCAGTGATCATCTTGTTCATGGTACTCTCCTGGTGGGGCGGAGCGGCTCGCCGGACGTGCCCCCGGCTTGCCTCCTCTGCAATGCGTCCGGGCAATGTCCGGAGGATGGGCCGAACCGGCAATAGGGAAGCGGCGGATCTTTGTCCGCTTTCCATGCGGAGAAGCTAGCGGGGCTCACGCTCGCGCGTAACGAGTTGCATTCTCATCTTGTGACCGGCATGCGCCCTCCCGCCGATCTCCCGAGTCTCAATCGGAGATGGATATGAAGCGATCTCGAAGCCACCGACTACTCCCTGGCCTGACCGTCTTGATGATGCTCGCGGCGTTAGCCGCCTGTAGGGATGCACGCGCCCCGCAGAACGCTTCGATCACGCAGGACAAGCTCTCCACCGATCTCCACGTGCTCGCTCACGATTCGATGGGTGGCCGGTTGGTGGGCTCGCAGCAGCTCGGCGCCGTGTCAGAGTGGATTGCCGCGCGGTTCGAAGGGCTGGGCCTCGAGGGTGCAGGCGACGGTGACGGCTACTTCCAATCCTTCCAGCTGATGTGGTTCAGCCTGGGCCGGGGCAACCGCTTGACGGTATCTGGTTCCGGTTCGGCTCGGGCGCCGGGTGAGGGCTGGACCCCGTCCAACGCGAGCGGAACGGGAGCCGCGACCGCGCCTGTGGTGTTCGCGGGGTTCGGAATCGTGGAGCCGAGGCTCGGTCACGACGATTACCGCGGCGAGGACGTGAACGGCCGCATCGTGCTGGTGCTCGAGCGCGAACCCGGCGTCGCGGATGCCGCGAGTCCATTCGACGGGGTCGTCACGACCGAATCGTCGCGTGAGTGGCGCAAGGTGCTCGCCGCGCAGAAGCGGGGAGCCGTCGGCGTCCTTCTGACGCGGGATATCCACAACCGCGCGGCTGTGGAGGATTGGGACAGTACCCACGCGGCGAATTGGCCCGACGAGCCGCGCCGCATCGAGCGCTTCACGCTCGGGGCCTGGGCGGAGCAGATCACGATCCCAGCCGCGAGCATCTCGACCGAGCTCGCCGAAGCACTGGTGAGCCGGGCGGGCCGATCGCTCGAGGAGCTCGGCATGGAGGCCGAGCGGGCCGAGGGGGGAATGGGGCTGCTCGAGCTACCGGGTTCACGGGTCACCATGATCCTGGCGGTGAATCGCCACGACCTTCCAGGCGCCAACGTCCTGGCGATGATCGAGGGTTCGGATCCCGAACTGCGCGACGAGGTCGTGATCATCGGGGCGCACCACGACCACAACGGCGAGACCGAGACCGAGGTCTTCAACGGCGCCGACGACGACGGCTCGGGCACAGTCGGTGTGATGGCGATCGCCGAGGCGTACGCCCGTGCTGCGGAGCGGGGGGAGGGGCCACGTCGAAGCGTGATCTTCGCGATCTGGGATGCCGAGGAGCGGGGCCTGCTCGGAGCGTGGTACTACACGCTCCGCCCGCTCTTCCCGCTACGGAGGACGGCAGCCAACCTCAACATGGACATGATCGGGCGACACCAAGAGGTGCCGCCAGAAGGCGGGAGGCGCTTTCGTGGGCTCGAAGTGCAGAATGCCGAGTCGAACTCCAATGCCACCAACATCCTGGGCTATAGTCGCACGCCCGAGCTAGCCTCGATCGTTGAGGCCGCGAACAGCTACGGCCTCACGCTGCGCATGCGCTATGACAACAACGAGTCGAATCTGTTGCGCCGGTCGGATCACTGGCCCTTCCTGCAGAACGATGTGCCGGCGCTCTGGTTCCACAACGGTCTGCACCCCGACTACCATACGTCGAACGACACACCGGAGCGCGTCGAATACGAGAAGATGACGCGCATAGTCCGT
>CBDANQ010000003.1:0-39068 GCA_965197725.1 Longimicrobiales bacterium
TTCCGGCGGTCAAAACAGACCCCCCGAAAGTCGGGTCGAACGCCATACCGTGAAGCCGTCGATCATCGCTTCCGCGGGCCGGTCGGGAGCGCGGCCCTGAGTTTGGTGATTCGCGCCAGGTGGCCCTGGAGGCTGCCGTGCGCTTGGATCACGCTCTCGTCCATGCCGCAGATGGCCTGTTCGATCCGGTCGATCTCGCGGCGGATCCGGCGGCCCGGTAGGCCCCGCTCCCTGAGCGCGTCCCAGAGTTCCCGGTGGGCGCGGCCCCAGGAGCGGAGCCCCGAGGCGGTCTCGTGGCCCGGATCGGCGTAGACGAACACCGCGCCCTGGCCGTCAAGCGCGACGGACAGCTCGAGGGGGAAGTAGCGCCGCGTCTCGCCTGCCGCGCCCCGGTACACCCGGACGGGCAGGATCCTGCGCTCGATGCCGAGCGCCTCGAACGCGCCGACCTTCTCCGGTTCGGTGGGCAGCCACGGCAGGCCGGTGTGCCCGATCACGTAGTCGAGCGAGAGCAGGCGGCGAAGGAGCACCTCGGCCGAGGCGATCCGGCGGTGGCGGATATCCTCGGCTCCGAGCGCCCGGTAGACTGCGCCCGCGGAGATCCGGCAGACCCTCCGGCCCGCAAGCCTGTCCTTGGCCGCCAGCCTCCGGTCCAACATGTCCCGGACGAACCGGCGCGCGGTGCGGCGGTGGATCCCGAGCCAGTCGGAGATCTGGTCTCGGGCGAACACGCCGCTGTGCAGACAGACGAGCGCGATCCAATCGCCCTTGCGTCCCGTCCAGCCGAGCGGCTCGAGCGCCTTCTCATGGCCCCGGAGATGGGCGATCATCGCGGCTCCGTCGTCCGGGGCGTAGCCCCGGGCGCCGATGTATAACGAAGGGAGCTTGGATAGGAGCCCTTTCCGGAGCCTGTCCCGGTTCTGGAACGCGCCCGACCGCATCTGCTCCATGGTCTTACCGATCCAGACTTCTGCGTCCCCTCTAGCAGTCCGTGGAAGAAATAGGTTCCCAGCGGATGATGGGTGGGAGAGAAGGCAGACACGCGGGGGCTGTGTTGTTGTGCAAGAAGCGGGTTTTGGGGTCTGACGAGGCGATATTCGGCCCAAGGAAGGCGAAATAGCGCCGAATACGGCGGAAAAAGCGCGAGACGCGGGTTGTAACCTGAGTTGCGAGCGCAGCTTGTACGGTAGCGAGGCCCTGTAACGCACGGGGGGTTCCAACCCCGAACCGCTTGCGCATGAGAAGGCCGAGGTTGAAGGCCGCCGCGTGGATCAACATCCGTTTTCGAATCTCCTCCTGGCCCCGTATGTGGACGCGACGCAGCCCTCCGGTCACAAGCAAGTGCGCAAACCCCCGCTCCACCTTCTCGCCGCGCTGGCGCAGCAGCCGCATCCCCCGGTTGCCGCGGATCCGGCGGCGGTTGTCGTAGGTCGGCTTCTGCGCGTCCCGGTTGTTCTTCCATTTCCGGCGCCCGCGGTTGGGCTCGCTCACATAGCTGCGCAGCTCCCGCTCCTTCACGCCCGTCATGGTCTTGTTCGAGTGGTAGCCTTTGTCGGCCACCACTTCCTCGGGCTCTACCTGCACTACTTCCAGCTGCCGCTCTGCCTCGTCCAGCGTGTTGGGCAGCGACGCCACATCTCCCCCGTCCATCGTCTGCACCGTCACCGCCACAAGCGCACCGGTCTCCATGTCGACCGCCTGCTCCAACTTGTGCGCCAGGCGCGTCCTGCCGTCCTTCATCTTCGTGATCCGCGCCTCCGGGTCGTGCGGATGCACCCAGTCCTTGTTCGAGCCCTTCTTCGGACGCTTCCGGTCCAGCGTCGTCAGATCCTTGCGCGTCGGCGTCTCGATCCCCGACGCCCGGGCCACCTGCTGCAGCCATTCATCGTAGCCCAACCCGTCGTCGCGCCGCACGATCGTGCGCATCGCCGCATTCGCCTCCAGCGTCGTCGAGTCGACGCCCAGCGTCTTGCCGCTCAGCAACCCCGACCCCTTCAGCAGCTCCAGCACCCGCCCGAACACCGCCGCGTGCGCTTTCACGCTCAGGCGCTTGCGCGTCTTCGACAGGGTCGAATGCTCCGGCGGGTTCTTCGCCCACCCGTATCCCAGAAACTCACGCAACGACAACGAGTCCCCACACCGCCAGGCAATGCCCCGCTCCGAGCCGATCCCTTCCAGGTAGCCCACCATCATCATTCGGAAATACACCCCGGGAGCAATCCCCGGCCGACCCCGATTGTCCGCGTAGAACTCACGGCATGCCTCTTCCGCGAACTCGTCAAACCCGCTTTTCGCCAGAAGCTCGTTCAAGGCCCAGTAGAACGGGTTGTCCAAGGCCCGAATCTCGCTCGCCACCACGAACATCTCGCCCTGCCGAGCCTCGGGCCGCTTGCCTACCGCCATCGCCGTCCTCGCTGCAAAAACCCTCGTGTCCTCCTGATTTAACACAACAGCGATGACCGGACTTTATCCACGGTCTGCTAGTGCCCTGGTAGACCTCCAAGATCGTCCTGGGGGTGTCCCACCCACCAGCGTCAGCCAAGTCCTTGAGCGGCACATGCCGGAGGTCGTCCGCGAACTTCCTGCGCAGGCCATGCCAACCGAGCCCAGGCATGTGCTCTAGCTCAGCTGCCTCCGCGGCTATTCGACGGGCGCTAGTCGTGCGAAGCGTCGGGTCGACTTCGGGAAATCGATCCCGAACGCGAAGAGGCAGACCAGCGCGAAGAGCATCGAGAATCCCACGATAGGCGCAGCGAGGCTCAGCCCCGTGGCAGGCACGGGCGAGCCAGCCAGGGTGGTGGTGATCGCTCCGGCCACGATCAGCACGATCGCGAGCCACTGGTACAGTCTCAGGTTCGCGACCCATGGGGTTTGCGGCTCGCCCCGATACGATTCTTCGACGAATCGGCAGAGTCCGGACAACAGCAGGTAGACGCCGATGATCATCCCCTCGCTCGCGCCGAGACTCCACAGGCGCGCGCCCATCACCCCGATCATGAGACACGCGACCATCGAATACAGCGGCGTGGGGTGCAGCGGCTTGCCGCGAAGCCCCCCGAAGGAGCAGACGCGCGAGCGCTGATCCCAGTACCGGATACCCAACCACTCCGGTGCCTCCCGCCCGTGGCAACAGCCTTGGATGAGGCATCTCAGGCGCCCAACCGCCTGGATCCAGGGAGCGGCGATGGCCATGGCAGCGAACAGGAGCGATGCGTCGTATCCGAGCACTAATGCCGCGACAGCCCCGGCCGTCACCCCGACCAGGCTCCCGAAGTACCCGAAGGGCCGAGACAACTCGCTAGAGCCCTCCAGCTTCTGGGCCCATAGACCAGCTCCGAGCAGCCCGAACGCGCACAGGGCGACTACCCCCCGAGTTGTGCCGGGCCCACCAACGACGCGGTCACCCAGAACGCGATCAGACCCGCGAGCGCGCCGTAGAGCCCGTATCCCAGAATCCGCACAGGCCCCACGCTCCACTCCCACCAGGAGTTGGCGACTCGCTCCGCCCCTAGACGAGCCCATTCCCAGAGGCGCACCGGTGACCGCACTGCGAGCCATACCGGCACCGCGAGGGCTATGTCAGCTAGCGCATGCATTCCGGTGGTGATACAGCTCGCCGTGAGGGCAATAGCCCAGAACCAAACCAGGCCGGCAAGCCGGTTCTTGTTCGCACTCCACGCATCGGCGGCGAGCAGCGTCCAGATCACGTGAAACGACGGGAACGCAGCGACGGTGTGCGACATGGTGCGCTCGAACGCCAGCATGTCTCCGAGCACGCCCCCCCCCCATGAACGGTCGGGGCGGCGCGACCATCGGAACGACGAGGTAGACGAGCGTGACGAGGACCGTCGCGAAGAGTCCATGTACGGCGAACCGGCGCAGCACATCACTTCGCGGGACGAAGAACGGCACCAGTCCGACGAAGAAGTACACGCTCGTGTACACGAACTCCGTCCACACCAGGACTGGCAGCTGCCGCTCGAAGGGCAGATACGCCTCGACAGCATCGGGCGGGATGCCGAGACGGTAGACGGCCTCGTAGGCCAAGGTCCAGGGAAGGAAGACGAGCACAAAGATCGAGGCTCGATGCCATGCCGTGGGGCGACTCCCGTCGTCGGGAGTCAACGAGAGCAACGGCGCGGATACCGCGTCCCCGAACCGCTTCTCCAGATCCCTGTTTTCGTACCCCATCACGAGCGCGGCCATGCCGAGCAAGACCATGGGAGACACGAGCCATAGGCCGCTACTGGAACCGACCGCAACGGCGGCGCCGATGCACACCATGCCGAACCCGACATAGATCGGGTGGCCGGTGAACCTGTACGGCCCTCGCTGGACATAGACCGGCGGAGGATACGCGTTCATGGGGAGCCCGCGCCCCCACACCCAGAGCGCGGTCATGCTCGCCACGATCAGGACGACCCCCAGCAGGGCCACGCTCCAGCCGATCCACGGTGCGTGGACGGTGGTCAAACCGACGACCTCCGCTGTGGCACCTGCCCACAGTACGAGCACCACCGGGACCAGAACGACGAAGAGGGCACCGTAGAGGATGGGTCCCAGGAGGGGCCGCTTCTTCACGGCCAGTCGACGCGTTTGTAGAGGGTCCATCCACGCGATGTCGTTCCGTCGGGTCGTTCCAGGCACTCTGATGCGGCCCACTTGACTTCTCGGATTCGAGCGAGCGCACGCGGCAGCAACGGTCGCAGCCAAGTACGCTGGGGAAACACCGACTCCTCGGCGAACTCGTCACGCAGGGTCCATCGGCGCTTCCTTCCCAAGCCGAGTCGAAACCCGTCGAAGGAGATGGCATCATCGCTCACCGCACTACTCTCGGTCTCGAGCCCATTGTGCAGCACTAGCGTGAGCGGATGATCTCCCCGCCAGTCGATCCACACGACCGAATCCTGCTCCCCGAGCCACCGTCCCCAGCGCAGTTCGCGGATCGGGATGGCTCGTGGGTCCCCGTCGATGCGCAGCTCCTCCAGGTAGCCCCAGCCCCGGAAAGCCAGATCACCGACCCGGACCTCGGCAGCCGCGCCCGGAACGTGACAGCGCCAGTCGATGGTGACGTCAGGCGTATCGAGCAGCACGCTCTGGAACGCAGGGAATGCGCGACTCCAGCTACCGGCCACGTCCAGCTTCGCGCAGGATAGGGTCGCGCCACTGGCCTCCGGCTCTGGAGTGCCTTCTCGCGATATTGCGTTGGACTGGGACAGAGCTTCGCCCATGCGCCCCGTCATCGAAGACTGGTACGGCAGCGAGAAGGGCCCGAGGGAAATCCGTGCGGAATACCCGATGAAGACGTTGCCGTCCGTAGAAACGCAGTCGGCGTACCACTTTCGAAGCTTCATCGACGCACCAGGAGACGGGACCCCGAACGCTGTGCACACGGAGAGCACACTCACGGGATCACGCTCACGAAGCCCATGGAGCGGAAGGACAGAAGGACGATGTTGGCCGGAGAATACCCTTCACGAGCAATCGGACCATACTGTCACGCCCTTTGCTTGCAACGCGGCCACGTCCGTGCAGCTCACCTTCGTGCTACTGAGACGGACCGAATCGCCCGCCCCGAGCCCTGGGTTGTCCAAGAGAGGCTGGATGTTGCTCAGGTCGCGATTGTATTCGAGGTCGAGCCTCTCTAGGCTGGTGAGCCCGCTCAGCGCCCCGACGTCGGTGATCGAGTTGTCATTGAGGTAGAAGTTCGTGAGGCTCGTGAGGCCGGCGAGCGGGCTGATGTCCGTGATCGAGTTGCTCTGAAGGTCGAGGCTGGTCAGGCCCGGCAGCGTCCTCAGTGGGCCGATATCACTTACTGACGTACGCGAGATCCACAGGCCGGTCAGGCCTGAAAGACCGCCCAGCGGGCTGATGTCGGTGATCGAGGCCCCGGACACACTGAGTCGGGTCAGCTTCGTGAGCCCGCTCAGTTGCGTGATGTCAGTGATCGCTTCGCTTTGGATGCTGAGGCGGGTCAAGCCTGTGAGCCCACTCAGCGCGCTGATGTCTTGGAAAACACCGCGGACTTGAAGTTCAGTCAGGTTCGTGAGCCCACTCAGCACCCCGATGTCGCTGATCGAGTCACCGCGGAGGGTGAGGCTCGTCAGTTTCGTGAGCCCGGCTAGCGGACCGATGTCGCTGGCATAGCCGGCAAAGAGCGATAGCTCCGTGAGGCCTGTGAAGTTCTGCATTCCTACGAGGCTAGTGAGGTAGATCCACAGGAAGGGCTCCAACGTCGTCAGCTCGGCGAGTCGGGCGCAGGTGACGTACGCCGCAGCGTCCCTGAACTTGAGATGTACGTGGTTGTTGAGGGCCGTGTCCTCAAACGTCGGGATTGCGTCGCCGGTATGGGCGCTGCACAGCTCATGGGGTTGAAGGACAGGATCCGGCGGCGCGATCACCTTGAGTGTGAGTTCCGCCTGTGCGACGTGTGGACCTCCGGAAGTGGCGTCGCCCGACGTGACCTGCACCGTGAACGTATGTGTTCCGACCTCTGCGGGTGTGCCTCCAACGTTGCCGTTCCCGTTGCCCCGAAGACACCCCGCCGGCTGACACCAGAGCCCCATTCCCGGGGGCATCGAGCCAGCTACCAGGGACCACGTGCCGCCGCGGGTTGTGAGGAGCGTCTCGAAGTAGGGGACATTCGCTACTGCGTCCGGTAGCTCAGAAGTAAGGATGACCACCTGGACGGCGATCGAGAGCGCTCGCTGCGCCGTCTGTCCGTCCCCGCTCCTGACTTCCACCGTGAAGGTCTTGCCCACGACTTGGGTCGCCGTGCCCGAGATCTCCCCGTCCGCCGCCAACGTCAGACCGGTGGGCAGGGACCCCGATACCAATGCCCACGAGTAGGTTCCGTCTCCACCCGCGGCCGCCAGGGTCTCGGAGTACGCGAACGTATGTCTGGGGCGGGGTAGCTCCGTCGTCGTTACTGCGAGCGTCGCAATCACGGTGATCGAGAGCGCCTGCCGTGCGGTCTGACCGTCCCCACTGGTGACCTCCACTGTGAAACTCTGCGTCTCCTTCACAGTCGGCGCGCCCGAGATGTCGCCGTTCAACGACAGACTCAGGCCCGTGGGCAGCGACCCCGAGCCCAATACCAGCGCCCACGAATAGGTCTCGTCACCACCCGCCGCCGCGAGCGTCTCCGCGCCGTAGTCCACGCCGAGGGTCCCCACCGGCAACGAGGTCGTCGTCACCACGAGCGTCCCGTAGACCGTCACAGAGAGTTCCCGGGAAATGGTTTGCCCACCGCTCGAGACGTCGATCGTTATCGTCGTCGCTCCGCTCGACACAGCCGTGACCACCCCCGAGCTACTGACCGTCGCGATGCCTTCGTCGTCCGACGACCACTCCAGGCTGGGGCTCGCGATCTCGGAGCCAGCCGCGTCCATGACGGTTGGCGGTGACCGTCGCCGTATCACCAGGACCGGCTAGCACGAGCTCCGAAGCCGACAGCGTTATCGACGACGCTACCTGCTCCACCGTGACCGAGGCGCTCTCGGACGCGGAACCCGAGGTCGCGGTAATCGTTGCAGAGCCGTTGCCCACTGACGTCACGAGACCCGTGGACGAGACCGTCGCGATCGCTTCGTCAGCCGACGCCCAGGTCACGGTAGTCTCAGACATGAGGACTGCGTTCTGATCCTTCACGGTGGCCGTCACCTGCTCGCTGGCACCGAGGGAGGTGAAGCTCAATGCGGAGGACGAGAGATCCACGGTGGTAGCGACGGGAGTCTCGGGCTCGGTCGGTGAGTCGTCCTCCCCACACGCGATCGCGAGCAGGGTCAGAACCGTGAGGGCACGGAGGCGAAGCGAGGTCCTCGACCACCCGGCGACTCCCTGAGAGGTCGCAAGCTCCAGACGTCCCAATGCCAGCGCACCTTCCTGATTGGTGGCACCAAACGCGCGACGGTTCATTGGAGACTGCCTCTCGAAGTGGCCTCCATGATACTACGCGCTGAGCACGCTAGCAGCCGATACGTAAGGTGACGTATTAGGTGCGGCCTGCGGGCCCTGAACGCAGCCCTCGAAGGTCGCTACCGCATCGAGCGTGAGCTTGGCGAGGGCGGGATGGCCTAACGCACCTTCATTAGGGCTCGATCGTTCCCTCTGGCTCCTTATGTTTGGTGGCGTTGCGTCTGGGATCTGTCCGTGGCCTCCTCTCACTAGCCGTCCGCCTCCACGGATCTAGGAACAACCTGTTATTCACAGAGACCATACGGCACCGAACTTCTTCATTCTCTGACGGCCTTCGGCTTGAGAGCAGGCGGAGTGAACCTCCGGTGCTTAGCCGGAAGCGCAAGCCGTCCGCTACAGCAACGCCCACAGCAGACCCGGCGCTAAGGTCACCCACACGCCTTTGCGAGCCACGAGTGACATCCCAACGCTCGCGGACCTTGCGGGGCCGTTCGCCATCATGGGTGCTCGCAACTCTTCCGCGCTGTCGCGCTCCGGCCGCTCGGGTCTTACGATGACCAACGGCTCGGCCGCTGCGCGGACACTCCGCTGAGAGAGGCCCGGCCACTCGTTCGTCCGAGCCCGGTGGTGTAGCTTGGCACGTCCGCTACTACTGCCACAGCTGATCACGCGGAGGCTCCGATGAAGGCGCTCACTCCCGCTCTCGCTGCCGGACTCCTTCTGGTAGCGCCCGTCTCGGCCCAGACCCCCAACACCGTCTTCCTCGACGAGTTGACCTGGATGGAAGTCGCCGACAAGGTCGATGCCGGAACCACGACGATCATCGTCGCGACGGCCGGCACCGAGCAGAACGGTCCACACATGGTTCTGGGTAAGCACAAGTTCATCGTTACCGAGACCGCCGAACGGATTGCGCGGGCGCTCGGAAACGCGCTCGTCGCGCCGATCGTGACCTACGTGCCCGAAGGGACCGTGGAGCGAACGGAGGGGAACCGACAGCGGACCGGAACGATCACCCTCCCCAACGAGCACTACATGAAGTTGCTCGAGTATACCGCACGGAGCCTAGCCGCCGGCGGCTTCACCGACGTCGTCTTCATCGGCGACAGCGGCGGGAACCAGAACGGGATGGAGACCGTCGCGGCAATGCTGAACGAGGAATGGTCAGAGCGGGAGGCCCGCGTCCACTTCGTCGGTGAATACTACTCCGGCCACGGCTTTCGTGAGTGGCTACAGGAGCAAGGCCACGCGATGGACGACATCGGCAGCCACGCCGGAATCACCGACACCTCACAACTGCTTTACGTGAACGCGAAACACATCCGCACGGAGAAGCTGGCGCCGTTCGGCGGGTTCGAGGGGGCCGGTGTACGCGGTGATCCGACGCAGGCGTCGGTGGCGTACGGCCGCGTGGGCGTCCAGCTGAAGGTGGACGCCGCGCTCCGTCAGATCAGAGAGTTGATGTCGCGCTAATACCAACCGCCCTTGCAGGACACTCCGATGATCACCTGCGCCGTCCGTGCCGTCTTGCCTCTTACCCTTCTCCCAGCGCTACTCCAGGCCCAATCCGCTGCGGACGGAGGGGGCGCTCTTAGAGACGATCAGCGCCGCAGTGAGCATCGCGGAGACCGGCCACCTGGTCTTGGCGACCCTGCACACGAACTCAGCGGCTGAGTCGATCAACCGTATCGTGGACGCATTCCCGGCACATCAACAGAGTCAAATCCGCACCCAGCTAGCGTTCGTTCTCGAGGGCGTCATCACGCAGACGCTAATCCCGAAAGCGAAGGGGAAGGGACGTGTCTGCGCGTGCGAGGTCATGCTGTGCAGCCCTGCCATTCGAGCCATCATCCGCGATGACAAGATCCATCAGGTGTACTCGCTCATGCAGGCCGGGAAGAAGCACGGGATGCAGACGATGAACGACTCGCTCCATCTGCTGTACATGAAGGGTGCGGTCACGCTCGAAGAGGCGCTCAAGCATTCGGGCGATCAGAACGAGTTGCTGCGCGCGGTAGGCGAGCCGGTGCCTGGTGAGTAGCTTTTAGCAAGAAGCTGTCCCAACCGTAGTTGAAGGTCCCTGATAGGGGAGAAAGAAAAGTGGTGGCTCCGGGGGTCCCGGGCCGATAGGCTCGGGTAGGCAAAAACCCCAACACGGAGCCACCACGATGAAGAGAACGTACGAGGTAAGGGATCGGGCGGACAAGCGCGCGATCAGGGAGTTCCTGAAGCGGGAGGGGCAGTTTCTGCTTCCGATGCTTGAGCTCGTGGAGCAGACGGAGGTCGCGATCGACGAAGTCATCCAGGTGATGGGACGAGCGACGATCGAAGCGGTGCTGGAGATGAGCGCCGAGGGTGTGGCAGGCGTGAAGCAGGCAGGTCGGTCACGAGCGGAAGACGACACGGTGTGGTATGGCCGGCAGGGTGGTGTGGTTTACCTGTCGGACCGGAAGGTGCGTGTGGAGCGGCCACGGCTCAGGCGCGCCGGGGCGCGCCGGGGAGGGTGGCGAGGTCGAGGTGCCGGCGTACGCAGCGATGCGGAGACCGGGCGCCGTGGCGGATCGGATGCTCGAGGTCCTGATGGCGGGGGTGAGCACGCGAAAGTACGGCCGTGTGATCGGTGAGATGGCCGACACGGTCGGGGTGAGCAAGTCGGCGGTGAGCCGTGAGACGGTCGAGGCCTCGGAGCGCGTGCTGAAGGAGCTGATGGAGCGCCGGCTGGATGCGTGGGACCTCCTGGTGATCTACCTCGACGGGATCCAGATGGGCTCGCACCACGTGCTTGCTGCGGTAGGCGTGGACTCAGACGGAAAGAAGCACGTGCTGGGCGTGAGGGAAGGAGTGAGTGAGAACGCCGAGGTGACCAGCGCGCTCCTAGAGGATCTGGTCGAGCGCGGCCTGGACCCGGGCAGGCGGCGGCTGTTCGTGATCGATGGCTCGAAAGCGCTCAGGAAGGCGATCGAGAAGGTGTTCGGCCAACGTCACCCCATCCAGCGCTGCCGCAACCACAAGCTCCGCAACGTGCTGGGTCATCTGCCGAAGGATCAGCATCCTCAGGTGAAGGCGGCGTTCCGGGCGGCGATGAAGCTGGACGCGAAGCAGGGCGAGCAGAAGCTCGAGCAGCTCGCCCGATGGCTCGAGCGCGACCACCCCTCGGCCGCAGCCAGCCTGCGCGAAGGCCTCAGCGAGATGTTCACCATAAACCGGCTCGGCCTCCCACCGCGGCTGAGGAAGTGCCTGGGCTCGACCAACCTGATCGACAGCACCCACTCGGGCGTAAGACGGAAGACCCGCAGGGTGACTAACTGGAAGAACGGAGCGATGGCCTTGCGCTGGGCTGCGGCCTCGTTCGTGGAAACCGAGAAGAGCTACCGGAGGATCATCGGCTACGACCAGCTCTGGATGCTCAGGGCCCACCTCGACGACCATGAACCGGTTGCCGAAATGAGAAAGACAGGCTAACCAAGAGACTCTCCGGCGCCACCACCTTCAACTGTCAGCGGGACACCATCTTTAGCAAACCCAAGAAGGTAGAGTGGAGTTAGCCCCTGACGGTGGACACCTATTCTCTTTAGAGAGAGGAGTCCACGATGCCAAGAACGAGACCGCCGTATTCGTTGGAGTTCCGCCAGCAGATGGTGGAGCTGGTCAAAGCAGGTCGCACGCCTGAGGAGCTGAGTCGGGAGTTTGAGCCCACAGCGCAGACGATCCACAATTGGGTGAAGCAGACGGACCTCGACACGGGAGTCAGAAGCGACGGCCTGACGTCGTCAGAGCGCGAGGAGCTCCGCGAGCTTCGGCGTGAGAACAAGCGGCTTCGTGTCGAGCGGGAGATCCTAAAAAAAGCCGCGGCCTGGTTCGCTCAGGAGTCCGACTCGGTGCCCCCGAAGCGTTCGAGTTCGTGAGGGCCAACCAGGCCGAGTTCAGCGTGCAGATGATGTGCGAAGTCCTGAGCGTCTCGCCCAGCGGGTACTACGCATGGAGAAAGCGTCCTCCATCGCATCGCGCGGTCGAGAACGAGCGACTGCTAGGTCGGATGCGTGAGATCCACACGTTCAGCCGTGAGACGTATGGCCAGCCACGGATGTACGCCGAGCTCAGGGACGACGGCTGGCAGGTCAACCACAAGCGGGTGCGTCGTCTGATGAGGCTGGCAGGACTACAAGGCGCTACGCGGCGAAGGAAGTGGCGCACGACGAAGCGAAACAGAGATGCTCGACCTGCCCCCGATCTCGTCGCGCGCGACTTCAGTGTGCACGGCCCGGACCAGCTCTGGGTTGCCGACATCACCTACGTGCCGACCTGGAGCGGCTTCTTGTACCTGTCAGTCGTCGTCGATGCGTGGAGTCTGGAGAAATCGACCTCCCCAGCAAAGACGATGTGCTTGCCCTCCTTCACAAGCAGAAGCTGATCCCGGTTTCCGTCCGGGAGAAGTCGAAAGAGATCACGCTGCAGTTCGGGACCGGGATCACGACGCGCGACATCGTGATCTTCACCCGTCAGTTCGCGACGATGATCAATGCGGGTCTGCCGCTCGTGCAGAGTCTCGACATCCTCGCGGAGCAGACCGAGAACACGGCGTTTAAGAAGGTCATCGGTGAGACGCTGTACGACATCGAGTCCGGTCATACGCTGGCCGACGCGATGGGCAAGCACCCGAAGGTTTTCACCGAGCTCTTCGTGAACATGGTCGCCGCTGGTGAGGCCGGTGGTATCCTCGACACGATTCTGCTGCGCCTCGCGACGTTCCTGGAGAAGAACGACGCGCTCATCCGGAAGATCAAGGGCGCGATGATCTACCCGGGTGTGATCTTCTCGGTCGCTGGCGGCGCCATCGTGATCCTGTTGCTCTTCGTGATCCCGACCTTCCAGTCGATGTTCGATTCAGCCGGAATCCCGCTCCCGCTCCCGACCCGCATCGTCATAGGGATGTCGGCCTTCCTGCAGGGGTATTGGTGGGCTTGCGCCGTGGGGATCATCGCTTTCGTGGTGGGTATCCGACAGTTCTACGCGACCGACCCGGGCAACCTGCTGCTCGACAGGATTCTGCTGGCGCTTCCGGTTCTCGGCGACCTTCAACGCAAGTCGGCGGTGGCGCGCTTTACGCGCACGCTCGGCACGTTGGTCTCATCGGGTGTCTCGATCCTCGAGGGCCTGGAGATCACGGCGAAGACGGCGGGCAACCGGGTCATCCACGACGCGGTGATGGGGTCGCGAGCCTCGATCGCGGGTGGTGAAACGATTGCCGGACCGCTGAAGGAATCGGGCGTGTTCCCACCCATGGTCGTGCAGATGATCAACGTCGGTGAGCAGACAGGTGGGCTCGACGAGATGCTCACCAAGGTCGCCGACTTCTACGACGACGAGGTGGATACCGCAGTCGAGGCGCTGCTCGCGGCGATGGAGCCGATCATGATCGTCGTGCTGGGTGTGGTGGTGGGTGGAAGGATCGTTGCTATGTACTTGCCGATCTTTGATATGATTAATGCGGTGAAGTAAGGGTCTCTTCGCCTTTTTAGGATAGGGCCCCGTGCGGCGCGCGCGCTCCCCGCGGCCGCTCGCCTGTTCGGGGTTCCTTGCTTGGGGGGCTCGCTTAGCGACGCGACGCAGGACTTTTTCGGTAGGTGAGTTGGAGGGCGCGTCGCGTCGATACCCCAGGGAGCGCGCCCCCCGCACGGGGCCCTCGAGTTTGTTGGCTCATTGGGGCCGTTGGCGTGTTTGGGTTCCTTGCTTGGGGGCTCGGCTTGGGGGCTCGGCTTGGGGGCTCGCTTCGAGCTAGTACCGGTAGTACTCGGGCTTGTACGGACCTTGCTTCGGCACGTTGATATACGCCGCCTGCTTGTCGGTGAGGACGCTGAGCCTTGCCCCGAGCTTGTCGAGATGCAAGCGGGCGACCTTCTCGTCGAGGTGCTTGGGCAGGACGTAGACCTTCTTTTCGTAGCTCTCGTTGTGCGCGAGCTCGATCTGCGCGAGTACCTGATTCGTGAAGCTGGCGGACATCACGAAGCTGGGGTGGCCCGTCGCGCAGCCGAGGTTCATCAAGCGACCCTCGGCGAGGATCAGAACGGAGTGTCCGTCCGGGAAGGTCCACTCGTGGTACTGCGGCTTGATCTCCTTCTTTTCCACGCCGGGAAACTTCTCGAGACCGGCCATGTCGATCTCGTTGTCGAAGTGCCCGATGTTCGCGACGATCGCCTTGTCCTTCATTCGGGCCATGTGCCCGGCCGTAATGATGTCGCGGTTTCCCGTCGCGGTTATGAACACGTCGGCGGTCTCGAGTACGTCCTCCAAGGTCTGCACCGAGTAGCCCTCCATCGTCGCCTGCAGAGCGCAAATCGGGTCGACCTCCGCGATGGTGACCCGCGCAGCTTGCGCCTTGAGCGCCTGCGCGCACCCCTTACCGACGTCACCGTATCCGAGCACCATCGCCGACTTTCCGGAGAGCATGACGTCGGTGGCCCGGTTGAGACCGTCGATCACCGAGTGACGGCACCCGTACAGGTTGTCGAACTTCGACTTCGTAACGGAGTCATTGACGTTGATCGCGGGGAAGAGAAGCGTTCCTGCTTCCTCCATCTCGTACAGGCGATGCACTCCCGTCGTGGTCTCCTCGGAGACGCCGCGAACCGTCGAAGCGATGCGCTCCCATTTGCCTGGATCTTCAGAGAGGGTTGTGCGCAGCAGGTGGAGTATGACCCCCCACTCGGCGGGATCGGAGTCGGCGTCGAACACCGGCACGTTGGCCGCGGAGCCGTACTCCGAGCCCTTGTGCAAGAGCAGCGTGGCGTCACCGCCGTCATCTACGATCAGGTCCGGGCCTGAACCGTCCGGCCACGTGAGCATCTGGTCGGTGCACCACCAGTACTCTTCGAGCGTCTCACCCTTCCAGGCGAAGACCGGGACACCATTGGGCGCCTCAGGCGTTCCATCGCGTCCGACGCCGATCGCCGCGGCCGCGTGGTCCTGCGTCGAGAAGATGTTGCAGGAGGCCCACCGAACGTCGGCCCCGAGATCCACGAGGGTCTCGATGAGCACCGCGGTCTGCACCGTCATATGCAGGGAACCTGCGACCTTGAGTCCCGCGAGCGACTGCTTCGGCCCGTACTCGTCACGCGCCGCCATGAGGCCGGGCATCTCGTGCTCGGCCAGCCGGATCTCACTCCGTCCCCACTCGGCGAGGGAGACGTCTTTCACCTTGAAAGCGGGGCGGACGGCACTCTCCTTTTGCTCGGACCGCACTGCGGTATCAGTCATGGATTCCTCTGGGCTAGGCACGTGACGCTAGAGAAGAGTGTCGGATCAATTGGCCGCGTCAGGAGCGCGCGGCGGAGGCAAGAAAGAGCAGGGGACCCGACGCGACCGGATCGGGGCGAAGCGGCTGAGTCCGCGGAGCGTCGAAGCCGGCGTCTCCGAGCCAATGCTCGACCTGACCGAGCTCGAAACCCGGCCACACGTGGCCCATCTCCTCGGCGTATCCGTGGCCGCGCTCGTGGGCGCGCATTTCGACGACGATGACCCGGCCGCCCGGTCTGAGCGCACGGTGCACCTCCTTCAAGACGAGCGCCGGATCGACGACGTAGTGCAGGACCAGAGTGAGGACAGCGACGTCGAGCTCACCGTCCGCGATCGGTAGCTCTTCGAGATCCCCCTGCCTCAGGTCGACGTTGTCGGCCCCCTCGAGCCGCAGCCGGGCAGCCGCGAGCATCTCCGCGGAGCGATCGATACCGACGACCCTACGAACGAAGGGGGCCAGCATCTCGGAGAACGCCCCCGTGCCCGCGCCCAGGTCCCCGACGACCCAGTCGGAGTTCAGGAGGCCGAGCAGTGGGGCGAAGGACGCGGAGGGGCCGAACAGCTCCGCACGAAGGTCGTCCCATCGGTCGGCTGCGTCGGCGAAGAAGGCGGCCGATCGGCGGCGCCGGACATCCAGAACCGTGCCAGCGCGTTCGGCGTCGATTGCGTAGATACCGTGCCCAGCGACTTCGGTCCGGACGAGCGCCCACAGCCCCTGCGCGCCGCGATCGAGCGTCGCGGTGAGACGGTAGTGACGGCTGCGACCGTCCGCGCGCGCTTTCAGCCACCCCTCGGACGTGAGCGTCTTGAGGTGCCGACTGACGTTGGGCTGGGGCATCTGAAGCACGGTGCAGAGCTCAGAAACCGTGAACTCGCTCCGCTCCAACAGAGTGAGGATGCGCGTGCGCGTTTCGTCGCCGAGCGCACTCAGGTGGTCCAGGATTGAAGTCGAGTTCGTATTCATATATGCGGATACAAACATATGTCAATATCCGTGGGCGACAAGAGGGCAGCCCATGTGCGACAAGGCCGTCGCGGGCGCGTAACCGCGCACAGCCGGGCCGTACGCAATCGCGGCTTCCCCTCGCTTGCCCCCGTAGGCGGCGTGGCACATTGTTGGTCGCCCTCGTTCTCGGGACGCACCGGACCCGGGACATGAACTGCCCAACACGGACACGCGCATGGACTGGCTACGGGCCGTAGTCGACTTCGCCAACGAGTGGGTCATCAACGTCGGTCCCCGAGTCGGGGGCGAGCGGATACCACTGATGGTGATCCTCCTGCTCGGCACCGGCTTCTACGTTACTGTGCGAACAGGCTTCGTGCAGTTCTCCCGGTTTGCCCATGGCTTCGGGGTGACCTCCGGGAAGTACGCTGATCCGAACGACCCCGGCGACGTGTCGCACTTCCAGGCGCTGACTACGGCGCTTTCGGCGACCGTGGGAATCGGGAATATCGCGGGCGTCGCGATCGCGATTCACTTCGGTGGTCCGGGTGCGCTGTTCTGGATGTGGGTAACCGCGGTCTTGGGAATGGCGCTCAAATACTGCGAGGTGACGCTTGCGCAGAGGTACCGCATCGAGGACGCGGTAGGGAAGGTGGCGGGCGGGCCGATGTACTACATCGAAAAGGGACTCGGCCCCAAGTGGAAGCCGATGGCCATCTTCTTCGCCGTCATGCTCGGCTTTACGGCATTCCTCACCGGCAACGCGGTGCAGGCGAATACGGTCGCCGACCAGATGTTCGACTCGCTCTCCATCCCGAAGTTGGCCACGGGGGCGTTTACGGTGGCGGTCGTCGCGGCGGTCATCCTCGGGGGCATCGTACGGATCGGGAAAGTGACGGCGTTCTTGGCGCCGATCATGGCGGCGATCTACGTATTCGGCGCGCTCCTGATCATCGTGCTCAACGTCGGAGCCTTCCCGGCCGCGGTGGCGACGATCTTCACCGAGGCATTCAAGCCGCAGGCGGGTGTCGCGGGCGTCGGCGTCGGCGTCTTTGTCATTACGCTCATGTGGGGGGTCCGCCGCGGTCTGTTCTCCAACGAGGCGGGACAGGGCTCCGCCCCGATCGCGCACGCGGCTGCGAAGACCGAGGAGCCGGTAGCCGAGGGCGTGGTCGCGCTGCTCGGACCATTCATCGACACCATCGTGATCTGCTCGTTCACGGGCATCGTCATCGTCATGACGGGCGTCTACGCGGAGCGCTTCCCCACCGAGTTGACGCTGGGTGGAGGCGACATCACGTATACCACCATGACCGCACAAAACAGGTCCGAAGGCGTGACTCCCCCCGCCGAGATCGCGATCATTAACGGTCGGCACGCCGACGCCGACGTCGGCGCGGCGCTCATTTCCTGGCACGAGGCGATGGTCGAGCCGTTGTACACGGACGAGGCCCAGACTCAGCTCTTCACGGGTACGGTCTTTCCTGACCGGGCAGAGGCAGTGGCCGCCAACGGCACTACGTATACGTCGCTGTACGGTGGCGCGGTCGAGAGCGGTGCTCCGCTCACTTCGGCCGCGTTCAACCAGGGATTGCAGCCGCTCGGGGACTGGGGCCACTACATCGTGGTGTTCGGGGTGCTGCTCTTCGGTGTTTCGACGGCGATTGTATGGAGCTACTACGGAGATCGATGTGCGTATTACCTCTTCGGGCAGAGCGCGCTCGTGCCGTACAAGATCGTATACCTTGGGGCGCACTACCTGGGCGCGGCGCTGCCACTGGCCGTAATCTGGGCGTTGGGCGACGTCGCTCTCTCGATCGTCATCTGGCCGAACCTGATCGCGTTGCTGCTGCTGGCGCCGGTCGTGGTGGAGGAGACGAAGAGCTACTTCGAGCGCAAGCCTTGGGAGGCGAGGGCTGGCGGTGGCGACTGAGGTCTCAGCTTCTCGTCGGGACAGATCTCGGCGATTCCCTGCACGAGCGCGCTGCCGCTCACTTTACTTTTCCCCTAGAGGCCCAGGGGCTCTCGCCGCACCGTCGGGCTCGACGAGCCGGCCGGGCATGACGGCTTCTCGCCCGAATCGGCTCCTCAGCTCGTCGACCGTGCGGGAGACCGTACGCTCCCGCTCCGTCTCGCCCACGACCGGTTCCGCGAACAGGCCGAGCTGGGACGCGTCGCCTGATCTCACGAGGCCGCTCAGGCCAACGCCCAGGAGACGGGCGGGGACCCGTCTCTTCCGCCGGAGCTCCGCGAGCAACGTCTTCGCGACGCTGTAGATCGCCTGGTCCGACTCGATCGCCTCCGGCACCGTGCGAGTGTGCTGACGCGTCTTGAAGTCGTGGTCACGGAGCTTGACTGATACAGTTTTGGCGCGGAATGACTGGTGTCGCAAAGTACCCGCCACCGACCCGGCCTGTTGCATCAACCGCCGCTCCAATTCCTCGTCGTCATTGATGTCCTCGAAGAAGGTACGCTCGGAGGAGATCGACTTCCGACGTTCATGCGGATCCACCTCGCTCGAGTCGACTCCGCGAATGCGCCGGTATAACCACGCCCCCCGTCGGTCTCCGAACCAGCACTGTAGCCACTCGATCTGCACTGCGTAGGCGTCCTCGACGCGAACCAGGCCCCGCTTCCCGAGCGCCGCGACCAACGAAGGTCCGATACCGGGCAGGTCGGCCAAGTCCAGTCCGCGCAGGAAGACCTCTTCTTCACCGGCCGGCACGATATGAACGCCGGCGGGTTTGGCGAAGTTGGTTGCCAACTTGGCGATCACCCTGCGGGTCCCACCCCCGAGCGACACGGACACCTGCGTCCTCTCGAGCACGGTCTCGCGGATCCTCCGAGCGGTTTCGGAGAAGCTCTCGTTCCGGAAGAGACGCTCGGTCCCCGTCAGGTCGAGATAGAACTCGTCGATCGACGCGGCTTGCACGACCGGAGAGAGCTTCTTCAGAGTCTCCCTCACCGACTGGCTTCTGGCACTGATCGCGCCTCGCGGCACGCCGACGACGGTAGCCTCGGGACAAAGGCGCAGCGCGTGAGCCGTTGGCATCGCGGAGCGCACGCCGTACGCCCGCGCCTCGTACGAAGCGGATGTCACGACGCCTCTCCCCGTCGGAGAGCCACCTACGATGAGGAGCGGCGCCTTGCCCGCGCCCTGGGGGTCTTCCAGTCGTGCGACCTGGACGAAGAAGGCATCGCAGTCCACGAGGAGGATGCGTTTGACGGGCGCTGATTCCGGCAAGATGGCGTCGGCTCTGGTCAGATTGCTGATGGCGATCGTTAGGCGTACAATCTCCGCGACCACGACAACAATGCCAAGGAGTCCCACAGATGGCCTATCCTTTCGCCCTTCCCGATCTCGCGTTCGCTCACGACGCGCTCGAGCCACACATCGACGCGCGCACGATGGAGATCCATCACGGCAAGCACCATGCGGGCTACACCAGCAAGCTGAATGCCGCCCTCGAGGGTCACCCGGACCTGCACGACAAGTCAGCCGAGGACCTGCTCGCAGGGCTCGACTCGCTCCCGGACTCCATCCAGAGCGCCGTCCGCAACAACGGCGGCGGATACGTGAACCACTCGCTCTTCTGGGACGTCATGACGCCGGGTGGCGCCAGCGCGCCTTCGGGGAACCTGGCGGCTGCGATCACCGCCGCCTTTGCTTCCGTCGACGACTTCAAAGCCAAGTTCGAAGCGACCGCAGGCGGGCAGTTCGGCTCGGGATGGGGCTGGCTTGGCGTCGATGGGAACGGAGACCTGCAATGCTTCTCGACGGCGAACCAGGACAGCCCCCTCATGCAGGGGATGACCCCCATTCTGGGGGTAGACGTCTGGGAGCATGCGTACTATCTGAATTACCAGAACCGACGCCCCGACTACCTCGTGGCATTCTGGAACGTCGTGAATTGGGATATCGTCGGAGTGGGCTACGGCGCCACGCGGAGCTGAGTCAAGTACTGCGGTAAAGACTTGCTTGTGGAGCGCGAAACATATGTTTACATGTGTTGAATGCGTGTCTGTCGAACGGCTGGTCGCACCTGGCAGTTGTCCATAGGACCTGAACCTCGAGAGCCGGAGTGACTCAACGTATTTCCAATTCGATCGTGCGAGGCCTCGTCACGGTGGCCTCACTAGCGGCGCTCGCGTCCACGCCCGCGTCGAGTCAGAGCCTCAGGGGCTCCACCGCGTCGCTCGACCTTCAGAACCGCGTCGCCCGTCAGCACGACTTCACGTTCATCGATACCGGAGACCGCATCCGTCGCTTCGCGTCTGAGGGTTGGTTGGTACGCGTTCGACCCGGTCGAGACTTCGAGCTTCACTCGGTCTCGTTCCCGTACGCAAGACCCGAGGTGGCGCTCTTCGTCGAGCGGCTTTCCGCCCAATACCGTGCTGGCTGCGGTGAGCAGTTGGTCGTGACGAGCCTCACGCGGCCCATGACCGGGCAGCCGCGCAATGCGTCTTCGCGTTCAGTGCATCCGACGGGCATGGCGGTCGACCTGAGGTACAGCCGAAGTCGGAGCTGCCGTGTCTGGCTGGAGCGTGTGCTCACATCGTTGGAGGGTTCGGGCGTGCTGGAGGCGACCCGGGAGCGGTACCCGGCGCACTACCATGTCGCGTTGTTCCCGCAACCGTATGCGGCGTACGTGCAGCGCCTAGCTACCCGGTCTACACAGCGAGTCCAACAAGTGGTGTACACCGTGCGGTCCGGCGATTCTCTGTGGACGATCGCCCGCAACCATGGCACCACGGTCGATCTGCTCAAGCGGACGAATGGGATCCGGGGGAGCAGGATCTACGAGGGACAGGTCCTGGACCTCCCAGAGAGTCGGTGACGCCCAAAGAGCTTCGCAGCGTCCCCGACCTTTACCTCGCGCGGCTGAGATCTACCGGGCCGCCCCAGATCAGTTCCATGCCGGCCGCGTACTCCATGAGGCGGGCCTCCCCTTCGAAGTCGACGTACAGATAGGGTGTGCGGCGCAGAACGCTGATCAATCTGCCGTTTTCGATGGGTCCCAGGTCCCGCGCCACGACGATGCGTTCGCCGGGGACCGGGGGGGCCTGCCACAACAGAGGCTCCAACTCGATCACACCCAGGCGATCGGCTCGTGCCTCACGCAAGCAGGATGGCGTGGGGGCGCGAGACAGCGAGACACGGATCACGTTCCCGGGCGAGAGCTCTCGCCGCTCGAGCGAGCCCGGCGTCCCCGGCAAGGCGTCGAAGTCGAGCCGGTCCGTGGACTCTCTGAGACTCCGGGCGCGATCCCGCGCGTAAGCGTCCACTGCGCAGATGTCGTTTCGACGTAGCGCGGTCTCGATCGAGTCCCGCCGCATGCGGCTGCTCGCCAAGCGTGCGCTGACGCGGGATGCCCAGCTTCCGTGCACGAACACGACGCTCGACTCTCTCACGCCGCTGGGCAGCATGGCTGAAGTGGCCGCGGTCGAAAGCGACGCATGGCCGCGGACAACCCCCGGGGCGAGCGCGAGACCTCCGAACAGTGCCAGGAGGACGACCCACGCCCGGAAGTCTCTATAGCGCCGGAGTGGGGCTACGTCCGATCCGACCAAGGAGACCGCGGCGATCACGAAGAGGGACGCCCACGCGGGCGAGCTGTGGTAGAGCATGCGTGGGCCCATGTGGACACCGTGATGCCAGTACGACGCATTGGCCACGAGCGCCGCGCCCGCCCAGGCGCACAGAATCCCCCCGCCCCGTGGAAGGCTGCCGAGCACGAGCGCGGCGCCGATAAGCGCGAGGGCGGGGAGTGGTGTCTCGAGCAGGTGCGCACCCAACTGGACCGAGTCTGCGCCGGTATACGCTAGCGCCTCGACCCATCCATACCGGTTGCCCCAAGGGTCGATGTGCAATCCGAGACCGTGGGCGGGGCCGAACGCAGCCGTGTAGCCCAGCGCGAACGGGTCGCCAAAGAGCCTCTGGTTCCAGGCTAGGAGCAGGATAGCAAAAGGCGCTCCACCTCCGAGGGTCCACGCAACGCGGCGGAGCCCCCAGCCGCGAGTCTCGAGTCCGGTCAGGATCGGAGGCAACCACACCGACAGTATCACGGCCGTCGATACCACGATGCCGACCCAAGGGCGGGCGAGCACGAAGAGACCGATCGATGCGCCGACAGCCAGCCCCCATTTCGCGGAGCCGTCGCGCGTCAGCAGCGCGGTCCACAGCACGAGCGCCGCGCCCGCCGCCGCGGTCGTGTGGCTCAGATGCGTACCGCCAAGGAGGAGCCAGAACGGGCCCAACGTGACGAGCAGCGCTGCTAGACGAGCGACCCGCACGCCGCTGAGCAGGCGCTCGAGCGCGGCCGCGAACACCGCCGTAGCGACCCCGACCGCGACCGGACCGACGAGCCAAGGGACCCCCGCGATGAGTCCGATGGCAAGCAAGCCGGTGTGTCCGGGCGGGTACACCGACGTCCACCCTGCGGGCGTCAGAAGCCCGTTCTGCACGGCCCACGCTGCCTCGGTGCCCCCGACCTGGCGAGCGAGCCGTCCGCCAGCGAGGGTCTGGGCGTGTAGCAGCTGAACCATCTCATCGACCGACGTGGGCAACGCGCCGAACAGGGACACCGCGATCCAGGCTGAAAGTCCGAACGATGCCACTCCTAGCGAGAGCGCATAGGCAGAGCGGCCCGGTCTTTCGAGAAGCCCTACGAGAGGCCGAACAGCCCAAGCGAGTCGATCAGCCGGGACGAAGCGCGACAGCGGGAGAGCAAGCCCCAGGACGATCAACGTGCCCAGGAGGCCCACGTTCCAGGCGGCTTCGGCCGCCGCACGAGTGGAAGCCCCGGCAGCTCCGGCGACCGTCGGATCCAGCAATCGGTGGAGCGGGAGGTAGGCGAGCGACAGCAGTGTTGCACCAAATGCTCGCGTCGCGATCAGGCGCACTCGGGCCGGCAGCCCTGCCTGGGTGTCGTCGGAGGCCACAAGGTCGGGCTCTCGGTTGGGCATGGAGGACAATCTGTCCAGGACCCAACGTTCCGGCCAGCACATGAGACCCCCCCGCGGCTAGGCGTGCCTCGCATTCTGCGATGCGCGGGCGTTGGCAGATTGCAAAATTTTCTTATACGTTCTGTGAGCTCAAGCGGGGGCGGGCGCTCGCGTCCACGCTCCGCCCGGACCCTGGGAGACGACCACTGTGGCTGAACCGACCTCCGCCCGCGTGAATCCCGGCGAATACCAGCTACTGCGCATTGACTTGCTACGGTGGCTGTACGTCGGACGGCTCACGCTGGTCACGGGCATTCTCGCGGGCGCCTTCTGGACGTGGTTCGAGGCGCAGCCAGATGTGCTGCTCGTAACGGTCGTGATGTTCTTGGTCGCGCTGTTCGTGACGGCGGCATCCTTTTGGTACACTCACGTCAAAGGTGCCGAGGTCGGGAAGAACTTCCTCTACTCGCAGGTCATGTTCGATGTGGCATTGGTTACCGCCATCGTCCACGTGACGCTGGGGCCGGAGAGCACCTTCGCCCCGCTCTACATCCTCGTCATCAGCGTTGGGGCGCTACTGTTGCCCCTGCCCGGGGGTGTACTGATCGGCGCCCTGGCCAGTATCACGTACTTCGCCGACCTGGTGTGGGGCTTCCAGGAGACGTTGAGCCTGAGCTTGGCGCTCCAGATCGGACTCTTCACCTTGGTGGCCCTCATCACCGGACTGCTCGGGGACCGCCTCCGCCACACGGGGCTCGCGCTGGGTGCGATGGAGTCCGAGCTCGAGCAGCTGCGGTTGGACACGAGCGACATCCTGGCCAACCTCGCCACCGGCGTCCTGACGGTCGACGGCGAGGGTCGCTTGGCATACGCCAACCTGGCGGCGGAAGGGCTGCTCGGAATTGATCGCGACGCCTTTCTGGGACGGCCGGTCCTCGCCGAGGTCGATCGCATCGCCCCGGGCCTGAGCGGGGTGCTGGAGGGATCGATCCACCACGGGCGGTCCGTAGGACGCTTCCGAACCACCGCGACGCTTTCCGACTCTCGGAAAATTCGGCTGGGCGTCAGCACCGCTGTCTTGGAGCGCTCTGGTGACGAAGCCAACTCGGTGACCGCGATCTTTCAGGACATCACGGATCTCGAACGGATCGAAGAACTCCATGTTCGCACTCAGCGCTTCGAGGCCGTTGCGGCACTCTCGGCTTCCCTGGCGCACGAGATCAAGAATCCTCTCGCGTCGATCCGCAGTTCTGTCGAGCAGCTCAGCGGCAACTCGCTCGAGTCCGACGATCGCGCCGTTCTGGAACGGCTCGTCCTATCGGAGTCGGACCGGTTGAGCCGGCTCCTCTCCGAGTTTCTCGACTACTCGGTCATGAAGATCGGGGCCAAAGAAGAGTTGGACCTCGGGGCACTGGTCCAGGACTGCATTTCGCTGAGCAAGCAGCATCCGGACCTCGCCGCGGTTGATCTGGTCACTGAGGTCGACGAAGGCCCGGTGCGCGTCATGGGGGATGGGGATCTGCTGCATCGGGCCTTGTTGAACCTGTTGCTCAACGGTGCTCAGTGGGCGGGAGACGGGGGCAGGGTCGTCGTGTCTCTGACGGCCGCCTCGGATGCCCGCGACCGTCACGGGGCCAGCTTCGAATACCCGGTGCGGCTCGCGGTCCGCGATAGTGGCCCGGGGATCGATGCCGAAACAGCGAGCCGGGTCTTCGACCCTTTCTATACGACGAAGGAGGCGGGAAGTGGGCTAGGCCTCGCGGTGGTCCACCGCGCGGTTGAGGCACACCAGGGCGTGACGTTCGTGGATCGTGCTCCCGAGGGGGGGGCTCAGTTCGTCATCTTTCTCCCGGGGATTTCGGGGGAGCAGTCCGGAGAAGACGCGTGAGTCAGGATGTGAAGATCCTTCTGGTCGACGACGAGACCGCGATCCTCGAGACCCTCAGCATTCTCTTCCGCGGCGTCGGGTACGACGTGACAGTCGCAAACTCCGGTGCTAAGGCTCTGATCGCGCTGAGTGAAGAGAAACCGGATATCGTCCTCACCGACATCCGCATGCCTGGCGCTACCGGGCTCGAGGTGCTCGCCAAGGCGCGTGAAGTGGACGCCGAAATATCCGTGATTCTCATGACGGCCCAGGCATCTCTTCAGTCTGCGGTGCGGGCGGTGAACGAGGGGGCCTACTACTACCTGCAGAAACCGTTTGCGAACGACGAGCTGCTCGCGATCTGCCAGCGCGCGGCTGAGGCTCGCCAGCTGAGAGTCGAGAACAGGGCTCTGAAGAAGGAGATCCAAAAACGAACCCCGTCTGCCGAAGGTCGACCAGTCGGGGCGGCCCCCAGTTTCATAGAGGTGCTCGAACTCGCGGAAACGGTTGCGCCGACGGATTCCACGGTACTGCTCTCAGGCGAGAGCGGTACCGGCAAGGAAGTGCTGGCGCGCTACATCCACCGGCTCTCCGATCGCGCAGAGGGACCGTTCCTGTCGATCAACTGTGGCGCGCTGCCGGAGAGCCTGCTGGAAAGCGAGCTCTTCGGGCACATGAAGGGGTCGTTCACGGGTGCCGTGAAGGACAAGGAAGGTCTCCTTACCGCGGCCGCCGGTGGCACGTTTTTCCTGGACGAAATCGGCGAAATGAGCGCGGCGACCCAGGTGAAGCTGTTGCGGGCACTGCAGGAACGAGAGGTGATCCCGGTGGGCGCGACGAAAGTCCTGCCCGTCGACGTGCGCATCATGGCGGCGACGAACCGGGAGCTAGAGCAGGCGATCGAGAGAGGGACCTTTCGCAGCGACCTCTATTACCGCTTGAACGTGATCCAACTCCGCCTTCCGCCTCTGCGGGAGCGGCTTGAAGACGTGCCCATACTCGCGCAATACTTCCTGGAGTCTCGCGCCAGCCCCGACGCTCCCGCGCCCCACATCTCCGAGCAGACGATGGCGGTTCTGATCCAGCACGACTGGCCCGGCAACGTGCGCGAGCTCGAGAACGCGCTGGAACGCGCCACCGTGGTCTCCGGGGGCCGGGAGATCACGCCCGCTTCGTTGCCCGAGCGAGTCCGCGAAGCGCCGCCTCAGCGCCTGGGCTCGGAAGACCTTACGCAGAATCCGACCATGGAGGTCGTAGAGCGCGCGTACATGCTCTGGGTCCTGCAAGCCGAGGGTGGAAACAAGAAACGCGCCGCGGAGCTGTTGGGCATCGACCCGTCGACGTTGTACAGGAAGCTCAGCCGGTACGGGATCGACGATTGAGCTCGCCGGTGCTTTCGGTGCGCCGAGCTGCGCTGCTCGCGGCGAGCCTCGGCGCACTCGTTCACGTGGGCGCTCTTTGGAACGGGTTCGCGTACGACGACGTGGTCCTGATTGCAGGCGATCCAGGGATCCGCACACTCGAGGGGCTTCTGCAACGCCTCGGTGAGCCGTCCTGGCCCGGCTCCTTCGGGGACCAGGTGGGTGGGTGGCGGCCCCTCACCACGGCGTTGTGGGCAGTCACGTGGATCGCGACCGGCGGAAGCACGCTCGGCTTCCACTTGTTGGGGATCTTCCTTCACGCATGTGCATGCGGGCTCGTCGTTCTCCTACTGGCCGAGTTGATGTCGTTGCCCGCGGCGCTGCTCGGGGGGCTCGTCTTCTCCGTGCACCCCGTTCACGTGGAGGCGATCGCCAACATTGCGGGCACGGCAGAGCCTCTGGCCACGACGTTCGCTTTGGCTGCGGCCATCGTGCACTTGAGAGCCCGGAGTAGCTACCGGCTCGGGCGAGCCATCGTCGTCACGTCGTGCTACGCGCTCGCCGTGCTCGCCAAGGAAGGAGCGGCCATCCTCCCGCTGCTGCTCTTGCTGATCGATGCCGCGAGAGGAGAGTGGCAGCACGGGACGCTCGTGCCGTGGCTCCGGCAAAAAGGGACTGTCTTCGGCCTCATGTTCGCGACGCTCGCTGGCCTGCTCCTCGCGCGAGTGGGCTTCGTGGGCGGTGTGACGACCGCCACGATGCCGCCCGGCGGCTCGGTTCTCGAAGAGATTCCGAGGATTTGGACCCTGGCCTCGGTTTGGCCGGAGTATTTCCGGCTGTTTCTCTTCCCGCTCGACCTGTCCGCGGACTACGGGCCAGACGTGATTCCGATCGCGTTCGCGTGGACCGCGGAGGGAGCTCTCGGGGTGACCCTCGTTGTCTCGACTCTTGCGTTGGCGGGGCTCGCTTGGCGTCGGGGTGGCCCGGCCGACTCTCAGCGGCTACTCGGGCTCGGCGTGCTATGGATCGCGGCCGCGTTGCTCCCCGTCGCGAACGTGCTCTACCTCGGACCCGTGCTCGTCGCGGAGCGAACCCTCTACCTCCCCTCGGTCGGCCTGGCGATCTCGTGCGGATGGCTGCTCGGGGAGTTCCATCGCGTGCGCCCTCGCCAAGCTAAAGCCCTCGTGACCGTGCTCGTCGTGGCCGGCGCGGCGCGTAGCGCGGCGCGGGTACCGGTTTGGGACAGCACCGAATCCGTGATGAGCGCGCTCATCGAAGATCATCCGGAGTCGGGACGGGGGTGGCTCGCTCTCGGTCAGCGGCTGCTCGCGGAGGGCCGAGAGCCGGAGGCGCGGCGGGCCTTTTCCTACGCGGTGGGCATCCTGAACTCCGAGTACAAAGAGAGCACCGAGATCGCGTCGCATCTCATGGCCATGGGTCGTCCGAATTCGGCACGCCTGTTCCTAGAGCGTGCGTGGCGGGAGGAGCCCGAATGGCCCACGGCCCCCGGGCTGCTCGCGTCGGTCGAGCTGACCGCGGGACGCTTCTCCGAGGTGGAGGCGGCCGCCCGAGCCGCTACGCTCGCACAACCGTCGAACGGGAGCCTGCACCAGTTGCTCGCTCAGTCCCTTTCGCGTCTGGGCCGGCACGAGGACGCTGTTGCGTCTCGAATTCGGGCGCTCGAGTCCGGGCTGGAACAGCAGTTTCGACCGTGGTTGCTTCTCGCTGGTGATCACGCGAGCGCCGGTGACACATTGGCTGCCCTCTCGGCTCTCGACTCGGCCGAGGCACGCGCCGGCTCTCCCGCAGACCTCGACGCGACTCGGGCTGCACGACTCGCGCTGGGTTCATCCTCGGACTCCAACGAGCTCGACTGACATGCGCAATCATCAAAGCTCCGGCGTCAACTTCCCTGGCGTCCCACCGACACGACTCCCCTGGGATCGCGTCACGCTGTCCGTCGTGATTCCCGCGTACAATGAAACTGCAACCGTCGAGCGCCTTCTGCGCCGGGTACGCGAAGTGCCGCTCAACCTCGAGGTGATCGTCGTGGACGACGGCTCTACTGACGGGACCCGCGACCTGCTGAGAGAGCTCGAGGGCGAGTTGATCGACCAGCTGGTCCTGCATGAGAAGAACGCGGGCAAAGGTGCCGCGCTGCGCACAGGCTTCGGCAGAGCGACGGGAGACGTCGTGGTCGTCCAGGATGCGGATCTCGAGTACGACCCTTACGAACTCCCCATCCTGCTCGAGCCGATTTTGAGCGGACGGGCCGACGCGGTGTACGGCTCCCGTTTCCTGGGCGGGCCGCACCGTGTGCTCTTCTTCTGGCACTCGGTGGGCAATCGCTTGCTCACGCTTCTCTCCAATATGCTCACTGACGTCAACCTCACGGACATGGAGACGTGCTACAAAATGGTGCGCACCGAGCTCCTGCAGTCCTTACCGCTCTCCGCGCACCGGTTCGGGATCGAACCCGAGTTGACCGCGAGGCTCGCGCAGGCGGGTGCCCGCATCTACGAGTTGCCGATCAGCTACCACGGACGCTCATACGCAGAGGGCAAGAAGATCGGATGGAGGGACGGCGTGTCCGCGTTCTGGTCGATCCTCAGGTACAACGTCTCGCCACCGAGGGTACCGAAGTGGATTCCGCCATTGACGGATCCGTGGAACGAGCCGGATCGCATCGCGGCTGTTTCCGAGGGCGCAGCGGACCCCCGCGCCGGAGCCGGAGACCCTGAGCCCCACGAGAACAGCTAGAAGGCACGTGCCGACCACACTCCCGAGGGCGCGAGTCCTCCTGCTGTTCGTCGCCATCTCGGTGTATGCGAACTCGCTCGGCAATGGGTTCACCTACGACGACAACTGGGTCATCGTCGAGAATCCAGTGGTCACGGAGGGCAGGGTCGTGGACGCGTTCATGGCGCCCTACTGGCCGGGCGCGCGTCCTGGAAGGGGCAACTATCGCCCGCTCGCGCTCTCGAGCTTCGGACTCGAGTGGGCCGCCTTCGACGGGGGAGCGCTCGGCTTTCACATCGTGAGCGTGCTCGCGCATGCGCTCGTCTGCCTGCTCGTGCTCGCGCTACTCACTCGTTTCGTGCCGATTCCCACGGCGCTCGTCGGAGCGCTTCTCTTCGCTGTGCACCCCGTGCACGTGGAGGCGGTGGCCAATCTCGTGGGGCGTTCGGAACTTTACGCGGCTCTGGCGTATCTGGGGGCCTGCTTGCTATACCTCGACACCGGAGGCCGGAGGGGTCCGCGCTCCGCGGTGCGACTGCTAAGCCTCATCGCGCTCTTTCTGCTCGCGCTGGGCAGCAAGGAGATCGCCATCACGCTCCCCGGCGTGCTGTTCGTGCTCGAGCTGTACAGGCGGAGCGACATAGCCCTCCTGACCAGGCTGAGATCCGAGACGCCTACGTATGTGGCCTTGACGGGTACGTTCGCGATCTACGTTCTCGTGCGTGCCGCGGTGATCGGTGGACTGACCGGTGAAGGTCCCGCCGCGGGCCTCGTCAGCCTCTCGCTCGGCGAGCGGCTACTGACCGCGCTCACCGTGTGGCCACAGTACCTGAGGCTCATGGTTTTTCCCCTGGATCTCAGTGCCGACTATGCGCCGGGGGTCTTCCTGGTCACCACCTCGCTCACGGTGGAGGTCATTGTGGGGACTGTCCTGCTGCTCGCCGTGGTGGCTGGCGCGTGGCTGTTGCGAGATCGCTCACGAACGCTCGCACTCGGGCTGGCGTGGTTTTTCGTCGCGGTTCTTCCTGTCTCGAACCTGGTGGTCCGCTCCGATGTCCTTCTCGCCGAACGCACGCTCTACCTCCCGTCGGTCGGCTTGGCTCTCGTGCTCGCCGGTCTTGCGCACGAGCTCGCACCGTCGATACCACGCTCGAGACGACGCGTGCTCGCGGGGCTCGTCGGCGTGGCACTCGCCGCGATGAGCGTTCGCACCGTTACGAGAAACCCCACTTGGTTGGACACGTTCACGATGCTCAACACGCTTGCGGCCGAGCACCCGGAGTCCTCACTAGCGCTCCGTGCGCGGGCCCATGGATTCGAACGAGTGGGGGAGGCTGAGCAAGCGCGGCAAGCGTATGAGCTCGCGCTGGGGTTCGCTCCCGACGACTACCAGCTCGTCGTCGAGGTGGGTGTCCTATACTCCGACCTAGGGCAGCACGAGCGCGCCGAGCAGCTCTTTGCGTCCGCCATCAGCCTGCTTCCAACCCATCCCGCGGCGTACACTGAGCTGGCAAAGCAGCGGCTGCTGCGGGGTGAGGGGCGCGGCGCGCACGCCGCGGCGCTGAGGGGCCTGGCCCGCGCTGGCTCCGACCGGCAGCTCTGGTCGTTGGTTTCGGAATCGTACGTCGCCAAGGGTGACCTTGCGGCGGCGATCCGCGCCGGCCGGGCCTCGCTAGGGCAGGAGCCCGACTTCGAGCCCGGCTGGAGCCGCCTGGCGGAGCTGCTCACACTCGACGGCAAGCAAGACGAGGCGCGCGCAGCTCGTGAACGGGCTTCTCAGATCCTCGCCTCGCGCGACGGCGGAGCTGGGGCATGAAGCGCCTCGCACTGGCGCTGCAGGTGGTGGTACGCGACCGACGCGCCGCGCTGCTGCTCGTGACCACCCTGGCGGCACTCGTGTACGCGAATACGATTCAGAACCGCTTTGCGTACGACGACCACCACATCGTCGCGAACAACGAGGCGATCCAGAGTCTGGAGACGCTTCCGCGGGCGGTGGTATCACCCTATTGGCCCGGCATCTACGGACGCGACAACGGCTTATGGCGGCCCACTACCCAGCTGCTGTTCGGCTTGCAGTGGATCGTGGTGGATGGCGCTCCTTGGCTTTTCCACCTCACCAATTTGCTCGGGCATGCCGCGGTCACGGCGCTGGTTCTTCTCCTCCTCGCCGAGCTGACGTCCCTGCCGGGAGCTCTGGTCGGCGCGCTCGTCTTCGCGGTCCATCCCGTGCACGTCGAGGCGGTGGCCAACGTCGTTGGCGCGGGAGAAGTCGTTTCCGCGATGTGCTTCCTGACGGCGTGTCTGGTTCACGTGCGCGGACCTACCGAGACCTCGTGGCGAAGGGCCGTGGCCATCGGGCTGCTGTACGCCATTGGGTTTGGCGCCAAGGAGGGGGCGGTGACCCTACCTGGCATCCTCTTATTGCTCGATGCTGCCCGTAGGGATCTTTCCGTCAAGGACGTACCACGGTACTTGGCTGAACGGTGGAGGGTCTATGTGGCGCTCGTGGCGGCAGCGACCGCCCTGTTGGTAGCGCGCTGGGAGATTTTGGGCACGATCGCTGATCCTCTGGGCCCACTCGGAGCGGATCTGCTGCTCGAGGTCCCGCGGATCTGGACGGTCTCCGAGGTCTGGGGGAACTACGTTCGCTTGTGGGTCTTCCCCATGGACCTTTCCTCTGACTACGCGCCGGACGTCATCCCGATATCGCTTGGCTGGGGTCCGAGCAACTCGGTCGGCATCACCCTCGCGCTCGGCGTGCTGGCTCTGGCCCTGGCGGCGTGGCGAAGAGGCGTCATGGCCGTGGGTCGGCCGTCGGCCCGCGTCGCGGGCTTCGGTGTCGTCTGGTTCATGATCACGGTATCGCCGGTGTCGAACGCTTTCTTCCTCGCCGGCGTGCTGCTCGCCGAACGGACGCTCTATCTGCCCTCGGTGGGGCTAGCGGCGGCGACGGGTTGGATGCTCGTCCGCTTCTGGCAGGCACGGCCGCGCGGGGCACTGGTCGCGCTCACGGTGATTCTGGTGCTCGCCAGCGTCCGGACCTGGACCCGGAACCCGACATGGAAGGACAACAATTCCATGTTGAACGCGTTGGTCGCGGACTACCCCTACTCGGGTCGCTCCCAATGGATTCTCGGAGACGCCTTCATGGACCGTGGTCTCACCTCGGACGCGCTGCGCTCCTATCGAGCCGCGGTCGATCTGCTGGACTCGCACTACCAGATCATGACCGATGTCGGCCAGACCCTGATGAACAAGGAGATGTACCAGTCCGCTGAGGGTCTCCTTCGGCACGCGTGGCGAAGGGAGCCGAGGTTTGCGCTCGCACCTGGCCTTCTGGCTGAGATTTACTCGATCTGGGGAGAGCTCGAAGAGGCCGAACGTCTCAGCCGCGTGGCGCTCACGCTCGATGATCGAGATCCGCTCCGTCCCAACATCATCGCCTGGTCGCTGGCGTCGCGCGGTCGGTTCGAGGAGGCAGAACAAGTTCGACAAGCGCACATCGAACGTTACGGACTGCAGAACTTCTGGCAGCAGTGGGTAACGCTGGGATATTTGAACGCCCACGCTGGCGACTCGTCAGGCGTGCGGATGGCGTTTGACGCAGCGCTCGCCGTGGACCTCTCGGCGGTCGAGCGCGCGCTAGTCGATTCGCTGCGCGCACAGGTGCTCGGACAGGCGAGGGAAGGGTGATCGGAAGCCACCCGTGCTGTTGCACGGGGCCCGCTCTTGCAAACGGCCTCGTGAGTCGCAGAATCCCACACCCACTCGGTGTTGCAGCGGCTCCACCGAGCCCTCGTCACCTACTCTAACCCGTTGTCAGATAACCTCTTAGATCGTTCGGGTCCATTTTGGGGCTCAGGCTTGCTATTTCCCCATCGTATCGCAGGGCCCGTTTCACTCATTTCTGGAGTCTCAGATCATGCGAGACAAAAAGGGTTTCACGCTTATTGAACTCCTGATCGTGGTCGTGATCATCGGAATCCTGGCGGCCATCGCCATTCCGAAGTTCTCCGCCACCCGGGAGAAGGCGTACTTCGCAGCGATGAAGTCGGATCTCAAGAACCTGGCCAGCCAGCAGGAGATCTACTATTCCGACGCGTATGCCTACACGACGGTAACCACGGATCTCTCGTTCACGAGCTCCGCTGGTGTCACCGTGGCCTCGGCCGCTTCCAGTTCCGGCTGGTCCGCAAGCGTCGTCCACGCCGCGCTCGGCACGGCCGAAGGTTGCGTCATCTTCTACGGTACGGCCTCCAGTCCGGCCACACCCGTGACGTCAACCGCTCCAGGTGAGATCGCCTGCACCAGTTGATTCGCTGATGCGGCGCCGGATCTCCTCCGCGACGCTGCGATAAGCACAGCTGCTGGTGGGCGGTCCGGGCCGTCAGGTCCGGGCCGCCCAGCGAGGCAGCCACTCTTCTAGCCCTCCGGCATGTCTCGACAGATCCCACGCAGGCGAGAGCTGTTGTTTCGGTTCGGCTTTCTCTTCGTGCTTGCCCTCCTGTTCGTCTTGTTCGGGATCGCCATCCTGTTGCCTGGAATCGAGTCGACGGCCCGACGCACTCTCATCATTGGTGTTGTCGTCGCGATTGACCTCGGGGCGCTCTTCGTCTTGGGAAGTGCCGTTCTAGGGAAGTTCATGGTGAAGCCGATGGAGCTATTGGCCGAAGGCGCGCGCCGAATCGCCGGAGGCGACTATCATCACCGCATCGGGACCTCGGACAGTCTCGAGCTTCGACAGGTGCAGTCGAGCGTGAACGACATGGCGGATCGGCTCATCGCCGACCAGGAGTTGTTGGCCGAAAATGTCCAGTCACTCGAGCAGACCAACAGAGACCTCATCGAAGCACGGGACCAGATCATCCACACCGCGCGCCTCGCTTCCGTGGGCACTCTGGCGGCGGGTATCGCTCATGAGGTCGGCAACCCGCTGGGGGCGATCATGGCCTTCGTCGACGTGGCCAAGGCACGAGCCGAGAAAGTGGGCGGCGACATCGACTTGCTGGACTCCGTTCGCGGAGAGGCCGACCGGATCGATCGCATCGTGCGAGGTCTGCTCGACTACGCCCGCCCACGGAACGATGAGGCCGCGCCGGCCGCGCCGGCAGAGGTGCTGGCCGGTGTCCGCGACCTGCTCGAGTCCCAAGGGAAGTTGGACCGCACCGAGATGACGTGGACGCTGTCGGGCGACGCGCCCGACGTGGTCATGGGGCGTCATCGGCTCGAGCAGGTCCTGGTGATCCTGCTCCTGAACGCCCTCGCCGCTCTCGAGTCGACTCCGAATCCACGGATCTCGGTGGAACTCTTCGGGGATTCGGGCGAGGTGACCCACCTCCCGGTGAAGCGGGTGGATGACCCGAAGGGCATCAACTACATGCACCGTCGGCGTGTCTCGAGGGACGATGGAGGTCACGGCATCGACCTCGTCTTCAATTCCCAGCGTGTGGCGGTGATCCGCGTCGAGGACAACGGGCCCGGCATTGCCGAAGACGACCTCGAAAACATATTCGACCCGTTCTTCACTACCAAAGAACCGGGCGAGGGGACGGGGCTGGGTCTTTCTATCTGTGCTCGCCTGGTCGACGGAATGGGTGGTCAAATCCTTGCCGAGAACCGCGACGACGGGGGCGCGGCGTTTACCATTCGGCTTCCGGGCGCCCCCGAGGAGTCCCACGAGGCTGGACTGGTGGAGACGCTGTGAAGATCCTGATCATCGATGATGACGCCGGACTGAGAAAGTCCGTTTCGCTCATCCTAACGGATGCCGACTACGAGGTCGTACTAGCCGAGGATGGTGAGAACGGGCTGAAAACGGCGCACGAACACAAGCCCGATCTCATCCTTTGCGACGTGCGCATGCCACGGATCGACGGACTCGAGTTCCTTGCGTCGTACCGGGAGGCGGGTGGTGAGGCGCTCGTCCTCATGATGACCGCGTACGGCAGCCTTGAGCTGGCGGTCGAGGCGATGAAGAGGGGTGCATACGACTACTTGCCGAAACCGTTCGGGGCTGACGAAGTCCTACTCACCATACGCAAGGCTGAAGAACGGGAACAGTTACGCAAGGAGGTCGGCCGCCTTCGCCAGGGGGTGAGAGCGGATGCGCGCTTCGGAGAGTTCGTCGTCGGTTCTGCGGCGATGAGAAAGGCGCTACACATCGTCGAGAGAGTCGCGAAGCACGATTCTCCTGTGCTCCTGACGGGTGCGAGCGGTACCGGCAAGGAGGTCGTCGCACGCATGCTGCACCGTGAGAGTCCTCGGGCTACGGCGCAGTTCGTGCCGGTGAACTGTGGTGGTGTCCCCGAGCAACTGCTCGAGTCCGAGTTCTTCGGCTATGTGAAGGGCGCCTTCACGGGGGCCGATCGAGACAAGAAGGGGCTCTTCGAGGCGGCTAACCAGGGGACGCTGTTCCTCGACGAAGTCGGTGAACTCCCGGGGGCGCTTCAGGTGAAGTTGCTGCGGGCGCTTCAGGAAGGGGAGGTGCGACGGCTCGGTTCCACTGAGATTCAGCGTGTGGACGTACGCGTGATCTCGGCGACCAACCTTGACCTGGAAGCGGCTGTCGAGGAGGGGAACTTCCGGAAGGATCTTTACTACCGCTTGGCGGTCGTGCCGATTCACCTGCCGCAACTGCGGAGCCGGCGCGAGGAGATCCCGGAGCTCGTGAGCTATCTGCTCGCGCGACAGAGTGCGCGCTTGGAGGTGGAGGTTGAGGGCGTCGACCCGGATGCGATGGCAGTACTCCTCACGTACGGCTGGCCGGGGAATATCCGCGAACTCGAGAACGTCTTGGAGCGGGCGCTGGTCCTGACCGAGGGCCCGAGCATCTCGCTCGACGACCTGCCGGGGGCGGTCCGTCGCCCGGCGCCTGACGGTCCTAGCATCGGCGTGGACTCCGACGACCTGTCTGTCAAGCGGCACGGCGCGAGGTTGGAGAAACACCTCATCCAGCTCGCGTTGGATCGCACGAGCGGTAACAAGACCCACGCCGCCGAGCTGCTCGAGCTGTCTCCGCGCGCGCTTCGCTACAAGATCCAAGAGTACGGGGTCGGGTAGTTCGAGGCGGGTGCCATCCCCGAAGGGCCGATCCAACCATGTAGCCGTCTCGGACGCCCGGCGAGCTTGCGTCCATGTCCCGTGGGCATCTCTTTGGCGCTCCCGCCAGGCGGTTCTTGCAATAGAAACGTGAACATTCTACGGACGGCGCGGGCAGGCTGCACCTACCCAACCGGCCAGATAGGCCACCTGCACCGCGTTTGTTGCGAGCACAATTGCGAGCAGAGCACAGAATTCGATTCCGATCTAGAGGAGCAAGTAAATGAAGAAGCACGAACTCACGGAGACGTTCATGCACATACTCGGGAAGGGCGGCGGGTGCGAAGTGGTGGTGACTCTCCCATGGTCCTCCTGCACCAACTCAAGATAGTGGCGAGAGAATGAATCCCATCCCAACATCCCCATGTCGCACACACCGACGCATCTTTGAGGGCATGATCCACGTCCGCATCATCACGACCCATCCGCCCTTGTTCGGTCTGCCCGAGGAGACGATTGAACTCGCGGTTCGGATTTCCCCGGAGTTCGCTCGCACAGGTGGCGAAGCTCACGAGCGGATCGTAGACGCACTCAAGGGTGATGAGACCTTCGAGATCCCCAGTGTGGACGAAGTGATCCCGTTCCGGTTCAGCCCCGAGGTGGTGCGGAGCGTGGCGGTGTGGGAGACGGGCTAGTACCGACTGACCCCATCAAGCCGCCGACGATCACCACGCCTTCAACCAAGACGCGAAGCCTGGACGGCTACCTCAGGTTCGAGTAGTTGGTGGAGCTCATCCAGTACGCCTCGATCGAGAGCGACACGTCGTACTTCTGCCGTAGCGCGGTCCAGTCCGGGTCGGCCGCGAACCCGGCCCAGACCTCGTCAGGATGGGCACGGTCGCGATACGCCAGCATCCAGACCAGCGTGTTGGGGTCGTCGAGACGCTGCCACACCGCGATGACCTCGGCGCCGTGCTTCTCGAAGATCGCGACCTCTTGCTCGCGGAAGCGCTGATGCAGTGCGTTGATGTCGCCGCGCTCATTGGTCGCCGTGTACATCCGGAGCTCGAAACAGCGCGCGTGGGCCCCCACGTTGGCGGAAAGCTCTGCCGACAATTGGCCGGCCGGGCCGCACGCGTCCGGCGGACGCTGCGCCTGAGCGGTGGCGCTGAAACCGAGGCTGATGATCAGGGCAAAAATGGCTCTCTTCATGCCTATCCCTCTCTTGAGTCGGCCATCGGTTCGCACGGGGGCGAAACCGTCGGCGCACGGTGGCGACCGCTGTGTCGTCGGTCAACAGGAAGCACGTCTACCAGGATAAAACCCGCCGGTGACCTGCCCCCAAGAGCGGGTACCACATCCTATGTTAGTCCCAGCACCTGTGGAGGGCCGTGAAGGACGGGCATCCTCAAGAACCAGGGCGACGGCTTAATCGCCTCAGGGGCCGGGGGAAAGCCGCCGCAGGCGCTGTGGGGTCGGACGGTATTGTGCTCGCGCCTCCATTGCTCGACCAGCACGGCCGCCTCCGCCAACGAGTAGAAGATCTCCCCGTTCAACAGCTCGTCCCTGAGCTTGCCGTTGAAGCTCTCGTTGTAGCCGTTCTCCCACGGGCTGCCCGGCTCGATAAAGAGCGTCTCGACGCCCACGCGCCCCAACCACCGCCGCACGAGCTTCGCGGTGAACTCCGCTCCGTTGTCCGACCTCAGATACTCGGGAGGCCCGTGTCGGACGAACAGATCGGCCAGCACCTCGAGCACGTCGTGCGAGCGGATCTTGCGAGCCACCACGATCGCCAGGCACTCCCTCGTGTGCTCGTCCAGCACTGTCAGCAGCTTCAGCGCACGCCCGTCGTGCGTCCTCGAGGCCACGAAGTCGTACGACCAGACGTGGCCCCGATACAGCGGCCTCAGCCGGATGCACGATCCGTCGTTGAGCCACAGCCGACCTCGCTTCGGCTGCCGCTGCGGGACCTTCAGCCCTCCTGCCTCCAGATCCGCTCCACCCGCTTGTGCTTCACCCCCCAGCCCTCGATGCGGAGCATGTCCGTGACGCGTCGGTAGCCGTAGCGGCCGAATCGACTCGCGAGTCGCACGATATCACCTCGGAGCACCCCCTCGTCACTCGCCACTTTCCTCGCCCGGCGCTGGGTCGTGCGTGGCTGCCCGAGCACCCGGCACGCTCTCCTCTCCGACGCCCCGAGCTGCTGACGTACACGCACCACACAACGTCGTCGGCGCTCGGGGCTCAGAAGTTTCCCTCGGCTGCTTCCTCCAGGATCAGCTTGTCCAGTGTCAAGTCCGCCACTGCTCGCTTCAGGCGCCCGTTCTCGCGCTCGAGCTCCTTCAGGCGCCGTGCCTGGCTCACCTTCATCCCGCCGTACTCCCGCCTCCACCGGTAGTACGTCTGCTCGGTGATGCCGAGCTCCCGGCTGATCAGCTTCACGGATTTGCCGCGGGCCAGACCGACCTCTGCCTCCCGCAGTGCAGTGATGATCTGCTCCGGAGTGTGTCGCTTCCTTCCCATCCTGACCTCCTCGCTGAAAAGCTTCAGACCAGCTCGATCCTAACATTGCACCTGGTCTCGTTTCAGGGGGTCAGGTCAGTCGGGCATGGACCCCAAGATGCGGCGGGGGTCAGCAGAGCGCGAGATCCTACAGCAACACCGGCGGCAGCCCCAGCGCGAAGAGCGCGCTCAGTTCTTGTTGTAGCCAAAGGGGGTCTGCGTGAGCAGCGCCTTTTTCCAGAATCCCTCAAGTCCGCACAGGAAACTGATGGAGTAACCTGCTCCGAACCTTCGGATAGAGTCTCCGATTGCTCTGCGTTAGCACACCCGACCGCTATCAGAGCGCGCGCGAACAGCAGGGCTTTCTGCATGCCTTCATTCTGCTCTGCCCCACTCAGACCCGCAAATCGATGGTGTCCCGCTGACAGTTGAAGGTGGTGGCTCCGGAGTCTCTCCT
>CBDANQ010000004.1:0-10675 GCA_965197725.1 Longimicrobiales bacterium
ACCGAGTCCGGCGGTGAGGCTCGTGCCGAAAAAGACGACGGCCGGTCGCTCGTTCGGAGACGTCGCTTCTGCCTGTGCGTGGGCGGAGGCGGCCTCCCCGACATCCGGCTCGCCGGAAGCTGGGTCATCGGGCCGTGCGCAAGTGGCGCAGGCCAGCGTCGAGATGATGAAGAGGAAGCGTCGCATATGATGATCGTAGCCCAGGGCCTCGAGAAAACCTATGTGAGTGGAGGCCGGCCCTTGCCGGTGCTGAGCTCCATCGATCTCGAAATGGAGCCTGAGTCCTTCCTCGCCGTCGTCGGCCCTTCGGGGAGCGGCAAGACGACGCTCTTGGGTCTCCTGGCCGGACTCGACAAGCCGACCCGTGGTCGCGTATACCTCGACGGCGAGGACATTTTCGCGCTTACCGAAGACGGCCGAGCCGAATTTCGGGTCCAACGGGTCGGTTTCGTGTTTCAAACGTTTTACCTGCTTCCGACGCTGACCGCGCTGGAGAACGTGCTGGTTCCTCTGGAGCTCCGAGGCGCCGCCAAGGGCCTGCGCAGAGAGGCTACCGCCCTCCTGGAGCGCGTAGGCCTCGGTGACCGGCTCGACCACTTTCCCGCTCAACTCTCCGGCGCAGAGCAGCAAAGAGTAGCGCTGGCACGCGCCTTCGCCAATCGCCCGAAGATCCTGTTCGCCGACGAGCCGACCGGGAATCTCGACCAGGAAATCGGTGAAGGCATCGTCGAGATGCTCGGGGAGCTGAATCGTGACGCGTGTACGACCCTCGTCATGGTGACGCACGACCTCTCACTCGCGGCACGGGCACACAGAATCGTGTCGCTCGCCGGGGGCCGGATCGTCTCCGACCGGGCAGGGCAGATAGCTTGAGAAGCAGGCTGCGGCTCGCGTTCGCTGTGCGCTTCGCGATGCGGGAGAGCCGTCACAGCCTCCGCCGCGTGGGCGTGTACATGGCGTCGATCACGCTAGGAGTAGGAGCTCTGGTCTCCATCCACTCCTTCCGAGACGACGTAGCACGCTCGATCCAGGAGGAGGCGGACGTGCTCATGGGGGCCAACGCGCGCATGACCGCGGGCCGGGTACTCCCGGATTCCATTAACACGCTTCTGGATTCGCTGAGCCGGGCCGGCGTCGATATCGCTCGAGTGACGACGGCCGGCTCCATGGTGCTCGCGCCGGCGTCGGGCACCGTTCGCCTACTGCAGGTGAGGGCGGTGGACGGGGGTTACCCCTTCTACGGCACCGTCTCGACGGACCCGGCAGGTCACTGGACCGAGGGCATCGGCCCGGGTGAGGTCCTGGTCGATCCCGCCGTGCTCACGCAGCTCGACGCACGGGTGGGCGACACCCTCGTGGTGGGCCGCGCCCGCCTGGTGATTGCGGCGACTGTGGCTGACCTGCCGACGGACCTCGGCTTCAATTTCGTGATCGGTCCTCGGGTTTACCTCTCGCAGGAAGCCATGACCCGGGCCGAGTTGCTCGGCTTTGGTTCGCTGGCCCGCTATGAGGTCTTTCTCCGGTTGCCGGAACGAGACGACCGCTTCGCGCAGCGGGAGCGGTATGGGGACGTGTTCTCGGCCGCCCAGGTGCGCTACACGATGGCGGAGGAACAGGCGCAGAGCCTCTCCAACGGTATCCGATTCCTCGGGCGCTTTCTGGCGCTGGTGGGGCTGGGAGCCCTCTTGCTCGGCGGGATCGGGGTCGCGAGCTCGATCCACGTCTACGTGCGCGAGAAGCGACCGGGAGTGGCGGTGCTCCGGTGCATGGGAGCGAGCCAGTGGACCGCGTTCCTCGCCTATCTTATCCAGGCTGGGGCCATGGGACTTCTGGGTTCGCTGGCAGGCGTGGCGCTCGGAGTCCTGGTGCAGGAGACGCTCCCCTTCGTCCTGACCGATCTGCTACCGGTCGAGGTCAGCACGCGCTTCTCCATCGGTTCCGCCCTCACCGGCCTCGGAATCGGCGTGTGGGTCGCGGTAATCTTCGCGTTGATCCCGTTGCTCGGGGTGAAGGACGTGCCTCCGTTGCAAGCGCTACGTCAGGACTTCGAGCCCGCGCGTCGACGCGCGGACCCGCTGACGATCGGTGCCTACGCGCTGCTCGCGGCGAGCGTCTTGATCCTGTGCACCATCGAGGCGCCCGAGCCGGCGCTCGGGCTCGGCTTCGCCGGCGCTCTCTCTTCCGCGGTTGGCGTGCTGACCCTCGTGGGCTGGTCGCTGACTCGCCTGACCCGCCGGTTCTTTCCGCGAGGCGCCTCGTACCCGATCCGCCAGGGGGTGTCGAACCTGTTTCGCCCTCGGAACCAGACGGTGTCCGTCACGCTCGCATTGGGCTTCGGCGCGTTCATCATCGGCACCGTCGTCGAGGTCGAGGGCAACATTCGCAACGACCTCACGGTGTCGTTCGGCGAGGGGCAACCGAACGTTCTGTTCTTCGACGTACAGACGGATCAGGTCCAGGGCGTGATCGACCTGCTGCCCGAACCAGCCCGGAGCGGCGCAGAGGTGGCACCGCTGGTCCCGTCCAAGATCGTGACGAAGCCTCCCATCCCTGTGTTGCGGGAAGCGCCCGAGTAGCGAGCGCGGCCCACCCCCCCTTCCGATCACCCTTCTAGTCCATCATGCCGGCCGCCAGCGTCTCGGCGGGGACCTTCAAGGAGGCGTGATGGTGACACCCTTCACACGTGATTGGGTGTGGTGTGCGAAGCCGGGCGCGTTTCGCCGTGAGGGGCTCGTCACACTTGGGGCACGAGCCCTCCAGTTCGATCAGGGTGAATCGTTCGATCATGCGTCGTCGCGCGAGGATGACCCCAGCTGCGAGCGCGCCGATCCCCCAAGGGGCGTGGGGCGGGATGATCGCCGCGACCGGCGCGATCACGGCGAAGATGCCCATCGTTGTGGCGGCGCCGCCGAGCCGCCAACGACGTCCCCGCAGTTGGATGGACGCAAGCGCCTCGGTTGACTCGAACCCAAAGAGAGTGACCCGAACAGCAGTGCGGATGAGACCGTCTCGCTCGGAGTGCTGTGTGTCGTCGGTCAATGCGGAGTGGCAGTCCGTCGCGGGAAGTCGGGCTGAAATGTATGTTCCCCGAGGCCCCATCCCAAAACCGCGACCGGCGCCCGGTGACCCAAGACGCTACCGAACAAGCCGCTCAGCAGGCCTCCCTGTCGAGGGAATTGGCGGAATTCCTGATCGAACTGTCCATCGGGGTGCATCGCTATGCGATGTACCCAGCCGGACATCCCTCGCACGATCCGGTGCTCGACAACATCATGGGCCGCCTGAGTGAACTCTTCAGCGATCGACCTTCGATCGCGATCGGCGTGGCGGCGCGACAGCTGGTCATCGAAGGGACGGCAACGGACCAAAAACATCCAGTGCTTTCCGAGCTCGCAAGGCGGCTCCACGAACACCAGCTCGGGGCCATCTCCTTCGCGAGGGGTGTGACCGCCTCGGAAATCGCGGGGTTGCTCGAGGTTCTCGCCGTGGAGAGTGGCCGAGGGGAAACGCCGATCGGTATGCGAGAAGCCGACGACTTTCCGATCTGGGAACATGCCAAGGTCCACCGAGTCGGCTACGAGAAGCTGGAGTTGAGGGATGAGTCCGACGCCGAGCCCTCGGCAGAGTTGGATCGGGCGACCGCCCTCTGGCTCGGGCTGGCGCAGGTCGCGTTAGCCTCGGACGAAACCTTGGCGGCATCCCCGGACGCCACCACCATCGCGCGGACCATCGAGGGACACGGGCGCGATGAGACGTACGACCAGGCCATCGTCGGCTACATGCTTCAGCTCACGGACGAGTTGAAGGACGCGACGGGCGGCGAGTCCGGGAAGGTCCGCTCCCGGGTCTCCACGCTCATGAATGAGCTGAATGAGGACACGCTCGAGCGCCTGGTCACGTTCGGCGGCAACAGCGCTCAGCGGAAGAGGTTCGTGCTCGACGCGAATCAGAGCCTCGCGGTCGACTCGGTCCTAAAGGTCGTGACCGCGGCCGCGGCAACCTCGGAGCAGACGATTTCGTCGTCCATGACCCGCATGCTGAGCAAGCTCGCAATGCACGCCAGCGGCGGGACCGGCGCCGCTGGAGCAAGGTCACAGGCGGACACCGCGCTACGGGAGAACGTAGAGTCGCTGATCGAAGGATGGGAACTAAAGGACCCGAACCCCGAGGCCTACACGACGGTGTTGGACGCAATGGCGACGGCGGCTCCGATCTTTCAGCCCCCGGACGAGACCGACAAGATCACGGGGGCGGTGCGCCTCGTGCAGATGGCGCTGGAGGTCGACGCCTTCGGGCCCACCATCAGCAAGGCAGTCCAGGACATGGTCACGCAGGGCGGCACGGGGGGACTCATGGACATGATCGCGACATGTTCCAAGGGCAATGCCGCCGCGGCGACGATCAAGCAATAACCTCACGAGCCCGGAGCAGTTTCGAAAGTTCCTCGGCACCGACGATCTGGATATGAAGGCTGTGCGCGCGCTGGTGGCCGAGATGGGGCCGAGCGCAGTGGCCCCGCTTCTGGACGTTCTCGCCGAGTCCGAGTCGCGTTCGGTCCGGCGCCGGATCTTCGACGTGCTGCCCGGACTGGGTCCGTTCGTGGGGCAACGCGCGATCGATCGCTTGGACGACAGCCGTTGGTTCGTGACCCGAAACCTGCTGGCGCTTCTCCAGCGTATCGAGCAGCTGCCCACGGGCTTCGATCCCAAGCCGTACCTCGATCATGACGATCACCGCGTGCGTCGGGAGGCGCTGCCGCTCGCGATGCGGCCCGGTAGCGCGCTTCGCGACCGATCGCTCGTCACCGCGCTTGCGGACGAGGACGAGCGCATGGTGCGGATGGCTCTCCTGCAGATCCAGGACGGACTGCCCCAGGCCACGCTCCCGACCCTGGTGCATCGCGTCGTCGCGGCAGCGACCCGTAGCGTGGAGATCCGCACCATGGCGATCCGCTGCCTGGAGCACGTGGATCAGCCGTTGGCACGTAGCGCTCTCTGTGAGATCGTCGCGGGTGGAAAGATCCTCTTCGGGAAAGCGAGGATCTCCGCGAAGAGCACAGCCGTGTTGGAGGCGCTCCGGATTCTGGCCGCGACGTGGTCGGGGCAGCCGGAGGTCGACGAGATCCTCGAGCTTGCGAGCAGGTCCAAGGACCCGGGTATTCGAGTCGCCGCGCAGGTCAAGGCGGGCGGGGGCTGATGGACGCACCCGCTCTGTTCCTCACGCACCTGGCCAAGGTCGTGTCGACCATGAACCTGTACGAGGACGGCCATCCTGCCCGGGAACGCGCCATCGACGGCGCGTACGGCCACCTGGTCGATCTTCAGGAAGAGTCACCCCGTGCGGCCTTCACCTTCCTGGCCGACGAGATCGTCTTCGGCGCTCGCCCTTTGCGGGAGCTCGGCAACTGGGGCTGGGCAACCCGTCTCGGACAGGTCGGCATCCAGCGCCTCGAGTTCTTGGATGCCGTCAGTCGGGACGACTTCGAGGCTTTCCTGGAGGAGGTCTACATCCGGATGTCCGGGGAGCCGGTCAGTTCCGCCGAGGTTCGACAGGGCCGACCCTCCAACATCCGCTACGGCGAGGTCGGCCTCCGGGGCCAACCACAAGATACCCCCGAGCCAGACGTCGTGACCGCGACCACGGGGTACTCCTTGAGGGAAGAGATCGAGAGCGTCGAGTGGCTTCACGGCGAGCTCAAGGAGGCACGCCCACTCCAGATGCTGGAGGCCGAAGCAACCGTGCGCTCGCTCTCGGTCGCGATGCATGGAGATCAGGCATACATGATCCCGCTGGTGCGGATGAAAGAGTTCGACCAGTACACCGTCACGCACACGCTCAACGTCTCGGTGCTGACGATGGCGCTCGCCGAATTCCTCGGCCTGACTCCGAAGGAAGTGCGGATGTTCGGGATCGCCGGGCTGCTGCACGACATGGGGAAGGTGACGATCCCTAGCGACATCCTGAACAAGCCCGGCAAGCTCACTGACGAAGAGCGTCTGGTCATAAACAGCCATACCGTCGAGGGCGCTCGCATCATCATGACTACCGAGGAGCATCTCGATCTCGCCGCGGTCGTCGCGTATGAGCACCACATCCGAATCGATGGCGGCGGGTATCCCGCCATCACCTTCGAACGCGCGTGCCATCAGGCGAGCAACCTCGTGCACGTCTGTGACGTCTTCGACGCGCTGCGCACGCATCGCCCGTATCGGGAAGCGTGGCCAGCGGAGCGGGCGCTAGGCATTATCGAGGAGGGCGCGGGCCCCGAATTCGACGAGGACATCGCCAAGGCTTTCGTGAAGATGATGCGGAAATGGGAGGGGCAGGTCACGGAAGTCTCGAGGGAGGATCCCGAGATCGAGTACACCGTCAGTGACGCGGCTCAAGAGAAGGGCGGCGACGGAGCTCAGACGAGCGCGGATGGCAAAGGCGCGCCTCCACCGGAAGGGGGCGGGGGAGCGTGACTCGGGAGCGCGTCAGACAGGCGCAGTAAAGGCTTTCAGTCGTTCCGCGGCGGCATGCAGTGTTTCGAGGCGCTTGCAAAAGACGAAACGCACGACGGAACGCCCCCCCTCAGGAACGCTGTAGAAGCTTGAGCCCGGGACGGGTGCGACGCCGCCCTCGCTCGTCAATCGCGTCGAGAAGGTGGTGTCGTCCTCGTCGGAGATCCCGCTGAAATCGGCCAGCACGTAATAAGCACCTTGGGGGGTCGTGCATACAAATCCGGCGCCCCGCAGCGCCGAGACGAGAACGCCACGCCGCTCTCTGTAGCCCTCGGCCATCTGAGTGTAGTAGTCCTCGCCGAGCTCACGAAGACCGACCGCGCACGCCTCCTGCAGCGGCGCAGGGGCGCCCACAGTGAGGAAGTCGTGCACCTTCCGGATCGCCTTCGTGTGATGCGGCGCAGCCACGATCGTTCCCACGCGCCACCCTGTCACGCTGAACGTCTTGGAGAGCCCACTCACGGTGATCGTACGGTCGCGCATCCCCTCGAAGCCCGCGAGCACGAGATGCTCACCTTCGTAGTAGATGTGCTCGTAAATCTCGTCGGTGATCGCGAGGATGTCGTGCTCCCGGCAGATATCCGCGATCGCCTGAAGTTCCTCGCGGTCGAACACCCGCCCGGTCGGGTTGTTTGGCGTATTGATGACGATGGCACGCGTCTTCGACGTCACGACTGCCTCGAGTCGCGCGCGCTCCAGCCGATAGTCGGGTGCCTCCAAAGGGAGAAACACCGGACTCGCCTGAGATAGCACGGCGTCGGGGCCGTAGTTCTCGTAGAAAGGCTCGAAGACGACGACTTCCTCGCCGGGATCGATCGTCGCGAGCATAGCCGAGGCCATCGCCTCGGTCGCCCCGCAGGTCACCGTGATCTCACGCTCCGGGTCGAACTCGAGGTCGTACGTCTCGCCGTATTTCTCCGAGAGCGCGTGCCGCAGGTTTGGGGTGCCCCAAGTGATCGCGTACTGGTTCACGTCACTCTGGATCGCCGCACACGCGGCGTCCTTGAGCAGCTTGGGCGCAGGAAAGTCCGGAAACCCTTGCGCGAGGTTGATGGCATCGTGTTCCCGAGCGACGCGCGTCATATCCCGGATCACGGACTCCGAAAACGCGTGCGTGCGCTTGGCGGTGCGCAGCATGCGGGCGGTCATTCCGGCCCGGTGTCGTTGTGGCTCGACTCCACATGTTCGAGGCCAAATAGCCGCACGCAGTCCCGACCCGCGCTCTTCGCCTCGTAGAGTGCGCGGTCCGCAGCGGCCAGCAGCTCGTCCGGTGAACTCATATCGGAATGGTATGTGGCGACACCTGCGCTCACGGTCAGCCCATCCCCGTGTCTGAGTTCGGTCTCGGAGAGCGCGGCGCGGATGCGGTCGCCGAAGCTCAACGCGCCTTCGGTGTCCGTCGACGTCAGGACTGAAATGAATTCCTCGCCCCCGAAGCGAGCAGAGAGATCCATCCGACGTGTCGTGCACTCGAGGATGTCGCCGAACTCGCGAAGCGCGGCATCACCGGCCGGGTGTCCAAACCTGTCGTTGAACTTCTTGAAGTGGTCGAGGTCGAAGAGCAAGAGAGTGAGTCCCCGCCCGCGTTCGGCGGCGGCGAACGCGTTGTCGAGGAAGACGCGGCCATGACGGCGGTTCGGCAGCCGGGTCAGCCGATCGGTGAACGCCATGTCCTCGGCCACGGCCCTCTCCTGGTGGAGCGATTTAGCTAGCCATCCGATGCAAAGTGAGATCGCGACATAGGCGATCACGACCCCGAACAGCATGTCAGGCACTTCCCGCCCGACCAGCGATACCGCGGCCTGGGTCAGAGAGAGCGTGGCCATCCCGGCCGCCAACGCGGTGGCAATTCCCCGCCAAGCGCGGTAGTAGGCCAGGATGAATGCGGGCAGGAGGGCAGTCAGCCACAACAACGCGGCGTAGTCGCCGAGTTGCTCCGGGAACTGGAGCGCCCCGATCACGGGAACCGTCAAAGCGGCCATTGAAAGGACGAGGGCGCGGGGTGGAACGGTCCGGTCGGTGAAGTCGATGGCCATCTAGAAAAGTGTCCACCAGCAGGCAGGAGGGTCAACAGCCGTCCACCTGAGGCCGGCCGGCATCCCTACCGCGACTGTTCCCCGGCGATATCCGCCAACGCCGTGGCCCGATACATGAGCTGGACCTGCCCGTCGATGTCGACGTGCCACGCCAGGTCCCCCGTGGGCGTGACCTCGTAGACCTCGATGGGGCCTGAAGAGCCACCGCTACTCCATATGCTGGCATCCTCGAATGCATGGCTAAGCAATCGCCCTGGCGAACTGGGGGATGAAGTCGAAGAAGGCACCCACAAGAATCGATAGGGCGTGCCAAAACGTACCGTGAACCGAGGCAATGATCTAAAAGCTAGGCCCCGTTGATACTCGAGCCTCGGGGGGGCTAGGGGCATGCCAGGGTGACTACGCACAACAGGCTTCCCCTTGCCTCGACTGTCGGGAACTGAACGCCGCTGACGGGTAGCCTGCTCGCTGGTACCCACCTAATCTGGGGCGGTCGGCCCGCGTGGGTCAGCCGCTTCGAGAAACGCAGGAGTCCTCTCATGATGTCCGGCCGCATCTTTGCCTTCGCAGCCCTGGCGATGACCGCGCTCCCGCTGGGCGCGCAAGATTCTTCCGATCCGTTTGCTGCCATCCGCGCGCGTGAGATCGGGCCCGCCGGTATGAGCGGTCGCGTAGCGGACGTCGAGGTCGTGCTCAGCGACCCCAACATCATCTACGTTGGCTCGTCCACGGGTGGACTCTTCAAATCCGACGATGGCGGGATCGCCTGGAACCCCGTGTTCGACGAGCAAGACGTGCTGGGCATCGGCGCAATCGCGGTCTTCCAGCGCAACCCAGACGTCGTATGGGTCGGTACGGGCGAGGGGAATCCCCACAACAGCGCCGGTGTCGGGAGGGGCCTCTTCAAGTCGATCGATGGCGGCCGCTCCTGGCGGTCGATGGGGCTCGGACGCTCGGAGCGCATCCACCGGATCCTGCCGCACCCGACGGACCCGGACGTCGTGTACGTCGGCGTCATGGGACCCGCGTGGTCGGACGGCCAGGAACGTGGGCTGTACCGAACGCGCGACGGCGGTCGCTCCTGGGATCGCGTGCTGTGGCAGAACGAGCGTACCGGCATCGCGGATGTGATCATGGACCCGTCGAATCCGGACAAGCTCTTCGCGGCGATGTGGGAGTTCAGGCGCACTCCTTGGGACCTCACGTCGGGTGGCCCTGGCTCAGGGCTCTTCGTGACCTACAACGGCGGAGATACGTGGACCGAGCTGTCTGCTGACGACGGGCTGCCCGAGGGTGAGTTAGGGCGAATCGGCCTCGCGATCTCACCGTCGAACCCGGACGTGGTCTACGCGATCATCGAGGCGACCCGCTCCGAGCTCGTGCGCTCGGCGGACGGGGGGCGCACGTGGAGCACGATCGATGACGGGCCCGGGGCGAACCCGCGTCCCTTCTACTACGCCGATCTGCGTATCGACCCGAAGAACGAGAACCGGCTCTACCGGTTGCAGTCTAGGATCGAGGTAAGTGAGGACCAGGGGCGCAACTGGAGGACGGTGGTGCCCAGCGAGATCGTGCACGGGGACGTGCATGATCTGTGGATCGATCCGGCAGATCCGCGTCGCATGATCCTCGGCGAGGACGGCGGTATCGCGTTCAGCTACGACCGCGGAGACACCTGGCGCTTCGTAGAGAACCTCGCGGTGGCTCAGTTCTACCACATCGCCGTCGACGACGAGGTGCCATTCAACATCTATGGTGGCCTCCAGGACAACGGCTCCTGGTACGGTCCGAGCACGGTATGGGAGAACAAGGGCATCCTGAACGCCCACTGGCGGCGCGTAGGCAGCGGTGACGGCTTCAGCGTGATGCCCGATCGTGGCGACCCCGACAACTTCGGGTACTCGATGTCTCAGGGTGGGAACCTGCAGCACTTCAACAAGACTACCGGCGCACGACGTAGCATTCGGCCGGTCCACCCCGACGGTATCGCGCTCCGCTTCAATTGGAACGCGGGCCTCACATGGGACCCGCTCGACCTGGGGACCATTTTCCTGGGAAGCCAATTCCTGCACACGAGCAGTGATCAGGGCCGGAGCTGGCAGATCATTTCGCCCGATCTGACCACGGATGACCCGC
>CBDANQ010000005.1:0-17174 GCA_965197725.1 Longimicrobiales bacterium
GCCGACTGCACTCCGCTCATCGCCGCCATTCCGGCGTGAAGCGGCTTCGTCATCGTGCCTACGTTCGATCGAATGCCTGCCGCTCGGGAGGCGGCAATAGCGAGACTGCAAACCGTCTCTTCTTCTGACAGTGAGAGCAGCCGAGCCGCGGCGGCACACGCTCCGAGAGTGGCAAGTGTTCCAGTCGGGTGAAATCCCGCCTCGAAATGGCTCGGGTTCATGGCGGAAGCGATTGCGGTCTCGATTTGAAACCCAATCATGAAGGCCTCGATGCACGCGCCGTAGCTAGCCTCCATTGCCTCTCCCACGCTCAGAGCCGCCGGAACCAAGTGGCAGCTGGGATGACCAAGGAGCACGAAGTTCGTATCATCAAAGTCGAGGGCGTGTGCGAGAGTGCCATTCGCAAGCGCTGCAAGCTCCGATGTTGTCCTGGTCTCGCTACCGACGATGCCCGCGACGTCACAACCGCCCTGGCTCTTGACGTACTGCAGTATGAGCTTCCCGGCGCGCGACGAGTTCGCAGCGAGCGACACACCCACAACGTCTGCGAATGCTCGCCGGACGGCAGCGGCGGCGGAATCTGGCGGTAGCTGCGGCGGTTCGTGAATGAACGACGCCAAGGCGCGGGTAGTGGTGCGAGTCACATAGGCTCCTTCTTGATCTTCACGACTGAATTCCGGTCACTTCTAGGATGAATCTCTGACATGGGAGCGCGCGCCTGTTCATCGCTGAGCGGGCTCGTTCAGGCGGACGCTCCTCGATAGCCAAGTTCATGCTCAGCAACGATCACCCGGTGAATCTCGTTTGTTCCGTCATAAATTTGCATGAACTTCGCGTCTCGAAAGTACCTTCCCACCGCGTACTCGTCCGAGCATCCGTACGCACCGAAGATTTGAACCGCGTCGAGCGAGGCTTCGACTACGGCATCGGTCGCGAATATCTTCGCTATGGAGGCCTCTTTCTGGAGACGCTCGTGGCCTTCGTCCTTCAGCCAGGCGAGCTGCCACACCAGAAGCCTTGCAGCCTCGAGGTTCATCCGCATCTGTGTCAACTTCGTCTGAATCAGCTGATAGCGGCCTATCGGGCTATCGAAAACCTCGCGGTGCTTCGCGTAATCGACCGATGTTTCCAGACAGGCGCGTAAGAGTCCCGTCGCCCGTGCTGCGCAGGCGAGCCTCCCCATTTCTGAGCCCGACAGCATGACCTTATATCCCAAGCCCTCCTCTGCCACGCGGTTCTCTTCAGGAACGAAGACATCGTTGAGAACGACTTCGCCACTGACCAACGATCGACAGCCGACGCTTCCCTCGAATTGATTAACCCCCACGCCGTCCCAATCCCGCTGAACGATCAGCGCCACTATCCCTCGCGAACCTTTTGTCTTATCAACGGTGGCGAATGTCAGGAACCAATCGGCATTCATGCAATTCGAGACCCAAACTTTCGTTCCGTTCAACCTATATCCTGATTAACTCCCTCTGCTACGGTATGCATGCGACGGGCGATGTCTGTGCCGGAGTGCGGCTCAGTGACTGCAATCGCTGCAACGAGATCTCCCTCGAGATACGGTCGAAGGTAATTCCGCTTCTGCTCGAGAGTGCCGTAACGAAGCAGGCTTGCGCCAACGGAACAGCTGGCTTGCCCGCAAACCATGGCGCTCGCTGAACACACACGAGCCAACTCCTCGAGTACGAGCATGAAGGTGACGTAATCGAGGTCCGAGCCGCCCCACTCAGACGGCATGACACCGCCAAGCAAGCCGACGTCCGCAAGTCGCTTCGAGTTCTCGCGGGGATAGTACCCGTTACGGTCGTAATCACGGACATTGGCTGCAAGCTCCCGAGCTGCGAACGCTCTCGCCAACTCCCGGACCGCACTCTGTTCTTCGCTTAGGCGGAAGTCCACGATCTACGACCAAGAGGCGGAGCGACCGCTGCGGTCGGGAGTTCGACCCCACGCGCGGTGGAGGCGAGGACCGTCGAGGCGCAGACTGCGGACCACGAACCGCACAAAGGCACTTATACAATATGCTGAAGGCGCTGTCAACGGGCTGAAGAGCAACGCCAGCGCTCTCCGGCTCCACACTCGGGCGGGTGACTCAGACGTAGCGGGTGGCCGGCAGCTCCAAGCGGACTGCCAGCCATAGGGTTTGCCAGCGCCTCTCCTCGCGCTCGGCGTCCAAGACGGATCCATTCGCCGCACCGGCGGCGGCAATCCGCGACCCAATGGCATACAAAAGGAAAAACCGCGCGGAAAGGCCCGGAAACCCTTTTTCCATGCGGTTCCCAATGATCGGGAATGGCACCCCATGGCACCCCCACCCCAGGAGCGGCAACGATCTCCGGCAGCATCTTGATCGTCGCGGGGAGGCCGTCGAGGATGTTGCCGCCGTGGTTAGAGACGACGATCACCGCGGCCCCGGCATCGACCGCGCGCCGCGCGTCCTCCGCGGAGAGGATGCCCTTGATGATCACCGGACCGTCCCACTGCTCGTGGATCCAGGGCAGGTCGTCCCACACCGGCGCCGCCTTGAGCGCGAGGGTTGACATCTCGAACATATCCACCGGCTTGCCGTCCTGGTTCGTCACCATCGCGGCACTGAAGCGTTGGCGGCGGTTGCGCAGGAAGGTGGTCGTCCAGACCGGGTGCGCCAGCCCCTGTTGGATGAGCTTCAGGACGCCCCACCAACCCGGGTTGGCAAGGTCGACGCGACCCCGCATGGGGTGCTCGCGACGCGGCTCCGCGGCGGTGTCGACCGTGAGGACGAGCGCCCCGCACCCCGCCTTCCTGGCCCGCTCGATGAGCGGCGCCGCGGCTTCCCGGTCGCCCGGGTAGTACAGCTGCAGGAAGATCGGCCCGGAAGCCGACGCGGCGATCTCCTCGATCGTCGTGCAGGTGAACGTGCTGACCATCTGGATCGTCCCGGCAGCGCCCGCGGCGCGGGCCACCGCGGCCTCCCCTTCGGGATGCACGACGCCGAGCGCGCCCACCGGTGCGGCGATGAGCGGCATCGCGATCCGGTGCCCGAGCACCGTCGTCTGCAGGTCGCGCTCCGGCCACCATCGCGCCGCCCGCGGGTTGAAGCAGATCTCCTCGAAGGCCCGCAGGTTACGCTCGGCGGTCACGCCCGTGCCGGCTCCAGCTTCCATGTACAGCTGCACCGGCTTGGGGACGCGGCCGTCCCAGGTACCTGGCGTCGGCGACGCACGTGATCCTGTCGGCTCTACGGCTCATCGCTAGCTGCGAAGCGGAAACACGACAGGCCTGAGCGGCGCTCCCGTTGCTCCGCGCAGGGGGATCGTCGTCGCGAAGAACGCGAACTCGTAGAGCTCCGCCTCGGCGATCTCGTCGCAGTTGACAACCTCCATGATCGCGACTCCGGCCTGAGCGAGGAGATAGCGGTGAACCGGGTTCCAGTTGTCGGGCACGGCCGACGGCCACTGCTCGAGGCCGACGTTGTCGCCCCCGATCACGATGGCGCCAGCCTCTGCGAGGAACTTCGCGGCCTCCAGATTGAGGCCGGGCTCGTCCGTGAGGTAGGCGTCGGCATCAGGCCACGCGGCCATGCGGCCGGTGCGGACGAGGACGACATCGCCGGGCTCGACGGTCGTGCCCTGCCTGCCGAGCGCTGCGCGGACGTCATCGGCGTCGATGCCGTAGGAGCTCGGGAGCGGGTCGACGCCGAGCGCGCTCGGCACGTCGATCAGCACCCCGCGCGCGATGATCGGTGGCTGCTGCTCCGCGCCGCACGCATGCCAGTGGCGAGCGCCGAGGTCCTCGGCGACGGAGAAGCCGTTCCAGATCTGACCGTTCCAGCCGTGGTGGTTCAGCGCGTCGATATGCGTACCGCAGTGCGTGTACATCGAGATGCTGTCGCCTGAGTACTCGTGGAGCTCGTAGGCCGGCGCGCCGCTCGTCGACCTGGTGTCCGTCGGGGGTGTGGGTCATCCAGATCTGGTACGGGGGGTCGCCACCGGCGCTCCACGCCGGCATGCCAGGGAAGAACTCGACACACAGGTCGAACATCTTCGCGGCGTCCGCCTCGGCCATGATGCGAGTCCTGGACTCGGGCGTGATTAGATTCAGCATGCCCATCTGGTCGCCAGGCCCGAACGGGCTCTTGGTGACCTCATGAGACTCCACCTCTCGTGCGGCGATGAGCGCATCTGCCGTGGATCATCCTCCTTGGCTGTCGCTTCTACGATCGGATCGAGGGCGCGTTCACTCGCTGAAGCCGGGCATGATCTCGTTGACGAAGGTTTCGAGCTGCCACCGGGCTTCGTCCCACCTCAGGAGCCCCTGAGGGAACGACCAGCTCAACCAGGAGAGTTCGCCGTCTGCGTGACAGCGCCTCAGCGAGTCAAGCTTGCGCTTGACGTCGTCAACGGTTCCGCACAGGGCGAAGTCATGATCGACGAGCCGCTGGTAGAGAGCCTCCGGACTCGGAAACGCGAGCGGCTCCGAGTCTTCCTCGTCCGGGTTCCGGAACACCTCCATGAAGCCGAACTGGCTGAAGTAAGCGTGGAAGCCCCAGCCCGTCGTTCTCGCTCCGAGCGCGAACGCCTAGTCATACGTCTTGCCGATCGAGATCGAGCGGAACGCGCCGACACCCTCTCCAAGCGCGGCTCCCGGCCACACTTGTCGGACTCGTCGCGGTATGCGCGGCAGAGGCCTCCGAACACCTCGGGATGCGACGTCATCATCCACGGGAGGATCTGCTCGTTCGCGCACCACCGGATCGTCGACTCACTTACCGAGAACGGCTGCCAGAGCGGCGGGTGCGGCTGCTGGTACGGCTTCGGCACCACGCTGATGCGCCGGACCACATCGTCCTCGTCGAGCTCGCCGGGGGCTCCGTACGTGCGCGTCCACTCCTGAGCCGGCCACCGGGTGATGCCCTGGTCGTACGGGAACGGAACGGAGTAGAACTCGCCCTCGAACTCGAGGCTGTCCTCGGTCCAGGCCTTCTTGATGATCGTGAAGACCTCTTCGAAGACGGCCCGGTTGTGCTGGTCGAGCTCCGAGCCGTCCATCGGCGCGGATGTCACCCGGTACTGCTGTCCCAGCACGTTGGTCCAGCGGTCCTGGTACCCGCGGGCAAAGCCGGCGATGACCCGGCCTCGGCTGAGATGGTCGAGAACGGCGAGCTCCTCTGCGCAACGGATGGGGTCCCAGCCCGGGATGACAAGGCCGAGCGGCGCGAACTTGATGCGCTCCGTCCGGGCCGCCAGGTCGGTGTAGAGCATCAGCGGAGCGACCGACGCCTCGAACCCTTCGGAGTGGAAGTGGTGTTCCGTGGTCGAGAACACATCGAAGCCCATCTCGTCTGCCAGGACGGCGAGCTCACGGACCTCCTCGAGCATCTGCTGGTAGCGGTCATTGTTGCGACCAATCGGGCGCAGCGCGGCGCGCTCCTCCGGGGTCGCCGGAATCGTCGGGAAGACCATGAGGTCGAACTTCACGTGGTGTCCCGGGCGAGCAGGGCGTCGTCTCGAAACCGCTCGAGCCGGCCAGGCGCGCGGCGCATCACGCCTCGGCCGAGCGGCTAGCTCGCGGGCGCGAGCTCCGGGGCGTGTGCCTTCGACGCCTCGCAGGCGTCCTTCAACGCTTGGACGTGCTCGCCGGTCCAGTCTCGCTTGCCGCCGGTGAAGTGGACGGAGATCAGACCGATCATCAGCTCCCCCTCCAGGATCGGCGCGAGCATCTGCGCGGTGACGCCGAAGTCATCGGTCAGGTACGAGCAGCCTTGGAGCGGCTCCGTCGGGAGGTCGCTCTGCACGAGGACGTCGTGCGTCTCGTCGACGTACTTGAAGGTCGGCGCCTGCCGTACCTCTTCGATGCGCTCTTCCCGGATCGCGCGGACACCCGTGACCACGGCCTCGGCGAACACCGGGAAGTAGGGATCCTCTGGAACGTCGAAACGGATCGTTATTCGGCTCGCCTCTGTCGCGTCAAGCAGCTCCTGGGCGATCGTCTCGAGAGACATGGGCGCTCCTCTCCGGCGGATTGCGTTCCACTAACGTCAACCGGACTCTACCCGGGCGCTCGCCGATGATCAGACTGCGCTCCGCCGCGATCGCCAGGGACCGCTGGACACGCGCTTTTCAGTTAGCCTCTCTCGATGGCTCTCGCTATCGAGCTTGAGAACTACTGGTGCTTCGTCGACAGGGAACCAGCACGGTGCGAGGTTGGCGACCCCATGCTGGCGCTGGTCGGGACTAACGGCGCCGGGAAGTCAGCCCTCTTTCGGTTCTTGTACGAGTTCAGGTCTGCTCTGAGGGGCTGGAGCCCAGGGCAGCACGGATCGGTCAACGCAGCGCTCGCCCTCCCAGTCGCTGATCCGAGACACAACACGACCGTGCCAAGCGAGATTCGACCCGATTCGCCCGCGACGATTGACTCGGCGGTCGAAGTGCCTAGTTTGACCCTACGAGGACAGCGAAACGTCTAGTGGGCCTTAAGCCTCTGAGCCCGGTGGGAGCGACGAGCACGAACATCGATCGACCCGCTGGGATGCTCGCGCCGCCGGACACGCCGACCCGATGAACCACCTCGTCGGCGTCGACGTGGGCGGGACGTTCACCGATGTCCTGCTCATGCCGCTCGACGGCTCGCACGCCGTGCTCGCGAAGGTCGTGACGACACCGGAGCCTGAGGACGGGGTAGTCGCGGGGGTGCACGAGGCGCTCGTCCGCGCCGGCCTCGCCGCTGACCAGGTCGAGCGTGTCGTCCACGGCACGACCATCGCGACCAACACGGTCATCCAGGAGCGTGGCGCCCGGGTCGGCCTCCTCGTCTCACGGGGCTTCCGGTACGTTCTCCAGATCGCGCGGTCATGGACACCCGGCCCGGTTTCGGGCTGGATGGTCTGGGACAAGCCCGACCCGCTCGCGGACCTGCGTGACACGATCGAGATCACCGGACGATTCGGTGCGCGGGGAGAGATCATCGACGCCATCGATGAGGACGAGGTGCGCGCCGCGGTTCGAACGCTCGCGGACCGCGGTGTCGAGGCACTCACGGTTGCGCTCGTCAACGGGTACGTTCGACCAGACGTCGAGGCCCAGGTCGGCGATCTGGCGCGCGACGAGGCTCCGCACCTGTCGGTGTCGCTCGCGTCGCACGTCCTACCGGAGTTTCGCGAGTACGAGCGCACCCTCGCCGCCGTCGCCAACGCCTACGTTCAACCGGCGATGGCGCGCTACGTCGCAGGGCTCGAGCAGTCGCTTGCCGCTGAGCTGCCCGGCGCATCCCTCAACGTCGTGCGCTCGGATGGGGGCCTGATGAGCGTCGCCGGAGCGTCCGAGAGGCCGATCGAGACGGTGTTCTCCGGGCCCGCCGGCGGGGTTCGAGGCGCAGTTCACGTCGGGTCGCTGGTCGGCATGCGGAAGGTCCTGAGCTTCGACATGGGCGGGACGAGCACCGATGTCGCCCTCAGCACCGACGGGCATGCTCCGGTGTCGCGGACGAGCTCGCTCACCTCGTATTACCGCGTCCGTGTCCCGTCGCTCGACGTGGTCTCGATCGGTGCGGGCGGCGGGTCGATCGCACACGTCCCGAGGACCGGCGCGCTGCGTGTCGGGCCCGAGAGCGCCGGGTCGAGCCCTGGGCCTGCGTGCTACGGGCGTGGCGGAACCGAGCCGACGGTGACCGACGCGAACGTCGTGCTCGGTCACGTGCCGAGCCTGCTGGCGGGGCGGATGGACCTGCACGCCACACGGGCCGCGGAAGCGGTTCAAAGGATCGCGGACGCGCTGGAGCTGGCCGTCGAGGACGCAGCCCAGGCGATCATCGACATCGCGAACGAGAAGATGCTCAGCGCGCTGCGGCTCGTCTCGGTCCAGCGCGGGCACGACCCACGCGATTTCGCTCTCGTCGCGTTCGGCGGTGCAGGGCCGCTTCACGGCAACGCGCTGATGGAGCTCCTCGGCAGCGCTGTGTGCGTCGTGCCTCCCACACCAGGCGTCCTGTCGACGTTCGGATTTCTCGTGGCCGACGTCCAGCGCGAGTTCGCTCGAAGCCACATCAGGCGCCTGTCGGAGCTGGAAGACGCAGACGTGAGGGTGATCATGGACGAGCTCGCCAAGCAGGGCTATGGGTGGCTCGCCTCCGAGGGCTTCGACGAGGAGACCCGGGAGCTCTCGTGGCAGTTCGGGATGCGCTACTACCGCCAGGGGTACGAGCTCCCAGTCGTCCACGACGGCCCGCAGGACGACCCGGCGCTTCTGGAGACGCTCGCGGCCCGATTCGTGGAGGCCCACCGCCACGCCTACCAATTCGACCTGGAGATCGAGCCGGAGCTCGTGATCGTCCGTTGCCTCGCCACGGGCTTGACCCCCACGCCGATCACCCCCCGTCGCGAACCAGCGGGCGCATCGCCCGACGCGGCCCGCGTGGACGCAGAGCACACCATCTACTGGAATGCCGGGTGGGTCTCCGCGCCGCGGTACGCCCGCGAGCGTCTCGAGGCCCGCAACGTCCTCGACGGCCCCTGTGTGATCGAGCAGGAGGACTCGACCACCCTGGTGAAGCCGGGGACGCGAGCGACGGTGGACCGCTACCTGAACCTGCTGCTGGAGCGCGCGTGAGTCAGGTCGACGCAGTCACCCTCGAGATCGTCGAGAACACATTGCGCATCGTCCGTCACGAGATGGACGCGGTGATGTTTCGCGCGTCGCTCTCGCCGATGATCCGCGAGACGCACGACACGTACCCGCTCGTCGCCGACCGCGACGGGAAGATGCTCGTAGGCCAGTTCGGGTCGTACCTCACGGCGTTCTTCGAGCACTTCGACGAGCCGCTTCACCCGGGCGACGTCATCGTCCAGAACGATCCTTACCTCTGCGGAGGCTCGATCTCACACGTTCCGGACGTGTTGATCCTGCGCCCCGTGTTCCACGGTGGCGAGCTCGTCGGGTTCACAAGCCAGATGGGCAACCTCCTCGACGTCGGTGGCCGCACGTTCGGGTCGATGTCGATCGAGGTGCGCTCTATCTTCGAAGAAGGCATCCGCTTCCCGCCGGTCAAGCTCTACGCCGGGGGGGAGCTCAACCGGTCGCTGGTCAAGGTTCTCGAGCGCAACTCGCGGGCCCCGGCGGAGGCCGTCGCAGACCTGATGGCGCTGTGCTCGGCGACGGCCGTCGGTGAGCGGCGGATTCTCGAGCTGTGCGACCGGTTTGGGCGTGACACGTACCTCGAGGCATGCGACGCGCTGCTCGAGCGTACGCGACGCGCCGTGCGGACTCTGATCGTGGAGCAGATCCCTGAGACGCCCCGGTCTTTCGAGGACTTCGTCGACGACGACGGCCAGGGCAACGGCCCGTTCCGCATCCAGTTGACCGTGTGGCGCGAAGGAGAGCGCGCGATCTTCGACTTCTCTGGGACCTCCGCCCAGGCGCCGGGCCCGATCAACTTCTACCTGCACGACGGCATGATGAAGATGGTCATCGGCGTCTACCTGATCATGGTCTTCGACCCCGAGATCCTGTTCAACGAGGGCTTCTACGATCTGTTCGAGGTTCGTGTGGAGGAGGGCTCGATTCTCAAGCCCAGGTTTCCGGCGCCGCTCGGCAATCGCCACCACACGATGACGCGGTGGATCGAGGTCATCGCCGGTGCGCTCGGACAGCAGGTACCGGAGACGGCGGCGGCCGCCGGCTACGGGTCGAGCCCTCACATGATCTATTCCGGCACCGACCAGAACGGCGAGCCGTTCGGCTTGGTCGAGATCCTGATGGGCGGCATCCCGGCCCGCCCGGCGGGCGACGGCCTGGATGCGCACAGCTGGTATCCGCAGCTCGAGAACACACCGTGCGAGTACCAGGAGATCTATTACCCCCTCATCACCGAAGAGGCCGGAATCGTGCCCGACTCGGGCGGGGCGGGCTACCACCGGGGTGGCTGTGGCGTCCGGAAGATCTACCGGTATCTCGTGGCCGGCCACGTGTCCGTCTACGACGACCGTCACACCTCGCACCCCTGGGGCCTCGGCGGCGGTCTTCATGCGGGTTGCTCCCGCAAGCTCCTGATTCGCCCCGACGGCACCGAGATCGAGCTTCCCGCCAAGGCCGACTTCGTCGAGGTCGAGCCGGACGACCGCATCGTGTTTCAGACCGCGGGAGCCGGAGGCTGGGGTGACCCGCTCCAGCGGCCTGCCCACCGCGTGCTCACGGACGTCGAGCGGGGCTTCGTCAGCATCGAGGCGGCGGAGTCCCACTACGGCGTGGTGCTTCACGACGAGGACGCGGGCATGGTGGTCGACGAGGAGACGACCGCGCGGCTGCGCGCCGGTCGTCGCAGCGCCGAGGTTCCGCTGTTCGACTTCGGGCCTGCCCTGGCCGCCTACGAGCGGACGCTGCCGACCCGCACGATCGCGCCCCTCGCCGCGCAACATACCGTGACGCCACGAACGATCGAGTCCGGGCTGCTCGACTCGCGAGAGTGAGGCTCGCCCGTGGCGGTGAATCCTCGATGCGGCCCGGATCGTCCAAGCCCGGTGCTCTCCTCGCCTCGCGAGCTCCGGGCTCAACAGCTCCAACGCGACCTATGGACGCTCCTTCGCACGGTCGCGGAATCTCGGGTGCTCGAGAGCGGCCTCGTTGACGATGTATTCGGGTGCGCCTCCCCGAGCCACGGCGAGGACGCTACGGCACGCGCTCCTCCCCATGTTGAGGAAGATCTCGTCTGTATGGCCGAGCGCGTGCGGTGCGCAGACCAGGTTGTCGAGCTCCAGGATCGGATTCGCAGGATCGACCGGCTCCTGCTCGAAGACGTCCAGGCCGGCGCCCGCGATGCGTCCTTCGCTGAGCGCTTCCCGGAGCGCCGCCTCGTCGACGATCGGGCCGCGCGCCACGTTGATCAGATACCCGGTCGGCTTCATCAGCGCGAGCTGCTCGGCGCCGATCAGCCCCTTCGTCTGCTGGTTGAGCGGACAGAGCACGACGACGAAGTCGGCGGTGCGCAGCAGCGTATCCAGATCGACGAGCTCGAAGCCCTCCTCGGCAGCGGCCTGCGCCGAGACGAACGGGTCGCACGCGATGTGGCGCATCTCGAGCGGGCGGGCGAGCCGGAACACGTCGATGCCGATGTTGCCTGCACCGATCAGCCCGAGCGTGCGCCCGGTCACGCCACGGCCCACGTGATCCCACTTGTCCGCCCACGAGCCGCTGCGCGCAATCCGGTCCTTGGCCAGGAGCTTGTGCGCCATCGCAAGAACGAGCAGTAGCGTCGTCGTCGCCATCGGCCGTCGCACCCCGTCCGGGGTGATGGTCACCGCGATCCCGCGCTCCGTGCACGCGTCAACATCGACGTTGTCGTAACCCACGCCCAGGCGCGCGACGATCGCGAGCCGGTCGACACCCTCGAGCGTCTGCTCGGTCACCCGCATGCCCCACAGCAACAATCCATCGCAACCCCGGATCTGGTCCGGTGTCGCCTCGGGTCCGATCTCTCCCGGCAGTGAGCTCCACTCGACTCCCTCCGCACCGTCCAGGACGTCCAGGCCGAGGTCGAAGCGGTGCCGTCCGTCCTCCTGCGGGATGTCCGGCGAGATACCAACGTGAAACACTGCGCACTCCTCTCGTTATCGTTTACTCGGCTGGAGTGTAAGATCGACACCCTTCGACGTGGGCACCTTGCGAACATCGTCGCCGTTCATGGTGATCCTCTAGAGGCTTGATTTCAGCCGGGACACGGATCGAGTGCAGGGCGCCAGTCTGAGCCGCGTTGGGCCAGTCCAGACCAGATGACGACGATGCGGCCAGCCCGGTCCTCGCGTGGCATCGGCTTTCGAGCGCACGACCGGAGCGGTCGACCACAACGGGCCACACCATGTCGGCTGGCGTCGTTCTTGGGTACGCTGCGCCACGGTCGCGGCAGGCAGAGCTGCCCGCCGGACAGGTTCGGCAGCGTTGCAGGAGTGCCGACTGAGCGCAAGACGACAGGGCCCGCGATCCCCGTTGCAGTTGGCGCTGGCGCGCGGGCATCAGAGCGAGCGAGAGGCTGACTGACATGGGTGAGAACCTCCTCGGGAACATGAACAGTGTCGATCTCGGCGAGCCGAATCGAGAGTTCAACAAGGCCGCCCTGGCGATCGGCTCGATCGAGAACCACGGCGCGGTGTTGCCACACGACACCGATGTGTTGATGTCCTGGCACGTCGCCCGCGGGGTTGCCGAGCGGGTCGATGGACTTCTGGTGCTCCCCGTGATTCCCTACGGCGTCACCCTCCACCACGTGGGTCTCTACGGGAGCATCTCGCTTCGCCCGAGCACGCTGACGGACGTGCTCCTGGACGTCATGCACAGCCTGACACGCCACGGCATCAGGCGCTTCTGGTTCGTCAACAATCACGATGGGAACATCGGGCCCATGGAGGCCGCGGCGCGCCTGATCCGTGACGAGGATCCTGAGGTGGTGGTGGCGCGAAGCGTCGACTGGTGGATTCCCGCGAACGGTGTGATGCCGCCGAACCTCTTCGACAGCGCCGGCGGCACGTGGGGTGGACACGGAGGAGAGGCGGAGACCTCGTGGATTCTCCACACGGATCCCGAGCGGGTGCGGATGGAACATGCCGCAGACCTCGGCTGGCCGTACGACGGCGTGCCGGCCGGGGGCAGCGTCTACTGGAGCTTCGACGAGCTCACGCCCGAGGGGGCCGCGGGCGACTCACGGCCGGCGGCGGCGGAGAAGGGCAAGGCCCTGCTCGAGGCGATCGTCGAGCACAGCGTCAGGTTCCTCGAGGAGCTGGACGCCCGGGACTGGAAATACGGCGTGATGACCTAGCGATGCGCGAGAGCCGCATCCAACGAGGCCCGTGAAGATCGCCATATCCACCGATCGCAGCCCGTCGGTCCCGGGAGTCTGCTCGCAGGCGATTCAGGTCGGTGATCTCCTCTTCATCGGCGGCGTGATCCCCGTCGCCGCCGCGACCGGACAACGCGTCAAGAGAGGCGCGCCAAGCGAGGCGCACCAGATGCTCGACTGCACGAGCTGCTACACAGCTTGCGGCTTGACGAACGAGGGCACGTCGAGGTCTACGCGAGTACCGACTGAGCGTCAGTCTTCTACAGGATCGTCGTCGCCTACTCGACCGACTGTTCTGTAGAAGGCCTCTACCTCAGCTCGCGCCACTCCAATATCGAAGAGATCAAAGATCAGATCGTTGATCTCGTTGCGTTCCGTAGAGACGTCTGCGCTTGAGTCTGCCTTGAGGGCCTGGACGATGCTCTCAACACGCGTAACAACCGCCGCTTCAAGCTCAGCACCGGGTCTTCGATAAGGCAGTCTTTCGATGTAGCCAAGGTCCGCGGTCGCCGTGGTGTTGACCACCTTCTTCATGAAGAAGGTGGTCAGCGCTGAGTTCAGGTAACCGAGTAGGAACATCTTCGAAGTCTCGTCGTCCTCGACGAAGATGGCACTTCCCTTGCCGCTGAAGATCCAACCCTCGGGCATAAGACGAACTGACAGGTGGGCGCTCGCGACGACTGAGTAGGTCAGACCGGCCTCGAAATAGAAGTCCCGGTTCTGGAATCGAGGCCTGCCGCTTGTCCCAGCCGGTAGACTATCGCGTCTTCGAAGCTCCTCAACGGACTCCGTCGACCAGTTGATGGCGACGGTTGGGGGCTTCCAGTACTCACCGAGACCTTCTCCCTTTGCGAACGGAACCCATTGCGGCCGACCAGGCGCGATGCCGTCGATACGTTCCTCGGGCGAGATCGTTGTGGCGATCTGGTCCGAGCTGATGATGTTGCCGAGGTACGGAGCGCGAGCATCGATCCCGGCGAGGAAGAACCGGTCGTCGGCGGTAATGAGCCCCTGCCGTCCACGGGCCACGTCCCCGACACGCACGGAGTCACGTGCAGCGTCGTAAATCTCCCGCGGGACGCCTACGAAGAAAGGTGTCTCGGGTAGCGCCTCATACTCGGCCTGTCTGATCTCGGACACCTTCTCCGACGGAGGTGTGGCGAATCGTCCTGGATCACGGATCGTGTCGACGAGTCGAACGACGTTGTCGTGACGTGCTGTCTCGTCGGCGCATTTCTCCAGTGTGGTGATCGCCATGCCAGCGAACTGAAAACTCACGCCCTCGAAGTGGCGGGTGTCAGTCAGGAGGATTTCGACGATCTTGCATTGATCCAGAATGTGGCGCCGTAGCGCACAATGGCTCGTTGAGGGTCCGGAAACTGTCGTTGGTAATGAGGCAGAGCCGGCCTCCCTCGGCGAGCCGTTCGATTCCGTTGGCGAAGAACATTGCATAGGTGTCGCCATCGCCGGTGCCTAGGCTGCCGCGGTTGATTTTGGCCTGCGACTGTCCGTAGAGCCGGCCGTAGATCGCCTTCTTGTTGGCAGGCTTGTGGCCTCCATAAGGGGGGTTCCCAACAACAGCATTGAACTGGATCTGATCGATCGGCCCCGGATCATCAACTTCGGGATCGATGGCACCGGAAACCCGCTCGGCGTCGGTGAAAAGCGTGGTGTTGCGCTGGGGTGAGTGCAGAAGCATGTCGTGAACAAAGAGGTTTGGTTGGACGTCGCCGAGGTCCTCGCCAAGGAGGAACAGGCGGATGGCCGCTAACGACAGTGCGAACGAATCAACGTCGCCTCCGTAGATCTGTCGCTCGACGATCTGACAGTGAGCGTCGGCTGCGGCAACTCCACGGTCGGCGTACAGCTCAACGAGGCTCGTGTGGATGCCCTCGAGGAAGTGACCGGAGCCCATGCACGGATCGAGCACCGTGGACTCGGCGGTCAGGTTGAGTCGCGAGACCATGTATTCGACGTCAACCGAGGGTGTGTAGAAGGCCCCTAGTTTGGCCTGCTGCGTACGCCGGGCCGATAGAAGGCCTTGGTAGATGTCTCCGACGTGCTGGTTGGTCAGATCCCGGAAGCTCTTGGTGGAGAGGTCGTAGATCAGCTCCGCGAGGACATCCTTCTCGGGCCTGAAGTAATCGTATGCGTCGTCGTCGCGGAAGACCAGCGGGAAGGAGTCGGCGGCGAGGTCGAATGCAACCTGCATCAAGTCCTTCCAGCTGTTTTGCCCGATGACCCGATCGCCGATCTCCGGCGCCAGTTCTTGGCGGAGGGCCTTGTAGGCCTGCTCGTCCTCGGGATCCCAAGTCGCAGCCGAATCGCGGATCCGGCGACGCAGAAGTCCGAGAAACACAGCGACCTGGGCAGGCGTGGTCTCGGTACGACTGCGGGGCAGAAACTCGCGCATGATCCGATAGAAACCGGAGCGTTACCGAGCGCGACCCGCGCGACCGAACACACCCTCAGTCCACCGACTGGCAACTACTGAGCCCAACAGACGTCGCCCACGCCTACAAGCTCAACCGCAAGACGATCTACCGAGCAATCGAACGCGGTGAATTGCGAGCGTCGAGACTCGGCAACAGACTGCGGATCAGACCCGACGACTGCCAGACCTGGCTCGACTCGAATACCGTCCCGAATGAGGCCCTTCGCGACGTGCCCATCAACCCCACAACGTCACCACCCCGCCGCCAGATCCGCGACCTGCTCGAGACGGACCGATCGTGAGCATCGAGAAGCTCAACCGCAAACGCAAAGGCACCGGCTACAAGGTCTGGTACCGCGACCAATCAGGCCGCGGACGCGCCAAGGTCTTCGACCGCAAGAAAGACGCCGAAGCCTTCGAAGCCAAAATCACCCTCATGAAACGCCAAGGCGACCTCGACGACCTCGACGCCGGCAAACAAACACTCGCCGACTTCGCGGAGGAATGGTGGGCAAGGTACGCGGAGCGCAGTCTCGAGCGTAAGACCCTCCAGGTGTATGCGACGCTGTGGGACCTTCATATCCTGCCGCGGCTGGGCGATCGGCAGCTTCGCTCGCTCAAGCCTGCGCTGATCGAAGCGTTCGCTGCGGACTTGAAGGACTCGAGGGTCGGTGAAGCAACGATCCGCAAGAGTCTCGCACTGCTCCAGGTCGCGCTCGGCATAGCGGTGGTGTGGGGCAAGATCCCGGACAACCCGATCCCGGCGGTCAAGAAGCCACCGCAGCATCGCAAGCGGAGCGTCCGGCCGCTTGCGCCCGAGAATATCGAAGCGATTCGGCGAGACCTGCTCGAGCGGAGCAGGCTCCGAGACGCGACCCTGGTCTCCCTGCTCGCCTACACGGGCATGCGCCCAGGCGAGGCGCTAGCACTGACCTGGGGCGACATCGGGGCGGAGACAATCGTCGTTGACAAACGCCTCTCGCTCGGCGAGGTCAAGGACGGCGCCAAGTCACGAGCTCGTGCTCGACGCTCCGTTGAGCTGCTCAAGCCTCTGGCCCAGGACCTCGCGGAGTGGCGAATGACCCAGGGCCGTCCCGGGCCAGAGCAGCTCGTGTTTCCCGCCACGAAAGGCGGGCCCTGGAAAGACACCGACTACCGGAACTGGCGGAAGCGAATATTTGCGCCGGCAACCGAGAAGGCCGACCTCAAGGGAGTCCGACCCTACGACCTTCGCCACTCCTACGCGTCCCTGCTGATCGCCGAGGGCAGGAGCATCGTCGAAATCGCTGCCCAGCTCGGTCACTCACCGACTGTTTGCCTCGACACCTACGGCCACGTCTTCGCCGAGCTGAAGTCGAAAGACGCCACGTCCGCCGAGGAGCTAATCCGCAACGCACGGGCCAGAACTGTCAACTTTTCGTCAACCAAATCCGAAGACGAAGAACCGCGCAAACACGAAAGCCCTGCAAATGACCGAAGCCCTCTGGCGGACTCGAACCGCCGACCCCCTCCTTACCATGGAGGTGCTCTACCGGCTGAGCTAAGAGGGCACCGGCCCACATTGTACGGCCGACGTGCGTGCGCCCACGAGAGGCCGGTCGGCCGCAACGATTCCGCCGTGCGCACCCGCCCCGAAACCAGCCGATATCCTGCGACCGGTTCCCGGGGGAGTTCCCGAGTGGCCAAAGGGGACCGGCTGTAAACCGGTTGGCTCCGCCTTCGGAGGTTCGAATCCCTCCCTCCCCCATAGCGCGCTTCGGTGCCGTCCCCTCCGCGGCGGTCTTCCTGACCGCCGCTGCGTCCCGTGGGTGAAACCATGTTTCCCCCACGGACCCCCTTCCTTTTCTGTGTTGGCCCCGCATCCGTGCGGGGAGCAAGGACGGACCCCTCTGGGGTGGTGGGTCGACGTTGCGCGCTTCGGTTTCGGCCCCGCGGC
>CBDANQ010000006.1:0-12640 GCA_965197725.1 Longimicrobiales bacterium
TCGTCCGCGGTGACCGGATAGGGATCCGATATCCGGGCGCCTCCCTCATCGCGCTCGGTTCCCAGCAGAAACCACGCTCCCCTGAAGTTGACGAGCTGACTCGCGTACGGCGCAGCACGCGACTGCGGAAAGATCTCGCCGGTGCCGTGGATCCGGAACGGACCGAGGGATGAGGGGCCGACCATGCTGTAGTCGCCCCGGCGAAAGCGATGGCCCGGAAACCGGCGCGTGAACGCCGGAGAGAGCATGTCGGGCACCCTCGAGTCGCCGGCGATGGTGCAGAAGACGAGATGGTAGCGCCCGCCGATGCGGTAGACCTGCGGCACCTCCATCTCTTCCGTCATGCGGTCGTGCTGCAGCGGAGGCAGGATCGTCCAGCGGCGCATGTCCCTGGTCTCGGCCACGCCGACGGTGCCGCGCGACGACGGGTCGCCTTCGTTGCGCCGCGCGCACACGAGCTGCAGCACCCGCTCGCCGGTCTTCAGGAGGAACGGATCCCGCCAGTGCACCATGACCCGCTTGCCCGTTGACATCAGCTCGTAGTGCGGCGGCGATGCCTCCGTCACCGGGTTCTCGTCGATCTTCTCCCAGTGGTGGAGATCCGCGGAGAACGCCATGCCCACGCGCTGCACCATGTGTTCGTCTCCCGTATGGTGCCCGGTGTAGGCCATCCAGTAGGCGCCGTCGTGCTCGATCACGCTCCCCGTCGCCAGGCCCTTGTCGTCCCATGCGCCCGGCGCACCCCTCCGCAGCGCGGTTCCGGCGTCATCCCAGGTGCGCAGATCGTGGCTGACCAGGTGCCCGATGTCCCACCCGTGCTCGCTGCCGGCGGGCTTCGTCAGGCAGAAGAGATGCACCTCCTCCCCGCGGACGAAGTACCAAGTGTCGCCGAACGTGAAACCCTCGCGCGCGTACATGGTGTGTCCTCCTTGCCCTCCGGTCGCCACTACCCCATCCCGGTCGCGAGGATGGCCGCCTTGATGGGCGAGTCGTAGAACTGCCACTGAATCGCCGTGAGGATCGCGTCCGGCACCTCCGCGACGTCGCGTTTGTTTTCGCTCGGGATCAGGATCCGCTTGGCGCCAGACTCCACGGCGAGTTGCATGCGCTCCGGGAGCGCTGACACCTTCAGCAGCATTCCCTGCACGCTCATCTCGCCGAGTACGACCGTCTGATCTTGGAGCGGCTTGGATAGCAGGCAGGAGACGAGAGCGACGAAAAACGCGACAGCCGTCTCGGAACCCTCCTCCCGAAGTGATCGGTGTAGATGTTGCCGACGAAGACGATCGAGCCCTCGGCGTTGATGATGTCGCGACCGCGGCTGAACGTGCCGTCCTCCATGTAACCCTTCATGATGTTGAGGCCGTTCTTATCGCTGAACCGGATCCCGGCCGCCTCGTCGAAGGCGACCACGTCCCCCAGCGCCACGAGACCTCGCTGGCCAGTACCGAGGTTCACGAACATCTGAGCGGTGGTTGTCTGTCCTCCGGAAACGAGATGGCAGTACGGGCTCAACTGCTGGTATGCGAAGCATCACACCACCTTGGCCACACGCAGCACACCGGCTCTCTGCAGAGCTTCGATGTTGACCTTCACGCCGTCGTCGAGGTCGGGATCCCAGCCATGGGGACGCTCCTCCCCGGCCTTCCACGGCGTGAGAATCCGGTAATCACCTTTCCCGCCCTCCGGGCCGTCGCGGTACCCCTCTTGGACTCTCTGGAGGCGTACATCCAACTCCCGAGCCTCTTCGAGTCGTCCCTGCCACTCCTGACGGTCGTCTACCCGTCCAGCCTTGTCGGCCAGCGCCGCCTCGCGGCGGAATGTTTCCATCGCGTCCCGCACGTACTGCGCCCGGAGTTGCGCCATGCGCTTCTTGTCGAACCGGTGGTAGTGAACCACGGCGCCGAACGCGAAAGGGGAGGCACCTTGGCTCGATGCAATGTGCCAGAAAATCGGTCGGTTCTTGTAGAGCGAGCAGTGGAACGAAAAGAAGGCACTCTCCAGCCACGCCGCGATCCCTGTGAAGCGCCGGTAGCCTTTGGCCTTCGTCTTCAGCTCGTTCGCGAGCTCGGCCTCGACGTGCCCCACGTCGAGCTCCGGAAATAGCGCCTGGAGCTCCCGCTGGACCCGATCGACGAGGCTGGGCTCCCCGGCGACCGGCGCGAACGGCACGATGCCGTCCTCGTCGGCTTCAACTACTCGCTTGACCGCGTAGGACAGCAGGCGAAACACGTGCTCCATTCGTTTCTGCTCGGGGGTCTTGCCCACCATTTCCGGCCAGATCACCTCTCGCGGACGGTTGCCGAACTGCTCCTCTATCATGGCGCGCGTCGCCGCCGGAATCCCATACAGTTTGTAGACTTCGTCATTCAACTCAGAGTAGCGCTGCCGGCATTCGTTCTCCAGCGATCTCTCCTTTACGGTGAGGTGGGCCAGCCGGTTGGCGATCGACCCATGACCTCCGTGATCTTCCATCAATAGCCAGGGCGCGCGAAATGCAGCCGACACTTCGTTACCAGCATCCCAAGCCGCCTTTGCGTCGTGAATCCCCTTCGCGATGTTCGCCAGCCTCTCCTTATAGTGTGCGGCAAGACGCGGAACCGGAATGGATCCTATCGCCGTACCGCCCCAATTTCGCGTCGCTACACACCGGGCAAGCGCGTCGAACAGGGCGCAGTTCATCAGCGCCAAGAAGGCGTCAATATCCTGACTTTCAGTTGGGAAAAACGTCGGAGAGGCTACGCCGAATACACCTGTCGCAGGCAGCCGTCTCGCGTTCATGCCGAGGATGGTCGTCTGCATCCACGTGACCCCTTCGCGGAAATAGTCGCTCTCGGACTTCACGAACCGCGTCGCGCTTCCGTACTTGAGCTTAACGAAATCCTTGAACTCGGCGCCCTGATCCGTCCAATCGATCACCAAGTCCCAGTCGGTGTAAAACCTGGAGTAGCCACCGCCCTTGGCAAACAGTACCCACCGATGACTCACCTGGGGCGAATCCACTTCCCATCGCTGACGCGTGAATCGTTCGACTTCTGTCGCATTGAGTCCGTTCCTCGCTATTCCGTACGTCGGAGATAGTGGAGGATGATCGCGAAATATTGGCGCAATCCATGCGATATTTCGGTACACGAGGAGGCTACCCTCGATGAATCCGAAGTCCCGCCGAGCAACGTCATTGCGTATAGAGCGATCCTCTCCTCTCAAGCTTCGGACGAACATTTCGCAGCGGTGATCCCGCTGATGTCGAGAGCCGCTGAACCGCTCCAGATCGAAGAATGCCGCCTTTTCTCCTTCGGTGACCACATAGTAGGCCCGTTCCGCCTGTTCGGCCGTGGTGTCGATGCCTTCGCGCGCTTGGGTCGCCTGAAGCGTCGGGATCATGAGCTGCCGACGAAGGTCCGGGTTGGCGAGGATGCCACGGACGTCGACGCGCCGGCTTCTATCCATGGGCCTCTCTCCAACGCGTAAGGGCTCGGTCTTCCCACTCCGTCAGCAGCGTGGCGAGTGGAACGTAGTTCTTGCTTATGCGGCCGGCCTCACAAGCATCGTAGAAGCGAGCCTCGTCGGTTCGACGTTCGTACGCCGCGAGCGGTAGCATGTCATTCTGCATCAAGATCAGGTTCCCGACGATGAAGGCCGTCCTGCCGTTGCCTTCACGGAACGGGTGGAGCGCAAGGAGCTCGTTCATGACTTCGCTCGTATATCGGAACACTTCGTCGTCGTCATCGGTGATGAAGGGAGAACGCGCGAACACGTCCCGCTTCAACACGTCAATGAGCGGTTGAATACCCTCTGAAGGCAGTGGCCACTTTGTAGGGCCCTCGCCCTTGTGCAAGGCCACCGTTCGCCATTCACCGGCGAACGGGTAGATTGCTCCCATCATTTCCACGTGGACCTGCTTGACAAGACGCTGCGACAGCGGCACCGCATCCTCTCGCCCAAGGAGCTCGGCAACCAGATCCATCGCGCGCTGTACACCCTCGTCCTCGCGGCGATGGATCTCCTCCATCTCAAGGCAGCCAGCCCAGTTAAAGCAGACTCCATCCTCGGCCACGATCCAGTCCCAGTGCCGGCCGTAGTGGCGCCAGGGGTTGGCCACGACTCGAGGTGACGCTGGTGCGTTTGCGAGCGTTGCCAGCTTCTCCATTCGGTCCTTGGTGAACTTGCGCTGCGATGCCGGCACGATGTAAAAGCTGCCCGGCATACGGGCCTGGTAGTACTCACGAGCGTCACGCCCCGTCCCGGCACGGAAGCGGAAGCCGAAGTCCCGCTCTTCCCAGCGCCAGAACGTTCGACTCATCGCGGTCCTCCGCTAAGCACGACAGCGGCTGCTTCGACGGTAGCGTCGTCGAGTATCCCACACCCGAGGTCGAGCATTGCGACTACTGGATTACGCTTTAGCAGGATCTCGGAGCGAAGGTCTTCGAACGACTTCAAGTTCACGAATGTCGCCGATACCAGCGCGCCGATGTAACCCTCGAATTCCGTTAGCTGAGTCGCCCGGTCGATGAAGGTCGCATAGATGTCGTTCGCCGTGTGTGGATAGGCCCCTTTCACGAAGTTCCTGACCGTCGGAACGAACGCCCCGTACGGTGGGTTCATGACCACGACGTCGTACTTGCGGGATAGAAGCTGCAAGAGCTTGAGGCCACGGGCGGTGTCCTCGGCGAAGATCCGATCGCTCGGATCCTCGGTCGCGCTCACCGCGGCAAACTCGATCGAAGCCAACAGCTCGGCCTTGAGCTGGCGCGCCTGCTCGCGATCCCAGTCGGTGAGGATGCTGTCGGATTCGAGCTGGCCGTGCTCTCGCCGTTGGGGGAGCTTGGTCAACCCCTTCTCGCGCGCCCTCGCATCGACCCAGTCGTCGAAGACTTGCGCAACGCTTTCCCGCACCTGGACGAGGCTGCCGAGCTCGCTTACGTATTGCAGGTTGTCCCACACGACCCTGAAGAGCCGCTCGCGGAGCGGTCCAGTGCCACTCTGGCTGCCGACCCGGTCGACGAGCGCCCGCAGCCGCTCCGGACCGAGATTGACCGCATTGGCGACTACCAGGTTGGTGGTACGAACACTAACGTCGACCGGCGAGAAGCCGTGCTGGAGCGCCGCCTCTTTCGCTGTGAGCATCAGCGACAGCGAGGCGATTTGGATCGCGCGCGGGTCGATGTCGATGCCGTAGAGATTGTGCCCCAGGATCGCGGCCGGGATCTCGCCGGGCTCCTTCACCGAGGGCTCGTCCGGCCAGCCGGCCTCACCCGCGTGCTCGATCTCGTCCACGTACATACGGTAGAATAGTCCAAAGGCGTACTGACCGAAGTGCATCGTCCCGCACGCGGGATCTAGCAGCGCGATATCTCGGGCACGCTTGAACGACTGCACTTGGCCGGCGTCGTCGAGCCGCTGGTAGCGAATCCGCTCGCCGGTCCTGGGCACCAGGTAGTCGGCGACAACGAGGTTGGGCGGACGCTCATCGGGCAGAGGCGGCGGAGCTTTTGCCTTCAGCGCAGAGCTCGGGTGCATTTGCAGCCACAGCCGCCCGAGCGTATTGTCGACCAGTGCTTTGACTACCCACGACGGGGTGTAGAACTGATTGATGACTGCGAGTTCGTACGATGACCGTGGCGTGCCTTTGTTCTCCTCGCGGACCCGTCTCTTCTCCTCGCGGTTGAAGAACTGGTAGACCCAGCCGAGAAAATCGCGAGCTCGATAGGCGTCCCCTGGCAAATCATCGTTGATCAAACGGATGACGCGCATGAGCGTGCCGTGGGTCGGCCATACGCACGCGTAGTCGTGATCCGGATCGAAGAGGACGCCAATCTCGCCCGTGATGTGTCGGAAAGCCGCGGTAAGCGCGTCCCTGAACAGTGCCTCCTCCGCGTCGGCATCGTACTTGTAGCGGTTTCCACCTGCAGCACGGAAGTCGCGCAGGTAGCGCGAGTAGTCCTGGCCGGGCACCGGCGTGAGCATCTCGGTCTGCTCGGGGGGCGCGTTTGGCGCGCCCGGCGGCCTCAGGTAGAGGAGCGCGCGGGCCTCCATGGCCTTCAGCCCGACGAGACGGTTGAGCAAGGTGTACGCAAGTTCCCGCCTCACGTTGTCGAAGCCACGTTCCGCAGTTCCCTCTGCGATGCCGTCCCGGGCGAGGAGTGCTTCGACGCGTTCCCGCGTCCGGACCGCCTTCTCACGGAGCTGCATGCTGTGGATCGGCGTGTGATCTCCGTTGGGCCTAAGCCCCAGCCGGTCGAGCTGAGCCGCGAACTCGTCCTCCAGCACACGACGGACCTTCGGCACCCAGGCCTTCACGGCCTCCTTGTGCTGGTCCGTCAGCGTCTCGTGCAAGGCACCATCGTGAGGTCTCGTGCTCATCGCGTTACTTCACCCCTACCGTGAAGCCCTTTCGGATCCGCGTCTTCAACTCTTCTCCGATGGCACCCAGTACGTCGTCGACCTCGCCTTCCGTCTCGAAGCGCCGCCCCATCAACTCCGACGTACGCCACTCGTAGACCTGCTCGCCGGTGGACGGGGACACGACGAGAGCGCGGACCGTGCCGACAGCCGGGACGAGTACGGCTCGGCGGACACTAAGCCGGGGATCCGTGTCGAATGGTCGTTGAGCCCGGCGCGAGTGACGTTCCCCGCGTTTGGCTTATTCATCGATCGAGCCGCTAACCGTTGGCCTTGAGGAGCTTGAGCAGGTCGCGACCGGCCCGCTTGGACGCTACACCAAGACACCGGTACGAGCAAGGTCGGCGGACTCGGCGGCGGGCCTGCAACGGTCTAGTCAGCGCCGCATGTGGACCACGTGGAAGCGCACTACCCAGGGGTGCATCAGTGCTGCGCTTCGCTCTCGCGGTCGCGGGCGGCCTGCAGGAACTCCTGGACCTTGATCGGCTGCCCGGTACGGCTGCTCTCGATGGCGGCGAAGATCAGCGCCACCGACTGCAGGTTGGCCTCCACGTTGGTCGCCATCGGCGGACCGCCGTCCAGCCAGTCCAGGAACTGGTCCAGCAGCCAGGTGTCCTTCCAGTACCGCTGCTCCAGCAGGGGGACCTCCTCGCCCTGCCCCTCGCGGCTCTGGTTCCTCGGGGAGTACGGGAAGCGCTCGATGCGGCGGTGATCCATGATCAGCGTCTCCTGCTCGCACTCCGCGCGAACGTACTCCCGCGTCCAGCCGTTGAAGCCGCAGGCGTTGGTCTTGGCGCCCTCGTAGATGGCGCGCGTGCCGTTCTCGAAGGTCATCATCACGTGGCCCTGCGAGCCGCTGCCGTACGCGCCCCAGGGCGGATTCCAGGTCTGCGCGTAGATGGTGTCGCACCTGGAGCCGGCCAGATCGGCGACGATGTCCAGGTGATGGACCGATCCCTCGATCATCAGCGCCTCCTCCATGGTGTGGCGGAAACGGGCGCCCCAGTCGCCGAAGTTGCGCAGGCCGCAGGTGAAGCGGCACACCAGGTAGTCGATCGCGCCCGGCCGGCCGGAGCGCAGCTCGTTGCGCAGGGTGGTCTTGTCCTGGTCGAAGCGGTGGCTCATGGTCACGCCCATCTTCTTGCCGGCGCGCTGCACCTTGGCGGCGATGCGCACCGACGCGTCGAGGGTGTCGGCGATCGGCTTCTCCGAGATGACGTGCATGTCGTGGGCGAGCGCCGCATCCACCACCGACTCGTGGAAGGCGGGTGGCACCACCACGGTGCAGATGTCGGCGGGATTCTCGTCGCAGGCGCGCTCCAGGTCGGTATAGCACCGCTCGGGCGGCAGCCCGAGATGGGTCTGCGCGTTGTGGTGCACGTCCGGGTCGATGTCCACCGCCGCCACCACCTGCAGGCGGCCGCCGGCCACGTGCGGGGGAAGGAACCCGGAGCACCAGGGGACGCCGCGGCCGCCGGTGCCCACCTGAATCAGCCGATAGGTGTTTGGCATGTCCGGTCACGACGCTAGGGACCGACGATACTCCTGTCAATTCGGCGCGTGCGGCGAGCGATTCCCCATCCCCCGGCAGTGCAACGATCAAGTCACCGGCCTGGTACGATACGTTCTGGCGCGCCATAGCGAACGAGACGACGCGCCACACGTAGCTTCCTGGAGGTGCCTCCATGAGTTCCGCCACCGGTTACGGAGGAAATCGTCGACGGTGAGGAACCCGTTGACGACCTCGATGAAACGCTTGAAGTAACTCCGTACGTCTACTCGATCACGGCCTACGGAGCAGACTACCCCGTCGATTCACTTGTGAAGCGAATCGACTCCGGCGACATCGTGGTTCCGCGCTTCAGTTGGCTGCCAGACGAGGGGCTCCGAGATCGTAGGCTTCCAGCGTGAATACGTATGGCCGCGACCAAAGTCCGATCGGTTTATCGAATCTCTTCTTCTTGGGCTACCGGTGCCCGGCATCTTCTTGGTACGGGAGCCATCCGGTCGCTTGTTGGTCCTCGACGGACATCAGCGCCTGCACACCCTCAAGTCGTTCTATGCAGGTGTGATTCATCGTCAAGAGTACCGGTTGGATGGCGTGGAGGACCGCTTTCTGGGTAAGCGATATCGGGATCTCGACGTAGAGGACCGCCGTCGACTGGATGACAGCATCATCCATGCGACCGTGATTCGGCAGGACGAGCCAACCGAGGATCAGAGTAGCGTCTACATGATCTTTGAAAGGCTCAACACCGGCGGCGTGAATCTTCAGCCCCAAGAAATCAGAGTCGCACTCTACCACGGCGAATTGGTTCGTGTACTCAGGGAGCTCAACGAGCACCCCGCTGGCGACGTCTCTATGGCAAACCCTCTCGGCGCCTCAAGGACATGGAGATGATTCTTCGGTTCTTCGCCTTCCATTACCATGCGGCGCGTACCGCAGTCCGATGAAGGAGTTCCTAAACCGCTACATGGCAAGCAACAAGGACTTGGCTCGTCAGTGTGAGGACGAGCTGGTGCGGATATTCACCGACACCGTGACGGTTCTCGATGAAGCCGTCGGTGCTCGCCTTTCGCCCCGTCAGGGCAGTGAACGCGGCCGTGGTGGACTCCGTGATGACGGGACTCGCTCGCCGGATCAAAGCTGGGCCGGTCAGCGATTCGTCGCAGGTCGCTGAGGAGTACGCCTATTGATGAAGAAAAAGAGCTATCGAGGCGCGATCGAGACTGGCACTTCACAGGAGTCCAACGTCGCAACACGGCTTGAGTTGGCAACAACAGCTTTCGCACACGTGAAATGACCGGACGAGCAGAGGTGACAGACGCGTCAACACGCTTGAGACCACGTTTTCCCGTGCACCGATCTCAAGGTGACGCTCGAGCTTCTCTCTGAGCTTCGCACGGTATCTGTGTGTCCTGGTTTCCGGCTCGTGAAGAACCGGCGACGAGAACTCCTTCTCAGAGCTCTCCGACCCGCGTCAAGTACCTGCGCCACGTAGAGCGTAACGTTCGTCATCTCTCAAGGCGAGCGTCTGATAGATGTAATCGGTGATTTGGTCCCAGAATGGCGGTAAGCTGAAACGTTCATTGTTCGAGTAGCGCGCGGCTCAACTCGATGCGCTCGCGTAGCGCCGGAGTCCCGCTCGGAACAGCCGCAGGTCCCTCGTCGCGAACAGGCCTCAACCGATGCGCGAGGAGTCCCGCTCGGAACACCACGCTCGCACGACCAGACAGCATCGGCATCGGCAGCGAGATCCCATCCAGCAGGACCTGCGCCGGCACCGTCGTGAGCACTCCCACCGGCACGACCCACGTCAGCAGCAGCTTCAGCCATCCCGGATAGAGGGCAACCGGGAATCGTGCCAATTGCACGACCGGTTTCAACAGCCACGTGAACAGGAAGTCCGTCTTCCAGAACATCAAACTGGCCAGCGACAGGGTCAGGGAGTAGAGGATCGACACGCTCATGGTCACCGCGCAGATGAAGATGACGATCTGCCAAGCGGACAGGTCACTCCCCAACGACGCCAGCGCACGTGCCACGACGACAGCACCGATGAGCACGTCCACCGCCACGAGGGGCGCCCAGTGTGCGACGCTCACCAGCAACTGGGTGCTGCGCGGCCGCAACAGGTGGAAGTCCAGGACGCCGCTCACGATGTCGCCGTCGTATCCCGACAGCGCGCCGATGCTGGGACCGAGCACGATGTTGTGCAGCCCGGTGACGATGAAGAACACGCCGAGCACCACACCCGCGCTCGCTTCCGACCAGCCGTTGATCGTGTCCACGTTGCCGAAGATCACGGTCAGGCTCAGCACGCCCGTCGCGAACCGAACCCCGGTGCTCAGCAGTTCGATCCAGAACTGAGTGCGGTACGCGACCATCGACCGCACGGAATGCCCTGCGAAGCATGACAGCAGACGCAGCACGGTCGTCAGCCTCCGACGGCGGCATGGCGCCGCACGCCCAGCCGCCAGAGCGAATACGCCAGTCCACCGGCCGCTGTCAGCCATACGAGCTGCAGGATCATCCCCCGCGTCAGAGCGTCCTCGTGCACCCTGCCCAGCAGGACCTCGATCGGGAATCCAAGCATGTATCGGAACGGCAGCCACTCCGCGGCGGTCCGCAACCCGCCGGGCAAGAGACCCGTGGGAGCGATCTGCCCCGCGAGCACGAACACCAGCGCGTCCTGCATCAGTACGAGCGCATCGGACCTGGTGCTCCAGAACGCCGTCAGCGCCAGCCAGTAGCCCCACAGGAACCGAAGAGCCCAGGCGGCGAGCAGCGCGATCACGAACAGGAACGGATCTCCCGGCAACCGGACATCCTCCGGCGACAGCACGAGCAGCAACAGACCGGCGACCGGAATCGCGAACGACAGGAAGACGACCTTGCCGGCGATCTCCGCGGCGGCGGTATCGACGATCGGCGCGATCGGCCGCAGGAGGAGCGTGTTCATGGTGCCGTCCCGTATCAGGTCCCCGACCGTCCAGTTGGTCTGCGCGAAGGTGAGCTGGTTGACCACGATCAGCACCAGGTAGTAGGCGACGAAGTCTCCCCGCGCATAGCCGCCGATCGCACCGAACGTGGCGGCGTTCGACCAGACGAAGAGGAATATCAAGGGTTGAGTCATCCACCCGAATGCCAGGAGGAAGAAGAACCCCTTGTATTGAAACCAGGTAGCCCAGGTATGGGCGATGAGTGCGAGTGCCGCCCTCACGGGCACTCACCCCGACCGTACACGCGGTCGAGCACGTCCTCGATCGGCGGATCCTCGACCTTCAGGTCGGTCGGTCTCAATAGTTCGATGAGGGTGCCGGTAACGCGCGCCACCGACTCCCGTTCGACGCGCAGAGTCAGCTCCTGCTCGGTCGCTCGCAGCACCCGTGTCGATGGGAGCCGCGGCCACGCTGCCGGCGGCGTCTGCGTCGTGACAGTCACCAGCTTGAACGGGGCGACCCAGGCGCTCAGCTCGTCGAGCGTACCGTCGAAGACCAGACTGCCCTCGTTGATGAGCACCACTCTCCGGCAGAGCGCCTGCACGTCGGCCATGTAGTGGCTGGTGAGCAGCACGGTGACCCCATCCGCGTTCCGCTCCGCGATGAACTTCCGGAGTCTGCGCTGCATGGTTACGTCCAGACCCAGCGTCGGTTCGTCCAGGAACACGAGCCGAGGTTGATGCAGGAACGCCGCGATCAGCTCGCACTTCATGCGCTCCCCCAGGGACAGCGTCCGCACCGGCTTCGCAAGCAGCCCGCCGGCATCGAGCAGGTCGATGAGCTCGGTGCTCGTCCTGCGAAACGCGTCGCGCGGCACCCGATAGATCTCACGCAGTACCTCGAACGAGTCGCGCGCCGGGATGTCCCACGTCAGTTGGCTCTTGTTGCCCAGCACCATCGAGATCTGCCGCAGGTACTCCCTGCGCCGCTGCCATGGCGTGTATCCCAGCACCGACACCTCGCCGGTGGTCGGGAACAGAAGGCCGGCAAGGATCTTGAGCGTCGTGGTCTTGCCGGCCCCGTTGGGGCCGAGAACACCGAGCATCTCGCCCTCGCCGACGGTGAAGGACAGCCCCCGGACCGCCTCGACCACATCGTGGGATCGACGGATCAGGCTGCCGAGAGCCGCGGCCAGACCGGGGCCGCGTACCGGAACGCGAAAGCGCTTGGTCAGCGCTCGAACATCGATCGCAGGCACCCTTCTCCACCTCACTCGCCGATCAGTATCGACGTTGGGGTGCCAGTGGAGGGTTGCTAATTCCGGTTTGGTGCATCAGCCCCCCGATGGCGCTCAGAAGTCGCTCGGCCCGCACCCCGGCCTCTCGGAGCGAACTGAGCCAGCGATCGGTAGCCGAGTAGACGGTCTCGTCGCCGCGAGGCGCGTCGATCACCGTCGAAGGGGCCTCCCGGCCGCCGCGGTCCAGGTGGGTCATCATTCTCAGGATCGACATGGCGCTGTAGCGGGCACGCAGCAGCGTTCGGATCACCCTGAGCCGATCGATGTCCGCATGTGTGTATCTGCGATAGCCGTTTCCCGGATCCCTGCGCACCGCGATCAGGCCGTTGCGCTCCCAGTCACGCAGCGCCGCGGTGCTCGCGCCCACGCGCTCGGCAGCCGCCGAGATAGCGATGCCCGGCTCTTCCCCGGCGCTCGCCGGCGCGGATGCCCATCCGTCGAGCGATTCGGCCGCCCGGCGGGCCGTAGTTTCCTCCGCTGCGATGAGCGAACCGAACC
>CBDANQ010000007.1:0-44916 GCA_965197725.1 Longimicrobiales bacterium
CTCAGGATCGATTCGACTTCGTTAAGAGCGGGTATGATGACGGTCAGACCACCATCGCTCCGGCCCAGAGCCCCAGCGCGCGTCAGGTCGGACTCCTGCATCAGCTCGTCTCGGTGTCCGAGATCGAAGGTTTCCACATTGAGTACAGTCGGTTCAGCCCGAATTGGGTCCAGAACCTGATGACCCTCAGGTCGGCAAAACCCGCCTTTGTCAGCCTGTCTAGGATTTCCCGATCACGAAGGTAGTAGTCTTCCTCGTCCTCCATGCCGCGCTCCCCGTCCACGTCGTAGCGCGTCCCCAAGAGGCGATCGTAGGCGGCTACGACCTTGTGCACGAGGACCTCGGCCAGCGGGTTGCCCATGGTCACCATGACGTTGCCCCCCGGCCGGAGGCAACGGTACGCCTCCGCGAGTTCCACATCCCGCAGCGGCTCCGGTACGTGATTGAGGTTGGCGATGAAGGTGACCGAATCGAACCGACCGTCCTCGAACGGAAATCTCGAGAGGTCCCGGAGGACCTGATGCTTCCGGAGCCCGTCTTAAGGGAAGACGTCGATGCCGACGCCGTTTCCGCCGAGGTGCTCGGTCACGAAACGGTTGTGCCTTCCACATCCGACGTCGAGGCAATAGCCCTGCACCTCTCTCCTTACATAGTCGAAGCGCTCGGTGGCAAGCGAGCTCAAACCCCACCGGTCGTCGTGGAAGAGAGTCACGGCTCGCACGGGGAACGACACGAAGTCCTTCAGCTTTTGCATGCCCGTTCGAGGTGCCCGCACGTCCCTAGTCCGTGTCCAAGGTGAGCGAGAAACAGGTGTGTCCAGCTGTATTCTTAGTTTCGGGGCGGGGGATAGGTCAATTGATTGTGGCTCGTGGGACGCGTCAGTGACCTACTCCGCCCGCTGTGCGGCTAGAGCCACACCGCCGAGCAACGCGATCACCGCAGCCAGCGTGCCCGGGTCGGTCGGTTCATCGACGCGCCCCTCACGTCGCGCACGAACCGCCCGAGTCGTACCATGACAACGGGCCGGGCCTTCGGATCATTCTGGCCAGTATACGTATGATCGTGACAGGTTCATACGTATACCGATCGCTGGGCTCCACGCCTAACATTTCCCGCTTATATGTCTCTGGCGTGACTACACGTCGCCAATGGTTGCAAGAAGATTGGGGCCTATGGATCCACAGCTCGGCCTCTTCCCGGACGAAGCGCCGCGGTTGGCGGCGGCGCCGGTCGCAGCCGTCGAGCACTCCGCCCGACAGTCTGAGATCGCGAACAAGCTGCCGGTCGAGTTGCGCCTAGGCACGTCGTCTTGGAGCTTTCCGGGCTGGGAGGGCATCGTCTATGACCGGCGGGTGTCCCAGCAGACGCTTTCCAGTCACGGCCTCACGCCGTACGCGCAGCACCCGCTCCTGCGCACCGTCGGTGTCGATCGAACGTTCTATCGCCCGATCGCTTGCGACGCGTTCCGCGCCTACGCGGACGCGGTGCCGGCGGACTTTAGGTTCCTCGTGAAGGCGGATCGCTTGCTCACCTCGCCAACCGACCCGGAAGGATATGGCGTTCGAGGGCCCAACCCTCGCTTCCTGGACCCCCGGTACGCGGCGAACGAGGTGATCGGGCCGATGATCGATGGGCTCGGGAGCAAGGCGGGTCCCCTGCTCTTTCAGTTCCCACCAATCCCTCCCAACCTAGTGGGGGGACGCGGCCCCTTCATCGAACGGCTGCACGGGTTCCTCGACGCGCTGCCGAAGGGTCCGCTGTACGCGATCGAGCTGCGTACGGCGGCGTTTCTCACCGATTCGTATTCGAAGGCGCTTCTCGCCACCGGCGTGGCGCACTGTTATTCGGTGCACCCCGCGATGGCTTCGCTCGAGCGGCAACTGAACTCGGTGCAGGCGTATCAACAACCGGCCCTCGTCATGCGCTGGATGTTGCACTCGGGCCTGCGCTACGAGGTCGCGAAAGAACGCTACGAACCCTTCGACGACATCGTGGATGAGGACGCGGAGACCCGAGAGCGGATCGCGATCGCCGCTTTGGACGCATCAATCGCCGAGAAAAGCGTGTTCGTGATCGCCAACAACAAAGCGGAGGGCTCGGCGCCCCTCTCCATCTTCCGACTCGCGGAGCGCATCGCTGAGTGGGATGCCCGCGGCTCCGACCTCCCAGCGACGCATGCTCCGTAGCCCACCCCCGGCGCCTACCGATCCTCTCGACCTGATCCTCGAAATACCGTCGACTCACGAGTCCGTCCCAGATCACCACCATGGGTGCTCGTCCTCGGCTCAACTTGCGTGGGGGATTGCGACCCACAAGAGTACATCTTGGCAGGGATCCGATTCCGACGACTCGGTTCATGTCTCTGGCTGGAGGAACCACATGAAGAGACTCACGATCCTCACCATCGCCCTACTCGCTGGTGGTGCTTGCGGAAGCGGTTCCGGCGACACGCAGGCCGCTGCTGATACGCTCACACGGGCGCAGAAGGACCGCATCATCGGGAACCTGCCGGTTCCTGGAGCGAGCGGCGTGAGGGGTGCTCTGTCAGCCGTGGAGCAAGCGAAAGCCCGCGCGGAGCAGCACGACACGATAGGTTGAGCCCGACGGATGGTTCGGCTGGGCGATCGGCCCGATGTGTTGTAGCTTGGTAGCCAATCCAGAACATCTACAACGCACGCATGAAGCTTACGCCGAAAGACACCGTCGGCCTGCTCCTCGTCGCCGGCACATTCGGCGCGCTGTACGTCCACATCGGTCTGGACGGTCACGCCTCCAAGCACCCGAGTTCGGCCGCCGACGGTGGAGGCTCCGTCACCACGGCGGTCGAGAGCAGCGCGGTGGCGTTCATGAACGTGAACGTCCTGCCGATGGATCGGGACCGGGTCCTCCGGAATCAGGTCGTGATCGTCGAGGGCGGCTTCGTTCAGAGTATCGGCCCAGCCGGGCAAATGAAGCCTCCGCCCGGCGCGCTCATCATCCCGGGCGACGGCAGCAGGTATCTGGTGCCCGGACTCACCGACGCGCACGTGCACTTGGAAGGGGACGCGGAGCAGTGGCTCAAGCTCTTCGTCGCGAACGGCGTCACGACGGTCTTCAATCTGGAGGGCGAGCGACGCCACCTCCAGCTCCGTGACCTGATCCGCTCCGAAGACGTGCTGGGCCCGACTCTGTACACGTCTGGTCCCTTCACCAACGAGCCGAGGGTAGAAACGCCGCAGCAGGCCGAAGATGAGGTACGGGAGCAGGCCCGGCTCGGGTACGACTTCGTGAAGATTCACGGCAACCTCTCCGCGGACGCGTACCAGAAGCTCGTCGAGGTCGGCTCGGAGGAAGGGATCCCGATCGTCGGACACGCCCCGCGAAACCTGTCGCTGCGAGAGGTGCTCGAGAGCGGTCAAGCGTCCATTGTGCACGCCGAAGAGCTGATCTATGCGAGGTTCCCTACCCTCGATCCGTCGGACCTCGAGCGCGTTGCATCGGAGATCGCGGCAGCGCGCACGTGGGTAACGCCTACGGTTACGACCTTCGGCAACAACGAGACGCAGTGGGGCACACGCGCGGGGCTCCAGACGAGACTCGACTCCCGAGCCGTGGACTACGTCCCGCAATCCTTGAGGGACCGATGGGCGGGCCCGAACCCCTATACGGACAAGGATTCCTCAGAGCGCCCCCGGATCCGCGCGATGTTCGACTTCCACCAGCCGATGCTTCGCGCGCTCGGCCGCGCGGGCGTCCCGATGCTCGCGGGCACAGACGCTGGCACGCCGGTCATGGTTCCAGGTTTCTCTCTTCATGACGAGATCGACGCGTTGGCCAGAGCCGGCTTGACGAGCTTCGACGCGCTCGAAGCCGCGACGAGCAACGCGGGCCGTTTCGTGCGTGAGTTCGTGGACGAGAATGCGAGCTTCGGCACCGTGACGCGCAACGCGAGAGCAGACTTGATTCTGCTCGACGGGAACCCCTTGCTGGATCTCTCGCGACTTCGGCGGCCCGTGGGCGTGATGCTTCGCGGCCAATGGTACGACCGCGATGCGCTGGACCGGATGCTGGGAGAGGCGACCGGCAACCGCTAGTTGCAACAACTTGATGCGTCGGATCCACCTTCCTATCGCCATGGAAGACAGCTCGATGAAGCTCTTGAGACCGGTCCTACTGACCTGCACGCTCATTGCCGCGGCGTGTGGCGGTACAGAAACCGCCGAGTCCGCGGAAGCGCTCCCGCTTCTCGCCGAAGCATCTTCGGACCTCCCCTCCGTGCTCGTCTACAAGACGCCGACGTGCGGATGCTGCAACGGGTGGATCGAGCATCTGAGAGCGGCCGGCTTCACGGTCGATGCGCGCAATACGACCGACCTCATGACGATCAAGATCGACGCCGGGGTACCGACGGCGATGTCGTCCTGCCACACGGCACTCGCGGACGGGTATGTGGTCGAGGGGCACGTGCCGGCCGAGCAGCTGAAGCGACTGCTCAACGAGCGCCCGGATCTCGTCGGTGTCGCGGTCTCGGGCATGCCGGCCGGATCGCCCGGCATGGAGAGTCGCAACCCGCAGCCGTATCAGGTTCTCTCTTTCGACAGCCAAGGCAACGCCGCCGTCTTTGCGGAGATCGATCCTGGCAGCCCGTGACTGAGGTTCCGCTGGCTGCCACTCGCAGCTTCGCTCCGCCGATTCTGGTCCTCGGCTGTGTGCTCGGCCTCTCGTCCCCGCAGCTCGACGCTCAAGAGCCGGTGGCGTGGGGGGACGAGTTGGTCTTCCACACCTTCTCGATCGTGGCGGTCGACCCGGCCACGGGCGAGTCCGGAGTGACGGTCACCACGCGGGTCCCTTGCGTGGGCAACGGCGTCCCGTGGGTACGAGCGGGTGTCGGGGCGGTCGCCACGCAGGCGTCCACCCGCACGGCCTACGGCGACGAGCTCCTCGACATGCTCGAGCAGGGATTGAGCCCCCGGGAGGCGCTGGAGCGGGCGACGGCCGCAGACGAGCAAGCCGAGCGACGCCAGGTGGGGGTCATTGCCCTGAACGGTTCATCGGCACAACACACCGGTACGGGGCCTAGCTTCTGGGCAGGGCACCGGTCCGGCGTCAACTACGCGACACAGGGTAACGTGCTCGCTGGACCGGATGTGCTGGCGGCGGTCGCCGCCACTTTCGAGGCGAGCGAAGGGTCGGGGCGCCACCTCGCCGACCGGCTCATCGAGGCGTTGGCGGCGGGCCAGGCTGTCGGGGGCGATCGCCGAGCGGGCCGCCTGCAGTCGGCCGCGGTTGTCGTCGCAGACCCAAGGGAGGGTCGCTCACGCCGGGCCGACGGGCTGACCGTGAACATCAACGTGTGCGAGAGCCCAACGCCGGTCGCCGAGCTGCGCCGGATCTACACGACCATCTCGGGTACGCTCGGATTCCGCACGCTCGAGCAGCACTCGGGCAACGACGTTTGGCAGGTCAAGCTGATCATGAACGGGCTCGGCTTCTACCGGGGCGCGACGGAATCGCTCGAACAGACCGGCGGCTGGCGGTTCTACGATGACGAGATCGTTGCCGCTGTGGACGCTTTTCGGGCCGAACAGGGTCTGTCTACGTCGAACTCGGGTGGAAGCCCTCCCGGACTCGTCGACGCCCGAACGGTCGAGGCGATGTGGGCGGCACTCGAAGAGGCCGGGAAGGCTGTCGAGATCCGAGCAATCATTAGGGAGCTCACCGCGGTTCGTCGGTAGGACTCGCTCGGCCGCACATGAGCGATTTCATCGAGCAGCCTCTGGCTCGGATCGCCGAGGCGCTCCTGAAACGAGAGATCTCTAGCGCGGAGCTCGTGGATGACGCCCTCTCGCGACATGAGCGTCGGGGTGCCGGACTACACGCCTACAAGCACCTGGACGCGCAGGCCGCAAAGAGTGCGGCGCGCCTCGCGGATGACCTACTCGCGAGCGGGTCGGGTGGACCGCTCTGCGGCATCCCCGTGTCCGTCAAGGACCTCTACGGGGTTGAGGGTATGCCGACCTTCGCGGGCACCGCGCGCCGGCTGCCACCTTCGTGGGAGACCGACGCGTGGCTGGTCGCCCAGCTGCGCGGACAGGGCGCCGTTTTCGTGGGCAAGACCCACACCGTCGAGCTCGCGTACGGCGCAGTCGGCATCAACCCGCACTGGGGCACGCCCCGAAACCCCTGGGATGCACAAAACGCTCGCATCCCAGGAGGGTCGTCATGTGGAGCGGGCGTGAGCCTCTGGGAGGGCTCAGCCCTGGTCGCGCTCGGTAGCGACACAGGCGGCTCGATCCGCGTCCCCGCGTCCATGACCGGGACGGTCGGCCACAAGCCTACGCACGACCGTTGGTCGGTGGCCGGGGTCGTGCCGCTGAGTACGTCACTCGACAGCGTCGGCGGACTGACGCGCACCGTAGAGGACAGCGTCTACTTCTTCGGCGCGATCGACCCCGCGTGGGGGGAGGCAAACGCACTGCTCCGACATCTCTCCACGTTGGCCCCCGCTGGCCTCCGCATTGCCGTGCCGAAATGCGACATCTGGGCCGATTGCCAGACCGATATCGCCGATGTCCTGGCACGTGCGCTCGACGACCTCGGCGCGCACGGATGGGATCACAGGGTCGTGGACGGCTCGCTGCTCGACGAAGCGCAGAGGCTGTACCTGACAGGTGGAATCGCCGGAGCGGAGTGCCTGGCTTTCCTGGAGCGAGACCTGCCGGGTTGGTTGGAGATCCTCCACCCGACGGTGGGCTCACGCTTCGCAGGCGCGCCCACGCACGACTCGGCGCGGTACACGACATCGATAGCCGAGCGCAAGCAGCTGATGGGCCGTGCGGAAACGCTCTTCGAGCGCGCCGATCTGCTCGTGCTGCCCACCGCGATCATCACACCCCCGCTCGTCTCGGCTTTGCACGACCTCGATCGGTACGTAGAGACGAACACCGCGGCGCTCCGCCCCACATGCGCCATCAGCATGCTCGGCTTGTGCGCGGTCACGCTTCCCGTGGGGCTCGACCGGGCCAATATGCCGGTGGGTTTGCAGTTGCTCGCACCGGCAGGTAAGGACGAGATGCTGCTGGGAGCTGCGCTCGCGGTCGAACGAGCGCTCGGGACCGCTGAGGGCCGGCTCGGACGGCCGCCCTACCTGGGCGCAGGCTGACGCTCTGGGATTGCTAGCCCAGGATCGGGCTCTTGGGTATCGTTGTAGGTTCTAGCAAAACCGTCTGGGGACAGGGGAACACGCCCGCCTGATGTCGACCACACACTCCAATTCGAACGAGTGGGCCTTGATCCTCGGAGGCTCGAGCGGATTCGGCCTTGCCACGGCGCACAAGCTCTCTCGGCACGGCTTCAACGTCTGCGTCGTGCATCGCGATCGCCGGGGCGCGATGAAGCGCATAGAGCCGGAATTCGAAGCGATACGCGGAAGGGGCGCGTCATTGCTCACGTTCAACGCAGACGCGCTTGATGCGGACAAACGCGACGAGATCCTGGACGGTCTCGCGGAGTCGCTCGGAACCGCTGGCAAAGTACGCGTGATGTTGCACTCGATCGCCTTCGGCAACCTCAAGCTGATAGGTCCGGAGGGCGCTTCCGGCAACGATGCGCGGGAGCGGTTGGCTGCCGCGATGCACGTCGACCCCCCGCAGCTGGCGGAGACCGTCGACGGACTCTTCGAGCAGGAGGTGTATGGCCTGCAAGGCATTAGCACCGCACCGCAATACTCCTCCGATGCGTTCCTCGATGAGGAAGACATGGCGCGCACCATCCACTCGATGGGCACGAGCTTGCTCGGCTGGACTCAACGGCTCCGCGAGCGCGGCATGTTCGCTGACGACGCGCGCGTGTTCGGGCTCACCAGCGAGGGCAACGCCGTTGCGTGGAAGGGGTACGCGGCGGTCGCCGCGGCCAAAGTCGCGCTGGAGTCCGTGTCCCGAGCCATCGCGGTAGAAATGGCGCACTTCGGGATACGGTCGAACATCATCCAAGCGGGCGTCACGGATACGCCCGCGCTGCGCATGATCCCCGGAAGCGGGCATCTGAAGGCGCAGGCCTTGACGCGGAACCCATTCGGCCGACTCACCACACCCGAGGATGTCGCCAACGTGATCTATCTCCTGTCTCAGCCCGAGGCCGCGTGGATCAACGGTGAGATCATTCGCGTAGATGGCGGCGAAGCGATTTCGGGGCTGTCACGATGAGCATGTACCTGCACGGGCTCGGGCACTTCCACCCCGAGAACGAGATCACCAACGAGTTCCTCACCGCTCTGGACATCGGCACCAACGCCCAGTGGATCGAGGAGCGCGTCGGCATCCAGTCGCGCCGCACCGTGATGTCGCTCGACTACATCAAAGAGACGCTCAACCGCGACTTCACGCAGGCCGCTGAGGCGTCCGACTACACGCACGCCGAGACCGGCAGGCTCGCCTCGGAGATGGCGCTCCAGCGTGCGGGGCTCCGGGCGAGCGACATCGGCATGGTCATCGCCGGAGGCTGCAAACCGGACTTCATGTCTCCTGCCGACGCGTGCACAATCGCGGGGCGGCTCGGCATCGAAGCGCCGTCGTTCGACATCAACTCGGCATGCACGAGCTTCCACGTCGCGCTCTACACGCTAGCCATGATGAAGCCCGAAGCGCTTCCAGAGTTCGTGCTCGTGGTGACGCCGGAGACGGTGACGTGCTCGGTCGACTACTCGGAGCGCGCCGGAGCGGTGCTGTGGGGAGACGGTACGACAGCGGCGATCATCTCGACCAAGGTGCCTTCCCGCATCGAGATCCTCGGCAACTCGATCGAGTCGAGTCCGGCCGGGTGGGACAAGGTCACCATCGGGTCCGATGAGCATTTCCGCCAGGATGGCCGGACCGTCCAGATGTTCGCCATCAAGAAGACCGCGCGCGTGCTCAAGAGGCTACAGCAGGAGTTTGCCGACCCCGGCCGGCGCCTCCACTTCGTGGGGCACCAGGCCAACCTGAGGATGCTCGACGCCGTATGCCAGCGATGCGAGATCTCCGAGCACCTCCACCACAGCAGTGTCGTGAACTTCGGCAATACGGGCGCGGCCGGCGCCCCGGGCGTGGTCTCGATGCGTTGGGACGAGTGGCAGCCAGGCGACGACGTCGCCTTGGTTGGCGTCGGCTCGGGTCTCACCTGGTCGGGACATCTCTACCGGTTCGGGCAGGCTTCGTGACCTACGAGGACTTTCTGGCTCGGCCGAATCTCACGCAGGAAGAAGTTCTGGCCATGTCGTACGGACGTCTGATCGATGACCCGCCCGCGAACTTCAAGACCCGCCTCCCCGCCCCCCCTATGCTCATGGTCGACCGCGTGGTCGAGATGACCGAGAACGGGCGCACAGGCAGTATCGTGGGCGAGAAAGACATCCGCCTAGACGACTGGTTCTTCCAGTGTCACTTCACCGCCGACCCCGTGCAGCCCGGCTGCCTCGGGGTCGACGCGGTATGGCAGCTCATCGGCCTCTACTGCGCATGGCGAGGAGCGATGGGTACGGGACGCGCGCTCGGCGCCGGCGAGATCGAGTTCTTCGGGCAGATCCGCCCACACGACAAGGTCGTGCGCTACGAGGTCGACATCGTCCGCTACCAGGCCCTACCGAAATCCGGCTCCGCGGTCGCCATCGGCGACGCACGCGTGATCGTGGACGGCGAGGAGATCTACACGATCAAGCGCGCCAAAGTCGGCGCCTTCCTCGACATCGACTATCCCGACTATCCGTACCCGAGCGAGCGATCGCGCGGCGGCAAGATGGAAGCGGAATGAGCGACGATTGCGCAGGGGTCGTACTCACGCCTCAGGAGGTACTCGAGCTACTCCCACAGAAAGACCCGTTCCTCTTCGTGGACGAGGTCCTGGAAGTCTCGGATGACCACATCGTCGCCAGCTTCACGTTCCGCCATGATCACGACTTCTATCGTGGCCACTTCCCGGACCGCCCGCTGACCCCAGGCGTGATCCTGCTCGAGAGCCTCGCTCAGGTCGGCGTTGTCGGACTCGGCCTGTACCTGATCGCGCGGGATCAGGGCCGCGACGCGGTACTCAGCGCGTTGGCGCTCTTTACCGACGCCAACGTCGAGTTCATCGGTCTCGTGAGCCCGGGTGACCGCGTGACCATCCGCGCGACGAAGGTCTTCTTCCGCCGGGGAAAGATCCGCTCGGAAGCCGAAATGACGCTCGACGACGGCACCGTCGTCTGCTCAGGAACGATCTCTGGCATGGGAGTGCCCCGGTAGTGAATCGACGTGTGGTCATCACGGGCTTGGGCGTCGTCGCCCCGAACGGCAATGGACTCGAGGCCTACGAAGCCGCGCTGCGCGCCGGCGCTTCGGGGATCCGTCACGTTCCCATTCTCGAGGAGCTGAAGTTCGGCTGCACGGCCGCTGGTGTGCCCCAGGAAACGGACGCGATCGCCGAAGCGTACTTCGACGAGGACGAGCTGCGCGCGATGAACTCCAACCACCGCTTCGGCTGCATCGCGGCGGTGGACGCATGGACCGACGCCGGATTCGCGCGCCCCGACCGCGCAGACGATCACGTCTACTGGGAGGCCGGCGCGGTGATCGGCACCGGCATCGGCGGGCTCGACACCGCGGGCGAGAAGCTGGTCCCCATGACGGATGCCGCCAAGGTGCGCCGCCTCGGCAGCACGATCGTCGAGCAGATCATGGGCAGCGGAGTCTCGGCCCGCGTTTCCGGCCTGCTGGCGCTCGGCAACCAGGTCACGTCCAACTCGAGCGCGTGCAGCACTGGCGCCGAGGCGATCGTGGGCGGGTGCCAACGCATCCAGAACGGTCTCGCGGACCGCATGTTGTGCGGCGGCAGCGAGGGCTCGAGCCACTACATCTGGGCGGGCTTCGACGCGATGCGGGTGCTCTCCCGAAAATTCAACGACGAGCCAGAGAAGGCTTCTCGACCGCTCTCCGCTTCTGCCGCCGGGTTCGTGCCGGGCAGCGGTGCCGGAGTCGTCCACCTGGAGAGCCTCGAGAGCGCGCAGGCGCGCGGTGCGAGGATCTACGCCGAGGTGCTGGGCGGCTCACTGAATTGCGGTGGACACCGGCACGGCGGCAGCATGACGGCGCCCAACCCCACGAGCGTGCGGCGCTGCATCCGCCAGGCGGTCGAGGCAGCAGGTATCGAGTCTGACGAGATCGACGCCATTAACGGCCACCTCACGGCCACCGGAGCCGACCCGCACGAGGTCGAGTCCTGGGCGGCCGCGCTCGAACGCACGCCGGAGAACTTGCCGCTCATCTGCTCGACGAAATCCATGATCGGGCACGGCCTGGGGGCCGCTGGAGCGATGGAATCAGTGGCATGCATCCTCATGCTCCAGGGTGGCTTCGTGCACCCGTCGATCAACTGCGAGGATGTGCACCCCGACATCGAACCGTACGCCGCCTCGATCCCCCACGAGGTCGCGGAGACGCCCGAGTTGCGCACGATCATCAAGGCCGGTTTCGGCTTCGGCGACGTGAACGTATGCGTGGTCTTCCGTAAGTGGTCCGACTAACCTTAGTCTTTACGATTCCAAATCGAACTCATAGGAGCTACCACGCCCATGGATCACAGTGAGATCCGCGCTAAGATCGTTGAAATCATCGGCGTCTATGCCAAAGACAAAGATGCCTTGGCGTCGGCGACCGACGAGACGAACATCCTTCAGGACCTAAAGGTGAACTCGGCGCGGCTGGTGGACGTCATCCTCGACTTCGAGGACGCCTTCGACATCGAGGTCGAAGACGAGGACGCCGACAACGTGAACACCATTGGCGACGCCCTCACCCTCATCGCTGCCAAACTCTGACCCTCCAGATGAGTCTGTCTGCCGCAACCCGCTTCAACCTCTTCGTGCAACGCGAAGTGGGGAGGCTGTGGTCGGTCGTCTGGGTTCCTGCGTCCATCTTCGTCCTCAGCGTCATCATGCGCTATCGCATTAGAGACGTCAGGGATCTGCGCCGCCGGTTCCGCACGCTTGTTAGGGAAACCGACAAGCCGATCCTGATCTGCCCCAACCATCTGACCATGGTCGATTCGGCTTTGGTGACGTGGGCGCTCGGCGGGCCGTGGTGGTTGGTGTTCCACTACCGCTGGGTGCCGTGGAACCTGCCCGAGTACCACAACTTCGCTTCGGTGTGGTTCAGCCGAATGGCCGCGTGGGCGATCAAGTGCATCCCGATCGTGCGCGGCGGGGAGCGCGCACAGGTCTCGAAGGTGCTCAAGCGCATCCAGCACGTCGTTTCGCGCGGCGACACGGCAATCATCTTCGCGGAGGGTGGTCGCAGTCGGACCGGCCGCATCCAGATGGAGACGATCGCACACGGTATGGGCAGGATCGTGAATTCCATCCCCGACTGTCACGCGCTATGCGTGTACCTGCGTGGCGACCGGCAGGACAGGTGGTCGACGATCCCGAAGCGGGGCGATTCGTTCTACGTGGACTTCGAAGTGTTCCGCCCCGAGTCCGAGAACTCCGGCATGCGCCGCTCGCGTGACTTCGCGATGCAGATCGCGGACCGGCTGGTGCGGCTAGAGGAGAAGTACTTCGCGCTACAGCGGGCGACGCCCTAGACGCCGTCGGGGGGGCACCCGTGATGTGGCCGTGTAAGGGCCTCGACTTCAGCTGGGAAGACTGGGTCTTCGCGCTCGAGTCTTCGCTCACCCCACCTCGCCGCCGGACCCTGGGTGCCCGGGTCGAGCGGCTCTGGTCCGAAGACGGTGACGCGATCGCCTGCCTCACGGTGCGCTCGGCATTCGACCTCTTCCTGCGATCGACGCGGTGGGATGGGGGCGACGAGATCATCTTCTCTGCTGTCACGGTACCCGACATGCCGGTCGTCGCCAGGCACCATGGTCTGCGCACTGTGCCCTTGGACATCGACCCGATCACGACCGTGTGGGACGCGGCTGAGCTCGAGGCACTGATCGGTCCGCGTACGCGGGCCGTCGTGCTCACCCATCTCTACGGAGCCCGACTCGACGTCGAACCCGCCGTCGAAGTCGCTCGGCGTCACGGCATCATGGTGATCGAGGACTGCGCGGAGGCGTACGCGGGCCCGGAATGGAGGGGGCACGCCGAAGCGGACCTCAACCTCTTTTCCTTCGGCCCCTTGAAGACGGCGACCGCGGTCGGTGGAGGCCTCGTGCGCGTGCGCAATGCCGGGCTACGGGAGCGAATGCGCTCGATCATGAAGAGTGATCCGGTACAACCCACGCTCGAGCACCTCCGGCGGCTGATCATCTATGGCGCGTTAAAAGCCTCCACCAACCCTCACCTCTTCGGCATCTACATCGTGGTCCTGGGGGCACTGGGGGTCGACCACGCAGAGCTCATCCACAGGCTCCCGCGTAGCGTCAGCCGCGAGGATCTGCTCACCAGAATTCGCCGGCAGCCGTGCGCAGCCTTGCTGGCGCTTCTCGAGCGCCGCCTCTACGAGGGGGACGCCGCAATCTCGCGACGGACCGAGCTGGGCCGCTCGCTCTTCGAGGCCTTGGGACCGGAAGTCGATTTGCCGACCCGGGAGGTCGACACCCACAGCTATTGGTTCGTGCCGGTTCTCACGTCCGAACCCGAGGCGCTCGCTCGCGAGCTCCGCAGCGAAGGCTTTTACCCGATGTCAGGACGACTCGCCGTGGTTACGGACACCAGCGCCCCGGATACCGCTTCGCCCGGTGCGCAACGGCTCGTTACAAGGAGCGTGTACATCCCCTTCGATCCCCAGATGCCAGCGCTCGAGCTGAAGCGCCTGGGTGGAATCGTGACCGCAGCCGCGAAGAAGGTCCCGTGACCGTTGAAGACGTCGAACGCTTCGAGAAGATCGGTCGGAGCCTCGACGAGCTCGTCCATATCGCGTGGCAGAAGCGGGCGTTCGATATAGCGTTCTCCTTGCTGCTGATCGTAATCTTCTCGCCGGTCATCGTGTTGATCCTGTTGGCGATCACTGCGGACGGGCTGCTCGTCCCGGGGTACCGGGGCCCCCTCTTTCTGACCGAGGACCGTGGCTCGGAGGGCGACATCTTCCACCTGCCCAAATTCCGGATCATCCGCATGGATAGCTTTCGGCGAATCCGCAAGACGCAGAAGTACCAGCACATCAAGCCCATCGAATCCGACCCGGACAACGTCACGAGAGCCGGCGCCATTCTGAAGCGGTTCTACCTCGATGAGTTACCGCAGCTGTTCTCGATCCTGAAGGGCGACATGAGCTTCGTCGGCCCACGCCCCTGGCCACTCGAGCCGTACTACGAGGAACTCGAGAAAGGGATCTTCAGAAAGCGACTGATACGCCCAGGGCTTACGGGGCTCGTGCAAGCCAACAAGGGTGTCAAAGGCGGCCCTAACGAGTGGGCCCTGGACTTCGCGTACATCGGCTTCATGCACGCCGAGCGAAGCGGATGGGCGAAGCTCGCCTTCGACCTGCGGGTGCTGACGCACTCGACGAAGACGGTGTCCGAGGGAAAAGGGCTGTAGGCAGCGCACCACCACCGGCACGACCTCGAAACCGCTACCGTGATCTGCTACCCTCGTACTAATCGGCCGACTATTTTCGCGCCCCCTTGAGTGCCGAGACCCTGACCGCCTAGCGCAAATCGAGCGCGCGAGGTCGAACGAGAGAGGTCTATGCTCGACACATCCCGCACGGATGCAGATGGAACGCGACGCGCCGTGCGGTCTCGGGCGGCCGGGACGGCACGGACACTGCTTGCGCTCATCGGCCTGGTCATCTGCTTCCCACCCTCCTTGCTTGCGCAGCCCGCCGACCGTGGAGAAGTAGTGGCCGTAGGCGAGCGCTATCGCGCTGGGCCCCTCCATCGGTGGATCCTGGGCCGACACTACCGCGAGATGGTGTCCCGCTGACAGTTGAAGGTGGTGGCGCCGGAGAGTCTCTTGGTTAGCCTGTCTTTCTCATTTCGGCAACCGGTTCATGGTCGTCGAGGTGGGCCCTGAGCATCCAGAGCTGGTCGTAGCCGATGATCCTCCGGTAGCTCTTCTCGGTTTCCACGAACGAGGCCGCAGCCCAGCGCAAGGCCATCGCTCCGTTCTTCCAGTTAGTCACCCTGCGGGTCTTCCGTCTTACGCCCGAGTGGGTGCTGTCGATCAGGTTGGTCGAGCCCAGGCACTTCCTCAGCCGCGGTGGGAGGCCGAGCCGGTTTATGGTGAACATCTCGCTGAGGCCTTCGCGCAGGCTGGCTGCGGCCGAGGGGTGGTCGCGCTCGAGCCATCGGGCGAGCTGCTCGAGCTTCTGCTCGCCCTGCTTCGCGTCCAGCTTCATCGCCGCCCGGAACGCCGCCTTCACCTGAGGATGCTGATCCTTCGGCAGATGACCCAGCACGTTGCGGAGCTTGTGGTTGCGGCAGCGCTGGATGGGGTGACGTTGGCCGAACACCTTCTCGATCGCCTTCCTGAGCGCTTTCGAGCCATCGATCACGAACAGCCGCCGCCTGCCCGGGTCCAGGCCGCGCTCGACCAGATCCTCTAGGAGAAATAGGTTCCCAGCGGATGATGGGTGGGAGAGAAGGCAGACACGCGGGGGCTGGTCACCTCGGCGTTCTCACTCGCTCCTTCGGCCTCACGCCCAGCACGTGCTTCTTTCCGGTCTGCGAGTCCACGCGCTACCGCAGCATCCGGCGGCGGTTGTCGTAGGTCGGCGTCTGCGCGTCCCGGTTGTTCTTCCACGTTGGCTGCGAACAGCTCCCGCTCGATCACGCCCGTCATGGTCTTGTTCGAGTGGTAGCGCTTTGTCGAGCCACCATCTCGGGCTCTACCTGAGCTGCCGCTCTGCCTCGTCCAGCGTGTTGGGGCAGCACGCCACATCTCCCCCGTCCATCGTCTGCACCGTCACCGCCCAAGCCGCACCGGTCTCCCGACCGCCTGCTCCAACTTGTCCAGGCCGTCCTGCGCTCTTCGTGATCCGCGCCTCCGGGTCGTGCGGAGCACCCAGTCCTCTCGAGGTCCAGCGTCGTCAGATCCTTGCGCGTCGGCGTCTCGATCCCCGACGCCCGGGCCACCTGCTCCAGCCATTCACGTAGCCCAACCCGTCTCGATCGTGCGCATCGCCGCATTCTCCAGCGTCGTCGAGTCGACGCCCAGGCGTCTTCCGCTCACCCCGACCCCTTCAGCACTCCAGCACCCGCCCGAACACCGCCGCGTGCGCTTCCACGCTCAGGCGCTTGCGCGTCTTGCGAATGCTCGGGTTCTTCGCCCACCCGTCTCACGCAACGACAACGAGTCCCCACACCGCCAGGCAATGCCCCGCTCCGAGCCGATCCCTTCCAGGTAGCCCACCATCATCATTCGGAAATACACGCAATCCCCGGCCGACCCCGGTCCGCGTAGCCGGCATGCCTCTTCCGCGAACTCGTCAAATCGCCGCTCCAAGGCCCAGTAGAACGGGTTGTCAGGCCCATCTCGCTCGCCACCACGAGGCCTCGGGCCGCCCACGCCATCGCCGTCCTCGCTGCACCCTCGTGTCCTCCTGATTTAACACAACCGGACCGACTCCACGGTCTGCTAGGAGCTGGTCACCTCGGTTCTCACTCGCTCCTTCCCTCACGTGCTTCTTTCCGTCTGAGTCCACGCCACAGCAAGCACGTGGTGCGCCCATCTGGATCCCGTCCAGGTAGATCACCAGGAGGTCCCACGCATCGCTCCATCAGCTCCTTCAGCACGCGCTCCGAGGCCTCGACCGTCTCACGGCTCACCGCCGACTTGCTCACCCCGACCGTGTCGGCCATCTCACCGATCACACGGCCGTACTTTCGCGTGCTCACCCCCGCCATCAGGACCTCGAGCATCCGATCCGCCACGGCGCCCGGTCTCCGCATCGCTGCGTACGCCGGCACCTCGACCTCGCCACCCTCCCCGGCGCCCCGGCGCCTGAGCCGTGGCCGCTCCACACGCACCTTCCGGTCCAACAGGTAAACCACACCACCCTGCCGGCCATACCACACCGTGTCGTCTTCCGCTCGTGACCGACCTGCCTGCTTCACGCCTGCCACACCCTCGGCGCTCATCTCCAGCACCGCTTCGATCGTCGCTCGTCCCATCACCTGGATGACTTCGTCGATCGCGACCTCCGTCTGCTCCACGAGCTCAAGCATCGGAAGCAGAAACTGCCCCTCCCGCTTCAGGAACTCCCTGATCGCGCGCTTGTCCGCCCGATCCCTTACCTCGTACGTTCTCTTCATCGTGGTGGCTCCGTGTTGGGGTTTTTGCCTACCCGAGCCTATCGGCCCGGGACCCCCGGAGCCACCACTTTTCTTTCTCCCCTATCAGGGACCTTCAACTACGGTTGGGACAGCTTCCTACCGCGACGTGTGGACCCAGATGATCCAGGTCGAGCTGCTCGACCTGTCGTCGTTCGCCGGTGGACTCGAGCCGCTTCGCACCGGCGGAGGGCGACAGACGAGATCCTTGAGGTTTAGAGGCGCGGACGGTCGGGAGTACGCCTTCCGCTCCGTCGACAAGGATCCCTCGGCCGTCCTAGACCCACTTCTTCGCGGGACGGTCGTTAACGAGCTCGTTCAGGACGGGATCAGCGCGGCCCACCCCTACGGCGCGCTGGTCGCGGCACCGCTCCTGGAAGCGGCGGGAATCCTGCACGTCGAGCCCCAGCTCAGGCTCATGCCCGACGATCCCGCGCTCGGGGAGTTCAGGGAGGAGTTCGCCGGAGTTCTGGGGCTCATCGAAGAACGCCCGGACGAGAACGAGGGTGACCGCGCCGCTTTCGCCGGGACGACTCGCGTGATCGCAAGCGAGACGTTGACCGAGCGCCTCGATCGGGGCCCCGGTGACCTGGTCGACGGTGCTGCGTTTCTCAAAGCCCGGCTCATCGACGTCTTCCTCGGGGACTGGGATCGGCACCGGGGACAGTGGCGGTGGGCGACCTACAGCGAGGCGGAGCCCAGGACATGGCTGCCCGTGCCGACCGATCGCGACCAGGCGTTCTCCAAGTTCGACGGCGCTGCGACTCGAATCGTGAGCCTGTACATGCCTCAGTTCGTTCGCTTCGAGGACAGCTATCCGGACATCAAGCGATTGCACTGGAACGGGCGGGCCTTGGACCGGTGGTTCTTGTCCGGGCTCGAACGACACGTGTGGGACTCAGTGGGGACCGCACTGCAGGCGCGACTCACGGACGACGTGATCGAGGAAGCGGTCGGGCAGCTGCCGCCCGAGATCCACGCCCTCGGCGGTGAGGAGCTCGCCCGCACGTTGAGAGTGAGAAGGGACCACCTCGACGAGGCGTGGCACGAGTTCTACCGACTGCTCGCCGACAAGGTCGACATCCACGCCACCAGCGTCGACGAAGTGCTCGTGATCGATCGCTCGGAGTCGGGTCGCGTCGGTGTTACGCTCACCGCGCCCGATCACCTGGAAGCACCGTATGTTCAGCGTCGCTTCGACGCGACGGAAACTGACGAGATCAGGATCTACCTAAGGGGCGGCGATGACCACGTAGTAGTGCGGGGCGGCGCCCGGCCGGATATCGCGATCCGCATCATCGGTGGGGCAGGAGACGACCGCTATGAATTCGCTTCGGATGGACAGCGAGTACGACTCTACGATTACGAGGGCGACAACCGGGTATCGGGCGGCGGATCTCAGCCGATCGACGACAAGGAGTTCGACGAGTGGGTCTGGACCGAAGAGGACCGTGATCAACCCCTCGATTGGGGCAGCGGTACGCTGCCGATCTTCTGGTCTTTGTACTCGTCCGATCTCGGATTCTTCCTGGGGGGCGCTGCCCACTTTGAGCGCTACGGCTTCCGGAAGCCACCGTACGCATCGTCGTTCGACATCCGAGGCGGGTACACGCCGACCCTCGGCAAAGGACGGGTCGAGATCGACGGACGCCTGAACCAGGAGAACTCCTCGGTCTTCTGGACGTGGGGGGGCCGTATCTCACGGCTGGACGTGCTCCACTATTTCGGGCTTGGTAACACGGCCCCCGCCGGTGCGGAGTCGTTCCACAAGGTCGACCAGACAGCTGCCTCTTTCGCGCTCGGGCTCGGGGTCTCGCCAAGCCCCCGATTCGTGTTGTCGGGTGGCCTAGCGCTCGAGCGGTTCAGCACGGGAGAGAACACCGGGCGCTTCTACAATACTTTGGGCTCGATCTACGGGGACGGCCAGTTCATCCAGCTCGGAGCTACGGCTAGCCTCGTGCTGGACCCGTTCATCGATTCCGAGACCACCGGTAACCGTATCCGTGTCTCGCTCACCGCCACGGCCTTCCCGGAGCTCCTCGACGTCGAGCGGCCGTTCGGCAGGGCCGGCGCTGAGGTATCCACTCTGTTGGCCCCCTCTCTCGACCCCTGGATTTCGCTCGCACTGCGGGCGGGTGGTGAGCGGGTCTGGGGTCGATTCCCCTGGTATGAAGCAGCCTTCCTCGGGGGTACGTCGACGATCCGCGGGTGGGCCGACCAGCGCTTCGCCGGGGACGCATCAGCGTTCGGCAGCGCCGAGCTCCGGCTCCGGATGTGGCGTCCTCGGGTCGTGATTCCGGTGGGCACAGGCGTGTTCGGGTGTGCTGACGCGGGACGCGTGTACCTTAATGGGGCTTCGCCTGGAGGATGGCATACCAGCCTCGGTGGAGGTGTCTGGTTCCAACCGGTCAGGCAGCCCTATATCGTTCGCGCGGGAATCGGAGTCAGTGACGAGTCCACAAAGTTCTTCATCGTTCTCGGGCTGCCGTATTAGACAGCGACTCAGCGCACTCGCACATCCGGCGTACTACCACGGTACGCTACGCCAGCGGTTCGAAGGCGACGGAGTCGACGAGGTGCACTCCGTTCGCGAGCGTCTTGTGAACCGGACAGCGCCGCGCCACCTGCGTAAGCCGGGCTCGCTGGGCATCGTCGAACGTGCCGCGGATCGTGACCTGCGAACTGATGCGCTCGATCCATCCGTCGCCGCGTTCGTCACAGTCCGCACAATCGTCGGCGCGGACCCAGTCGAAGTCGAGCCTCACATCAACTTCAGGAAGGGTGATTCCTTTGTAGTTCGCATAGAGCCGGAGCGTGATGACGATGCACGCGGCGAGGCTGCCGAGCAGGATCTCGTAAGGCGTCGGCCCCAGGTCGGTCCCCCCGGCGCCGAGCGGTTCGTCTGAGCGCCAAGTGAACTGGCGAGCCTGAAGGGTGACCTCCGTCCCCTCTTGGAGTACAGCAGTTACGACCGCCATTCTGCTTCTCCCTCGTTGCGGGGGCGATCCTCTTGTCACGGCCGGGACAGCAAAGGTACGGCGTGGTCAGGGACCCCTGAAGGGCGGAGAGCTGGAGCACGAACTTTCTTACTAGCGCGTGAGATGTCATGAACACGGGGCCTACCCCACCACCGTGCGCGCGACGGCTGACAGCGGCACGACATATTCCCCATCAACGTGTTAGCGACACCAGACACTCGTGTCACCTGCTTGGCACGCCTCTTGTCCTTAGGACCAGAAAGTTGGGTGAGTGTGACCCACGGAAAAAACGCGGCATGGGCGGCAGAGTTCGGTGTTGAAGTCGATAGCACGGTCGGGTTGCGTCTCGATCGAGCCGTGGGGCGTAAGGACGACATCGTTCGGGGGATCGTGAAGGGAATTCACTCGGCTCTTCGTCGCCGCGGCGAGGCCATCGAGTTCATCGAGGGCGAGGGGCGCTTTCTCTCTGGGCACGAGGCCGACGCCGACCGAAGATCGATCACCTTCGAAAACGCCGTCACCGCGACCGGCGCCCGCCGCCGGACGCCCCGGATCCCCGGCCTCGGCTCGCTGAAGGTTCTGAACAATCGGACCGCCCCCGAGCTCAAGACTCTTCCTGGTGATCATGGCGACACCATACACAGCTGGAGCTCCTCAGCGGCGCTCACTTCCCGGATCGAAATCGGGCCTTCCCTGACACGGTTATCCTGTGCCAAGCTCAGTGCATATAGAGATGCCAGAACATCTTCTCGGAGTGTGACTTGGATACCGCGTCGAAGCCGACATGCTCTCCCCACTTGGGGCGGAGCCCCTCGACCGCTTTCGTTGAGACCGAGTCCGCGTAATCGATGAACCACTCGTAGAAGGTCCTGTCCTCGTTGAGGAAGGGCCCGAACTCGGTTCGCTGGATCGCCTTGATCACGTGCCTGCGGACATCGTCGAAGTAGTCCGTCTCCCAGTCGATGGTCAGGAGCTCCCGGACGGACTCCTCGTACCCCAAGAGATCTTCGGCCCACCCGAACCCGGGGAACTCGAGAAGTCCGGGGTGCACCAGGTCGACGTTGTGAAGCACCTTGTCGTCCCTCAGTAAGATCCAGCTGTTGTCCGTGGAGTGGCCCGCCGGCGGCGTCCCCACTTCGATCACCGTACCCTCGAACTCGAACCGACCCCACGGGACCGGAATAATCTCGGTCGGCAGGGGGATTCTCTCACCGTAGCGCTGGATCTGCCTGCGGGTCGTCTCCGTTCCCACGATACGCAGCTCGGTCCCTGTGCGCTTTGCCTCCTCGACGTAGGCGTTCGCCCCTCCTACGTGGTCGAAGTGGTAGTGACTGTATACGAGCGTTGTGATCGGAAGCTCCGTGAGCTCTGTCCGGATCGCCTGGATGATCGCTGCGCCACGGCCGTCCCTGGGCGCGTCGATTACCAGGACCCCCCCGTCGCCGACCAGAACGGTGGATTGATAACCCATCACCTCGACCCAGTACGCTCGCTCCGTGAGTCGTTGGATCGTATAGGGCCGCATCATCCGGTCGAAGTCGCTCACCCTCAGCTTCTGTCCCGGGACCAGGGGCACAGTCGAGGACGGTGCGATGAGCTCGGTGTCCTGCGCCCGGCTGGCCATCGGCGTTGACGCCGCGATGGCGAGGGCGGTGATGAGGACGAGCGTCACGTGCGATGTGGGGCTCTGTACTCTGGTGAAGTCGGACATGGTGATCTCCCTCCTTTCTGGCTGTTCGTTGGTAGGGTGAGGCTAGACCCAGGGCAGCAGAACCACGTTGCCTGTGATCTGGTTGTCGGCGATCGACCGGTGTGCCTCTGCGGCCTCGCTCAACGGAAGCGCCCGGTCGAGGATCGGTTTGATGTGGCCAGCCGCGACCAACTCGAGACCGTCCTCCAGGTCCTCCTTGTCGCTCGCCATCGAGCCGAGCAGCCGCTTCTGCGTGAAGAACACACTCCTCACGTCGAAGCTCGTCTCCGTACCGGCCGCAAACCCGTAGAGCACGACGGTGCCGAGCGGACGTACCGCCTCGATGCTCCTGGGCAGCACATCGCCCCCCAGGCTGTCGATGACGACGTCGACGCCGTGTCCGTCCGTCCATTCCTTGACGCGCGTCACGAAGTCATCCGTGCTCGTGTCGATCACGAAGTCGGCGCCGATTGACATCGCGAAGTCCGCGTCTTCCTGACGCCGGACGGTTGTTGCGACCTCGGCGCCGAGCGCCTTGGCGACCTGCAGCTGCATGCTTCCGGCACCACCCGCGCCGGCGTGGACGAGCACCGTGTCGCCCGACTCGACGCCACCCACGGTCCTCACCGACCGCATACCGGTCGCCAGGACCATGGGCAGCGTAGCCATGAGCTCGGGCGGTAGTCCGGTCTCGTCCTTTACCGTGAACGCAGCCGGAAACTCGATGTACTGAGCGTATGTGCCCGGGCGCCCCAGCCCCGGGACCGTGAAGCTGGCGGCCGTGCCAGCTGGCCGGACGCTCCACTCGCGCTCGTCGAGTGGGTACCCGGGCACCGGAATGACCGCATCGCCGATCTCAAAACCGGTGACGCCCTCTCCGATAGCCGCCACTTCACCCGAGGCGTCGGAGCCCAGGATGTGTGGCCACGGAAGCTCCGGGGCGATCTCGCCCTGTCGAATGTAGTGGTCGAACCGATTCAGGCCGGCGGCGTTCACCTTGATGAGCAGATGACGAGCCCGCGGCTCCGCGACCGGCACTTCCGCGAGCTCGAGCACATCGGGATCGCCAAACCCCGCGATCAATGCTGCTTTCATCACCCGAGCGATCGACTGCTCCGTTCCCCGCACCGTCTCTCTCTTCGTTATCGTCGCCATCGTTCCCTTTTCCATGTCTTGGCGAGAGGTCTCTGTGCCTCTCCGTCGCTGACTCCATAGGAAAGGCATGGCTCGTGCCAGACGTGACAGAGACGTAAACGGTTGTCCTACAACATGATGTGGATCTCAGGCCCATCACGAAATATCGTGATAATCACGAACTCTCGTTGATATCATCACGAGTTATCGTGATCTTGCCGCGAAAGGACGGGATCGCGTGAAGCGACGAGCCACCTAGCCTCGAAGGAGGTCGTATGCCCGGAGAAGGCCTGACCCCGGATCTGATCAACGAGCTCGAGCAGTACCGGCGCATCCTCAACAACATCCCTGCGGAGATCGGCGTTCTCGACCCCGAAGGCCGATACCTCTTCAACACGCCGTCGGGAATCACCGACCCCCAGCTTCGAAAGTGGATGCTCGGCAAGACGAACCACGAGTGGGTGCGAAAGCGTGGTCATCCGATCGAGATCGCGGACAAGCGCCAGGCCGCCGTCGATCACTGCATAACAGAGAAGGAGTCGGTGACGTTCGAGGAGATCTGGACGGATAAACGCGGCCGCCGGCTCCACTACGTCCGCACGTTCAGCCCCGTCGAAGACGAAACGGGGACGGTCACGCATGTCCTCGGATTCGGCCAGCAGATCACGGAGCTGAAGAGGGCGGAGGAGGAGCTACGGACCGCGTTGGCTGAGGTCGAGGCGCTCACGGATCGGCTTCACGACGAGAACGAATATCTGCGCGAGGAGCTCCAGGCCGAGTACGATTTCGAGGAGATGGTGGGCGACTCTGCCGCGATGGCCAACGTGCGCGCCGCCATCGAGACCGTGGCGCCGACGGACGCCAACGTCGTGATCAGCGGGGAAACGGGGACCGGCAAAGAAGTCGTTACCCGGGCGATCCACGCACTCAGCGCGCGGCGTGACAAACCGCTCATCAAGGTGAACTGCGCGTCGATCCCCCGTGAGCTGTTCGAGAGCGAGTTCTTCGGTCACGTGAGGGGTGCCTTCACCGGAGCGATCAAGGATCGTGTCGGCCGGTTCCAGCTCGCCGATCAGGGAACGTTGTTCCTCGACGAGATTGGCGAGATCCCGCTCGGGACGCAGGGCAAGCTACTGTGCGTTCTACAGGAAGGTGAGTTCGAGCGGGTCGGCGAGGCCAAGACACGCAGGGCCGATGCCCGGATCATCGCTGCCACCAACCGAAATCTCAAAGAGGAGGTCGAGGGTGGCCGTTTCCGCCAGGACCTCTACTATCGACTCAATGTCTTTCCGATCGACGTGCCGCCGCTCCGTCATCGCGGCGAGGACATCGAGCTGCTCGCGACTCATTACCTCGAGCGAAGCGTGCGGAAACTCAGTCGGGGACCGCGGTCGCTCACGTCCGCCGAAGCGTCGACGCTTCGGTCGTACGATTGGCCGGGAAACGTACGAGAGCTGCAGAACGTCATCGAGCGGGCTGTGATCACGAATCGTGGCGGTCCGCTGAGCTTCGACCTGCCTACGTCGGACCGAAGTTGGCCCTCGGCAGCCGCGACCGCGGCGGGCGCCGAGGTCGACGTGGTTTCCGACGCCGAGATGCGGAAGAGGGAGCACGACAACGTGGTGCGCGCCTTGGAGCGAGCGAACGGGCGGGTCTACGGACCCGACGGTGCCGCAGTGCTGCTTGGGGTCAAGGCCACCACATTGGCGTCGCGGATCAAGAAGCTGGGTCTCGGCCACTAAGCGTGTCAACGCCACCGCTGGTCGACGCAAGGCATGGCCACCTTGCCGCGCTCTTGGCCGAGCGACGAGCACCGCATCCCGCCATCACCCCATGCTGAGCTGACGAGGGTCCATACGCCAGCGAACGCCGGCTCGGTCGTGCTTCTGCGCCCTTTCCGGCGACCGGTCGAAGGGCTACGCTGACCCTGCCATAATCTCGGGTCGAATCGATGTCGCAGCCGTCGGTCCTGTTCGGCAAGCGCGCCAGCGGCATTTTCCTAGAAGCGACCTCGACCAAGACCGTGGGACAACGACTCCGCGTGCTCGCCCGACTCCGCCCACGCGATTTCAAACCGAGTCTTCCGGGCGTCAACGAGCCGTCCACCGGTCTATCGATGGGCGAGCACACCGAGCTCATGGTGAAAGAATGGGAGATCCCGCGCGAGGAGCAGGACGAAATCGCGTACAGGAGTCATGTGCACGCGGCCCGGGCGACCGAGGACGGCCGGCTAAAGGCTGAGATCCACCCCCTGGACGGGATCGATCACGACCTGCTGCTCAGGCCCGACACGTCGATGGAGAAACTCGCGAAGCTCCCTCCGGTGTTCGATCGCAGCGCGGCCGGGACGCTTACGGCTGGGAACTCGAGTCCGTTGACGGACGGCGCCGCCGCGGTACTGCTCATGTCCGAGGATCGCGTAAGGCAGGAGGATCGTGAGCCACTCGCGTTTGTGAAGGCTTTCGAGTACGCTGGGCGCAGGCGTCGGCGATGATCCTCGAACGGGACGCATAACGAACGACTGACCGAGGACAGAGCCACGCAGGAGGATTCATCCTAGCACCAGCCGGCTAAGCTCATCGCAGTGTGCCTGGGCGTCGGCCTCACCGATATCGATCACCCGGTTGATGTAGTCGGACTGAAACATCAGTAGGCTCAGGAAGTCGGGGGTACGTGTCTCATGGGTGCCGAGCCCGCGGGTCAAGAAGCGAAACCAGCGAGGCAGGTCTGCCTCGTGCTCGCGAGCAAACTCGCCTAAGGTCCACCGAAGGCCTGACTACGAGCAGTTCGATCTCGCGGAGGCCCTTGTGTTTTGCCGCGGGCAACTCGTGAAGCAGGCTGTTGGTCCTATTCAGCTGCTCGGCGTCCTGGTCGATCGCATCAAGAAAAACGGCATTGAAGAGGTTCCCTAGGATCTGCGCTGGCGGCGGGTACCTGACTTCACGCAATTCGGCCTCCCGAGGGCTGCGCTTGTGCTGTGTCGACACAGTGATTATCCGGCTTGCCCCCAGATGCACCGCGGGCGCCAGCGGCGCAGCCATGCGAATACCTCCGTCGCCGTGCCATACATCGGCCAGTCGCACGGCTGGGAACAACAGTGGCAACGCGGCCGACGCCATCACGTGGTCAACGGTGAGCCGGACCTTGGCGCTGCACCGGTCGGGTCGTTCCCAAGTCGGGATGTCGCAGCCCTGGACCCACGTCGTTGTCCGGCCGGTGGCGTAGTTCAGAGTCGTGAGAGCGACCGCATCGAGGCGGCCCGCCTCCAAGTTGTGCGCGATGCCTGAGATCTCTCCGTCGACTGTACGGAGCTCTCGCTCGAGGAGTTGCGCGAGCGGCCCGGTGTCCACCAGACCACGCACCTCAGGAGCGACCCTGACGCCGCCCGAGACGAGCCGCATCCCCCAGCGCACTACGTTCCGTGCCATCGCCAGGCCTCCAGTCTGGAAGACGCGGTCGACCTGCAGACCGCACCAGAGCCCACGAAGGTCCTTGGTGGCTTCAGCGATCCCGCCCTGGTGGTTGGCGAGAAAAGCAGCGTTGACGGCCCCGGCCGACACGCCAGTGACGATGGGGAAACGGTAGTCTGGGGCCATCTCCGCAAGACAGCGCAGCAGACCGACCTGGTAAGCAGCCCGTGCCCCGCCGCCGGTGAGTGCGATCGCGACCGCGCCTCCCGGAGACCTCTGAGCCAACGTCCCGGTGGTGTTCTCGCTTTTCGCCATCATTTCTTCACTGCGTGGCTCGGGTCACCCTGGCCAGCCCAGTTGTACTGATCTGCGGCGAGGAACCTTATCATCGCAGAGAACGAAACGCCTCGGGAACAAACGCATCGACCTGAATCACCTCGTCCCGGACCTCGTCGGCGCCGAGCACGTCCTGGCGCTCCCCTGTGGTGATGATGCCGGCCTCGACCGCTCGGTCCAGCAACATGTCCCCGGGCGCCTTGTCCAAAAGGCCCGCTCGGACCGCATCTCGGATCTTTCTCTCGACTGCCAGGGCTGGAAGCGCATGATCCAGGGCGGAATCGAGCATTCCGAGTCCGGGCTCGTTAGCGGGGGGAACATAGATGTCACGCGTCAACGCCTGGCATGCTTCTCGATCCTCGAGGAGCGCGAGCGCCACGGCGGCGCCCAGCCTGTCGCTCGGCGGACTGAGGCGAGCACCCAGTGGGAAGACCACGGGCCACAACACCCACGCCGCGAGACGGTTGGGCAGGTTACGGAGAATCCCGACGAGCGCGGTCTGGATCTCGTGCAGGGCGTGCACACAGGACCACTCCACGAACGGAACGTCGCAGTCGCGTTCTCCTTCGTCGATGAATCGCTTCAGCGCGGCTGAGCCCAGGTACATCCAAGCCAACGCGTCGGCCAGCCGTCCACTGATCTTCTCCCGGCGCTTGAGCTTACCTCCCAGGGTGGCCATCGCCGCATCGGATACGACCGCGAAGGCTGCGCTCATGCGCGTCAGCTGACCAAAGTACCGTTTCGCCTTCCCACTCACGGGACGCCTAACCAGTCGGCCATTCGTCGCTCCGAGCAGCACGGCTCGCACCGCATTGACGATCACGAAGCCCACATGACCGAAAAAGGCGCGGTCGAACCGCCGCAGGTCACCCTCCGCCACCGCCCGCATTTCCTCCTGCGCATGTGGGTGACAACGGATCGCACCCTGTCCATAAATGATCATGGAACGAGTGAGGATGTTCGCGCCTTCGACGGTAATGCCGATGGGTACAGCCTGATACACAGGGGCGAGGATGTTGCGCGGCCCACGACAGATCGCGGCGCCCGCACGGATATCCATGGCGTCGTTCACCACCCGGCGCATTCCCTCGGTCAGGTAGGCCTTCACGATGGCCGAGGCCACGGCCGGTCGCTCCCCGGCGTCAACGGCCCCGGCCGTCATCGTGCGTGCAGCGTTCATCGCATAGGTGAGCCCCCCAATGCGGGCCAGCGGCTCTTCGATGCCTTCGAACCTGCCGATCGGTGTGTCGAACTGTTCGCGGACCGTGGCGTAGGCGCCCACCACCCGGGCGGCCAGCTCGGCCGATGCCCCGGCGAGGGATGGTAGTGAGATAGACCGGCCCGCGGCCAGACTCTCCATGAGCATCCGCCACCCCTCGCCAGCCATCTCACGCCCCCCGATGATGAAGTCCACCGGGACGAAAACGTCTCGGCCCCAGTTGGGTCCGATCTGAAACGGCACACCCATGGGATCGTGTCGAGCGCCGATCTCGATCCCGGGCGTATCGGTGGGGATCAGGGCGCACGTGATCCCGAGGTCCTCCTCCTGCCCCAAGAGCCCGTCCGGATCGTGGAGCCTGAACGCGAGCCCAATCACTGTCGCGACCGGTCCCAACGTGATGTAGCGCTTGCGCCAATTGAGGCGCATTCCCAGAACGTCCTCACCACGATAGGTCCCGCGGCATACGGTCCCTACGCTCTGGGTCGCTGCCGCATCGCTACCCGCCTCGGGGCCGGTCAGGGCGAAGCAAGGGATTTCCTCACCCGTCGCCAGCCGAGGGAGATACCGGCTCTTCTGCTCCTCAGTACCGTAACGGTGGAGGAGCTCGGCCGGTCCAAGCGAGTTCGGCACCATAACGGTCACCGCGGTCGTCACGCTGCGGCTGGCCAGCTTTGTCACGACGGCCGAATGAGCCGCCGCGGAGAAGCCCAGCCCACCGTACTCCTCCGGGATGATCATGCCGAAGAAACCGTGCCGTTTGATGAACTCCCACACCTCCGGGGGAAGATCTCCCCTTTGAACTACCTCCCATTCGTTGACGAGCGCGCAGAGTTCTTCGACCGGGCCATCGAGGAACGCACGCTCTGCCGTGGACAAGCCGCGGATCTTGAAAGCGAGGAGCTTCCGCCAATCGGGATCACCGGAGAAGAGATCGCCGTCCCACCAGACGGTCCCCGCTTCCAGAGCGATTCGCTCGGTGTCTCCCATTCGCGGGAGGAGGGGTGCGATAAGCCGCATCACCCACGAGCTCACCAGGGTACGGCGCAGTGGCCGGACTCCGAAGACGAGCGCCATGACCCCGAATCCGCCGGCTACCACACCAAAGAGGGCTGGAGACCCCACACCCCTTGCCGCCCACCAGATCAAGGCGAGCGCCCCAGGGGTCACCCACGCCCAGAAGCTGCGGCCTCGATAGAAGAGGGTCATAGCAAGAAGCACGAGCACCGCGAGAACGACGATATCCATGGGTCCCCCAAATGGTGTTGAGTGGCAGACCGCGCTCAGAGAGCCTCCAGCGTGGAACACGCGTTGAGGCTGAAGTTGAACCACCAGACCAGGAGCGTCATAACGAACACGTTGGCCGTCCACACGCCATGGATCTAATCGACTCGTTCGCGGACCCTCGTGTCCAGGAGCAGCGAGACGCCGCTGAGGAGGTGAAAACCTAGGGGCACCAGTCGGTGTACGGGAAGTCCGTCCCCAGCATCAGGCCAACGATATCAACTCGCAGTAGTGGCTGCAGTCGACGAAGAGCCGATCCGGATGTGATTCCTGGAAGAACCCCGTGCCGATCTCGCTGCTCGGTATGTGCGCGGCGATCGTTCAGGGAGTCTCCAACCAGGCCGTACACCCTCGGATGCTTCGTGGGATAGACCTCAGGGATCAAACCGGCCACACGCGATCCGTCCCGGTTTTTGCACCAACTCACCCGCGTTGCTGAACACCCCGACCACGAGATACGTTTGCTTGAGCGTCGATTCCTGGGGCGATCATGATTGGCCTCCTTGGATCACAAATCCGTTACGTGGGGCGGCCACACTGCTGGCGAGGAGAAAAACATGGCTGAGAGCGTGTACAAAGTGATCGAGCTAGTAGGAACCTCTACTGAGTCGTGGGAGAAGGCCGCGGCAGCAGCCGTCCAACGTGCTTCCGACTCGCTGCGGGACCTGCGTGTGGCGGAGATCTCAGAGCTGGACCTGCAGCTCAAGGACGGTGCCGTTCAGAGCTACCGCGCGAAGGTCAAGGTCTCCTTCAAGTACGAAGCCGGCGACTAAGAACACTCCGCCACCCACCTAACGCTCAGCGATACAAAGGGTTGGGGTGATCGAAGCGGCAGCCTGCATCCCATGCTGACCGCTGGTTTCCGTGCGCAGGAACCCCGCCCGCGTCTTTGATCATGCGCGCCAGATGCAAGAGGTTCCATGTCATGAACGTCGTGTTGCGGTTCGTGAAATCGTTTTCTGGCCCGCCTGAAGCGGGATCGAGATAAGAGGGTCCCGGCCCTACACCGCCCAGCCATGCGGCATCCGCTTGCGGCGGAATGACGTATCCAAGGTGCTGCAGTGAGTAGAGAACGTTCATGGCGCAATGCTTCGCGCCATCTTCATTCCCGGTGATGAGACAGCCACCGACACGGCCGTAGTACGCGTATTGGCCAACCTCGTTGAGTCTGCCTGATGCCGAGTACAGGCGCTCGATCACCTTGGTGCACACGGATGATTTCTCGCCGAGCCAGATGGGGGAGGTGATAACGAGAATGTCTGCGGCCATCACCTTCTCGAGCATATCAGGCCAGTCGTCCTGCTCCCACGCATGTTCGGTCATGTCGGGATAGACACCGTAAGCGATGTGGTAGTCGACGGGACGGATCACCTCGGCCGACACGTCGTTCTTCTCCATGATCGCCTGGGAGATCCGAATGAGACCGTCCGTGTGGGACAGCTCTGGAGAACGCTTCAGAGTGCAGTTCAGGAAGAGCGTCTTGAGATCAGAGAAGTCCCACCTGCTGGACTCGCACGTCGCGAGCTGTCGTTCGCTCAAAGTCATGACTGACGCTCCTCCACGGTGACATCGGTTGGCCCCAGCTGCACTCTACAGCTCCTCAGAACGAATGACCACCAGCTTCCTGATCTGCATGTCCTCCATCGTATAGGGGATCCCCCCGACGCCCATGCCCGACTCCCTCAGGCCCGCGAACGGCATCCAATCCACGCGGAAAGCGGGGTGATCGTTCACCATCACAGCGGAGGCGTCGAGCCGGCGGGAAGCCCGCAGGGCAGTATCGAGATCCTTCGTGAACACCGACGCCTGGAAAGCGTAGGGAAGCGAGTTCGACCGGACGATCGCTTCATCGATGTCGTCGTACGGATACACGCAGACGACCGGACCAAATATTTCCGAGGTCGAGACCCGCGCGTCGCGTGGCGGATCGTACAGCACGGTGGGCGCGTAACACGTTTCGGAGGCGGGTCCGCCGCCGGCGAGAAGCTCACCACCCCCGTCGACCGCTTCCTCCACCCACTCTGCTACGCGCTCCACTTCGGCTGGACGGATCAAGGGGCCTACCTCGGTGTCCGGACGGGTCGGATCTCCGACCTCGAGAGCCGTCGCCGCTTCGGCCAGGCGCTCGGCCAAATCGTGAGCGACGCTGCGGTGGGCGAACACACGCTGAACCGAAACGCAGACCTGGCCCGCGTGGTAGAATCCACCCTTGCTGATCAGGGGGAGCGCGCGCTCGAGGTCCGCGTCCTCCGCCACGAGGACAGGTGCCGCACCTCCGTGTTCCAGGGCACAGCGGGTGCCGGGCGCGAGCTTGGAGCGCAACATCCAACCCACACGAGCGCTGCCGATGAAGCTGAAGAAGCCCACCCTTCGGTCCGTGGCCAGGGATCCGGCGACCTCCAGACCGGTGGTCACGAGGCCCTGGCACCATTCCTCGGGTAGACCCGCCTCGCGGAGGACTCCCACGAAGCGCATCCCCGACAGGGGCGTCGCCTCGGCCGGCTTGACGATGCACGGACACCCGGCCGCGACGGCCGGCCCTACCTGGTGGACGATCAGGTTCAACGGATGGTTGAAGGCGCTGAACGCGACCACGACGCCAATGGGCTCATGGCGGGTGAACGCCAATCGGTTCGCCGACGCGGCGTTGAGTCCCATTGGGATTTCCTCGCCGTGCTGAGTGCGCAGAAATTCTACGCACTCGTGCACGCCATCGACCGCCCGATCCACCTCGACCCGCGAATCGACGAGCGGCTTTCCGCCCTCGCGCGCGGCTTCGACCGCTAGCTCCTCTCGTCGGTCCTGCATGATGGCGGCGGCACGCCTCAGAATCTCAATCCGGCGGGCCGCGCTGAGCCACCCGTCCCTGTCGCGGAAAAGTCGGTAGGCCGTGTCCAGCGCCTTCTCTACGACCTGCGGTCCTCCGCGCTCTACGGTGGCGATCAGGCTCCGATCGTAGGGCGCACGTACGTCCATGGGCTGGCTGTCCGGCCTAGCGCCGGGAACCATGAGTGGGAAATGCTCAGGCATACTCGTATCTCCGGTTGTTCGGCCACCCGACCGCCTTAATCGGAGCAGACCAAATTCCCCAGCTTTTCCGTCAACTTCATGTTCTCTGAGTAGTCCACCGGGCAGTCGATGATCACGACCGTGTCGTCGGCGATGGCCTGCTCCAGCGTAGGCCCCAACTCGTCGGCGGTTTGTACTCGATAGCCCTTGGCCCCGAAGCTCTCCGCGAACTTCACGAAGTTCGGATTGTTGCAGTCGATGTGGCTGGCGCGTCCCAAGTGGCGCAGTTGATGCCAGCGGATCAGACCGTACTCACTGTCGTTCCAGATGAGGATGATGATGGGCGTTCCGATACGCAGCGCGGTCTCGATCTCCTGGCAGTTCATCAGGAAGCCGGCATCGCCCGTGATCGTTACCGCCGTACGCTCAGGATGGGCCAGCTTCGCTGCGATAGCCCCGGGCACGCCGATCCCCATCGAAGCGAAACCGTTCGAGATGACGCAGGTGTTCGGGCGCTCAGCCTGGTAGAGCCGGGCGGTCCACATCTTGTGGGCCCCCACGTCGCTGATGACGATGTCCTCCGGCGCGAGCATCTGGCGGAGGTCCCACAGGATTCGCTGGGGCACCATGGGGAACGCCGGGTTCTCCGCGTGCTCGGAGTGCTCCTGGAGCACGAGGTCCCGTAGTGCCCCGAGTTTTGGTTCGCGCTGGGGCCGCGCCGCTTCACCGATCCGCCGCAGTGATTCACCGATGTCGCCGATGACTCCGGCGGCCAGCATGTAGTGCTCATCCACCTCGGCCGGCGTCTCGTCTACGTGAAGGAGTTGCGCGTGTTTCTCTGGATGCCACAGGTAGGGATGGTACTCGACCATGTCGTAGCCTACGCAGATGATCACGTCCGCACGGTCCAGTCCGCAGCTCACGTAGTCGTGGGCCTGCAAGCCCACGGCCCCCAGGCTGAGGGGGTGTGAGAACGGTACGGCGCCCTTGGCCATGAACGTGGTCGCGACGGGGATCCGGAGCCTCTCCGCGAACGCCTGGAGTTGAGCCGTGCCTCCGGAGCGGATGACGCCGTTCCCCGCCATGATGATGGGGTGCTGCGCGCTCGAGATGATCTCAGCGGCCTGCACGATCTTGGCCTCAGCGGCCTCCGGGGTAGTGGCTGCCTGCACCTTGAGCGGCTCCTTTCCTTGTACGTCGGCGCCGGCGACGTTCTCGGGAAAGTCGATGAAGCTGACGCCTGGCTTCTCCGCGATCGCCTGCTTGAACGCCTTGCGAACCACCTCGGGAATGGTCTCCGGCTCCCGGATCTGCACGCCGTACTTGCATATGGGAGCGAAGAGCCCGACCAGATCGAGGTACTGGTGGCTCTCCTTGTGCATCCGTGTGGTGGCCGCCTGGCCGGCGATGGCCACGACAGGCGCCCGGTCCATGTTCGCGTCCGCTACTCCGGTCACCAGATTCGTAGCGCCCGGACCGAGGGTCGACAGGCACACTCCCGCTCTGCCCGTCAGCCGTCCGTATACGTCGGCCATGAAGGCCGCGCCCTGCTCATGTCGCGTAGTGATGAAGCGGATCGGGCTGTCGAGCAGGACGTCCATCATGTCGATGTTCTCCTCGCCCGGGATGCCGAAGATGTAGTCTACATCTTCGTTCTCGAGGCATCGGACAAGAAGCTCAGCAGCTTTCATGTGTCGCTCCCTTCTCTCTGTGCTCGCGGTTCACGGAATATAATCCAGGACCGCGCGCTCCCTTGGAGGCCCAGATGATCCGAGTTGCTCTCGATTTCGCCCGTACGATGCTACGCTTCCCTGGCGGCTGGCTCGTATGGGTCGCTGCGCTCATCCTCGTCAATGGCGTCACGCCGATCGTGTTCCTCCCGGAGCCAGAGGCAGTCATCACGCTCGCGACCTTCATGCTGGCTGCGATGCTGCAGATGGCGCTCTTCGGTCGACTCGGTTTCGTCCGTCTCCTCGGGATCGGCCACATCCCGTGGTTGGCCCTGGTCCCATGGGCCTGGCTGCGTAGCGGAGCCCTGCCCCTCGCTTCTCCGATGCGCATCTGGCTGATCGGCCTCGTCCTGCTCAACACCGCTTCGCTCCTCATCGACGCGGCCGACGTCGTACGCTACCTACGCGGAGAGCGGGAGCCTGTCTTGACATTAGATGAAGGCCCCGACCTCATACCATGAATTCGAGGACGAGAACGAGAATTCCCACGCCCCCGAATACGACCCCCAGTCCCTGTTCCATGGTGTGTGCGGGGAGGTACTTCCCCACTCGGCTTCCGAAGGTGCTTCCGATCAAGACGCCCGGGATGCTCCACCCGACCACTTGCCAAACCGGTTGGGCTGAGAGTGCGTGAATTCCGGCGCCCACGGCTGCCACGACCGCGAGCGTAAAGACGCTGGTGGCGATGGCGACGCGTGGTGGGAGTCGGCAGCGCACCACGAGCTGAGTGGTAGAGATCTCAGGTAGACCGGCGCTGATCATCCCGGTGAGCACGCCGCCCACCGCCGCCATCAGCACACCCGGTACCCTCCAACATGTGGGATACTCGTAGACCGAACCGTCCCGCGCTCGGATCACCGTGGTCCCTTTGCCCTCGGACTTGCCGTCGATTAGGGACACCGCCCTGTCGCCGGGCTCGCACTGCTCCGGGGAGCGCACGAGAATTAGAAACGCGGCCAGGACGAGCAGACCGATTCCAAAGATCCCTTTGAGGACTCGGTCCGACACCATGTCGGCGCCGACCGCACCCAGCACCACCGCGGGTACGCTACCCAACAGAAGCCACCGCGCGGCCGCGTAGTCCACGAGCTTGGCCCTCACATACGAGCGAAGGCCATTGCCCATCCCAAAGACTTCAGTCAGGAGGCCCGCCCCCACGGCCTGCACAGGTGTGAGACCGACGACGAGCATGAAGAATGGGCTAAAGAAAAGCGCCCCGGAAACCCCCGAACCGATCGCCACGGTCGAGAAAGCGATGGACGCCGGAAAGACCCACCATAACTGCGAGAATGTGTACACGGGTTTCGCACCTTCGCTGCGAGCTAAGACTCACCCTCACAGCACCTACGCGCCGCCTCGCACAGCCCTCGGCTGCCCGGAAGCCTCTAGTACGGTAGCCCCAGAATGATGAACAACCTCGTGGTTTCGTCGCTGACGCCGACTCCCGCCCGAACGATATAGGGCTGCCTGACCGGTTGGAACCAGACACCTCCGCCGAGGCTGGTATGCCATCCTCCAGGCGAAGCCCCATCAAGGTACACGCGTCCCGCGTCAGCAAACCCGAACACGCCTGTGCCCACCGGAATCACGACCCGAGGACGCCACATCCGGAGCCGGAGCTCGGCGCTGCCGAACGCTGATGCGTCCCCGGCGAAGCGCTGCTCGTGCCATCCGCGGATTGTCGACGTACCACCCACGAAGGCGGCTTCATACCAAGGGAACCGGCCCCCAACCTGCTCACCGCTCGCCCGCAGTGCGAGCGAGATCCACGGGTCGGGAGACGGCGCCAACAGCGTGGACACTTCAGCGCCCGCCCTGGCAAACGCGCGCTCGACGTCGAGGAGCTCCGGGAAGGTTGTACCACTGAGCGAGACACGGATCCGGTTGCCGGTCGTCTCGGAATCGACCAACGGGTCCAAAACGAGGCTACCCGTGACGCCGAGCTGGATGAACTGCTCGTCCCCGTAGATCGAGCCCAGGGTGGGGAAGAAGCGTCCAGTGTTCTCGCCGGTGCTGGAGCGCGCTAGGATTAGGCCACCCGACAGGATGAAACTGGAGTTAGCCCCTGACGGTGGACACCTATTCTCTTTAGAGAGAGGAGTCCACGATGCCAAGAACGAGACCGCCGTATTCGTTGGAGTTCCGCCAGCAGATGGTGGAGCTGGTCAAAGCAGGTCGCACGCCTGAGGAGCTGAGTCGGGAGTTTGAGCCCACAGCGCAGACGATCCACAATTGGGTGAAGCAGACGGACCTCGACACGGGAGTCAGAAGCGACGGCCTGACGTCGTCAGAGCGCGAGGAGCTCCGCGAGCTTCGGCGTGAGAACAAGCGGCTTCGTGTCGAGCGGGAGATCCTAAAAAAAGCCGCGGCCTGGTTCGCTCAGGAGTCCGACTCGGTGCCCCCGAAGCGTTCGAGTTCGTGAGGGCCAACCAGGCCGAGTTCAGCGTGCAGATGATGTGCGAAGTCCTGAGCGTCTCGCCCAGCGGGTACTACGCATGGAGAAAGCGTCCTCCATCGCATCGCGCGGTCGAGAACGAGCGACTGCTAGGTCGGATGCGTGAGATCCACACGTTCAGCCGTGAGACGTATGGCCAGCCACGGATGTACGCCGAGCTCAGGGACGACGGCTGGCAGGTCAACCACAAGCGGGTGCGTCGTCTGATGAGGCTGGCAGGACTACAAGGCGCTACGCGGCGAAGGAAGTGGCGCACGACGAAGCGAAACAGAGATGCTCGACCTGCCCCCGATCTCGTCGCGCGCGACTTCAGTGTGCACGGCCCGGACCAGCTCTGGGTTGCCGACATCACCTACGTGCCGACCTGGAGCGGCTTCTTGTACCTGTCAGTCGTCGTCGATGCGTGGAGCCGCCATGTGGTCGGATGGTCGATGAAGACGCATCTCAAGACCGATCTCGTGCTCGACGCGCTGAACATGGCGCTGCAGCAACGACGACCGAACGGTGTCATCCATCATAGCGATCAGGGTACCCAGGGTGAATTCAAGCGGTCGTCGCAACACCTCGAGGAGGAGTTGCGATGGAGGCAAGCAAGCGCCGACGAGCGGATCGAGCTCTACGTCCACAGATGCGTTCACCAGGCCGTCCGCCGGTGGGACGCCGCGAGCATCGGCAGAGGTTCTGGGAAGAGGTCGCTCGAGGTCTGTCGAGCGAGGAGGCCGCCGTGGCAGCGGGTGTGTCCCCCGCTGTCGGGGTGCGCTGGTTTCGCGAATGTGGTGGCATGGCACCCCTCAATCTTCGTCCCCAGTCACGGCGCTATCTTTCGTTCGTTGAGCGAGAAGAGATCGCCGTTCTTCGAGCCCGTGGTCGTGGCGTGCGCGAGATCGCCCGGCAGTTGGGCCGCTCACCCTCGACGATCTCGCGAGAACTGGGGCGAAACGCAGCTACACGGGGAGGCAATCTCGAGTATCGGGCCACGACCGCTCAATGGCACGCCGATCGGCGAGCGAAACGTCCCAAGCTTGCGAAGCTCGCTACGAACGGTGAACTGAGGCAGTATGTACAGGATCGCCTCGGAGGCCTGATCGCGGCTTCAGATGGTACGGCCGTGGCGGGCCCCGATGTGCGCTGGATCGGACGGCGTCGCGGTCGCCGACAAGACCGGCGGTGGGCGGTCTCGTGGAGTCCCGAGCAGATCGCCAACAGGCTACGGGTCGACTTCCCCGACGATGAGTCCATGCGTATATCGCACGAAGCCATCTACCAGGCGCTCTACGTTCAGGGCCGTGGTGCGCTGCGACGGGAGCTGACAGCGTGCCTTCGGACGGGACGCGCGCTACGGGTGCCTCGAGCTCGCACCCGCGGACGGGGCAAGACGTTCGTTCACCCCGAGATCATGCTCAGTGAGCGACCGGCCGAGGCAGACGACCGCGCCGTTCCCGGGCACTGGGAAGGCGACCTGATCCTGGGACTGGGCAGTTCGGCGATCGGAACGCTGGTCGAGCGGGCCTCCCGGTTTACGATGCTGCTCCACCTCCCCCGCCTTGACAAACACGGCGAGCCCAGGACCAAGAACGGTCCAGCGTTGGCTGGACACGGTGCCGAAGCCGTCCGGGACGCGATTGCTTCGTCGATCACGACCCTGCCCGAGCAACTCCGCCGGTCTCTGACATGGGACCAGGGAACAGAGATGGCTCAGCACGAACGGCTTCGCATCGATACTGGCCTGGCCGTCTACTTCTGCGACCCGCAGAGCCCGTGGCAGCGCGGCACGAACGAAAACACGAACGGCCTGTTGAGACAGTACTTCCCGAAGGGCACCGACCTCAGCAGACATACCGCTGACGATCTCGCCGCCGTCGCAGCCGCTCTCAACAGCCGCCCCCGCAAGACCCTCGGTTGGAGAACTCCGGCGGAAACCTTGGAAAATCTGTTGTCATCAAAGGACCAGACCTCAACCTTGCGTTGAAATGCTCTACCGCTCCCGTATCTCCAGCCTTCAACGACCTTCGGTCGCTTCTGACTCCCTCGGGTTGGGAGACATCAAGAACTGACTTCTTTCTGTCTGGACCCCATCGCCCTCGCCAGCCTAGTGTCCAGCAACATCGGGGCGCATGAAAACCCTTCAACACGGTACTGTTGCGACGACCGCTTGAACCTAGGCAGTACACCTCGATCGCCTTCGGCCTACGCTGCAAAGAGGCCAGCGTCCGACCCTCGATGGGCTCGGTCGGCGACGCGTACGATAACGCGATGTGCGAGAGCTTCTTCGCCACGCTCGAGACCGAACTCATCGAACGAAAGAGCTTCCGCAATCAGGCCGAGGCCAGGATGGCCGTGTTCGACTTCATCGAAGCCTGGTACAATCCCCACCGACGGCACTCTGCCCTCGGCCAATTGTCTCCTCTTAACTACGAAAAGGAACACGCCCCCGCCGCGTGAATCTCTAGTCCAAAACCGTCCACCGTGCGGGGCCAACTCCAAACGGGGGCTTGGGGAGACTCCGAGCCCAAGCTCCAGCGCGGCCGCTGTCTGATCGACTTTGTGTAAGGATCGCCCGCCCGAGGGAGTCGTGTTGCCCAGTCCGTAATAGTGGAGGACGTCCAGCCGTGAGATACGGGTCCCGATCGTAAAGAAGACGGAGGAGTTCTCCCGCTTCAGGCGTCCGTCGATCTCGACCCGTCCTTTGTTAAGGGTAGGTGCGAATGCGCCGCGAACGTCGAAGGCGGAACGATAGGGTCGCTTGCGGAAGCCGAAGCCCTCCACGTGTGCGCCGCCGCCCAACAAGAGCCCGAGATCCGACGAATAAGTGGTCGCGAAGATCGGAAGGGTCCGTCTGCCCCATTCCCGCGGCTGATCCCGGTCTTCCTCACTCCACACCCACTCTTCGAAGTGCTTCGTGTTAAGGGACGGCGGATCGGATCCCGAAACCGAGTTCTCGCCCTCGGAGTCGTAGAGGCGAACGCGGCGTCCTGAATTCTCGAATTCGAAACGATCGTCACCCGGGCCCCCGATCACCCGCACGACCGTGTTCGCGTCGGCGCCGCCACGAAAGACGACACGGTCGTCGCCGCCCTTCAGGTAGATCCTGATGGGTTTCGGTCCAGGTACGCTCGCCGGTGGGCTCGTGGGCCCGCTTCCTTGAGCGCGAGCTCTGTGAGCTCTCGCCTGAGCGCGGCGGAGGCCTTCCTCAGATCGGTGCTCAGGGATGCCTGGTCGGCCGGCCACGCGGCCGGTTTCGCGGCTTTCGTGCCTTCTCCCGGCCGGAGAGCCCGGTCGGCAACCCTCCAGAGCCCCCTCAGCGCGGATTTTCCGTCGCCGGCGACTCCGCTCGGACTGCCGCCAGCGTGGCCGCGATTGCAGCGATCCGGCGATCGCTAAGGTCAGAGAGGACGTTTCTTCAGGCGGCGCTCCCCGTGGGCCGTCTCCCCTCCTAGCGGATGTGCGGCGGGAGAGTGTTCCACGATGAAATCCACACCAATACGGGCGAGGCGTCGCTGAAAACCCATACTAGTAGGCCGCCATGATGAGTTGCATTCCCGCCCGCAGGCGTACGCGCCACTTCCTCTCAAGCTCGTCGCTCCAGTCCGGATCCAGCGCCTTCGCCACCTCGCAAATGCTGTCAAGCCACAGCTCGTAGAGTTTCGGGAGGACGCTACGTCCTTCACGGCTGTGCGACGTTCCGAGCCTGGTTAGCATGGATCGAAACTCCGGATCCGCCACGTCCCTACTCACCATCATGTGGACCGAATCTCTGAGCACGCGATGTTGTCGCGCGAAGTCGGTTTGCCCGAAGTAGGGCGCGATCTCCGGAGATGAGTTCATGAAGGCCGCGTAGAAGGTCTCGGCGAAATCCCCGTGAGCCTCGCAGCGCTCGAAACTGAGACGTACTTCCTCATCGGCGAACCACCCAGGCGGCCGCGTTTCGGAGTCGGCATCAAGATCCCGAAAGAAATCGATTCTGCAGCGCAACGGGCCATCGACGGCCACCCTGTGCGGTGCCTGAGGGTGGATCGTAATGAGACCTGGCGCCGAGATCACATGCTCCTCGCCGGTTTCAAGGTTCAGAAACCGCAGTCTTCCCTCGAACACATGGAGCACTCCCCATCGTCCGGGAGCCAAGGCGTGTTCCGACTGAAGCGCATCCGGAATCGTGTCTTGCGTGAAGATGGGGGAAGCGCCGCCTGGAACGAGCCCCTCAGGCAAACAATCGGTCATGGTGGTCTGGTCGGTGTGGGTTCGCTGTGCCATGTGCCGGGCAGGGTGGACAGAGCCCCGTGCTCCAGCGACAGCTCGCATGCACCAGAGAGAACGTTCTTAGCACGCGGTCCGGGGACCAGGAGATCCACATCATCCTGGTAAATTATCATAACCAATCGAGGACCGGCAACCGCTTGCTGTGGGTCATGGACATCGAGCCGCGATCGGCGCGTCGCCCGCGACATCGTGGAGCGGATCTCGGTCCAGGTCCGCTCGCCGGTGGGCTCGTGGGCCGCTTCCTACGAGCGCGAGCGCGGCTTCCGCCCGGGCTTCAAGGGCTCGCTCTGCTCCGCGTTTCGATGAGCTGGTGATCCTCGATCCTGGCCCACACCCGCATCTTCGAGGCGGAGGCCGGCGAGCCATGCCTTCCTCCGCCATCGTGGCGCGGAGATCCGCGATGAAGCCGCCGAACTTCCCGCCCGCCACGGTTTCGCCAGCTTTGGCGGGCTTCCCCGAACAGTGCCCGCCCCCGGGACCTGAGTGCTAGACAGACAAGTGTACACACCGGTGTCAACGCCGGTTGAAAATGTCACACATCGGGGGGAGGTGACGGGCCTCTAAGTCGTCGTCGTCTCCTTCGATGTTCTCCTCCTCTTGCGAGGGGGTGAAGAGCTCGAGAAGGAGACCCAACTCTTGAAGCGAGCGGTGGCCGATTTAACCCTGGACAATCTGATCCTGAAGGAGGCGTCCAAGGGAAACTTTTGAACCCCGAGCGGCGGAGGCGGTGCGTGGCAGAAGTTCGTCAGCGGTTCGGGGTGAGCGAGAGGAGAGCGTGCAGGGTCTTGGGCCAGGCCCGCACGACGCAGCGCCGCAGGAGCAACAGAAGTGCGGACGAAGAGGCGCTGAGGGAGGACGTGGTGAAAGTAGCCCGCAGGTTTGGACGCTACGGGTACCGGATGGTGACGGGGATGCTGAGGACGAAGGGTTGGGTGGTGAACCACAAGCGGGTGGAGCGGATCTGGAGGCAGGAGGGGCTGAAGGTGCCGAAGAAGCAGCCCAGGCGGGGGCGTTTGTGGTTGACGGACGGCTCCTGCATCCGGCTCCGGCCCTTGTACCGGCACCACGTCTGGGCCTATGACTTCGTGGCGGATCGGACCCACGACGGTCGGCGGCTGAAGATGCGCCCTCCGACGATGGGAAGACCAGACCGCCGCCGCGCGGCTACCCCCCGCCGCCGCTTCTTTCCGTGCTACACGCCGGGCGCCGGTGGGATTCCAGCCTTTTGGGTCGTGGTTGGAGGGACCGGATGTTTCCTCACACCAGGCGTAGCAGCGAGAGCGTCTTGAGAGCCTCGTTGATCTTCACGACCGTAAAGTTTTCCCTGCGGAGCTTGGCGCGCCATGCGTCGTCGGTCTTGATCAGATCCATCACCGTGTCGGGCGTGATTTCTCGGTCGTCAACCTGGCTGCACACCGAGTGGACGGTCGTTAACGTCTCTAGCTCGCATTCGTCGAATCTGCGGAGTTTGTCGATCAGTGCCCGTGCAACCACTTCCTGACGGACGTACCGAGCCGCATAGCTTGCTGCCTGGGAATGTTTCGGCCCTGGCCGAAGGAGTTGGTCGGCCCCCCTGACGAGGTAGCCCTTTTTCAGGCATCCGGGCTCAGCGTCGCGGTAGGTCAACGAGGGGTCGTATGGCCCAAACCGATATTTGGTGTGCTTCCGGAAGACACCAAGTTGGAGGCCATTCTCCAGAAGGTAGGCTACCTTTTGGGCACGCATTCTGGAAACACCCTGACCGCCGTCGCCCGACAGAATGCCAGTGATCCAGCCATACACTGCGATCCGGCGAAACGTGACCGGAGCCTTCCCCCGAAACGAGTACGAACTACTGCGTAACCGCTCCATCTCGGCACCGATTGAAGCCAGTTGCCTCTCAGTTTCGCTATCCGGTCGTTTCAGCCATTCCGGGCCCAGCGAGGCAGCTAGACAGAGGTCACGCACAGCCTCCTGTTCAATGGCGTCAAGTCGTGGTTCCCCTCGGTCTTCGCCGAGGCCCAACTCGGCAAGCGGCGTGGAACTGACCAGGATGACCCAGTAGTCCAGAAGGGTCTCGCGCGCTTCGGGGGCCTCGCGCACATAGGCTGCAATGTCTGGCTTGATGCCTGCCTCGAACTCGGCCAGCATCCGGGCTTTGAGGGCGTCGACGGTTGTCATCGGTAGTGTCCCGAAGATGTTGCGCCCATTCACAGGTCTAGGAGGGCGCGAAACCGTGGAATCTTCTTCAGCCGCTCTCGTGCGTTCCGAAGATGTCTGTGAACCATAGCGGGGCTGATTCCCATGACTTCTGAGACCGATTCGGGCCCAGAGATCTGTCTACGCTCGATCCACCTGAGGGTGGCCGCCGCCGCTTGGCGGGGCGGCAATTCAGAGATGATCTGTTGAAGTGTCTCACGGTCAATGCGATCCGCTATCTCCACCGACAGGTCGCCTCGATCAAGTCGGCTGGTTTTCTCCGATACATCGTGGACGGAAACGGTCGCCTCCGGAAGCTTCGCCCGGCGCCTGCGGATCGCATCGAGACAGCGCTGCTTGTACGCGCGTCCGAAGCGTTCTTCCCAGAAGGTGGGTTTCTCGCTGGTAGCGGCTTGGAGGGCCACGAACATGTCGCGGATCCCCTCGGAGTGGACATCCTTACGGTCTTCCAGACGTAATGCCCATGAGACCGACTCCGCGATGGGGCGGGAGCGCTCCAAGAGGTGTGCGGCTGCGGTCTCAGTTAGTTCTGGGTGACGGTCGCCAAGGGCCTTCCGGACTAGGAATGCCAGCGTCTCCAGCGTCAGGTGACGACCCTCCCTGCGGACCGCAATCATGCGATCCGTTGGATTGAGTGTGCAGAGCCGCTCGATCTCCGCCTTGGACTTCGCTGGGCGTGCCAGTGGTCTTCCTCGGTGTGTTGGGCCGCTACCCAGATAACCGGAGCGAGCCCTCGGAACTGTAAACCCTGAAAGTCCGAGTTCACACTTCTCCGTCCGGAATCCGATTACACCAATAGCGACGCCGAAACCCCTGGTACATAGGAGAGACGCCATGACGACGACCATGACCCAGAAGACGATCACGATTTACATTGATCAACAGAAGTTCGAACTCGAAGCGGGCAAGTACGCCGCCACCCAGCTCCTTGAGCTTGCGGGCGAGGACCCGTCTCAGACGATTCTGGTGCTGAGAACTGGCGACGATCTCGAGCAGCTGAAGAAGGATTCCTACTTCGAGCCAAAGCCCGATGCCCGCTTCGTCGTGTTTCACTGCGACCCGACTCCCGTCTCGTGATCTTTGGCCCGGATCGTCTTCAGGCGGACCTCGCTACGATCGGCTTCCATGCACAGCGTGTCTCTGCGCACGACGGGACCACTTTCGTGGTGATCCCGAACTTCGAGGTGCCGTGCGGACGCTTCGTAGGACGCGTTATCGACCTGGGACTGCAGGCGACCCCCGACTTTCCGCTCACTATCGCCTCCGCAATCCATGTGCGGTCTGACCCACACCTGCTGGACATCGCGGACACCGTCCCGGGAAGACGTAACATCATCGAAAGTGCCTTGGGGCCAGACTGGCGCTACTGGAGTCACAACCTTGGCTGGTCGGACCCAAGGACCGCACGGCGGCTCATTTCCAAAGTGAACAAGGTGTTCGAGGGTGCTTGAAGTCAACTCGGCTGCGATGTCGACATCCCTCGCTGGGGCATTGCATGGCCCCCTCGTCCGAGATGACGGGCAGGAGGATCTGACATTCGCGTTGTGGTACCCCTCGGAGGGAATGAACCGGAAGACCGCCCTTCTCTTCCGCTCCATCCGGCCGGGACCAGGCGACCGCGAGATTCACGGCAACGTCAGTTTCAACCCGGGCTACCTGCAGCGCGCCTTGGAGGAGGCGCTCCGGCACCGGGCTGGGCTAGCATTCCTCCATAGTCATCCGTTTCCGGGGTGGCAGCACATGAGCGAGGACGATGTCGCGGCCGAGCGCCGAATCGCCCGTGCGGGGTGTGCTCTGACCGGACTGCCCCTGATCGGGATGACGACCGGAAACGATGGTACGTGGAGTGCGAGGACCTGGGTTGCGGAGACGGACAAACCGGAGCCGCGCATGTCATGGCTTCCGGAAGTCCGGGTCGTTGGAGAGGCTCTCCGCGTGTCACGCGTGCCCCGTTCTCCACGTCCCGAGCGGAAGGCCGAAACGCTGATTCGAACTGTGGCCGCTTGGGGT
>CBDANQ010000008.1:0-37894 GCA_965197725.1 Longimicrobiales bacterium
GGCTCTTCAGGAGGCGATGGAGGCGCGGTTGGCGGAGGGCCGATCCGACTCCGGGACGGTGCTGGAACCCTTGGGCAACCGCCCGGATTCACGGTGTTGACACAGCCGGAATCGGCCTTCTCCGTGTACGGGTATGGAGATTCCGACGACCCAGGATTCCCGGTGCCGGGGGCTGTCTCGCGCCCTTAAGGTGCGTAAGCCAGCACACGCAACGGTAGAGTCAGGGGCTGGCGCGGTGCCCTTAGGGTACGCGGCGTCCTCCGCACGCTTTCGCGTCGGTGCTTAGATCGTCTCCCATAGACCCGGTTCCAGCCCCTGCTCGTCGAACCGGACGTGCGGATTTCCCGCATCCGGCTCTCAGTCGGGATCATGCCTTCGCACACGGAAGGTACCTCGGCATCGACGAAAGGCGTCTCAGGCTGTGGTACAGCCGTGTGTTGAAGAATGGCACGTAGTTCCTCTTCTTCACCTTTCGCTTTCGCCGCAACCACTGTCGCAGCCGCCGGGTCGAGTGTGCATCTACGGCCGCGTAGGCCGGGCTAACTTGCCCGATTGTGAAGTAGTTTGCCCATCCGGACATCATCCGATTGAGGCGCCCTACGACCTCCACTGCTCGCCAACCCTGGTACCGCCGGGCCGTTTGCTCACTAATCCTACGGCAGATGCTCTGAACGCTCGCCCTGCTCGGTCGCGTGCCGATGTACCGGCTTCCGTTCGTCGGGCGATAGTTCCAGCCGATGCGATATCCAAGGAACTCAAGAGGCTCCTCAGGGCATCGGGAGGCACCGGGTCTTCTGGGCATTGACCGGTAGCTTCAGTTTTCCCATGAGCCGGTTGACCACCGTCAGCATCTCTGCCGCCGGGGCCTTCCCAAGCACACAGAAATCGTCCGCATAGTTCACGATCTCCGCACCGAAGCGCCGGGCATAGCCCAGCACCTTCCAGCCAAAGATGAACCGCCGCATGTAGATGTTGCTCAGCAACGGCGAGATCGGAGCTCCTTGCGGGGTCCCCTTTCTCTCCTTCCGCGCCCGGCTCGTGCGGCGGCTGCCGCCCTTGCCGTCCTCCTCTATCACCGGCATTTCCAGCCACGCCTTGATGAGTCCAAGCATCCGCCCGTCGCTCACGCGTCGTGCAATGCTCTTCATCAACTCGGCATGCGGTATCTCACCGAAGTAGTTGGAGAGGTTCTGCATCGACCACTTCGTTGCGGCCACTGTTCAGCAAGCGGTGTATCCGCCCGACCGCGTCCTTGGCGCTTCGTCCCGGCCGGTATCCGTATTGCTCCGGCTGCAGGTCCGCCTCGAATATCGGCCCAAGCACCAGCATAGCCGACGTCTGCGCAACCCGATCCCTCAGGCACGGTATGCCCAAGGGACGGAACTTCCCTGGCTGCTTCTTCGGGATCAGCACCTGTCGTACCGGACTCGGCTCGTAGGTGCCGTCCAACAGCAGCGAAGACTGGCCATTTAATCCCACTTTAAGCCGCAGACACCGTCCACCGCCGGCGGGGACAGGTCAGACCTTTAGCGGAGATCGGCTTCATTCCCCCGCGCCGAGTATCATCTCTTCCCATCCTGGTTTTTCCGATTCTTGCAGCCGTTTCAGGATTCCGTTCCGGCAAATATCCTGTGCGGACGAGATCAGCTTCGCGTCCTTCGCTGCGTATTTTATTTTTCCTCCATGTACAACGCGCGACGAGTCGCTGTATACCTTGCGAAGCGTTTCCCGTAACTCATGCCGTTGCTCGAAGCTCTCTCCCAGATGCCACGCCCCGTAAGTTGAGATGCGAAATCCTTTTTCGTTCAAACCCCCAATCTCGTACAGCGCCTCAAGAGCGATCCGCAACTCAATGAGCTTGTCCGCGGCGGTCCCGGACCGCTTCGACTTGATCCAGCGGCGCAGCGCCAATTCCAAATTCTCCTTGGGCCCTCCGCCCCCACGACGTGCATGATGGATCTTGAGGGCGTCGTTCAGATCGGCCTGCGACATTTTGGCTCGACTACTGTCAGAACGATACTTGTGACTGGCACCTGATAACATGTTGGAGAACGCCTGCAAGTCTCCAAAGTCTCTCCATTCTAGGAACCAATCGACGTATCTGTTACAGGCCAGCGACATCGACTCACAGAAACTACCCATCGACAGGTCCGGGACTCGGCCCGATGCCAATCGAAACGTCCCACTGCGGTCTGAAATCTTGCCAACTTCATTCTCGTCGGGCAAGTATAGAGCCGGAGACATCTCGCAGTCGATCGACATCACAACTCTGCCCATGAAGTCGGTCACTGTTGGCCCCATTGGAAAGGACGGCAGAGATGCCGGAAGATCCGCGGACGATCCCGACAGTTTCACGAGGGAAATCCCCTCAGCCAGATGCAAGGACCCGTCTATATCCACCCCTTCGAGCAATGCGCTGATTCGGTAGCGTAGCGGCTCGCCACCTGCCCATCCCAGAAGGAGTTCCGCTACTTGCCCGGCACCGAGCGTGACGGCTCCTACAATCAGTGTCCTTGCGAATTCAGCGACCGTCGGGTGCGCCCATTTTCCCAGGCCGCCTTGCAGTAGAAACAATCCGTTGCCAAACCGGCCGGTCCCGGCGTGCAGGAATTCTGCAAGAACCGGCTCAAGCCTAGTAGCAAGATCGGCAATATGCCGCTCGTCGATCTCAAGCTTCGACGACCCCAATAGCATCCAGGTGGTATCGTTCCACCCCCTCCGACGGTAGCGGCGCCGATATTCATCCCATCGGATTCGTCCAATTCGATCCGAAACGAACGTGGCCTGCCTGATGCATCTCTCTAGGATGTCGATCAATTCCTGCATGAATGCTCCCGCTTCATTGGTCGCCCGGCGAATGTCCGCATTCCACCCGGCCTGAATGCAAAAGCAGAGTGGTCTGCCCTATGTTCGTCGTAGATTATCAGATCGGGGGGCGCTCCCAGGGCAACTCCCCGGACAAGGGCGGTTGGCACGGTCGTCTTTAAAGCTTCATACTAACGTCGAGGCGCCGTAGCCATCGGGAAGTCGCTTGGCGCGGGCCAGCCAAGAGGAGCTTCGATGTCACTGTGCACCCTCGGTATGCCGCGGGAACATGCGCTGACCACGTCCGGTGCCCAGGCAATCACGCCCGACGTGTACTTGTGCTCGAACGCCAGCGCGTCGGCCACCACGGCCACCTGATGGGGATCCCCCCGGAGGACCTCCACGCCCTCGCGCGGCTGCCCGGTCGCATCCCGCGCCCCGAGGAGGTAGTCGGCCGCCGCCCGGGCCGAGCCCGTTCCGCGGGCCAGGAACTTAATGTGCATCGGGGTCGGGGCTCCCGACGGGGGCCAACGCCGCGAGTGCCCGCTCGATGGCGACTAGGTGGGCGAAAGGTAGGCTGTCTCGACGCCCATTCCCCGGGCGAGGGTCGCTAGAAGACTGGAGTCCTCGTCATCCGGGTGCGCTCCGATCATCAGGACCCGCTTCACCCCGTCGACCTGACGAAGCGCGAGTGCTACCTCCACGACGTTACTTCCCTGGGGTCCGACCTGGGCCGAGAGGGGCTCAGCCACAAACAAACCGACCACACAAACGAACGCCTTACCTGTCATCCTCATAGGCCGAACGTACCTCCAATATCGAAGTCGGGAAAACTCCGGCACGCCCGCAAGCGTGCACGAAGTCTACTCATTCGCTTGTCCTAAGTTCAAAGCCGCGGATATGTTGGGGCCGAAATCGGGATCATACCAGGCCCACAACCTTCCCCGTGTCCGCCTTCTGATGAGGGAGCGTCATTGATGAACCAGCACCGCGAAAACTGGAGCTCAAACATGGGCTTCATCCTGGCGGCGACCGGGAGCGCCATCGGGTTGGGTAACCTGTGGAAATTCCCGTTCATCACCTGGGAGAATAATGGCGGCGCTTTCGTATTGCTCTATCTCATGTGCATCGCGGCGGTGGGCCTGCCCATCATGATGGCCGAGCTCCTGATCGGCCGGACGACGCAGAAGAGCCCGGTGGGTGCCCTGAAGGAGGCGATCGGACCCTGGTGGGGGTGGGTCGGCGCCTGGGGTGTCATGGCAGGCTTCATCATCCTCAGCTACTACTCGGTCGTGGCCGGCTGGTCGCTCTTCTACTTCGTCAAGACCATCGGGTGGAGTCTGGGCGGCTTCCCGCTGGGACTGCAGACCGGAGATCTCTTCGTGGCGGTGATCGGAAACGGGGGCCTCCAGTTCCTCCTCTCGGGGCTCTTCATGGCCGCCACGGTGGGGGTCGTGTACTTCGGGGTACACAGCGGAATCGAGCGGGTGGCCCGTATTTCCCTTCCGATCCTGTTCCTCATCCTGGTCCTACTCCTCGTCAGCGCGCTCACGATGGAGGGCTCCGGTGAGGCGCTCACCTTCATCTTCCGCCCCAACTTCAGCGAGCTGGAGCCCCGGAGCATCCTGGAGGCACTCGGCCACTCGTTCTTTACCCTGTCCCTCGGGATGGGGGCGATGATCACTTACGGCTCGTACGTGGCCAGGAACCGATCCCTCGTGAGCGCTGCAGGCACGATCGTTCTTCTCGATACGCTGATCGCGCTCTTTGCCACGATCATCATGTTTTCCGTGATCTTCTCGGTTCCGGGGATGGACGAGCAGGTGACCGGATCGGCGGCCGGGATGTTATTCATCTCGCTGCCGGAGCTCTTCTACAACGTCGTTCCGTTCGGGGCGGTTCTGGGACCTCTGTTTTATATCCTGGTGGCGGTCGCTGCGCTCACATCCACCATCTCGTTGCTCGAGGTCGTCGTGAGTTACTTCATCGACGAGAGGAACATGCCTCGGCCCAAAGCAACGCTGGTGAGTGGCGGTTCGATTTTCGTCTTCACCGTGCTCTCGGCGCTCTCCTTCGGCGCGCTTCCGGGCCTGTCGAACTTCGAGATCTTCGAGGGGAAAGTGGGTGTCTTCGGCACGCTCGACCACTTCGCTTCGAACTGGGCCCTGCCGCTCGGCGGTCTGTTGATCACGTTGGGCGCAGGGTGGTTCATGACCCGGGAGGCGACCGAAAGCGAACTGGTGGACGACACCACGCCCGGATGGTTCCGCTACGGCACCTGGCGATTCTTCATGCGCTTTGTGGCGCCGGTCGCGGTCGCGGCGATCCTGATCGCGGTGATCTTCTTCGGGGTGGACTTCTCGTAAGGGGGGAGGGCCCCACCGGTCGTCCGGTAGGGCCCTGTTCGTTATCGCAGTGTCGGTATCGACTCCAGCAGCTTCTTAGAAGCTGTATACGACTCGTAGGTACGTCATTCCACCGTGATAGCTGATCGGCGACCGGCGTGGGTAAGGCATGCCCTGTGACAAGCGCGTCGCGATCTCGTCCGGGAAATTGTTGAAGAGGTTGTTGGCTCTGCCGACCACGCTGAAATTCTCGTCGATCTGGTAGCTGAGCTCTGCGTCGATCAGCACTTCGGCGCCAACCACCTCTTGCTCGCCGCGTTCGTCAATGGTTCCGCTGTAGTAGTTGCCCCGGAGCGTCGCAGAGAATTGCTCGCCGAACCCTTCGGTCACCGAAAGCGTGGCCCGGTGCTTGGCCAGATTGTTCTCGATGTTGAAAATCAGGTCATCAGACACGGGGTCCACGCCACCCACCTGCCGTTGTGTGAGAACTGTTGTTTCGTTGTAGTTGTATGCCAGACTGATGTCCGTGCTGTTGCCGTCGCCCCAAAGCGCGTTGTAGACCCCGACGACATCCAAACCGTCGGGCGGCATTCTTCCGCTGTTGGGTTGAGACGGGCTTTCAGCGAACGGGCTCTCGACCACGTTCGTCGTGCGTAGATGCTTCCAGTGATCCTCGGGGAAGTCGTAGAACGCCACCATCCGCTCCCAGTCGTCCTCGAGTACGTCCACCGCCTTCGGATACCACGGCCTGTAGCGCCTGGCGAACACTTCGCGGGCCTTCAGCGCCTCGGCCCGGCTCGGTGCGTATACCACGGCCCTGAGAAGATCCTTCGCCTCGCTCTGCTCGCGCTGCGGCAGCCGGTCCAGCACGTTCCTCATCTTGTGGTTCCAGCACCGTTGCTCGCCCGCCTCAGGCCATACCTGCCGTACTGCGCCCCAGATCGCCGTGTTGCCGTCCGCCATCAGAAGCCGCGGCGCCTCGATGCCGCGTGCCTTCAGATCCCGCAACACCTCCGACCAGGACTCGACCGACTCTCGGCAGCCCGATCTCAGGGCCAACACCTCCTTCGTCCCATCTCGCATCGCACCGAGAACCACCAGCAGCGCCGCCTTGTCCCGCTCGAGCCCTGCCTTCACGTAGATCCCGTCCGCCCATACGTAGACGACCTCACGGCCCTCCAGGCGACGCTGGCTCCATTCCTCGAACTCCCTTGTCCATCCCGCCCCAAGTCTCCGAATCGAAGACTTCGACAGCGGTGCCCCCTCGCCTAGCAGTCCCCGCATCGCCAGCTCGAAGTCTCTCTCTGCCAGTCCGTGCAGATACAGCTCCGGAAGCAGAGCGCCCAGCTCCTTCGTCCGCCTCGCGAACAACAGCAGCACCCGACTCTCGAACCGCTCCTCGACGCCCCGAACCCGAGGGCGTCGGAGTGTGATCGTGCCCGAACTCATCGCCAACCGCCTCGGCAGAGTAGCAGTGGCGTGAATCACGGCAAGGAATCGTCTAAGTTCAATTGGGACTGCACGATCTGCTGCACTTGCCGTCCTACCATACCTGATGCTGCCGTGCTTAAAGGGCGGGGAAACGGCATCAAGTGGCGGGTATGACTGGCAGGCATCTCGAACCCGGATCAAGGACCAGTTGTTTGGGGTCAGCACCGGTCCATTCGGATGTGTTGCAACTTTCAAAAATCAGCAAGAGAGCGACTGGTTGGGTCGACCAGGCTCCGTCTTATGCAGCCACTTCGAACAGCTTGTTGATGAACTGAATCTGTTGCCGAACATCCGAACCGCTCACCCACCTCGCCTGACCCTTCCGGATCATGTGAATTGCCTCATATCCTTGGATCGTTCGCCGTGCCGCGTGAAATTCACGAAGGCCCTGCTTGGCCTTCACGCGTCGTTTGATCGCTCTATGATCCTGCTCCAGGATGTTGTTCAAGTATTGGATCGGCCGGTGACGGCAACGGTGTCGCAGGATTCCTTACTGCTTCACTCCTGAAATCGCCGCGCCATAGAGGCGTGCTTTGGTCCGTATTGATAACCCGGGGCTGCCGATGCGACGGATTCGTCAGCGCCTTGGAAGCTGACCCAGCCGTAGTTGAAGGTCCCTGAAGAGGGAAAAGAAAAGTGGTGGCTCCGAGGGTGCCCGATCCGATAGGATCGGGTGCGCTAAAAACCCAAAAACGGAGCCACCACGATGAAGAGAACGTACGAAGTAGCGAGTGACACGGACAGGCGTGCGATGGCTGAGTTCGTGAAGCGAGAAGGCCAGTTCCTGCTGCCGATGGTCGAGCTCGTAGAGCACACGGAGCTCGCGATCGACGAAGTCGTCCAGGTGATGGGCCGAGCGACGATCGAGGCGGTACTCGAGATGAGCGCCGAAGGTGTGGCGGGCCCGAAGCAATCGGGCAAGGCACGCGAGGAGGGGGCGACGGTCTGGTACGGCCGCCAGGGCGGTCAGGTCTACCTGTCGGACCGAAAGGTCCGTATCCAGCGGCCTCGGCTGCGTGAGCGGACTGGCGGCCAGGGCGGCGAGGTCGAGGTGCCAGCGTACGAGGCGATGCGCAGGCCGGGCGCCATGGCGGACCGAATGTTGGAGATCCTGATGGCAGGTGTGAGCACCCGGAAATACGGCCAGGTGATCGGCGAGATGGCCGACACGGTGGGGGTGAGCAAGTCGTCGGTGAGCCGCGAGACGATCGAAGCGTCGGAGCGCGTGCTGAAGGAGCTGATGGAGCGGCGGCTGGACGCATGGGATCTGTTGGTGATCTACCTGGACGGTATCCAACTCGGTGCGCACCACGTACTTGCGGCTGTGGGCGTGGACACGGACGGCAAGAAGCACGTGCTGGGGATGCGGCAGGGAGCGAGTGAGAACACCGAAGTGACGACGGCCCTGCTGCAGGATCTGGTCGAGCGGGGTCTGGACCCCGAGCGTCGACGCCTGTTCGTGATCGATGGCTCGAAGGCGTTACGGAAGGCGATTGTTCAGGTGTTCGGCGCGGGCCACTCGGTCCAGAGATGCCGAAACCACAAGCTCAGAAATGTGCTCGCTCACCTACCGAAGGATCAGCACCCGCAGGTGAAGGCCGCGATCCGCGCGGCCTGGAAGCTCGACGCGAGGGACGGCGTGCAGAAACTCGAGCAGCTCGCGCGGTGGCTTGAACGAGATCAGCCGTCGGCCGCAGCGAGCCTCAGGGAGGGGCTGGGTGAGATGTTCACGATCAACCGGCTTGGGCTACCGCCTCGGCTGAGGAAGTGCCTGGGGACCACGAACGTCATCGACAGCACCCACGCAGGCGTGAGGCAGAAGACCCGCAGGGTCACGAACTGGAAGAACGGAGCGATGGCACTGAGATGGGCCGCAGCCTCCTTCGTCGAGACCGAGAAGAACTACCGACGCATCGTCGGCTTCGATCAACTCTGGATGCTCAAAGCTCACCTCGATGACCGCGAGCCGGTTGCCGAAATGAAGATGGCAGGTTAATCACGAAAGCCTCGGAGCCACCACCTCCAACTACAAACGGGTCATCTTCGCGCCTTGCGGAACAGGCGTTTGGCCGTAGCGGCATCGCGCAACCTCGAGAGCACGAAGTCGATCGTGGCGCCGGTGGAATCGATGGCTCGGTAGAGGTAGCACTAACGGCCCTTGACACGAACGTAGGTGTCATCGACGCGCCAGGACCTGTTGGTTGGCTTGAGATGACGGCGCAGCCGCGCCTCCAGTTCGGGACCGTAGCGCTAGACCCAGCGCCAGATTGTCGTGTGGTCCGCCTCCAGGCCGCGCTCGCTGAACGGCTCTTCGACATCGCGGAACGAGAGCGAGTACCGAAGGTACCAGCGCACGGCGCAAAGAATCAGCTCGGGCTCGGTTTGTCGCCACTTGAAGATCGCCGGTCGGATTGTCTTTTTCATGATCTCTTCAGGTTACCAGCCGCTGTCCGCCAAAGTTGCAACACAACCCTTCGAAGTGCAGTTCCGACTCCGTCGTCTTGCTACCCTCAACTAAATCCATCGCTTTCAAGCTTGTACCACAGATCGAAAGGAGTTAAGTGTCAGGTGAGGAATCCGTGGGAAAAGCCCGGATTAGAACCGAGCAGTGCAACGATCCGGACGAGCGCCCTTGACATCGGTCAGCCGGTGGGTCATTCCCCGTAATCAAAATTGCGCGCTATGCGGCCTATCAGGAGAAGCACGATGCAAGTCATCTTGGCACAACCGCGCGGTTTTTGCGCCGGTGTCGAGCGCGCCATCGAAATCGTCGAAACGGCCCTGCATCAATACGGCCCCCCGGTTTACGTGCGCCACGAAATCGTCCATAACCGGCGCGTCGTGGAGGATCTGAAGGCGAAGGGCGTGCGTTTCGTCGACCAAGTCGAGCAGATTCCCAGCGGGGCCCTCACGGTATTCAGTGCCCACGGCGTGTCGGCAAAGGTCGAGCAGGACGCATCGGTGCGCCGCCTGCGGACGCTGGATGCTACTTGCCCGCTGGTCTCCAAGGTACACATCGAGGGGCGCCGCTACGCCGCCAAGGGCTACACCATCATTCTGATCGGTCATGAAAACCATCCGGAGGTCGAGGGCACCGTGGGTCAGATCCCGGGGCGGGTACTGCTGGTGGGCGACGTGGCCGATGTGGAAATGCTCCAGGTCCGCGACCCCGACAGAGTTGCCTATATCACACAGACGACTCTGTCGGTCGACGACACCCGGGACGTGATCTCAGCCCTGCGCAATCGATTCCCCAAGATTGTCGGCCCGGGGGTCAAGGACATTTGCTACGCGACCCAGAACCGTCAGGCCGCCGTAAGAACGCTCGCCTCCTTCGTGGATCTGGTGTTCGTGGTCGGTGCCCAGAACAGCTCCAATTCAAACCGCTTGTGCGAGGTCAGTAACGACAGCGGCGTGCCGAGCTATCTGATCGAGGATCCGTCGGCGCTCGATCCGGTTTGGCTCCACGGCAAGAAGAGCGCCGGCATTACCGCCGGTGCCTCGACCCCCGAGGAACTGGTGCAGGACCTCATCGCGAAGATGCGGGAATACGTTGACGTCGAACTCTCGACGATGGATGGCATCGTCGAGAACGTTCGCTTCAGCCTGCTTCCAAAACTGAGCCAAGCCGCCGTTGCCCAATAGCGGGAAGGTGTCACACCGATTGCCACGACACCCGCGGCCGAGATCTCGATACACTGGACCGCGACGGCAGGCGGTCAAAGAGTACCGGCCTGGTAGCGCGTAGATGCTTGCGCACTTGAGCCGGAGCATGCGGATAGCGGCGCGGTCCTCGCCGAGACAGAAAGCGTTCGGCTTGACTAGGGACCCTCAACCAGTCCACATATATGCCCACTGGCCACACACACCAAGCCACCAGGGGCGGCGTGTGGGAGTCTTTAACACTGACGGGCATGGTTCTGTTACCATCCGCGGATGGAACTCGCCAAAGCTACCGCGCTTTCGCACCTGACCCGCGACGCTCTCCGCCGAATTTTCTTCGACAAGCTTGACGTGGTCTTCCTCGGATTCATCCTCTTCGCACTCATCCTCGGAGGCCGCCGTCATGCCAGGGCTTTAGCGCCCCCGATTTCTCTGGACAGTAGATTGGCAGCGACGATGGGGTCCAGAGAGAGGGGGTGTTTTGATGTCTCCCAAGCCTGGGGAGTCGAAAGCGACCGAAGGTCGTGAAGGAAGGGCGGAGCTGCCCAAGCGTTGGAGCGCGGGGCAGAAGACGGAGGTGGTGCTGCGACTGCTACGCGGGGAGGACCTGGGCGAAGTGAGCCGTGAGGTCCAGGTCTCGCCTGCGGAGCTCGAGGAATGGCGGCGCGTGTTCCTGGAGGGAGGTCAGCAAGGTCTGAAACGCCGTAGCCGCGATCCCGGGGAACGTGAGCTGATCCGGACCCGGGCGAAGCTGGGCGAGGTGACGATGCGGATGGAGCTCGCGAGCGAGCTCCTCGAAAAAAGGGGCTACGGGGACGACCTGAAGAAGCTCTTGAAGCGCGGCAGCGAATGAGTCCGGCGACGGGACGGCGCTACCCGCTGACGATGATCTGCGAGGTCTGGAGCATCGCTCGCTCGACGGTCTACCAGGCTGAGGAGCGAGGCAACGATGAGTCGAGGGAGCCGAAGAAGCGGGGCCCCAAAACGGAGCTGAGCGACGAGGCCTTGGTGGAAGAGATCCGGCAGGTACTCGAGGAGAGCGACTTCCTCGGCGAGGGGCACCGGAAGGTGAGGGTACGGCTGCGGCCCAAGGGGATCTGGGTGGGCAAGAACAGGGTGCTGAGGCTCATGCGAGAGAACCGACTCCTGGCGCCGGTGCGTAAGGGAAGGCATCCCCGGGGCGACCGCAGCCACAGCGGCCGAATCACGACGGACACGCCCAACGAGCTGTGGGGCACGGATGCGACCAGATTCTATACGAAGGCCGACGGCTGGTGCTGGTTCTTCGGGGCCGTCGACCACTGCGTGAGCGATGTCGTCGGCTGGCACGTCGCGAAGAAGGGTGACCGGTGGGCGGCGCTCGAGCCGATCCGTCAGGGTGTGAGGACCTACATGGACGGCTACGCTCCGAAGATCGCGCTCGGCCTCGGGCTACGACACGACTGGGGTCCCCAGTACACCGCACACCAGTTCCAGGGCGAACTCGCCTGGCTCGGCATCCGCTCGACGGCCTCCTACGTCGGCGAGCCCGAGTGCAACGGCGTGATCGAGCGGTTCATCAGGACGTTGAAGGAAGAGTGCCTCTACCTGCACGACTTTGAGAGCCTGGAGGAGGCGAGGACGGTGATCGGAGGTTTCATCGAGCGTTACAACCGCGGTTGGCTCATCGAGCGGCACGGCCACAAGACCCCGGCCGAGGTCCGCGAGCAGCTCACCCGCATGGCGGCCTGATTACGCCGCCCACTTGTCCAGGAAACCAGGACCGGTTCAGGGCCTGTTACCGCTAATGTGCTCCGATGGGATATCAGACAGCGATCTCGCCTACCAGGCAGAACTCCTGCAGCGCGTATCCCGCACCTTCGCTCTCACGATTCCGCAGCTTCCAACCGGGCTCCGCGATGTGGTGGAAAACGCCTACCTCCTGTGCCGGATTACCGACACGATCGAAGACGAGCCCGCGCTGTCCGCCAGGCAGAAGCGGGTGTTCTGGGAACGGTTCATCGACATTGTCGCTGGTCGGGACACCGTGGAGCCGTTCGCGCGCGAGCTCGGTGCCGGGCTGTCGTCGTCGACCCCCACTAGTGAACATGACCTGATCGCCAACACTGCCCGCGTAATCCGCACCACACGCGGGTTTGAGCCCGCGCAGCGCGAGGCGCTCGCACGCTGCGTGCAAATCATGGCCCGAGGCATGGCGGACTTTCAGTTGCAGGCAACTCCTGTTGTCGGCCTAGCCGACCTAGCTCACCTCGACCGCTACTGCTACTACGTCGCTGGCGTGGTAGGCGAGATGCTTACCGAGCTGTTCTGTGATTATTCCGCGGAAATCAACGCGCATCGGGAGGAGTTGCTCAGGTTATCCGTGTCGTTCGGCCAAGGGCTGCAGATGACCAACATCCTCAAGGATGTATGGGACGACTGGCAGCGCGGGGCGTGCTGGTTGCCGCGGGACGTCTTCCTGGATGCCGGTTTCGACCTGCGCTCCCTGTCAGCGAACCGGAACGATCCGCGCTTCGCTAATGGACTTTTCACCCTGGTGGGCATCGCCCACGGTCACCTGGCAAATGCGCTGCGCTACATCCATATCATCCCGGCCCACGAAACCGGCATCCGCCGATACTGCCTGTGGGCGTTGGGCATGGCTGTGCTGACGCTACGCCGCATTCACGCGACGCCGGCGTTCCAAAGTGGCCGGCAGGTCAAGATCTCGCGGCGCAGCGTGCGGACAGTCACCGTCGTCACCAGCAGCCTGGTCCGCTCGAACCTGGCGCTAACGCTGCTGTTCAGGGCACTCACTCGCGGACTGCCACGTGGGTGATTCAGACGCGTTGCAACTTTCAAAAATCAGCAAGAGAGCGACTGGTTGGGTCGACCAGGCTCCGCCTTCCGCAGCCGGTTGATGACCTGTGCGGGACTCAGCCTCTTTCGTGCGGCCATTCTGCCCTCCCTCTCCATGTCTCGACCCGTCCGGATCATAAAACTGGACTCGGTCTCGTTTCTAGCTGCTCCCCTCTCCCCGGGCCCCCGTGAAGGGTGTGGAGCCGGCTCTAGCGGGCCGCTGTACTTCTACCACGGGCTGCTAGAACGCTTCGAGCTTGTGGAAGACCTCGGTTCCGTTCTTGAACCAGTGCTCGCGGAACGGAGACTCGGAGACCTCGCCTAGGAAATGGGCGGCGGTCATCGAGTGAGGGAAGAGCTTCATCTCCCCTTGCTCGTTCTCGTGCACGGTGTAGTCCCCGCTGATCTGCAGCGTGGTACGGAGCCGTTGATCTCCGTTCATCATGAAGCCCTGCAGTAGATGCGTCGTGGTCTCCCACGCGCCCTGGGTAACGCTGAGGTCCATGATCGGATCCCCGCCGCCGAAGATACGAACCCGCAGCTTCTCGTCGGTCTCGATGAACTGCGCGTCGATGCTCTCGGGCTGGTATGGGAAGTGGAAGCGCTCGGACTTGATGCGGCGCGCTTCCGCGGAGCTCGTGGCGGCGAGGAACGGGAAGAAGGCCGCCTTCGCGTGCTGGCCCCACTCCGCGACGATCGGCGGCACGATCACCGAGAACATCAACTCGGTATAGGGGCCCACCACGCTGTCATCGAAGAGGAACGCTGTGACTGAGAGCACGCTTCGCTGGTGGGTCACCTCGATCGGTTCGAGGTGCTCTGGCAGCACCGCGCGCGCGTCCGCCGTCGCCATCTCGAAGAACGCGCTGACGCCTGAGTGAAATCGATAGCTTCCTACGGACATACGTCGTACCTCTGGAGGACCCGAACGAGGGCGGCCGCGCCTTCCTCCAATTCTCCCTTCGAGTGTGCCGCCGAGATGGACATGCGGAAGCGCGACTTGTGCTTGCCGACCGCCGGGTACCTCACGGGGTTGATGTAGACACCTGCGCGGAAGATGTCCTCACCCATCTGAAGGACACGCGCGTCGTCGCGGACCATGACAGGGATGACCTGCGAAGCGGAGTCGCCGATCGGGACCCCTGCGTCCGCGAGAAGCTTCTGCATGTGGGCGACGTTTTCCCACAGCTTGGTGCGCAGCTCGGGCTCGTTACGTGCCAACTCCAGCGCCTTCAGGAGGCCCGCAACCACGACGGGCGAAAGCGCACACGAGAAGACGCGGGAGCGTGAGAAGCCGCGCAGGTAGTTGATCAGCTTGTGCGAGCCGGCGGTGTAGCCACCCTGGCCCCCGAGGCTCTTCGAGAACGTGCCGAGATGGATGTCGACCTCGTCGTCGAAGCCTTGGTCCTCGACGACACCTTTACCGGTCTCTCCGTAGACGAACGCGGAGTGCGCCTCGTCTATCATGATGCGGGCACCGTACTTCCCGCACACCTCGACGATCTCGGCGAGCGGCGGCACGTCACCGTCCATCGAATACACACCCTCGACGATCACGAGCTTCTTGCCATCGAAGCCTTTCAGCTTGCGCTCGAGGTCGTCGACGCGGTTGTGGCGAAAGAAGCGTGACTTCGCCTTTGACAGGATCATCCCGTCGACCACGCTGGCGTGCGCGAACTGGTCAGCCACGATCAGGTCACCGGAGCGCATGAGCCCGGCGATCGTACCCATGTTGGCGCTGTACCCCGTGGGGAATACCAAGGCCGCCTCCTTGCCCTTGAAGGCGGCGACTTCCTCGGCGAGCTGTTGGTGTAGGGCGGTCGTCCCGCTCAGAATGGGCGAGCCCGACGAGCCACCGCCGTAGATGTCCACGGCGTCCTTGATCGCCTGCTTGACCTCCGGACGATACGATAGCCCGAGGTAGTTGTAGGAGGAGAAGTTGACGAGGCCGCGCCGGATTTCGCCCGTACTGGTGTCCTCGACGTCGACCCGAGTCCCCGGCCGGGAGTGCAGCGGCAACTCGTAGAGGTAGTAGCCGGACGGCTTGACCTCACGCCACCAATCGTCGAACGGTTCCAAGAGGGCGAACGCATCGCTCCCGGAGCCGAAATAGAAGTTGGTATAGTCGTACTCCATCGCGCCCGGGACGGCGGGCGGTGCATCGACAGTGCTGTCTCCCATAGGGAGGCGACTCGTCGGTTGCCTGGCCGCTTCGGTGGCTTCGGCCGTGGCGCTTCCGTCTTTCGACTTGGACATATGGTTTTCACCGGCTTGCTTGCGTGGAGTCAGCCCACAATCTCCCCAAAGGAGCCGCCGGATTCAAGGAGAAATATGCTAGCCGCCCCCGCCGACCGGCCCTACTCTCTGAGATGCAGGGAACCGCCCCAGCCGGGGTGGTCTTTGGTGAGCAGCGTTCTCGCGTTCCACCAACCCCGAGAGAATCATGACGAGCACGCGCGTCGAAGCAGCAGTAAGGGAAGCCTACGCGGTCGGTGCGGACCACCGCGTCGAGGACCTTTGCTGTCCCGTCGACTACGATCCCCGCTATCTCGAGGCGATTCCCGCCGAGGTCGTCGAACGCGACTACGGATGCGGAGACCCGAGCCGCTACCTGCGGGAGGGTGAGACCGTACTGGACCTCGGAAGCGGCACGGGCAAGATCTGCTTCATCGCCTCGCAAGTCGTGGGAAGCGAGGGGCGTGTGATCGGCGTGGACATGACGCCGGAGATGCTGGATATCGCGCGGCGGCATCTCCCGGAAGTGGCGAGTCGCATCGGGTATTCAAATGTTGAATTCCGGCGGGGGCGCATCCAGGATCTCGCGTTGGACCTGGATGCTCTGGAACGCGTGCTCGAGAACGATCCGGTGTCCGACGTCGATGGCCTTTTCGCCGCCCAGGCGATCGCGGACGACCTTCGCCGCACCGAGCCGATGGTCGAGGACGAATCCGTGGACGTCGTCGTCTCGAACTGCGTGCTCAACCTCGTCGACCGGCGGGACAAGGCGCACCTCTTCCGCGAGATCTTCCGCGTCCTGCGGCGTGGGGGTCGTGCCGTGATATCCGACATCGTCTCGGACGAAGTCGTGCCAGAGCCAATGCGAAACGACCCCGAGTTGTGGAGTGGATGTGTGGCCGGCGCGTTCACTGAAGGGGACTTCTTGAAGGCCTTCGAGGACGCCGGCTTCTACGGCATCCGGATTCGCGTGCGCCAGGACGAACCATGGCGGACCGTGGAGGGCATCGAGTTCCGCTCAATCACCGTCGAGGCGTTCAGGGGTAAGGAGGGGTCATGCTTCGAGCGGAAGCAGGCGGTGATCTACCGGGGTCCCTTCAAGGTGGTGCTCGATGACGACGGGCACCGGCTCATGCGAGGCGAGCGAGCCGCTGTGTGCGACAAGACCTTCCAGATCTATCGCGGAGAACCGTACGCAAGCCACTTCGACTTCGTTGAGCCGCTCGAGCCGATCGCGCTCGGGGACGCGGAACCGTTCGATTGTTCACGCACAGCACCGCGGCATCCGCGCGAGTCGAAGGGGTTGGAATACGACGTCACGAGCGAGGCTTCAGGGGAGGTTTGCGGACCGGATGAGTGCTGTTGAGCGGGGACTCCGGCGATGTCGCCAGCGGACTGAGCTAAGCTCGCGTCAGAACGGCAGCCCGTCGTCTCCGTCGCCAGGGTCCGGCGGGTCTGGAAAGGGCTCGCCGTCGGGCATCGTCGGCGCGCCGCCAGAGTCGTCCCGCTCGATCTTCCAGGCCTTCACGTCCGTGTACCACCGCTCGTTGTACTCTCGGCTGGCGATGTCGATGGAGACCGTGACGCGCTCGTCGATCTGCACGCCGAACGAATCGATATTGTCCCCCCACTGCACGATGCAGATCTGCTTCGGATAGTTACCCTCGGTCTCGAGGATGAACTCCTGCTTGCGCCAGGGTCCCTTCTGGCTTTCGCCAGACTGCTCCTCCAGCAACTTCTTTACGGTTCCGGTGATCTTCAGGTCCATCCAGCGTCTTGTCGGCGGTGGGGTGGCTGGCTGCGGGGGAAACAAGGTATGGGGATGGACCCGCCCCCTGCCAGATCGCACGCGACGACGCGCATCGACAGCCTTCTAGCGACCGGGCCCGAGAAGTACGGCGTTGATGAAGAGCAACTGCGTCGCTTCGGCGTACGCGCGGTAGTTAGGATCCTCCGCGAAGGCGATCAGCTGCCCGCCACCCATCGGCTGATGCACGAGGAATGGCTTGCTCGCGAGCTGGGGCTTGGCGTCCTCCCAAACGATGCCACCCATGACCAGGTCGTCGCCACCGGCGTACCGGCCGACGTTGGCGCCGCGGTCGAGCGTAATCGGGCTGAAGATCCGCGTGCCTTCGACCAGCACTCCGATCTCACCGTCGGTACCGCTAGCGAGCCAATGCCCGGTGTCCAGGACCCCGCGCACGATCGCACCGGGGGTCTGTTCGGGCGCCTCGTCCCTCGGGGCGATCGATTCCAGGTAATCGATCGGCTGGTCCGCGGTCCCCGAGTCTGGCGGGTCATCTCCTTCCTCGCGTCCGCCGCGTCGCTCGGCGGTCGTCGCGAGCAGCTCGGCACGCGCCGCCCAGCGGGTCGACTCCGCCATTGTGATCATCGTGCCGCCGTCGCGCATCCACGCGCGCAGCTTGTCCTGCATTCCTTCGCGCACGGCGCCGGCGTAGTCGCCACTCGGGAAGACGATGACGTCGAAGTCCGAGAAGTCGACGCGGCCAAGGCTCGATGCCCGTACAGCGGTGGTGCGCTGCCCGTATCGCTGCTCCAACACATAGCGGGCCCACCCGACCGAGTATGTTTGGCCGGGCCGGTCGTACACGAGCAGCACGCGTGGCTCGGTGAGGTGACTGACCCGGCTGCTGCCGAGCGACATGCCCTCGCGTACATACGAGTCGTCGATCGGCACCACTTCGGCGCCGTGCTTGGTTGCGATGCGCGCCAGCCTCCGCGGCAGATCGCTTCCGTTGTCCGAGTTACGGATGATTGCCGTTCCGACCGCGTATTCCCGCCCGCCGAGTGTGAACTCGCCACCGGCGGACCGGACGCGAATGCCTTCTCTCAACACTTCGGCGACCGCGGCTGCCGCGTTCGTGCCCCACGGCATGAGATAACCGACCGCGGCGTCCCGGAGTGACGCGACGTCACTCATCTGGCGGGTGTCGTTCAGCGACACGGTCGCCGCGCCTGTCGCACGATCCGCCATGATCAACTCGACGTCCCAGAGTGAAGGCATGCTCCACGCCGTGACGTCGTAGATCTGATCCGGTAGCCGGTTCGAGCGCCGCTCGATCTGCCGTGCGACGAAGTCGGCATCCATCGGCGTGTGCGGATCGAGCAGGTTGCGGATGAGCCTGTGCGTGGGCTGATCCATCGGCACGATGTAGGTGCCCTCGGCGGGCAGCGTGCGTCCACTCACCGAGACCGGCTCGAGGGCTTTGTTCACCTCGATGCCGGAGCGCACGAGCGTCTCGGCGAGGCGGCGCGCCATTCCCGGGTCATGCTCGGACGTGAGCACATACTCCCTGGCTCCGGAACGGCCCAACGCGACCGCGCTCGCCCGGAACTCCAGGAACGTGCGCAGAATGCGTTCCCGGTGGGTCGCAGCCGTCGCGGCGGTCTGGATCGCGGCGGTGAAGTGGTGCAGCACTCCGTCGCCGTAGGTCAGTTGGTCGCCGTCACCGCGCAGGAATACGAGCCCGCGCGCCGAGGCTTGTTCGTAGGTGGCACCGATCGCTCCCTGAGCCATCGGCCACGAGACTCCGTATCCGGGATAGAAGGCGTCGTAGGTGTCACGGTTGAAATACGCGAAGCCACGCTCGTCGAACGAGGCGGCATTCGCGGCACCGAAGATATCGTTGAGCGCCTTCTGCTCGTCGGTCGTCCACGTGTTCCCGGGGATCGCATTGGGCGGGAAATAGTACGTCGAGTTGCCGCCCATCTCGTGCAGGTCGATGACCACATGTGGCATGAACTCGAGCAATGCGGCCACCCGGCCGCGCGTTTCCGGCTGTGTCTGCGCGAACCAGTCACGGTTCAGATCGAACAGGTAGTGGTTCACGCGTCCGCCCGGCCACGGCTCGTCGTGCTCAGCCGACGCCGGGGCTGCATCCTCCCAGCGAGCGCGCGCCATCGTGTTCTGGAAGACGAAGCGCGCGCGGCCGTCGGGGTTTTGCATCGGGTCGATCAGTACGAGCGATTCACGCAGGATCAACTCCACGGTCGCGTCACCCTGCGCCGCGAGCAGGTGGTACGCCTCGGCCATCGCCGCTCCGCTCGAACTGATCTCGTTTCCGTGTACGCCGTGCACGAGCGCGGTGACGACCGGCAGCTCCGCGATGAGACGCTCGGCGTCCTCACCCTCGAGCGCGCGTGGGTCAGCGAGGCGGCGCAGGTCGGTCTTGACCGACTCGAGACTTGCCATTCGTTCCGCGGACCCGATCACCAGCATGACAGTCGGTCTCCCTTCCCAGGTCTCGCCCGTCCACATCAGCTCAGCGCGGTCCGGCGCCGCCTCGGCCAAAGCCTCCAGGTACGCGACCACTTGATCGGGCGGTGTGATTTCGCCTCGGAAGTCGTGTCCGGCGACCTGCCCGAGCGTGGGGATCGACGCATCGTACCGCGTGCCAGGTGACAGCTCCTGAGTGGGTGCGGGCACCTGGATCAGCGCGACGAGCGATGAACTCCGATGTAGTCTTCAGTCCGTGGCGGGGACTGCAGTATAGCGAGGGACTTCGCCCCCTGCCCCGGCAGGTCGACAGCAGATGCCCGCCGGCCGACGTGCTGTCAACCGGCGGGCGTGTATCCCGGGTCCGCCCGAGTGGCGGGCCGACGTCACCCCACGATCCATCCGAGCAGCGTTGTGATCCGAGGGCCGCCCTTAGCGAACGCTACAGCGACGTTCATAGGGACGTAGAGGTCGCCGAATGGCATCGTCGCACCTGCCGCGATCACCATGGACGTGGTGGGGTCGCTGTTTTCCTTGGTGATGCTGATGTTCGGCCCGACCCCGAACTCGAGCCCGTTGGGCAGGCGATATCCAGTCATCCAGGCAAGGGACAGGTTGAGCTCGTCCTGCTCTACCAGACCGTGGATCAAGTCCGGTCATCGCTGTTGTGTTAAATCAGGAGGACACGAGGGTTTTTGCAGCGAGGACGGCGATGGCGGTAGGCAAGCGGCCCGAGGCTCGGCAGGGCGAGATGTTCGTGGTGGCGAGCGAGATTCGGGCCTTGGACAACCCGTTCTACCGGGCCTTGAACGAGCTTCTGGCGAAAAGCGGGTTTGACGAGTTCGCGGAAGAGGCATGCCGTGAGTTCTACGCGGACAATCGGGGTCGGCCGGGGATTGCTCCCGGGGTGTATTTCCGAATGATGATGGTGGGCTACCTGGAAGGGATCGGCTCGGAGCGGGGCATTGCCTGGCGGTGTGGGGACTCGTTGTCGTTGCGTGAGTTTCTGGGATACGGGTGGGCGAAGAACCCGCCGGAGCATTCGACCCTGTCGAAGACGCGCAAGCGCCTGAGCGTGGAAGCGCACGCGGCGGTGTTCGGGCGGGTGCTGGAGCTGCTGAAGGGGTCGGGGTTGCTGAGCGGCAAGACGCTGGGCGTCGACTCGACGACGCTGGAGGCGAATGCGGCGATGCGCACGATCGTGCGGCGCGACGACGGGTTGGGCTACGATGAATGGCTGGAGCAGGTGGCCCGGGCGTCGGGGATCGAGACGCCGACGCGCAAGGATCTGACGACGCTGGACCGGAAGCGTCCGAAGAAGGGCTCGAACAAGGACTGGGTGCATCCGCACGACCCGGAGGCGCGGATCACGAAGATGAAGGACGGCAGGACGCGCCTGGCGCACAAGTTGGAGCAGGCGGTCGACATGGAGACCGGTGCGCTTGTGGCGGTGACGGTGCAGACGATGGACGGGGGAGATGTGGCGTCGCTGCCCAACACGCTGGACGAGGCAGAGCGGCAGCTGGAAGTAGTGCAGGTAGAGCCCGAGGAAGTGGTGGCCGACAAAGGCTACCACTCGAACAAGACCATGACGGGCGTGAAGGAGCGGGAGCTGCGCAGCTATGTGAGCGAGCCCAACCGCGGGCGCCGGAAATGGAAGAACAACCGGGACGCGCAGACGCCGACCTACGACAACCGCCGCCGGATCCGCGGCAACCGGGGGATGCGGCTGCTGCGCCAGCGCGGCGAGAAGGTGGAGCGGGGGTTTGCGCACTTGCTTGTGACCGGAGGGCTGCGTCGCGTCCACATACGGGGCCAGGAGGAGATTCGAAAACGGATGTTGATCCACGCGGCGGCCTTCAACCTCGGCCTTCTCATGCGCAAGCGGTTCGGGGTTGGAACCCCCCGTGCGTTACAGGGCCTCGCTACCGTACAAGCTGCGCTCGCAACTCAGGTTACAACCCGCGTCTCGCGCTTTTTCCGCCGTATTCGGCGCTATTTCGCCTTCCTTGGGCCGAATATCGCCTCGTCAGACCCCAAAACCCGCTTCTTGCACAACAACACAGCCCCCGCGTGTCTGCCTTCTCTCCCACCCATCATCCGCTGGGAACCTATTTCTTCCACGGACTGCTACGCCACCGACGAGGAAGACCCACTCCATCAGGGCCTGATTTCCGCCGGTCATCGACACGATCTGGGTCTCGAATTGCCATCCGAATTGGCTCATGATGACTTCCTTGCCGATCGAGTTGCGCTGATCGGCCACGTCGCCGGTGAACGTGGTGAAGCCGAAGCGGGGTCCCGAGAGGTGCTGACGGGGGAGCTGTTTCACCCTCATGGCCTCAGGGACGTCGGGCCGTTGTGCGTGGGCAGGCTGGAAGGACGCTAACGTCAGAATGGCGGCGATTGCCGTGAGGACAGTCTTGCGGAACATGGTTCTCTCCGTGATGGGAGTGGGCGTGTTTGTGTCTTTGCGCCCTAACCATGTCTGCGCCGGGATCCCGTCTCCGTACGTCGCCCTACGCAGCAGGGAAGTGTTGTTGCGTAGGCCCTACGTAGGCCGGCGAGTACCGCGTCGAGGACCTCGCGCTGGCCGGGTCGGAAGTCCTCGAAGACTCTCGATTTCGATGCGAGGCAACGTCGCCACGCACGTTCATTTCACCGCGGGTCCGGTCAGTGATGAAGAGGAAGCGCTTGGGAGAACGAGTTCCTCTCCGCGAAAAGGGCTAGCGCAACATCGCTGCGAGGAACCCTTCGGCATCTGAAAGTGCGCCTCGTCTCCGGTCCTGAGTGTCCCGTCGGCCGTCATCGCGTCCGCGGTCGCGCCCTCGAGCGCGGTCCGTCCTTCCGCAACCGCGCCGTCGAAGATCGCGACCATGTCCGCCATGTTCATGGGATCCGGCTGATCGAACCCAGCGGCGAGGTCCAGCTCGTCCGTCGCGAGCGTCAGGCCGATCCATCTGGGCGGGTTGGCGAAGGGCGCAGCGAGCGCGAGCAGCGCCCATGACTTCTCATGGGGCTGAAAGTCGAGCTTTTCGTCGGGGATCGCCGCGAACATGCGGCGCGTATTGGATGCCGAATAAATACCGAACCTGGGACGCGCGCAGGGTCAGCCGACTGGGTCGTGGTCATCGGATCTTGCAAAATTGGTTTCTACGTGACCGATTGCTCAGTCAGACGAGCAATGCCTTGATGGGTGGATATGGAAATCACCGATGCGATGCGTGCCGAGGTCCTCAAGAGGGCAGGGCGCCGGTGCGAGTGCGTGAGTGGGCAGTGCCGCCATCACCGCGAGGGAGCTCGGTGCCCGCGTGGATTGCGCCCGGAGGAGTGGAAGATCTACTACAGAACGGAATCGGCTGGGGCCGCGCTTTGGAATCTTGAAGCGTGGTGCCAGGAGTGCTTCGAGAACAACTACGGTTGAGGATCCGATGAGCGAACCTGTGCAGAATTTCGAGAACCACGCCAAAACGGTGCCCGCGTACCACGGTGCCGCCACCCTGATGCTGCTGGTGCCGACGCTGTGGTTCGCCTACCGCACCGTAACAGACTTCAACGTCGACGCGCTAATGTTCCTGGTCTTCTGCGGTGGCGTAGTCGTCACGGCATTGTTCGCGAGGATATTCCCGCTCGGTGTTCAAGATCGCGTGATCCGCCTCGAGGAGCAGATGCGGCTGAAACGGCTGCTTCCTGACGACCTGCAGAACCGCGTCGGCGACTTTACGACCAGTCAGCTCATCGGGTTGCGGTTCGCTCCGGATGAGGAGCTGCCCGACCTCGCGCGCCGGGTCCTCGACGAGGGCATTTCGGACCGGAAGCCGATCAAGCAATCCGTGAAGAACTGGCGCGCGGACAACCAGCGCATCTAGTCCGATACGACCAGGCCCGGCAGGAACCGTTCAGACTGGCCTGGGCGGCTCGGTCCGTGTGTGGTCACGCGTCCGCCAGCGTTTACTCGGCGATCCAGACGTCTGGAGGTGCCAACACACCGGCGTCCTGCATCTTCTGCTTCAGACCCTCGTCGGCTAGCATGGCCTCGACCCCGTCGACGTTGTCCGTGCTCCACACGAGCAGCACCGAGTTCGGATCCGACGCGTCCTGGAAGATTCCTATGTCGGTGAGCCCCGCATCGTCACGGCGGTGAACGTCCTCATCGTAGTGCGGCCGCCAAGTATCGAAGTCGGCCACGGGGTGACGGATGAATACGGTGGCCATGCCGGGGTCCTCCTTGAGCGGGTTGCTGAGAAGATCGAAGGAATATGCATTCGCACCGTGATGCGCTAGAGCGCGGGTCATGTCCATCGACGTGTCAGAGCGGCTGCGCGCCGCCCAAGCCGCCGACGAAGTGCCGGCGATCGTAGCGCACCACCGTATTGACGGACCGGGTGCCACGCTGGACATGCGCGAGTTCCAGCAGGCGCTCTGGTCCGCGCCCGATTGGCCAGAGGATCCCTACGCGGACGAGAGCGCGGCGTGGACCAGGAGACTTCCTCGGACCGTCTGTCTCACTATCGACACGGGGACTCGCGTAGTCGCTCGACCCTTCGATCCGGGCCGCCTCTGCGTCCGGTCCGCCGAGTACCGGACCGAGACCGCCGGCGACGCTGGACTGATTGCGGCCCACAAGGACAACTGGCTTCTGAAGGCGCTCGACGCCTTCGGCCTGAGCGGTGCCGCCTTCGAACTGGAGAGCCTGAGGCCGGGGCTGCTTTCAGCGGGCTTGGGCGGGTCGGCGACCGCTATGACCGCGGTTTGTCTGCTCGCGAACCGACTCGCAGGCGACCCCATGGACGGGTATCAGGTCGTCGCTCTCGCGGCGCGTCTCGAGAACGACCTGGGCAATTCCCTCACGGGCACTCAAGAACAGTCCAACGTCGTCTGGGGTGGCGTGCGCGACTACGTCTGGTTGCCGTGGGGCATGCCCGGCGAGCCGCGGCAGGGACTCGGAACCTCTCTGCAGTACGAGCTCTTGGGCCCCGACGCCTACGAAGACGCCCGTGCGCACCTGATGATCGTGCACACCGGCAAGACTCGCTTCAGTGCGACGGTGAACCAGGAGTGGGCGGACACGCTCCGACGCGAGGATGCGTTCCCCGCGCTGACGCGCCTGCCCGCCTGGACGTACGAATACCGTGAGGGGCTGCGCACCACCGATTGGGTGCGGGTTTGCGAGAGCCTACGCGGTTTTCGGGAGGTCCGAGAGCGGTTCGTCCCGGCGTACATGGCGGGGGCCCACGCGCTCGCCGAATTCGTGCGGCTGGCGGGCGGCGAGGTTTTTCCGCTGGGTGCGGGGGGTGGAGGGAGCTGCCTCGTCGTTGCCGCCGATCCCGCGGTTCTCTCGGCTGTTCGTGACGGTCTGCCTGCGGGCCTCCGCAAGCTCGAGTTCGATTTGCTCGAGCGTGGCCACCGGTTCGAGCACTGTTGAGGGCGTGGTGATGGCGACGTGCTACCCGGTGCTGGTGCACGGCTTCACGGGGTCGTCCCACTCCTGGGGCGAGCACCTGGTGGACGGGCTCGCGTCGGTGGGTTGTCCACCGGTCTTGCTCGATCTGCCAGGTCATGGTCGCAACGTCGCGGCTCAGCATCCGAGGCACTTCTCACTCCACTCCGCGCTGTCCGCGGTGGAGGACTCGGGACATTGGCCGGCAGGACTCGTCGGCTACTCGATGGGAGGGCGGCTCGCGTTGCACTTCGCGGCCCAGCGCCCTGACGCGGTGCGGCGCCTCGTGCTCGAGTCCGCGTCGCCGGGGCTCGAGACCCAGGCGGAGCGTCGCCTGCGCCGAGAGGCGGACGACGATCTCGCGCGCATCATCGAGCTCGACGGCGTCGAGGCGTTCATCGATCGTTGGGAACGCTTGCCGCTCTTCGAGACACAGAGTGGCGCGGACGAGACGGTGCGCTCGCGCCTGCGTGCGAGACGGCTCGAAAACTCGGTGGATGGCCTCGCGGGCGAGCTCCGCGGCTTGGGCACCGGTGCGCTTCCTTCACTGTGGGACGCTCTGCCCGGCATCCATGTGCCAACCCTGGTCCTCGTCGGTGCGCTCGACGAGAAGTTCGTGTCGACGGGCGAGCGCATGGCCGCGGCACTTCCAGACGCGCGACTGGTGGTGGTCCCGGGCGCGGGGCACGCCGTACATGTCGAGCGACCGGACGCCTGGCTCGAGGCGGTCACGGGCTTCCTGGTCGCTCCCCGTTCATGACGACAGCTCCTCCAGCTCCCGTGCACGCGCCCGTCTCGGAGCGCGACCGTACGGTCATCTATCTGTCGATTCTCCTGGCGCTATTCCTGGCTGCGCTCGATCAGACCATCGTAGCGACCGCGCTACCGCGTATGGTCGAGGATCTGGAGGGTGTAGAGCGGTACGCGTGGGTCGCGACAGCGTACCTGCTCATGTCGACCGCCCTCGCGCTGGTCTACGGCAAGCTCGCCGACACGTACCCGCGCAAGTTCGTCACACTCGGCGCGGTCGGCCTTTTCCTCGGCGGTTCCGTGTTGTGCGGTCTCGCCGGCGAGTTCGGGGACCTACCGCTGCTCGGCAACGCGATGAGCCAGCTCGTCATCTTCCGGGGGATCCAAGGCGCAGGCGGTGGCGGCCTCTTCGCTATGACGTTCATCGTGATCGCCGACCTGTTCACCCCAGCCGAGCGCGGCAAGTACCAAGGCTTCGTCGGTGCGGTGTTCGGCGTCGCGTCTGTGCTCGGACCTCTGATCGGCGGGTTGCTCACCGACCACGCGGGTGGCTGGATAACGGGCATCGAGGGATGGCGCTGGGTCTTCTACGTGAACGTGCCCCTCGGAGGCGTCGCCGTATGGTTCATTATCAGGCGCATGCCCAGACTCGACCCGCCGGTGCCACAGGCACGTCCCGACCTGCTCGGGGCAGCGCTGCTCGTGGGTGGACTCATTCCGCTCACCCTGTCGCTACAGGTCGACAAGCGCCGCTACCCTTGGCTTCCGGGAGTGAGCCCCGGTGCCGATGCGACGGCTTTCGCGTCGTGGGTCACAACAGCGCTGTTCGTCGGAGGCTGCGTTCTGCTCGCGCTTTTCATCATGCGCTCGCGGACTTCGGCAGGGCCCATTCTCGACCTGCGTCTTTTCCGGGACCCCGTCTTTCGCCGTGTGAATGCGTCGACCTTCTTCATGGGCGCATCGTTCATCTCCGTGACGATCTTCCTTCCGCTGTTTCTCGTGAACGTGCTGGGTGTCTCCGCCACGCGGGCCGGTGCGGCGCTGATCCCGTTCTCGCTGGGGCTGGTCTTCGGCGCGACGCTTGCTGGTCAGATCGTCGCCAAGGTTGGGTACCGGAAACAGATCGTGCTCGGCGCCGTCCTGTTCTTCGTGGCAGCTCTTCTGCTCGCGGGCATGGAATCCGACATCGCGTACTGGCAGATTACTCTGTACATGGTGATGTGCGGGGTAGGTGTGGGGCCGGGCATGCCTCTCTTCACGCTCGCGATCCAAAACGCCGCCGCCGTCCGGCTCATCGGGCAGGCGACGAGCGCGTCTCAGTTTTTCCGGCAGATGGGAGCGACTGTGGGTGCTGCGCTCATGGGAACGGTACTCGGGGTGACGCTCGCCTCCTCGTTCGCCGAGATCGGAGTCGAGGTCGGGCCACTGACGAACGGGGCGGTCGTGGTTGAGGAGCACGTCTCCACGGGAGGCGCGGAGCTGCCCGCAGTCATTCTCACAAGCTTCGAGGAGAGGGCTGGTCGATCGGAGTCCGAGCAACAAGCCCGCGCCATCCGCGCAGAGGGAGATCTCGTTGCGGTCCGAGTCGGGGCGTCTGTTCGTGACGCCTTCCGCGACGCGACTCAGCGCATCTATTGGTTGACCGCGATCATGATCGCTATCGGTGGAGGACTGGCCATGAGGATCCCCGAGCTCCCGCTTCGCACCACGCACGATCGCGCCGCTGCAACCGCCAACTCGGGGCTGACATGATCAAGAAGCTGTTGCTTTTCGTCTTTTTTGTTTTCGCGGTTGCTATGGCTGTGCCGAGCTCGCGCGCCAAGCTGCAGCAAGAGGTTTTCCAGCCGATCATCGACAATATCAACGGGCGTCTGGTTCCAGCTCGTCTGAACGCCATGGCCGACCAACTCGATGTGCGATTGCGCCGGGCCGAGGGTTTCCCCGGCAATTGGGAGGCCTGGTTGCGGCGTGACTATACCGGTACGCCCCAAGATCCTTGGGGCAACCTCTACTACCTCGGGGTCGGACGGCGCGACTATACAGTCGGCTCGGCGGCGGCCGACGGCGAGCCGGGCACCGAGGACGACATCACCGTCACGCGCCCGCTGCCTGGGGGGCGCTGAGGGCTCGATGACGCAGGCGTGCGCCCGGATCCGGGCCAGCCGTTGACCGTACCCAAACCATCAGGGGGATGAGGTGAGCGAAGAGGGTGGCACTAATGAGCTCGCCGCTATTCGGCTGCACAGGCGGCGGCAGCCCCGGCGCTGGCTGGCCGCGCGCGGCAGGCGAGGACCGTTGTTGCTGGCGGCGCTCGTGTTCACGGGCTGCGATGTAAAGCCGGCGAGCAGCGCTCCGATTCGTCCCCAGCAGGCGCTCTCGGACGCGGACTTCGCAGCCCTCATTGAGCGGATCTCGGAGCCCGGCGGCTTCTTCGACACCGACAACCTCATCTCCAACGAGTCTGGGTACCTCAAGGTGATTGACGCGCTCGCTGGCGGACGATGCGGTGATCATCCGGAGCTATTTCCCGAACGCCGGAGGCCGGCATCCCTCGATGGTGCCCGGCTACTACAGCACGCAGACGCTACAGCCGGCCGCAACCTTTCTCGGGGGAGGCTTCACCAGTTACTGGGACGCTGTCACCCGGGGGGTGCTCGAGCTGAAAGTCGCAGGATAGTCAGCCTCCGGTGAGAGCGAGGTATGCCCGAACTTCCCGAGATCAACGCGTACATGGAAGGACTGGAGCGCGTGATCCTCGGTGAGCCGCTGGAGAGGATCCGCGTACGCTCCCCGTCGCTTCTGCGCACGTGGGATCCGCCCTTGTCGGCTGCGCAGGGCATGCGGGTCACTGGTCTGCGCCGCATCGGGAAGCGTGTCGTCTGGCAGATGGAAAACGAGCTTTTCCTGGTCTTCCACCTGATGATCACCGGTCGCTTCAAGTGGGCCAAGCCTGGAGCATCGGTGCCCAAGAAGCGAGCTCACGGGGCTTTCGATTTCCCGAAGGGCACAGTGCTGCTCACGGAGCAGGCGACAAAGAAGCGTGCGTCGCTACACGTAGTAACCGGCGAGGATGCTCTTGCCGAGCTCGACCCGGGAGGAATCGAGGCGCTCCAGGTGTCGTTGCCCGCCTTCCACGAGGCGCTGATGCGTGAGAACCGGACGCTCAAGCGTGCGCTCACCGATCCACGCGTCTTCAGCGGCATCGGCAACGCGCACTCGGACGAGATTCTGCTCTTCGCGAAGCTCTCGCCGCTCCAGCTGTCGAGGAACCTCTCCGACGCGGAAGTGAAGCGGCTCTATGAGGTCACGCGCAGCTCGCTCACCGAGTGGACCGAGCGCCTGCGGGTCGAGTTCGCAGACGATTTCCCAAAGAAGATCACCGCGTTCCACCCCGCGATGGCGGCGCACGGCAAGTACGGCGAACCGTGCCCGGTGTGCGGGTCGCTGATCCAGCGCATCAAGTACGCCGATCGCGAGACGAACTATTGCGCGACGTGCCAAACCGGAGGGAAAGTGCTCGCCGACAGGGGCATGTCGCGCCTGCTGGGGGACGATTGGCCTCGGACGTTGGAAGAGCTGGAGGAGCTGAAGCGGCCGTAGGGGGCCGTCCGACACGTCAGCGCTCGAGGGAGTCCCTTGCGCGGGACATGCGTGGGACTCGAGGCTTTGACCAATCTCTATGGGCGATATATCGTACGATACACTGTGCAATCTATTGTACTAAGGATCGAACGATACAACGTTGATAGGAGTAGGGGAATGAGGGCGCGAGCATACTGCGTGGGGGGTCCGCGAATGGACCTGGACTGGATTTTCGATTGGGACATGGGGATGGGAGCTCGCCGAGGTGGCCGCCACCGCAAAGGCGGCCCCCGTCGGCGGTTCTTCCGTCAGGGTGAGGTGCGCATGGCGCTTCTCTCGCTCATCGCCGAGGAGCCTGCGCACGGCTATGAGCTGATGAAGCGGCTGGAAGAGCGCTCGGGCGGCATGTACAAGGCGAGCGCCGGTACAGTGTACCCGGTGCTACAACAGCTGGAGGACGAGGGCCTGATCAAGGTTCAGGAGGAAGACGGCAAGAAGGTGTACCACGTAACCGAGGCCGGTAAGGAAGAGTTGCAACTGCGCCAAGAGGACGTGGAGGGGATTTGGGAGCGGGCGCACGGGTGGAAGGACTGGGGTGCGCACATGGGGCCCGAGTCTGCCGAGATTTGGGGCAGTTGGGGTCGCTTGACGAAGGCGGCCTTTCGTGCCGCGGCGAAGTCCGACTTCGAGAATACGGAGAAGATCCGTGACATCCTCGAGCGCGCGCGAAAGGAGCTGAGGGAGCTGTAGGTTCTCCACGACCCTTGCCGCTGCGTGGCCGCCTCCGGATTCCGCCGGACGGACGGGTGCGACCGTAGCGGACGGTCCCCCTGCGCCTGGGGGCGCGGCGATGATCAACCACACCTGCCAGGGGGGCGCCACCATGAGGGCAGTTCGGGTGAAGGAGCCTCTTCGGTTCGACGCCGCGCCCACCGAGCTCACCGAGGTCTGGATCGTCTTCGACGATGACAACGTCTACGTGGCTTGAGTCGGACCCCCTGGAACTCTCGCGATCGAGGGGCGGTTCCTTCCAATGAATGCCACCTTTAGAATAGGATCTCGGGTCCTTCCCATCGATTCGACTATAGGTTCAGCGTGGTACAATGCCATCTCGCGCCTCGCGCACAGCCGGGGCGTGCCGCCGGCGTCGCCTCGGCGTTTCTGGGTTTCCTGTTCTTTTCCGTTCCGACTGAAGCCCAGGTTCCCCAGGGACCTCAGAAACCACGAGCCGGTGATCCCGCGGCATCGCCGCCCGCCGTCTCCGTCCCGACGGACGTGGAACTCGGGCTCGTGGCTGGTCGCCCGAGAGTCCGCCCGATCCGTCTGGACACGCCTCCGGCTATCGACGGGCGCTTGGACGACGAGGCATGGCAGAGGGCTCCCATTCTAACGGAATTCGTCCAGCAGAGTCCACTCGACGGGGCCCCGGCTACCGAGCAGACCGAGGTCTGGGTCGCGTACGATAGCGACCACATCTACTTCGCGGCCCACGTACATTACGAGGACCCCTCGATCATGCGCGCCAACCGGGTGGACCGTGACCGGGCGTTCGCCGACGACCTCTTCACCGTCTACCTCGACACCTTCATGAACCAGCAGCGGGCCTACGACTTCGACGTGAACCCGTACAACGTGCAGGGCGACGGCATCCTGAACGCGGGTGGACGGGGCTCTGGGAGCCAGGCGATTCCCCGCGCCGACCGGTCGTGGGACGTGCTCTTCGACTCCGGCGCTCAGATCGTCGACGACGGATACACGGTCGAAATGGCCATCCCCTTCAAGAGCATCCGGTATCCGCGGCGGAGCGAGGGGGTCCCTCACCACTGGGGCTTCCAGATCGTGCGCGAGATAAAGGGGAAGGATGAGGAGAACATCGTGTGGGCGCCCATGTCGCGGGACGAGTCGAGCTTCTTCCAGCAGATGGGCGTCATCGAGGGAATGACGGACCTCTCGGTGGGCCGCAACCTCGAGATCCTTCCCTCGTTCACGGCGATCCAGTTCGGCGAGATCGATGCCGCCCGGCCCGGTGGGCCCGGCTTCGTCAATGAGGACACGGACCCCGATGCCGGCCTCAACCTGAAATACGGGATCACGTCTAACCTCACGCTCGACGCGACGATCAACCCCGACTTCTCGCAGATCGAGTCCGATCTTCCCCAGATCGAGGTCAACCAGCGCTTCCCCCTTTTCTTTGAGGAGCTCCGTCCTTTTTTCATCGAGGGTGCCGACATCTTCGACATCTCGGCGCCCCTGGTGATGGTGCATTCACGCACCATCGTCGACCCCGATTTCGGAGCGAAGCTGACCGGGAAAGTGGGCAAGCTCAGCTTCGGCGCGCTGGTAGCCGACGATGCGGGTCCGGGCCGGGTCGGCGATCCCGCGGACCCGTTGTTCGAGCGGAAGGCGCAGACATACGTCGGCCGTACGCGGTTCGATCTCTATTCGGAGTCTTTCATCGGCGCGATCTTCACGGACCGGGAGTTCATGAACAGCTACAGTCGGCTGGGTGGATCGGACGGGATCCTACGGCTCGATGCGACGCGCATACTGAACTACAATGTGATGGGGACGAGCCGGCGGGGTCTGGACGGGGTAGAGGAGACCGGCTTCATGTGGGACGTGCGGGTCCGGCAGAGGGCCCGCAACCTCAGCTGGAGCCTGCTCGCATATCAGGTATCGCCCGACTTCGAGACGGACGTCGGCTTTGTTCGCCGGAACGATCAACAGATTATGCGGGGTCAGGTCGGCTACCTCTTCTGGCCCGAGAGCACAGTGATCAACTGGGGTCCGGAGGTTCGCTACGAGCGGAACTGGGACTTCGACGACGTGCTGCAAGACGAGGACCTTCAGTTCACGCTGAACTTCAACCTCGCGAATAACATCAGTTTCAGCGGCGACTACAATCGTACGCTCGAGCGGTTCGGGGGCATCGACTTCGACAAGAACCGGTTCTCCGTACGGGCGAACGTGAATTCGAGCCGACGGTTTTCTTTTGGAGGCTCTGCTCAGGTCGGCGACGAGATCCGGTTCGATGACGATCCGTTCCTCGGCGACGCGGTGCGGTGGAACGTCTTCTCGACCCTCCGGCCGATCCCGCGGCTGACCTCGAACGTGAGGATCCAGACGAGTCGGCTCACGGATCCGCGGAACGGGAATCAGGAGGTCTTCGACGTGAAGATTTTGCGGGCGCAGACCACGCTGCAGCTGACCGACCGGCTCTCTCTGCGTAACATCTCCGAGTTCAACACCTTCGACGAGACGCTGGACCTCAACATCCTCTTCACCTATCGGGTGAACGCCGGCACGGTGTTCTACGTCGGATACGACGATCACTACCGCCAGGCCGATCTCATCGGTGGAGACATCGACGGCGACGGGCTCAACGAGCAGCTCTTCTTCGAGAGCGACCTCCGCCGCACGAGCCGAGCGCTCTTCACGAAGTTCCGGTATCTGTTCCGAATGTAGGGGCCGGACGAGCCTCGGTCCCGGTCTCGCGTCACGTAGGACGTAGGGTCCCGTCCCACACCGACCAGACCAGACCGTGGGCTTCTCGGACGATGTCTGGCGAGGGCCGAGCTGGGCGGGTACTTTGGCCGGCCACATCCCTTGGGTCCCTTGGAAGCCACAAAGAGTTACCGCTGGTCATTTAGGAGGCGCTGATGAATTTATTGATAAGAGACATTGATGAGATGATCGAAGAAAGAAGTTTACTTAAACATCCATTTTATCAGATGTGGTCAGACGGAGAGCTTTCTCACGAATCACTTGCGGGTTATTCTCAAGAGTATTTTCAATTAGTCCAAGCCATACCCCAATTTATGACTCCTATAATTGAGCAAGCTCCAGAATCGATTGTAAAAGAATTAGTTCACAATCGACAAGAAGAATCTGAACACATTCAACCATGGATTAACTTTGCTGACTGCCTAGGAATTTCTCAACAAGAACTTGAGCAATATCCCGGTCTAATAAAAACGCAACAAGCAGTTTCACAATTAAAGTCTCTCATGTCTGATTATGCAAGCGGTTCATGTGCGATGTACGCATTTGAAAAAGAGATTCCGAAGATCAGCCAAGTAAAACTAGAAGGTTTAGCGCGATTTTATGGTATTACTACTGGCGGTGCGATAGAATACTTTAAGCTTCATACTGAAGCTGACATTAGACATGCTGCTGTATGGAGAGATATTCTAGAATCAGTATGGACGGATCAAGAAGAAGCACTTATCCAGGTTGCTGATGAATCAATGTCAGCTCAAAATCTATTGCTTGATAGTTGTTATGAAGCTTACTGTTGAGTTCTGTAACAATTTTATACTGAGGGTATTCGCCGGCCTGCAGCGGCTGGCCGGCTGCTGAAAGGGGAAACGTGGATACTGTGACTTCCGCGACGTGTGCGGAGGCAGTCGTGCGCGCGCCTGGGCTGTAACAGGGGATTACTTGGCCCCCGAGCCTTACCGCGGTCACATGCCGCAAGCTGGGCGGAACCGGGCGCTTCCCCTCAGCCGCCCGGCTTGATCCGGAATCCCCCGTCCTCCGTCCGCTCGCGAAACTCCTGGTGGCAGGCGAGGCACGTCGACCTCAGGTCACCGAACGCCTGATCCGCCCGCTCGCCGTCCTCTGCGTCACTCGCACTCAAAAGTGCGGCGGTCGCTGCGAGCGCTTGCTCGGTGCAGTCGACGGCGCTCTGAACCTCACGTGCCATCCAAAACGTCTGCACCTGCTGCAGCAGCGACCTTAGCGCAACCATATCGTTTCTGACGTCCCCCCAGTACTTGGCTTCGATATGGCCCTCCGCATCCCCCCTCACGTAGTTCATCTCCTCCATGGCGGCGGCGTAGTCCGCCTCGTTCAAGACCGCCTGCTGGCACTCGACCGACGAGCGAAACGCGCCCAGCATGAAGGCGACTGACACGACGGAAAAGACGATGATTGGTCCGCGAGAACGCATGTGGGTCCCTCTCCCAAGGTCGAATGAACCAAAGATACGTAAGGACGGACGGTCCTCCGAGTGTAGGCAATGCATCTCGTCAGCGACAGAACGTCGGGTAACTCACCGAGTCCGCCACCGGGAACTACAGCGCGGCGTGGCTGGAGCCATTCATCCGCATGAGGAGCAGAACACGCAGTACCTGGTCCCCGCTCATCCCTCGGGCACCCCACTCCGGATGGCGCACGCCCGCACCAGGTCTTGCTCGATGAGCCCCGCCATGCCACGATGATCGTCTAGGATGTGGCTCATCTTGGCCAGTTCCTCCGCGTGGCTGTGCTCGATCCAGAGCCGGTCCAGAGACATCTGCTCGCGACGGCGCATTCAGCGGTCTTCTGTGTGCCCGTAGGCTGTGATTCGACACCACCAATCTACGCGCTACGCATGGATACGAATTCCGCAAGGATGTGTCGTTACTCGTTGGGACCTACGCGGTTGTAACTTTCCGGATGGGAACTAACTAAGAGAGGAGAGCATGGCGAGTACGCCCGCGCGCGGCGGCGTCCGATCGGCGCTTCTCCCTTGGCTCACCCTGCTGGTCGGTCTCCTGATTGCGACCGTCCAGCCGGCGTGGGCCCAGCCGAGCGAGGAAGGCCTGTCCCCTGGCGGCGCGCCGGATACAGCCAAGGTCATCGACCCGCGTTCGATGGACCCGCACGACTTTCGTGCCGTCGCCGTCCGCCTCCCCGAGGGCGTGGCGCTGCGCATCGACGGTCAGCTCGACGACGACGCATGGCAGCTCGCCCCCGCCTTCGGAGGCTTCATCCAGCGCGAGCCCGAAGTCGGGGCGCCCTCCTCACACCGCACGGAGTTCCGGATCCTCTACGACGACGCTCGGATGTATGTGGCCGTCTGGGCGTTCGAGCCCCATGAGGGTGGCGTGATCGCAAGCGAGATGTTGCGCGGTTCGGGCCTGCGCAAAGGAGATGCGGTCCGGGTCACGTTCGACACCTTCCACGACCACCGAAACCTGTTCTACTTCAGCACAAATCCCCTGGGCGCCTTCAAGGATGGATACGCGACCGACAACGGGCGTATGAACTTCGATTGGCAGGCCGTGTGGGACGTCAAGACTTCCGAGGACGAACAGGGTTGGTACTCGGAGTTCGAGATCCCGCTGAGCCAGATGCGCTTTCTGGATCAGCCCGGGGAGCAGATCTGGGGCGTCAACGTCATGCGCATGATCATGCACAGCAGAGAAGAATCCTCGTGGGTTCCGCTTCCGCGCGAATGGGGACGTGGGGCCATCGCCCGGGCCTCGGGCAGTGGGCTTCTGCTCGGGCTGGATGATCTCACGCATCGCCGTAGGCTCGAGCTCATTCCCTTCTTCGCCCCCGGGGTCACTCGCGATTTCGATGCCGGGACGCCGACGGACTGGAGAAGAGAGTTAGGCGGGGACTTGCGGATCGGTCTCACCCAGTCGCTCAACGCCGATCTCACCTACCGCACGGATTTCGCCCAGGTCGAGGCAGACCAGGAGATCGTCAACCTCAGCCGCTTCAGTCTCTTCTTCCCCGAGAAGCGGCAGTTCTTCATCGAAGGCGCAGGCACCTTCGACTATGGCGTCCGAGGGGGGGGCGGCGGCAGAGTTACCGGGGGGCTCCTGCCCATCTTCTACAGCCGCAGGATCGGGCTCAGCAGCGCTGGTCAACAGGTCCCGATTCTCGGGGGCGGGAGGGTGACCGGGAACCCGGGGTCGTATACGGTGGGCCTGCTCAACATGCAGACAGACGTCGCCCGCTATGCCGCCGGTGATTCGATCGTCGAGATCCCCCGGGCCAACTACACGGTCGCGCGGCTCAAGCGCAACGTGCTCAGCTCCTCGAGCGTGGGCGTCATCGCCGTCAACCGTCAGGGCATGGTGGGTGGGAGCGCCTACAACCGCAGCCTGGGCGTCGACGGCGTATTCACGCTGCCGAACAACGTGCGGGTCGTCTCCCTGCTTGCCAAGACCTTCTCGCCCGGCATCGAGGACCGTGACATGGCCGGCGCGCTCACGATCGACTGGACGTCCGACCGCTTCGGCGTAAGGGGCGGCTACACCGACATCCAGGAGGACTTCACCGCCGAGGTGGGGTTCATCCGACGGGTCGACATCCGGAGCTCTAACCTCGGTGCGAGCTGGACACCGCGCCCGGGCTGGCTCGGCGTGCGCAATCTCTTGGTGGACGCCGACCTGGAGAACATCGACAACCACCAGGGGACACTGGAGTCACGCAAGAGCGAGCTAAGCCTCTCCCTGATGTGGAACGACGCATCCAACGTTCGTGCCGGCGTGTCCAACGAGTACGATCTGCTGGTTTCACCGTTCGATGTCGGACCCAATGCCGTTGCCCCCGGAGCCTATTCTTTCAACATCGTCTCGACCAGCTTCGGCACGGACGACAGCAGGCGCGTTTACGGGGGCGGCGGAGCGGAGCTCGGAGAATACTATGGCGGGAGCAGACGCACCCTGACCGCGAATCTGAACTTCCTGGCGCAGGCAACCCTCCTCTTCGAGAACGACTACACGCGCAACCGGATCGCCCTGCCGAACAGCCCGACGTACGTCACGAACACGCTCAACACGCGCGTCACCTATTCGATATCGCCGACCCTGTTCCTTAAGGCGTTCGTGCAGTACAACGACGAGAGGAAGCTGACCAACCTGAACCTGCTGCTCTGGTCGATCTACCGACCCGGCAGCGATCTGTACATCGTATACAACCAAGGGTGGGAAATCGGCCTGCCCGGCCCCGACGGACCGCGCGTGCGGGGCCGTTCCCTGGCGATCAAGTTTACATACTGGCTGTCCCGTTAGGGGGGGCGGGCTCCGCCCCGAGACCTTTGGGACTGGTTGGAAGCGTGGATCTAGCCAAGTCGGGCGGGCATCTGTGTCGTAACCCGCGGGCCACGAGACGCCGCTAGATAGATAGGCGTGTTGTCCGTCACAAACGAAAGAGGCGGGTGAACTTGACGACGAGGGCCCGGTTCGACAGCTGGGAGAACCGATCGAAGACATCGGTATCCCGTTCCGACGTATAGACGACAAACAGCTCACTACCGGGCCGGTACTCCCATCGCAGGCGCAGATTGGTGCTGAAGGTGTCGTCGCTCGAATTGTACTGCACGAGCCCGCCCACGAACATGCGCGGCGTAAAGCTATAGTTGACGCGAGCGATCGCGAGGTGCGTGTTGAAGTTGCCTTCGGGCAGCTCCACCCAGTTGAGCGAGACACTGGGCTCGAGGGAGAGTCGCGGTGTCAGTCCGATCCGACCACGCTCGAAACCCACCGACGTTCGGTCACCGTCGAAGAAGCTTCCCGCTGCACCTTCAGGTTCCCCGCATACCAGCGATGTAGCCCGAAGGTGTAACCGACCTGCACGTCCTGGTACGCATAGCGGCCGGGCGTGACGATGACGTCGGGACTGATGCGGAAGGGTTGCTCCAGGAACTCGTAGGTGTAGGTGAAGGTCACATCGAACTCGTCACTGTTCTCGAACTCGATCCCGAACTGCCCCTCTCGCTGTCGAGTCTCG
>CBDANQ010000009.1:0-25920 GCA_965197725.1 Longimicrobiales bacterium
CGGACCCAGCGGGACGATCGGATAAGATGGCCTCGAAACAAGCTGACCAGAAGCCCGTGTTCAGAGTAATCGACGTCCTGGAAGCGCCGCACGGAGGCAGAATCCTCCGGTTGCGGCTTCAGGAGGGAGCTCCCCCCTCGGTACGCGACATGAAAGGGGCGCGCCTGGAGGCGACGGCCCCGGACGGCGCTCGGCGGACGGTCACTGTGGACGGATTCGCGGTGTTCGGGGGTAAGCCCAGCGACGAGCGGCTCGCGAGGACCGGACGCATCGACGTTCACGTCGCTGAGGATGCGTCGAGCGCCCCGCCCATCGCCGTGAAGTGGATCCTGACACAGGTCTGAAGTGGATCCCGACCCCAACTACCTCCCTTGGACCTCCAACAGCGTCGATTTCTTCTTCAGCGCCAAGAGCGTGAGGTACCCGATGGTGCCGAGCCAGAAGTAGGCCCACCAGAACGGCGCGAGATCGAAGGAAGCCCCCGCTCCCACCGTTTCAGCGACCTCGAGGACGGTCGTGGAGGCGATCAGCGCGTAAACGGCCGTATGGTCACGACGCAGCGCGAACCTTGGAGAGAAGGAAAGGGGATTTGGACGCCAGCCGCGGAACCGCGGTATGAAGGAGGGCGTGCGCCTGGCCCACTCCTCGAAGCTGGAACCGAAGCGTCCGTGGAGAAAGCGTTCCTCGGCCAACATGACGCGCTCATTGTAGATCCAGAAGACGAGCGCCACGATCACGACCGCTGCACCGCTCCCGGCACCGAGCGCCACCCCGATCCATAGGATGAAGTTGCCGAGGTAGAGCGGGTGGCGAACGACCGAGTAGATCCCGTCCGTACTGAGCACCGTCGCCTCTGGCTCCTCACTCCTGTAGGAGGTCCCCCTCGGAGCGTGCCCAACCGTAAACGCCCGGAGACCGAGTCCGACGAACCCGATGAGGATGCCCGCGAGCTCCCACTCGTCGGGCCGCCCGACGGCTGTCGGCGACGTCGACGAAGAATAGCTCACCCAGATCAGGAAGATCAGTGCGAAGAGCGGCAGATGGCCGCGCCTGCGGAAGAGCCAGTTCCCTGCCCGCGTCCACTCCTCGATCAGCCCGGCGTCACCCACGTCTACCCGCCTCGCGGCGAACTGCTCGAGCTCAGCGGAGTCCGGGTGGGTTCGTCTCGAAGGCCTGCCGGAACCAGGTGCGATACTCCTCGAGCGCCCCGGCGCTTTCGTCGAGCCACGCCGCACGTTCCGTGGCGAACTCTTCGGCCCGGGCGGTCAGCAGGTATGCATCCAGGTAGCCGTTCTCGCGGGAGTAGAGCACTTCGTCCATCAGAGAGTACGGGGCCCACGCAAAGACGGATCGGCCGTAGTACCAGGCGTCCGTAGTCCGGCCAACGATCGCCTTCTCCAACTCGAAGCCTTCGAGCCCCTCGGCATCCGGAAGCCACTCGGCCAGACGCCCCTGCCGATCCATGAGGTGAAGATGGGCGTAGATCAGGAAGGCCGAGCGGGCCTCTGCGGCACCTCCTTGAACTCTGATTCGCGCGGTGTCGCCTTCCAGGACGAGTCCTTCCCAGGGCAACACCGGCTCCTCTTGAAAGACCGTCGAGATCAGGAAGGTGGGGTCCTCCTCGATATTCTGGAGCTGGGCGCGGATCCAGAGGTCGATCTCGTCCATCCTCGCGTCGTCCGCGGGGAGTCGCGCTCCCGAGAGCGTGATGAGGCCCCGTGCGGCGGGGAGGGTCGTGCTCGTCGCACAGGCCGCTGAGAGCACCGCGACGAATGCCCCGAGCAGGCATGTATGAATCGTACGACTCGACTTCTCCACAGCGACTCTCTGGTGCTGAAGCGAACGGGTTTGCTGCAAGCATACGAAGCCCGGGCGTCAATCACTATCCCGGTGCGCTAACTATAGTTTCCCCGGGGGCCTCCTTGTTCCCTTCGACGACGAACGCACTCTGACAACAACCTTGACACCTCTTCGCCGTTGTACGGAATTGCGGGTGGTTCGGACCCGGAGGTGAACGAGGATGTCGATGATTTCAGGGGCCGTGGACGCAGAACGGGGATTCCTCCCGCCGCGCACCATGCGGCCAGAAGAGTTGGGCGACAACCTCGCCCAGTTGGTGTGGGAGAGCCTTTCGGACCTGATCACGGAAGGTGAGGCCGAAGCCCTCCTCGATAGCTTGAGCATCCCCCTGAGCGACGGAGTGCCCGATCAGCGCACGACCGGCGAGCTACTGATTTTCTTGATGTGGGCGCACACTCGTGGGGCCCAGCTGGCCTTTCTCGGGCGGGCGCCGGAAGAGCTGCTGAAAAAGGGATTGGACGAGTTTCATCGGGCGGTGTTCGAGGATCTCGAGAGCCACGGCACGAGCCCCATCCAGTTGCCGCTGTTCGAACAGCGACTGGGCGCCCGGTACGCCGAATACCACGACGCGTCGCGCGCGTCAGACTCTGAGCTCGGAACGGCGGCGCTCCGGCACCTCGCCGGCTCCGCCTCCCCTCCACGCGTGCTCGCCCGGTTGCTCACGGAGCGGGCCGTCACGGTCGCCGGACCCTTGAGGGACTACTTGGAGGACGTCGAGCTCGTCGATTGAGCGGGTGGTCCCCACTTGAGGAACTCGAACGCGGTTCGGCAGTCCCGGCACCAATAGGTGGCGACGGACAACTGACTCCCGAAGGCGTTGAACAGCTCGGTGTTCGCCTCGGCGCAGAAGGGACACGGGGGTGAGCTCGGCAACCCACCGATGAGCCCGGATTCTCCCTCTGCGGTCATTCGACGAATAGCTCCCGGTTCCGGTCTCCGCGGGCGCGCTCGACGGCGTCGTCGTCCGGTGCTCCCCTAGGTCGGCTTCTCTCGACGATCCAGTCGTCGGGCACCGCCGGATCGGCCATTACAGAGATCCCGAACCTGGAGAGCGGGTCCTCGAGTCGACGGGCGAGCTGCTCGCGGGCCTCACTCGGGTCGGCGGCGAGGCCGTGCTGGGCCAGTAGCTGGGCGTGCCCGTCGATGGGCAGGAGGCACGTCACCGCGTCGGGGAGCATCGACTCCACAGCGACTCCGACCAGCAGCCTCGCCTCGTCGTTGCCCTCCCCCAGCTGCCGGAGCCAGGCGAATCCGAGGTCCCGGTGGAACTCCTCCTCGGCCAGCATCTTGGGGACGCGGCTCCGGGCCGGCTCGTAGCACCCCGCGGCGAACCCTTCGAGAGCCATGGACAAGGTGCCGTCCACGACCACGATACCGGCGACGACTGCGGCCCAATCGGTAAACTCCCCGTCCAGGCAGGCGGCGGAACAGTACTCGGCCGCTTGCCGCTCGTGCTCGGTCGTTACCGGATGTACACCGAAGTCCTTGAGCATCGCGTAAAGCAGTCGGGCGTGGCCCCATTCGTCCTGGGTCATCGAGGAGGCCGCGATCCCGCTCTCGATTGACGGAGCCCCAAGCAGCCAGTCGCTGTACCGAATCCCCAGCAACCGCTTGGTGTCGGCAAGTGCAAGGATGAGGCGTTGGAGAGCTCGCCGTGCGTCTTCCGGGAGATCGGCGGCGCTGGCGACTGTGTCGCTCTTCGGGGCGCTCTTCGGGGCACTCAACGAGTGCCACGCGCGGAATAGGGACCGTCGGTCCGGTTCACGGGGATGATGTCGTCGCGGCGAACCACGCACATCTCGAACCAATTCTCCTCGTCGTACGTCTTCCAGGCGTAGATGCGCGCCAGCTCCTCGTCGATCGCGTCCACGTATCCGACGTGTCGCAGCGGGTCGCCGCGATGTTTTCGTGCGAAGACGTCGTAGACCGCCTCCCTCATGCTGCTCCCCTCGTGTAGTGGCTCGGGAGTCCCGCTGCCGGTTGGCGCGGCGGCACACCCCCTCCGGGATGCCGTTGGAGTCGACCCCGTTTGAGGGCGTCCCCGGCGAGTCGCGCCGTCATGCACCGACCCCTAAGGCCCGGAGCGCACGTCGGCCATCGTCCGTGATCCGCTCGCGGGTCCAAGGCGGATCCCAGGTCTCCGCGATCTCGACCTCGCTCAGCCAGGGCTCTGAAAGCAACCTGTCCCGGACGTCCTCCCTGATGAACTCCATGCACGGGCAGGCGGTGGCCGTGAACGTCAGGGACACGGTCACCCGGGTGCCTACCACCTCGATTCCGTACACCAAACCCAGATCGACCAGGCTGATGGGGATCTCCGGATCGAGCACCTCGCGAAGCGCCCGCCAAACAGCCGCCTCGGGGTCGACCGGCCACTCCTCGAGCGGGTCGGACCACATTTCCCGTCCGCCGCTCACGTGCGACCCGACCTGCACCGGAAACACCTTCAGTCCAGCCACGACTCCACCGTGCCCCGGGACCTGCGAATTGACTCGACGTAGATCTCGTTCATCGGCCCACGCGCTTTCCAACGCTCGAAGACGGCGTCCCACGTGATCTCTCCCTCCTCGAACAACCAACGCTTCTCTTCTGCGTCGTATTGGCAGGGGAAGGGATAATCGAGGACGTACGACTCGGTCTCGGCGTCGAAGTGCCCAGGCACGTCGAGACCGAGCTTCTCGCACAGAGGGACCGTCGACGACATCCAGAGCTGACGGAGCTCGTCGTTGCTGAGACCCTTGAGTCGGTAGTCCAGCTGCCCGCTGTGGCGCTTCAAGTCGTCGGGGAGCCCGAACCATTCGATGGTCATGGCGAACATCCAGTCGACGGACCTCTGGAGGATCTCCTTTGCCGCGCCTCCCGCCTTGGACAGCCGCTTCATCCACACTTCGCCGTGGCGCAGGTGGAAGGTCTCCTCCATGTCCACCTTGACCAACGCCCGCTTCAGCGGTCCGTACGACGTGTTCTTGTGAACATCCGACAAGAGGCAGATGCCGGCGCGGTCGAAGAAGCCGTTCGCCACTACCAGATCGGCCCAATTGTCGAGGGGTTGGTCGAAGCCATACGGGTGCTTGAACTCGTGCGGCTCCCGCCCGTAGACGAGCTTCTCCTTAGAAACTCCGATGTCCTCGAGGAGCCGATACGCGATGTTGGCGTGGGCCAGCTCGTCCTGAATGATCGCGTGCGCGCTCACTTGAGTGTTCGTCGAGGGAGCGTGGCGGGCCGCCATCCAATACGAGGGCGCGCTCATGAGCTCTGTGTCGGCCTGGACCGTGAGCTGAACCACCAGCGCCTTCTTGTATCCCTCCGTCATCTCCTCGGGGGACTCCACGATGTACCCGTCCTGGACCTTGGCCTTTATCTCTTCTTCGGTGAACGGCACCGCGCTGATCCTGTCTGGGAGCGTCTTCACGGATTCGTTCGAACGCTCGTTCGAAACGGCGGACTTCCGATTCTACCCTAAGCGTACATGGTCGTCAACGCGCGTCATCGGTCGAGCGGACCCGCCGTAGCCGAGGGGCGTCAGGATCCTCGTGTCGGGCCGCTGGGCTGCTACGCGCGCTCGGGAACCTAGAGCCCGAGAGAGGACCGGATGAGGGGACTGATCCGCTCCGGGGTCCAGGGCGGGTCGAACGTGAGCTGGACCTCGGCGTTCTCCACGCCTTCGATACCGGCCACCGCCGCCTGGGCCTCCTCGACGATTTGTGGGGCCACCGGACACATGGGCGTGGTCAGGGAAATGCGAACGTGCACGTCCGCGCCATCGACCTCAATGTCGTAAACGAGCCCCAAGACTACGAGGTCCAGGTGCAGCTCGGGGTCCTTCACGGTCTTGAGCGCGTCGCGCACCGCTTTCTCGGTGATCATCATTTGGTGGCTACCTTCGTCTCGCGAACAGGATCGTCACTTCCTCGGGCGCCTCGTCTCCAGCCTTCGCCACGGCGCGGTGCAAGGTGCCCACGACCTCGCCGGCTTCCTTGCGCCCCATCGACGCGGCCAGGTCTCCGGCACCACGGAGGAGCCCGGGTGATCCGTCCGACAGGACCAACAGGCTGCCCCCATCTTTCAACTCGACCAGCTGGCTGCCGTACGCAAAGCCCTTCATCATCCCGAGCGCCGGGCCGTGACCGGACAGCTCCTCGTACCTGTCCCCGACGATCAGCCCGCCCGGCATCCTCCCGGCACTCGCCCATTCGACCGTTTCCTCACCGAGCACGGCCAAGCCGCACTCCACGAACTGATCGAAACCCTGTGGCCCGTGCTCCGCAAGGCTCTCGTTCAATCGCGGCAGCAATGTCGCAAGCTCCTCGGCCTCGGAACCGAGGGTGCGCAGGAGGAGGCGAACCAACGAAAGCGCGTGCGCCGGAGGGAGCCCGTCACCGCGGACGTGTAGGACGGAGAAGGTGGTCCTGCCGTCCGCCAGGCGAAAGGCGTCCCAGAGAGTCCTCCCGAACGCATGCGGAGGGAAGCGGGTCTCGGCGGCGACGTCATAGCCCTCGATCGTAGGAACGGTGCGCGGCAGAAGACTGCGGTGCATCAGTCGGCTGATGCCCCGGATGTCGGCGAGATGATCGACCACTCTTTCTCCTGTGCGGGCAGTGTCGGGGAGCGCAATCTACCCGCCGCCTGAAACCGCCCGCCACCCGACCGGCGCCGGTGGCTTGAACACCGCTTGCCCGGGATGCTCGCGAAGGGGAGAATACTGACGGGAGGGCCTCCGGGGAGAGGCAATCAGCGTCTCGCCCGCGCTGAACCAGCCGGCGGCCCACCTGAGGTCCGATGTTGTCGCCTGGCTCGTGCTCGTCGTTCCGCCCGTTCACGGGCAGGAGGCACGGCGCCGGTGGGAAACGATGAACCAGATCAGGCGCGACAAGTTCGATCTCGTGCTTCCGGAGGTCATGCGTGAGAACGAGATCGATATGTGGATTACGATGTCCGCGAGGGCCACTACGACCCTCTCTACCTCGATTTGGGTCAGGGATACGCCTCTCCGACCGGATACTACGGGTTCGCGGACCGGGGCGAGGACCGTATCGAGCGGATGGCGCTCGGGATCAGTGGATACTTGCTGCGGGAGGGACACGCCTACGACGGATTCGGGGCAGCAGGCCAGCTGCGTGCCCACGTCGCCGAGCGCGATCCGCAGATAATCGCGGTGAACATATTCGGCCCGGCATCACCGCGCAGGAGAACTACGAGCGCGTCTATCGAGCGTTGGCAGAGGAAGGGTTCGTCCAGATCGAGTTCAATCAGCCGAGCAGCGGCGCCGAGACCGACGTGGGCATCGGAAGCCACTCGGTGGGCAATCTCACGTTCGAGGTCAAGCCGACCAACCTCCTCTCGATCGAGCTTTTCGCGTACAGCCCCATCTCGGAGTGGGGCGGGAGGAAGCTGCGCATCCCGCTTGAGGACGACGCCCTCGTCACCGAGCGAGGTGTCGAGTGGGTCCATCCGGCAAACAGCAGAATTCTGGTCGTCAGATAGCCGACGGAGGCCACCTTGCCGGCGGCGAGCCGACTCGTCCATACTCGAGCCGGTGGTTCCATCGCGGGCCAACCGACAAATGGGAGTAGACATGCAACGTCGTGACTTCGTGAAGACAGCCGCGGTGGCTGGCGTCGCTGGCACAAATCCACGGTCCCTCGATGGCGCGCCCATGGTGCATACGCCGCAGGCGGTGCGCCCGCTGGTCATCTCCGACACTAGCGGTATCCGCTTCAGGAACGGAGGGCCCGTCAGCGCCGTTGAGAAGGCGTTCCAGATGATCGTCGACGGCGCCGACGTACTCGACGCACTGATCGCTGGCGTGAACATCCCGGAGCTCGACCCGACGGAGACGGGGATCGGGTACGGGGGACAGCCCAACGCCGACGGCGTCGTCCGACTCGACTCGTGCTGCATGCACGGCCCGAGGAAGCAGGCCGGCGGGGTCGCGGGTCTCGAGGGTGTGCGCACTCCGTCTCTGGTCGCACAGGCAGTGATGGAGCACACAGACCACCATCTGCTTGTAGGCCAGGGGGCACAGGACTTCGCGCGGATGATGGGCTTCGAGATCGAGGACGATTTGAACACGGAGCGCTCGCGGGACCTGTGGCTCGAGTGGAAGCGCCGGATCGACCCCGAGCATTTCCTCGATGCGCGTCGGCGCGGCCGGGTGGGATACGAGGCCGGGCTGGACATGGTTCGGGAAGGCCTGATCGACGAGAACAGCTTCTGGGGGACGATCAACTGCGACGGGATCGGTCCTGGTGGCGACATCTGCGGAGTCACGACCACGAGCGGTCTCGCGTGGAAGATCCCCGGACGGGCGGGGGATTCCCCCATCCTGGGCCCCGGACTCTACGTGGACGGTGACGTGGGTGCTGCAGGCTCGACCGGCCGCGGTGAAGCGAACCTCTTCAACCTCTCCTCGTTTCTCATCGTAGAGAACATGCGGCGCGGCATGCATCCCAAGGACGCGGGGATGTCGGCTCTCGAGCGGATACGCGCCAACACGATCGAGGAGCGTCTGCTGAGCGAGCGAAACGAGCCAGCGTTCAACGTGCGGTTCTTCGTATTGAACAAGCAGGGCGACTATGCGGGCGTGGCGATGTACGCCTCTGGTGAGGGCATGTATGCCGTGCGCACGGAGAACGGTGCGGAGGAGTTGCCGCTCGAGGGCCTCCTGGACGGCTCTCCGACGGACTGAGGCGAGCCCGCAGGCGTCCCGCGCGCATCAATCATGAGCCTACTCTCCAGGTCACCCCGGTGCCCGCAGTGCTCCACGCGGCTGCACGAGCTTCATCAGGGGGCGTGCCCAGGCTGCGGCCTCGATCTGAATACCCTCGAGGAGGATGGGGGCCAGCGCGCGACGAGGCTTTCCCACTCCGAGTTGCCGGGAGCCGGCGAGGCCGCGAGGTCCGCCGCTCCACTTCCGCCGGCGGCGTCGGACGTCGGCTCGCCCTCGGGCTCCGGCGACTGGGGGCGAATTCGCCTTGTCAGGGTCCCCAGGAAGGTCCTGATCCGGGACTTCCTCATCTTTCAGCTCAAGCTCTACCTCGATGCCTTCGGCGATCTGATCTTCTCCGTGGCGGGCACCGTCGCCCTCGTGCTCGATTTGATCTTCGGTGGTCGCAGGCCCGGCCGCCTCTTCTACTACGTGCTGCGGTTGGGCGAGCGGTGGGACCTATGGTTGAGCCTCTATCGCGCAGCGAAGGACGCCGAGATCACGAGCGACGGCTTGTTTGGCGCGAGCCGACGTGGGGCCGATACGATGCTCGGCAAGCTGGAGGAGATGGTGCGGAAGCAAGACCTCGTCGAGCACCTGGAGAAGATCAAGCCACCCCGAGGGTTCGGCGGAAGGGATCGCCGGAAAGCGGACGAGGACGCCGCGAAAGAGGGGTGGGACGGGGAGGGGTGGGACGAATGAGCCGCAGGAGGTGGGACGGATGAGCCGCAAGAAGCGGCTCGCCATCAACACTGGGGGCGGTGATGCGCCCGGACTCAACGCGGTGATCCGGTCCGTAGTGCTCTCCGCCGTCAACCGGGGCTGGGAGGTGTTCGGGATCCGCCGGGGGTACGAGGGACCGTTCGAAGAGGACGGCGTGCTGCCGATGGATCACAGGTCCGTGAGCGGCATTACGCACCTCGGTGGGACGGTGCTGGGCACGACCAACCGCGGCAACCCACTCGAGTATCCGGTCACGCTAGAGGACGGAACCACGACGACGGTCGACCGCACACTCGAAATCCTCGAGCAGTTCGACCGCCGCAAGCTCGACGCGCTGATCGCCATCGGCGGCGACGGATCGCTGCGCATCGCGTCCCACCTCTCGGAACATGGGCTCCCCGTCATCGGTGTCCCGAAGACGATCGACAACGACCTCGCCGCCACCGAGGTGACGTTCGGGTTCCACACGGCCGTACAGACCGCTTCGGACGCGATCGACAAGCTTCACTCGACCGCGGAGTCGCACCGCCGCGTGATGGTGGTCGAAGTGATGGGGCGTGACACCGGATGGATCGCGCTCTTCGCTGGCGTGTCCGGCACAGCCGACGTGATCTTGATCCCGGAGATCCCCTTCGCGATGGAGTCCGTCTGCCAGAAGATCGAGCAGCGCTACACCGACGGACCGCAGTTCGCCGTCGTGGTGGTCGCGGAGGGCGCGAAGGCCTTGGGCGGTGAAGCCGTGTTTCAGGAGGCCGAGTCCGCCGGCGGGGCGGCACGCTATGGTGGAATCGGCGAGCAGGTGGCGGGTGCGATCAGTAAGCAGACGGGCCGGGAGACCCGGGAGATCACCCTTGGCTACCTCCAACGAGGCGGCCAGCCCACCGCGTACGACCGGCTGCTCGCCTTGCGCTTCGGGGCGGCGGCGGTCGGGCTCGCTGAGGCGGAGGATTTCGGATGCATGGTCGCCCTCCGTCCGCCCGCCATCCTTGGAGTCCCGTTGCGCGAGGGCGTGGAACGCATCAAGACGGTTCCGCTGGACGGTGACGTCGTGCGGACGGCCCGGGGCCTGGGGATCAGCTTCGGGGACACGATCGAGGCGAATGCATGAGCGGGGCGACGATGGAGGGAGATCCGATCGGTACTATCGGTGGCCCGGACGTCTGGTACGGAGCCGACTTGAGTGATTCCCTCGATTGGGTTCGTGAGGTGAGCGAAATGGAGGTGGACGAGATCCACCGTGCCGTCGATTCGGTCCAGAGCGCGGGCCTCGACATCGCGAACATCGCGCGCGCCGACTTCCCGCTGCCGACGCTCGGCCCGGCGCTCCAGCGCATCCGTGAGGATCTCCTCAGAGGTCGGGGCTTCGTGCTCTTCCGCGGGCTGCCGGTCGAGGGACGCCCGATCGAGGAGATCGCGATCGCTTTCTGGGGGGTCGGCACGCACATCGGAGAGGCCGTGGCCCAGAATGCCAAGGGACACCTGCTGGGTCACGTAAAGGATATCGGTCATGATGCCAACAACCCCCTGCACCGGCTCTACGCGACCCGGGCTCGCCACCGCTTCCACACCGACTCCTGCGACGTGGTCGGTCTGCTCTGCGTTCGTCCGGCCAAGGAGGGGGGGCTGAGTAGCATCGCGAGCTCGGTGACCATCCAGAACGAGATGCACCGGCAGAGGCCGGACCTCGCTCGGCTCCTGTCCGAGCCGCTATATGTGGACCGGAAGGGAGAAGTCCCCGAGGGGAAGGGCCCGTACTACCGCATGCCGGTCTTCAACTACCATGAGGGCCGGCTCACCACGTACTACGCGAGGGATTTCTTCGAGGGCGCTCAACGCCACGACGGAGTCCCACGGCTCTCCCAGGCGCACAGCGAGGCGATGGACCTGCTGGAGGAGCTCGCCGCGCGGGGCGACATTCGCCTCGACATGGAGCTGGCACCGGGCGACATGCAGTTCGTGCACAATCACCAGATCCTGCATTCACGCACCGAGTACGAGGATCACCCGGAACCCGACAGAAAGCGTCATCTGTTGCGCCTTTGGCTCTCGGCCCGCGACGGCCGGGAATTGCCTCCGGTGTTCGCCGAACGCTACGGCAACATCGCCGTCGGATCGCTGAGAGGCGGGATCGTCGTCCCTGGAGCGAAGCTCCATGCGCCCCTCACCGCGGACTAGCCGCTCCAGCCCAGGATTCCCTCACTTCGGAGGCATGGAAACGACCAGAGGCAAAGCTTTCTTGACCATTCTCGTGTGCGCACTCCCATCTTCTGCCACGGCCGCCCAGCTCACGGCTGTCGCCGAGCCGGAAGTCGCCCGTGCGCACGCGTTCGAGCTCTCGTGAACATGATGCGGGGGACCCGGGGGACGCCGGGATTCGGTCGGGAGAGTCGTGGAGCCAGCGTCGCGATTCAGAAGTTCGCTCCTTGGGGAGAGGCCGGAGGCTAGGGAACGGCGGTTGTAGGGAGGCAATCGAGACAGCTATTCTTGTGCGATCCGTATGAAGCTTCGCACGACCAGGGCGCCTCGCTTTGGCTGGGCGGACCATCCGTACCTCGAACCTCAGGAGCCAGTGAACATGAGAAAGCATTCCGTAGCAGGGGCCCTCACGGTGTTGGCCGCTTTCGCGATCGCGCCGGCCGGCGTGACGGCACAGGGGCCGGTCACCGGCTCCCTCAAAGGGCTTCACGACATCACGGCGGGCAACGTCAGTGCGACGGCTGGGAAGGTGCCCGCCAACCTGTACGGGTATCAGCCCACGGACGAGGTCCGGACGATGGGCCAGATTCTCGCTCACGTCGCCAACTCGCAGTACCAGTTCTGTTCGGCGGCATCGGGTCGGCAGAGCCCGATGACGGAGAACCTCGAGGAAACCGCCACCACGAAGGCCCAGATCACGGTCGCGCTCACAGACGCGTTCGCCTTCTGCAACGAGGTGTATGCCTCCATGTCCGACGCGGACGGCGCGAAGATGGTGGACTTTTTCGGGAACCAGATGGCTGCCTCGGCCGTGCTCGCCTTCAACTCCGCGCATAACTACGAGCACTATGGCAACCTCGTCACCTACATGCGCATCAACGGGATCGTGCCGCCGTCCTCAGCGGGCAACTGATTCGAGTTGGATCGCGACGGCGTGCGATCCTGACCGTCGGGTGTCGAGACGGGATGGATCGGTACGATCCCGGAGCACAGTGAGAAGAGAGAGGGCCGCTCCCGAAGGAGCGGCCCTCTCGGCGTTGTGGCGCCGGGCCCGGGGTTCCCGGCAGAGCCGGGGTTCCCGGCCCAGATCCGCTAGTCGCGGCCTAGGCTGCGGCAAGCGAAGGCGCGCCTCTCGTCTTCAATGCAACGAACGACGCGAGCGCGAGCGCAACGATCGGAGTGACAACCATGTCCGACTGGCCCGCACGCAACAATGTGAAGATCGCACCGAGCATCACCACCAAGATCGCGAACGCACCGTAGAAGTGGGTCGTACCCTTCAGGAGCGCGACCGCCGCTCCTGCCTCGACCGCACCGACGAGGATGTGGAACCATCGCGGATATCCCCAGCTGGCGAAGTCCTCGACCATCAGCACCCCGAACAGCTTCGTGATTCCCATGAGGAGAAACCAAAGAGCGAGGAGCCCCGCCACGATCATGATCGCTTTGCCTTTGGTACCGTCGCCAGCCATTCGACGCTCCTTGTCCGGTTTCGTGAGGGCGGTGCCCTTCAGGCGGGTTGGGGCCTTCCTCCCCGCCCACCGGTAGCCGCGCTCACCGCGCTTCCGACCGCCAGAACCGCGACTGTCCCCACCACGTTGTAATAGAGGTATGAAATATCGGTCGTCACGGACACGACCGCGACGGACGCCATCCCGGCCCAGAGGCCCACGAAGGCCCCAGTGCCGTTGGCGCCCTTGACGAGGAACGCGAGGAGGAAGACGCCGAGCAGAGAGCCGTAGAAGAAGGAGCCGACCTGGTTGACGGCCTCGATGAGGGAGCCGAGCTGCCCCGCGTACAGGGCAATCACGCACGAGAAGAGTCCCCAAAACAGGGTAGCCGCCCGCGACACCCGCAGGTAGTGCCCGTCCGACGCCTCCTTCTTGAACCAGCGCTTGTAGAAGTCGATGACGGTCGCGCTCGAGAGTGCCGTCAGCTCCGAGTCCAGCGACGACATGGCTGCGGCGAATATCACGGCGATCATGAGTCCGAGGAGCCCGGCGGGGACGTAGTTGATGAGGTACGAGGGGAATACGTAATTCACGTCGTTGGACGACGAGCCGCGCACCTCGGAGATGATCTCCTTCGACCGGTCACGCAGGTCCGCCATCCCGTCGTCGTAGCCCCGGATCTGGCCTTGCAGGGCGGTGAGGTCTCGACCGGCGTCACGGGCGGCGAGCAGCTCCAGCGTCGCCTCTCGCCGCTGACCGTGAAGGGCTCCGTGTTCCGCTTCAAGACGCCGGAATTCGTCGCCGCGCTCGCTCTGCTGGACGAGCGCCACCTCGGCCGAGTTGAAAACGATCGGCGGCTGTTCGAAGTGGTAGAAGACGAACAGGAGGACCCCGATGGACAGGATCATGAACTGCATCGGGACCTTGACGAACGCGTTGAAGATCAGCGAAAGGCGGCTTTGCTTCAGCGAGCTCGCCGTGAGATAGCGTTGAACTTGGCTTTGGTCGGTCCCGAAGTAGGCCAGAGCGAGGAAGAACCCGCCGATCATGCCAGTCCATATCGAGTAGGTGTTCGTGGGATCGAAATCGAGGTCGATGCTCGACCACATCTCCTGGATCCCGCCGATGTACACGACGTCGCCGACACCCACCTCGGCCGGGAGGGTCCCGAAAAGAACGGCGATGGCGGCTCCAATACCGACGAACATCATCAGCATCTGTATGACATCGGTCCAGATCACGGCCGTGATGCCGCCCACCATCGTGTAGAGGATGGTGATGGCCCCCATGATCAGGATCGTGACCGTCTCGTCCCAACCCATGATCACAGAGAGAACGATGGCGGGCGCATACAGAACCAGCCCCGCCGCCATGCCTCGCGAGACGAGAAAGAGAAAGCTCGTGAGAGAGCGTGTCTTGGGGTCGAAGCGCGTTTCCAGATACTCGTACGCCGTGTAGAGCTTCGCGCGGTAGAAGAAGGGCACGAACAGCGCACACAGCAGGACCATTACGAGCGGCTGGGGCAGATAGACCTGGATGAACTCCATCCCGTCGTCGAACGACTGCCCCGTGGTCCCGATGAAGGTTATGGCGCTCGCCTGGGTTGCCATGACCGACAGCCCGATGGCGCCCCACGGGAGCCGTCGGTTGGCCAGGAAATACCCTTCCACGCCGACGTTCTTGCGGCTCTGGTACAAGGCGAGCCCGACCACGCCACCGAAGTAGACAGCGAAGACCAACCAGTCGGCAGCCGTCATTGGGCGCTGAAGTCCAACACGACGGTGAAGACGTACAGCAGCACGATGAGTGCTGCCGTGTAGGCGACGACCGTTGCGTAGAGGGCGGCCCAGCTAGGAAAGATGCCGATCCGGCCCTTTTCGTCCTCGGGATCCGTGTCGTTCATCGGGAAGTCAGGAATCGCACGCGGTTGGCGCGACGATCACCGGTTCTCGGCCCGCTCGCGATAGTCCCTCCACGCCGCACCGTCGAGTGAAACCAGGTTCGCCAGGAGGCGATATGCGCCCGGCACTCCAGCGGGGAACTGGCGGAAGAGAGCGAGCCCGGTGTAGACGTACACGCCTTGGCCCACCGAAGCCACGAGAAGCGACCCTTCCTTCGGGGCCTCACCGGGGTCGGCCATCGACAGGACCGGGGTGAACGCGGGGTCCCATGTGCCGAGGAAGTAGAGGCCGCGCTCCTGCACCCACCCCTCGAAGTCCTCGTCGGTGATCCGATTCGGCGTGTTGAGGACCGGGGCTTCCGGCTCGATCGGAGTTACGCTCGCGGTCTCGTCAGTAATACGGTCGTGGGGCCTCGAAATCGAGACCGGGTACGGAGTGTAGTCCCCACTCGGGAAGTCGTACTGGTTGTACTGCACTACGACCGTGCCGCCAGCCCGGGCGAAGTCGAGCACGGCGTCGTTCGCGGCGGCCAGGTCCGGGCGCGTCTCGTACGCGCGAACGCCCAGCACCAACGCGTCGAAGCGCCTGAAGTCACCGGCCAGGACGTCGCTTGGCTGTAACACCTCGACGTCGACGCCGAGTGCGGTCAGCGCCGCTGGACCGGAGTCGCCGGATCCCATCACGTACCCCACCCACAGCCCCTCGTCGACAGCGACCGGGAATATCGACGCGCGCAGCTCGGCCGTGTGAAACTGGGCCACCCGCTCGATGTGCGGATAATCGATGAGATCGATGCGCTCGCTCCAGGAGCGGCCGTCGTCCGAGCGCATCACCGCACGGAGACGCTGAACTCCTGGACCCATGTCTGCGCTAGGGCGGAGGCTGATGGAGTAGGCTCGCTCAGCACCGGGGGCCCCGAGCTCGACCCTGGTCGTGGCCGGTTCGACCGACCAGCCCGAGCCCTCCAGCATGAGCGCACCCTCGATGCCGGACTCCGCCTGGTTGCGGACCCGGATGGTCACGGTGCGCTCTTCAGTGGATCCGAGCGGCCAGACCATCAAGTCCGGCTCGACCGTCACGGATGCTGCGGGGACCACCAGCAGCGGCTTCGTGAACTCGCCCCGGGCGGCGTCCACACCGTAGTAGCGTGCGGCGCGGTCCTCCGCGACAGCCACGCTGGTCCCGTCTCCGTCGGTGGCCGAGGCGAGGTCGAACGTAACGCGACCCGACAAGAGTGGCGGGTCTCGCGGGAGCCCCCTGAGATCCCACTCCTCTGGCCACTCGTAGTACTCGCCGGTGCGCTGCTCGCGCTGATAGTAGATGCGTGAAAGCTCGGCGTCCGCTGGTACGCGGACACGGAATGCCCAACGGCGAATCTCGCCAGGCCCGAGCGTCTCGGACGTTCCCGACACCGTCTCCGTGCTGGAGCGGAACGGTCCGAATCCGCCACCGACGATCGTCCTCCCCTCGATCAGGTCCGCGGTCCAGCCAGCCGGCAGAAGCAATCCCGGACCTGCGTCCGTCAGTTGGTAGGGGCCCGCGTTCCACAGATCGACACGGACCTCGAGCTCCTCACCCGGGACGACGAGATCGTCGTTCGTGCGCACGCTCATCACGACCGAGGAGGCTGCCAACAATGCCCGCTGAACGAGCGCCCGCTTGCGGGTCAGCACCTGCGCGACCTCGGCCGTCGCTTCCTCGGTGCCGATGCACCCGAGGACCTCGTCCAGCGCGCCCACGGCGCGCGCGAGCGCCGGAGCCGACATCTCTGGCGCGAGTGCATCCAGCGAGGACCGGGCCTCCGCTACGGCCGATCGATAGTTCTCGAGCGTCTCTCGGGCATCACCGGCCAAAGCTCCGGGGAGCGTTGATGTGAGGGCCACCAGCGTCGTGTCCACACCAGCGAAGATCCCGCCTTCCCCCGCGACTCCGTCCGCGGTCCACACCAGCGTCACGGCGGCGCTGCGCGGTCCAAGCGGCTGAGCGGCACCCATGTCCTGCGAGCGGTGCTGGCTCCGGGAATCCATGGAAACCTGGAAATACGAGCGGGCAAGCAGCGGATCGAAGGTCCCCGTCTCCAGCGAGGCCGATCCGCCGGAGGGGTCGCGACGGGCGAGGCGGTAGAGCTTCGTGGGCTGCCAGGGCTCGACACCGTTCTCGAGCTGTTCCGGAAAGCGTGTCGGGTCGGCTGCTACGTCGAAGGCCTCATGCGTCAACAGGCCGGCCACCTGGTGTTGGCCGTGTCCATCCCTCGGCGTTCCGCTGAACACGGAGAGAATCACGTGTGGCCGGAAACGCCGGATGACCCACACGACATCGCCGAGGATCTCCTCTCGCGGCCACTTGCCCAGCGTCTCGTCCGCTGTCTTCGAGAATCCGAAATCGATAGCGCGCGTGAAAAACTGCTCACCTCCGTCGATGGTGCGCGCCGCCACGAGCTCGCCGCTTCTCACGAGACCGAGCCCCTCGCCGAGCTCGGGACCGATGAGGTTCTGACCACCTTCGCCGCGTGTGACGGAGAGATAGGCGGTCCTCGCACCCATTCCGCGGGCGAGCGTCGTGAGGGTGCTGGTGTCCTCGTCGTCCGGGTGTGCGCCGATCATGAGGACGCGCTTCACGCCGTCCAACTGCCTGAGCAGGAGGCCCACCGCGACGGCCCCGCGGTCGCTGGGAGGCGCCTGTGCGCTGGACACCGACGGTACCGATGCGGCCCCGGCGACAAGAGCGACGAGCAGCGCCACCACCCGGCTTGGCGCTGTGTGCGTTGGCTTGGGGTGCATCCCCTCGGACTCCCGAATCATTGGAACGAACGTACTCGGGCGCGGTGTCGGTGCAAAGCAGACCGATCGACGTCCGAGTCCACGGCGCGCTCGATGCGCGCCTCGTTCCACATGGACACGCGAGGGAGGTGATGTGCGGATGAGAACCGCGTCGTGGGGTCCCGCATAGGTCTCCGCGGCGGGCTTTCAGCGCCCCCGGTGCGTCAGCCATCGCCCCCGTTCGTCAGCCCGCGCCCGCGCGTGGCGGCCACGGTAGAGCGAGCGCAGCGGGCGCACGCGAACGGCCGACCCAGCCGGCCAGAGCCGCGAGGGTGAGGACGTACGGCAGTGCAAGGAAAAGCTGATAGGACACCTCGAGGCCGAGCGCTTGCAGCCCGAATTGGAGTGCGGATGCGGCGCCGAAGAACATGGAGGCGGCCAGCACGCCAAGCGGATTCCACCGTCCGAGCACGACGACCGCGATCGCAATGAAGCCGCGGCCAGCCGACATGCCCTCCGCGAAGGTACCTGCGTGCGCCAGGGCCAGATGAGCGCCCGCCACGCCGGCCAGGAGGCCTCCCATCAGGACGGCAAGGAAGCGGTATTTCAAGACTCGGATGCCGGCGGCCTCGGCCGCGACCGGCTGCTCACCCACCGCGCGAAGGTCTAGACCCCAGCCCGTTCGGAACAAGTAGTACCAGAGCGCCGGAGCGAGGAGATAGGCCAAGTACGCCGTCCATGGCTGATGGAACAGGGCGGGTCCCAGGACGGGGATCGCGGACAGTCCGGGAATGCTCACCGGAGACAGCGCCGGCAGGGTGAGGGCCGTACCGGTCACACCGAACACGCTTTGATAGACGACGCCTGTCACGCCGAGACCGCCGAGGGTCACCGCGGTTCCCACGATGATCTGGTCCGCGTTCAAGGTGATCGCGAATACGGCGAATACGGCCGCCACGGCTGTACCCGCAGCCGCACCGGCCAGCACACCGGCTGAAGGCGACCCCATCATCAAGGCGCCGAGCGCTCCCCCGAGGGCGCCACCGATCAACGAGCCCTCGAGCCCGATGTTGATGACTCCCGCCCGTTCGCTGACCGTCTCGCCGAGGGCTGCCAGCGCGAGGGGCACGCCGAGTCGCACGGAAGCCTCGAGAAACGCTTGCAGGGCAATCCCATCCATGGAGTCAGCCCGCCGGCTCGTCGAGGGTCACGGAGACTCCGGATGATCCCAGTCTGCGCACGATCTGGTCGACCGCCAGCACGGCCAGAATCACCAGGGCCTCGATCGCGTTGACCCAAACCGCCGGGATGCCGGCATCTCGCTGCATGGCACCGGCGCCTCCCTGCAGCGCCCCGAAGAAGATGCCTGTGGCAAGCACGGCCAGGGGGTTGAGACCCGCCAGGAGCGCCACCGCGATCGCCGTGTACCCGTACCCGGGCGACAGATCCTCGTACAAGGCGAAGGTCACGCCCCCGACTTCGACGCCTCCCGCGAGACCCGCGAGCATCCCGGAGATCAGGAAGCTCGCGAAGATCACCCGGCTCGTATCGATCCGGCCGGACAGGCTCGCTGCTTCGGGGGCCGCCCCCACCGCCCGGAGACGGAACCCGAACGCGGTGGCGCGCACGGTCCACCAGAGCGCGAGGGCCAATACGACCGCGACCAGAAAGCCGGCATGAAGTCGGCCGGAGCCCATCCTCGGGAGTCGGGCCGCCATTGCGATCGGATCGGTCTGGGGGAAAACCCCACGAGCCTCCTGGAGTGGTCCGTGCACCAGGTAGGCCGTCAGGTAGATGGCGATGAAGTTCATGAGGATCGTCGTGATGACCTCGCCGACCCCCGCCCGCAGCTTCATGAGGATGGGCACGAGTGCCCAGAGGCCACCGGCGATCGCCGCCGCGGCCATGGTCACGGGCAGCAATACCCAAGCGGGAGCATCGGGGAGGGAAAGGCCGAGCCACGTCGCGGCCACCGCTCCTGCGTAGAGCTGACCTTCCGCACCGATGTTCCACACGCCGGCCCGAAAAGCGATCGCGACCGCGAGACCTGTCAGCACTAGCGGTGTGGCCCGCACGAGGGTGATCGACGTGAAGCGTTCGACCGACCCGATCGCTCCATCGACGAGGGCGACGCCGGCCGCTGCCGGATCGAAGCCCGCTACGGCCAGGCCGATGGTCGTGAGCACCGCGGTAGCCAGGAGCGCCGCGACGCTCGCACCCGCAGGCCCGACCCAACGTGCGCTACGAATGGGCGGAGCCTCCGCTCAGCATGAGCTGTCCCAGGCCAGACGGGGTCCGAGCGTCCGGTGGAACGGCAACCAGACGGCCGCGAACCATCACGAAGACCCGGTCCGATAGCTCCAGCACCTCGTCCAGATCGGTGGAGAAGAGGACGACACCGGGAGCGGTCGCCCGGTCGTCGCCCGGACCGGGCTGGGTCCTCAGCTTCGCGAGCTCGCCACGGACGAACTCCGTAGCGGCGATGTCGAGGCCGCGCGTCGGGTTTTCCGCGACGAGAAGATCGGGGCGGCGAGCCAGCGCTCGGCCTACGACGAGCTTCTGCTGGTTCCCACCGGACAGTGCACGGGCGGGCCAGCGCCAACTTGGAGTTTGCACCGCGTAGTGCGCGATGATCTCCTGGGCGGTCGACCGGACAGCCGCCCAATCGAGGACCGGTCCCCGTCGGTGGCTCGGCACGTCGTGAAAGGCGAGAGCGGTATTCTCGGCGAGATCGAAGCTGGGAATCAGCCCGTCTCTGCCTCGATCCTGGGGAACCAGGCTCGTCGTCCGTGGAAGATCCACCCGCCCGGCCGTCGGTCGGAGTCGCCCCGCAAGAAGGAGCGCCAACTCCCTTTGGCCGTTCCCCTCTACACCGCCGATGCCGATGATCACTCCGCGCCGCACGTCGAGACTAACCCGGTCGAGTGCCATCTCGCCCCGCCGCCCCGCCGCCGTCACCCGTTCGATGCGCGCGACGCGATCGCCCGGCTCGGCCGTTTCCAGGCGCCCTGGCTCAGCCGGCGAACGACCGATCATGGCCCGAGCCAACCGAGAGCCGTCCACGTTGCCTCGCTCCGCCGACAGCACGGTCCGCCCCCGCCGGAGGACGGTGATCCGGTCCGCGATGCCGAGGATCTCGTCGAGTTTGTGCGCGATCAACAAGACCGTTCGGCCTTGCTCCGCGAGGGACCTCAGCACCCCGAAGAGCCACTCGACCCCCTGGGGGGCGAGCACCGCCGTGGGCTCGTCGAGGATCAGGATGCTCGGGTCGCGGTAGAGGAGCTTGAGGATCTCGACGCGCTGGCGCGCGCCCACGGAAAGCCCGCCGACGGGAGCGTCCGGATCCACGGGGATGCCGGTCACCGACTCGAGTTCGGCGATACGCTCTCGCACACGATCGAGGCGGAGGCGGAGGCCGCCGCCGTCCCCGCGGACGCCGAGCGCCACGTTCTCCACTACGGACAGGTTGGATACGAGCGTGAAGTGCTGATGAACCATGCCGATCCCGGCAGCCATGGCGTCGCGTGGAGTCCGTAGCCGGACCTCCGAGCCGTCGATGAGGATCTCGCCGTCGTCCGGCTCCATGGCGCCATGGAGGAGGCTCATCAGCGTGGTCTTGCCCGCGCCATTCTCACCAAGCAGCGAGTGGACCTCGCCGGGAAACGCCGTAAGGTCCGCTCCCGCCAGCGCTCGGACCGGGCCGAAGCGCTTGTGGACTGAGCGCAGCTGCACGCTGGGCTTAGGCGGGGTGGGCTCCTGCCGCATCACGGCTCAGGGGCCGCCGGTGTCGCCCTCGACGAATGGGACCCGCGGCACCTCCAGGGTGCCCTCCCTGATCGAAACTCGTGCGGCCTCGATTCGAGCGAGAACGGCTGCGGGGATTCGGTCGTGAAGGAGCGGGTTGAGGACGAAGTCGACGACTCCCTCGACCTGGCCTACGTACAGGACGCCCGGCGGAAGCCCTCCCTCGGCGAAGTCCGCGGCGACCTCCAGGAAGGCACGGGGAATGTCGATCACCGCACTCCCCACGATCACCTCGGGGGCGACGGCGTTCTGGTCGCGGTTCATGCCGATCGCCCAGACCGGAGCGTCTTCGGTCGTCGACTCCCGGACCGCTTGGAACACTCCGAAGCTGGCGGCATCCGTGTTGTGCACTAGCACGTCGGCCCCTCTGCTGAGCTGCGCCGTCGCAGCTTCCTTCGCTGCCGCCACGTCGTCCCACGTGCCGATGAACGACTCGAGCACCTCCACATCGGGCGCGGCCGCGCGAGCACCGGCCTCGAACGCGCGGAACGTCCCCTGCACCGGAGGGATCGCCACGCCGCCGACCATACCCACGACCTTCGAGGTGCTGAGCCCGCCTGCGAGCATTCCGGCAAGGTAGCTCGCCTCCTCCAGCCGGAAGATCAACGGGTGGACGTTGGGTGCGACCCGGCCACCGCTGGACACGACGATCGTGAGGCTGGGAAAGGCCTCCCCCGCCCTGACCGCGGCGTCCTGGTACTCGAAGCCGTGTGCGAAGATCAGATCGAAGCCGGCCGAGGCATACGAGAAGAACGCTTCATCGAACTCCGCGGGCGTCTTGGTTTGCTGGTGGCTGATGCGGGCTCCAAGGGAGTCGCGGATCACCAGGATCCCCTCGTACGCACCCGCGTACCAGCCCGCGTCGCTCACCGGTCCCGAGGTGAGAAGCGCGATCTGGAGCTCGTCGATCTCCCCCTCGGAACCAGCTCTCTCGCCTGCGCAAGAAGTCGCCAGAGCCCAAGTGAAGAGGCCGATTACGGCCCGGCCCCGGAACGCTCGTCTCATCGTCATGAATCCTGCTCCAGTGGCAAGCCGAAGAGGCGTGGTGAGCCGGGTAGCGATCGTTACGGGATGCGAGCTCGAGGCCGCGTCCGCGTCCCCCGCGGAAAGGGCGCGCCCTGGTACACCCTGGCCAGCGCCCAGTTCGCGGAACCCGACGAGCCGACGGCCTGGCGGATGGGCGCGCGGGGAGCTCAATATAGGGCGCGATTGTTCAAACCTCGACCCGCCTCGGGCCCGGCCGCCTTCGTCGGATTCCGTCCGGATCTCCTACCACGAACGCCAATGTCACAGCCGCGCGACCACTGGGGCTCGAACCTGGGCTTCGTCCTCGCAGCGACCGGGAGCGCCATCGGCCTGGGGAACCTCTGGAAGTTCCCATTCATCACGTGGGAGAACGGCGGAGGGGCGTTCGTCCTAATCTATCTCGTCTGCATCGCGGCGGTGGGCCTACCCATCATGATGGCGGAGATCCTCATCGGTCGACGCACGCAGAAAAGTCCGGTCGGCGCGCTCAAAGAGGCGGTAGGCCCGTTTTGGGGCATCGTCGGCGCCTGGGGAGTCGCGGCGGGATTCACGATCCTCAGCTACTACACGGTCGTGGCGGGATGGTCGCTCAATTACTTCGTGAAGTCGGTCGGGTGGAGCCTCGGCGGCTTCCCCGCGAACACTGCGCTCGGTGAAGCGTTCGGGACGTTCGCGGCCAATGGGCCGCTCCAGATTCTGCTCGCCTTCCTGTTCATGGGCGCCACGACGTTGGTCGTCCTCGCTGGAGTCCACCGCGGCATCGAGCGCGTGGCGAGGATCTTCCTACCCATCCTCTTCGGGATCCTCGTCTTGCTTCTGTTCAGCGCCCTCTCGATACAAGGCGGCGCCCCAGGGCGCGAGGCGCTCGCCTTCATACTGGTCCCCCGCTTCGATCAGTTGGATGCGGGAGGGGTTCTCGAAGCGCTCGGTCACTCCTTCTTCACATTGTCCCTCGGGATGGGAGCGATGATCACCTACGGCTCCTATCTCTCGAAGCAGGAGTCGATCGTAAGAGCGTCCGCGATCATCGTCTTCCTGGACACGCTCATCGCGATCGTCGCCACGATCATCATGTTCTCGGTGATCTTTTCGGTTCCGGGGATGGAGGAGCAGATCGGCCGGTCGACGGTGGGGATGCTGTTCATCTCGCTGCCGGAGCTGTTCTATACGGCGGTGCCCTTCGGGGTCGTCCTAGGGCCGCTCTTCTACGTGCTCGTCGCTCTGGCGGCGCTCACGTCGACGATCTCGCTCTTGGAGGTCGTGGTCAGCTATTGGATCGACGAGAAGGGGATGTCGCGACGCAACGCCGTTCTCCTCAGCTCGGGCGGCATCTTCGTGGTCACCGTCCTGTGCGCGTTGTCGTTCGGGGCATCCGCGGGGCTCTCGGAATTCGAGATCTTCGAGGGTAAGCCTGGGTTCTTCGGCACTCTGGACCACCTCGCGGCCAATTGGCAGCTGCCCATCGGGGGCTTGTTGATCACGCTCGCCGCGGGATGGTTCATGAGCCGTGACGCCACGGAGTCCGAGTTGGTGGATGGCACGCAGCCGAAGTGGTTCAAGTACGGCGCGTGGCACTTCTTCATGCGGTTCGTGGCGCCGGTCGCGGTGGGTGCGATCCTCGCGGCCGTGATCCTGTTCGGTGTCGACTTCACCTGACGAAGAACGCCGCCAACTCTAGTGTCGCGTCACTCATCGAATGTCGGATAGAGCCGAGCGAGCTTGATCCGTGCGTCGGGTGTGGTGAACTGCCAATTGACGCGTGCGTTCTTGTTGTCTCGGAAGGACTGCCACGCTTCGACCTCGCGTCGGACCACGTTGATGTCGTCGATTCTCCTGTCCAGACACTGCGTGCTGAGCACGTTCAACTCGATTTCGGCCACATTCAGCCAGCTTCCGTGCTTCGGGGTGTAGACGAAATCGAAGCGATCCCATAGCGCCTTGGCTTTGTCCGGGGCAAATGCCTCGTACAGCGATCCCGGCACGTGGGTATTCAGGTTGTCCATGACCAGCGTGATCTTCTCCGCGCTTTCGTACTGGTCTGCGATCTCCTCAAGGAAATGGGCCCAGTCCCGCTTTGTTCTTCTTTCCGTGATCCTGACCATGCGCTTTCCGGCCAAGGGCTCGCTTGCGAGGAACACCGTGCATACACCGCAGCGCCTGTATTCGTAGTCGTGTCTGGCCACCCGTCCCGGCAACCCAGGAATCGGGACCCTCGTCTCGGCGATCAGTTGCTTGGGAGATTCGTCCATGCAGACCACGGGACGCAGGGGATCGAACGGTCGCTTGTAGACGTCCAACACCCTCTCCATATGAGCGACGAAACTGCTGTTGTGCTCCGGCGGAATCACCCATCCCTTCCGCCGCCAGGGCTTGAGTTCGTTTTTTTTAGAACGCGGCGGACGGTTTCGTGCGAGACGCTGTCGATGTAGCCGAGCTCGACGACTTGGTCCGCCAACAACCTCAGAGACCACCTCGCAAAGCCTTCCGGCGGGTCACTGCAACTCAGCGCCACCAGATGAGCTTCAAGGTCCCCGTCCGCTTTCTTCGCGTAGACGCGGCTCCCCTTCGTCCCGTTCAGGCACACCTCAAGACCGTCAACGACGAAGCGCCTCTTCACTCGATCGATCTTCCGCATGCTGATCTTCAGCACGCGGGCGATCTCTTCATTCGTCGAGCGCTCCGTCTGAAACTCGCCCGCATCACACCCCAGCAAGATCAGTGCGTTGAGAATTTTCTGGGATCTGTGCTTGCCCTTCGATGTGAGTGCGCCAAGAGCTTCGCGCTCCTCCTCGAGCAGCGTCACGACGTATTTCTTCATCTGCATTCCTCCCGCGTGGGAGATGCAGAGAAGATACGATCTATATTACGACACTACAAGCATGACGTGACACTAGACGCTGGGGGCCGATCCGAAGGAGCCGCCTTCGCGTTCGGCTAGAGCCCCCGTATGCGCCGCACGACGACGGTCGGGATGTCGAGCTCGTCGTGCTCGATGAAGGCCGGCGAGCCCGGCCGGCCCGATCGCGTCGGCAATGCGCAGGCGCCCGGTCTAGAGGTTGCTCCAGCTTTCCCGCTCACGGCTATTTGGACATGTTTATCGTCTGTCGCTTCGGGTGCCGATGCCGGAGCCGTTACCCTCTCTGCCAACTTAGGTGAGACACGGAACGAGTAAAGAATTAGAGTAGGGCGAAGGCAGAGAAACCGAGGATGCTGGGACACCGAGAGAGAATGGAAGAGAATGGAATCGCCCCACTAACCTGGGAGGGTAAGCGAAGCGCGGCAGCTGCTCCGGACGCGGAGGTGGTAGATAAGCCGACGCGCCGACGGTTTAGTCCGTCGTACAAGCTGCGGGTCGTCGAAGAAGCGGACCGGTGCACGGAGCCGGGAGAGGTAGGGCGACTCCTGCGACGGGAGGGCTTGTACTCGTCGCACCTGACGACATGGCGCAAGGCGGTGCGGAGTGGGTCGCTGAGAGTGCTGTCGAAGAGACGAGG
>CBDANQ010000010.1:0-29995 GCA_965197725.1 Longimicrobiales bacterium
CTTCGAAGAGGTCGTCGTCGCCGGCGCCGATGCGAAGAGCGCATCGAACTGGGTCATGGGCGCGCTTCAGGCGATCATGAAAGAGCGTGGCGATGACGGCCGCACGGTGCCCGTTCGGCCCGCGTCGCTCGCCCAGCTCATCGGGCTGGTGAAAGACGGCACGGTCTCCGATTCTGCCGCGAAGAAGGTGCTGGGCTTCATGGCCGAGGAAGGTGGTGAAGCGATCCAGATCGTCGAGGCCAAGGGGCTGTTGCAGGTGCGTGACTCCGGTCGACTCGCCGAATGGGTGGAATCGGTCGTGGAGGACAGTCCCGACGAGGTGGCACGGTACCGGAACGGCGAGACCAAGGTGCTGGGATTCCTGGTCGGCCAGGTCATGCGCCGGTCCCAGGGCCAGGCCGACCCACGACGCGTGAACGAGCTGCTGGTCGAACGGCTCGGCTAGTCCTTTAGGGACTGAGATCGGCGCGCACTCGCCCCGGCTGCGAAGGCGGGGTCGCTGACCTCGGGCCAAAATCGAAGCGAGCCGTCCGGAAACGGAAAAAAGGCGTCCGCCATCTCCCTCAGCACTTCAGGCTGGTCTACCGTGTGGTCCGATAGCGCGCGTCGGCGCACCTTCTTGGCCAGCTTGAGATTGAGCTCCCCAACCGGGTCCAGCTGGGCGGCATCCGAGTCGGCCCGGGTATTCAGGTAGTCGACCACCTGGTCGAAGGCGAGCTCGAAGTACCGATCGACCACCGGGTCGGAAAGATCGAAGCGCGAATTCGCGACTACCTGTTCGAAGATCCGGTGCCATCGTTCATCGCCCGTGAGGCGAATCATGCCTCGGAAGATCCTGCGGTTTGCCTTGAAGCTGAAGATCGTGCGGCTCAGTACATCGTCCAAAAGCTCATCCGCGTCGGAGTGGTCGTTCTCCACGACCAGCGCTCGGGCCTGCTCGAGGAAGTCATCGCCCACGTGAAGGTCCATCCTGTGTTCCCAGTACGCATGGCCGAGCGCCTGGGTCGTGCTGGTGAGCAAGAGTTGACGTGGCACGAAGACGTTGTGCGCGATCGTGTCGGCCGCGAGGTGGGCGAGGTATCCGTATCCGACCGCTCGAAGGCGTTCGGTATCGGCGGCATCGATAATCTCCTCGCCGATGGACCAATTGTGGCAATGCCGACCCTCCGGCACGTACTTCTTCGCGAACGAGATGTCCGCCGCGATCGAGCCGTAGAGGAAGTCGAGAGGATAACGTTCGAGCAGGCCTCGGATGGCCGGTGGGATCAGGTAGAGCGCGCCGAGTACCACCTGACCCAGCGCGACGTGCGTCGCGGGCCCCCAGGCGGCTGCCGGTTGGGGAACGAGGAATAACCAACCGAGCGCAACGAGGAGCGTGGCCATGGGGCCGATGAGGCTCAGCCCTCTCGCGTGGGCAGCGCCTCTGAGTCGTCGACGAGTTGTAGTGCCTCGTCGGCCGCGTCCGAGACGCCGTCCGTGTCGTCGGCCTCGCGCGAGACACTGTCCGAGTGGTCGGCCTCGACCGAGGTGGTGGAGGCGCCACCGGCGATCGCTGCCGCACCCTCCCGAACGCCGCGCACGGTTGCCGCGGTATCGATGAACATGCCCTCGGCCTCCTCCTGAACGACTTCCATGAGCGCGTTGAAGTCCTCGATACGCTCCTCCATATGGGCGGAAGCCTGGTTGAGTCGGTCGCTCAGCGCGCGCACCGACGTGTTCAGCCGCTCGACATCCGTGCGCAACGCCTGTGAAATGAACTCGACGTTGTCAGAGATGGCGCGCGCGCGGTCTGCGACGGGTCCGAGGTTCTGGCCCACCGCGTTTCGCACTCCATCCAACGTACGATTCATCTTGCGAGCGAGCGCCACCCCCGCGAACGCGATGACGACGATCGCCACTCCGACCACGATCGTCGCGATATCGGCAGCCATCGTGAGCCCGTCACCCGCTGCGACGGGGCTCTGAAGCGGTGTGAGCGTAAGAAGCGTTCTCATGGCTGCTAGTCTAACCGCTCTTGGGTCGGAACGCTGCTAGACGTGCCTTGCTCGTGCCTGCCTTCATACGTGCTGATCGTCGATCGATTCGATGATCTGGATCACAGACGCATCGTCATCAGCCGCTTCGAGTTAGTCGATGAAGTCGTCGTGTCGGGCGAGGCGGCATATACGGGCTGGCAGCTTCACGTGCTCGCGTTCTCTGCCCGGTGAACGCCCCCCTCCATGTCGTTCGCTCGCAGGCGTGAGACGACGAAATCCGCTCGAAGAATCTCTCATAGGCGCATGGCTGATCGATAGCAAAGCGAAGGAATGGGCGATGTTAGATCGGTCGGCGAGGCGGAGCAAGCTGCTCGGGCACGCATCCTGCACCAGTCATCGTGCGTCAAGAAGAGGAGGGCGCATGACTCAGTTGCTGGTGCGTGGAGACGAGCGGTATCTTCGGGACCGCTCGAACCCACCACCACCCCGTTTCTCGGAGACCATGGGGACTTTTGTGGTCGAAGGTGGGCACCGGCTCGAAGGCCGGATTCGCCCCGCCGGCAACAAGAACGCTGCGCTACCGTGCCTCGCCGCAACGGTGCTAGCGGCCGAACCGGTGACGCTCCACAACATCCCGCGGATTAGGGACGTGCTCACGTTTCTGGAGATCATCGAATCGCTCGGGGCGGAGGTTGGCTGGGATGGTGCGAACGATGTCACCGTAGACGCCTCTTCCGTGCACACGAACTCGGTGGATCGGGCACTCGCCGAGCGTATCCGCGCGTCGCTGCTGCTCGCCGGCCCGCTGCTGGCCCGATTTGGCCACGTGGAGCTACCCCCTCCCGGGGGCGACGTGATCGGGCGGCGCAGGATGGACACCCACTTTCTGGCCTTCGAGGCACTGGGTGCCAAGGTGACCTTGAACGGCGGCTTCAACATCGCCGCCGAGCGGCTCCTCGGGGCGGACATGTTTCTGGACGAGCCTTCCGTGACGGGTACCGAGAACGCGATCATGGCCGCAGTCCGCGCCGAAGGCCACACCCGAATTCGCAATGCGGCCACGGAGCCCCACGTCCAGGATCTCTGTCACCTGCTGAACTCGATGGGTGCGCGAATCAAGGGTGTCGGGACCCACATCCTCGAAATCGAAGGCGTGCGGTCTCTGCACGGTACGGAGTACACGATCGGCGCCGACCACATCGAGACGGGTTCGTTCATCGGCCTCGCGGCGGTGACCGGTAGCGACATCACGGTCGAAGGAGCGCCGCTCGAGCACCTCGACTCCACGCTGCTGGGTTTTCGGCGCCTCGGCATCGAATGCACTTTGGAGGGCACGGATCTTCATGTGCACGGGTCAGCGCGACATCAGGTGCGGCAGGACGCGTTTGGTCATGTCCCCAAGTTCGATGACGGCCCGTGGCCTGCGTTCCCCGCGGACCTCACCTCGATCGCGGTCGTGGTCGCAACGCAGTGTGAGGGCACGGTGCTCGTGCACGAGAAGATGTTCGAGTCGCGCATGTACTTCACCGACACACTGGTCGCGATGGGGGCGTCGATCATCCTGTGCGACCCTCATCGCGCGGTGATCGTCGGACCGACCCCGCTCCAGCCCGGGGTGGTCGAGAGTCCGGACATCCGCGCGGGAATGGCATTGCTCATCGCTGCCCTCGGAGCCCACGGGACCAGCAAGATCCGCAATATCCGGCAAATCGAACGTGGCTACGAGGCCATCGACGAACGGCTCGCCGGATTGGGCGCGCGCATCGAGCGCACTGACGAATCGTACGGTTGAATCGAGTGACGGCTGGACACCGAAGGGCGGGGCGCAGGGGCGGCAACTCACTGAGTAGAGCTGAGGACGCGCGATGACCGAAGAAAAAAGGGGAGCGGAAGAAAAAAAGGGCGCGAAGGAGAAAGTCTCCGACGGCATCAAGCAAGGCCTCGGGGTGCTTTCCGCGTTCAGGGATGCCTTGGAAGAGACGATCCAGGAGGCGAGGGAAAGGGGCGATCTTTCGACGGAGCGCGCGCGGGAGGTCATGAAGGAGGCGCTCGAGAAGGCGCAGTCCGCGGCCGAAGGGGCGAAGGAGCGGCTCGACTTCGTCACGCAGAAGGAATTCGACGGCCTCAGCGGTGCGGTCGATGTCATCAAGGAGCGGGTAAGCGCACTGGAAGGCCACCTCGGCTTCGGGCGAGGGGACGCTGAAGGCAGCGAAACAGCGGAGGCCGATGAGAACGCGCCGGACTCCGCCACGGTCGCAGGAGTCGACGACGGCGCCGAGCAAAGCGAGGATGCGGAGGGGGCGTCCGAATAGGAGTGTCTCGCGGCCCTCTGGCTGACCCGAAGCGCCGACCTTGAGCGCGTTTCGGGCCTTGTCTATGTTGTAAGGCCGGATGGACCGCCACCGGGCGGTTTTTTTTGGTGAAGTGGGGGAGGAGGTCGCCCCCTCTTTTTGTTCGAGATGCATTTGGGGGTACGTCGCTCTTGCGGTGTACCCCTATTGAATTGGAGTGAGCGCCGATGCGAGCCGTTGCCGATGTCGAGCAAGTTCTCGAGAGCGGGGTCGAAGGCCTCGGCTTTGAGCTCGTCGATGTTCGGTGGGGAGGAAGTGGTCGACGGCCGGTTCTGCGCGTTCGCATAGACCGTGTGGATTCGACTCCGGAGAACGGGGTCACCGTCGGGGACTGTGCCAAGGTGAGCCGAGCGATCGAGGCATGGTTGGATGAGCATGAGGCGCTCTCGGAGCGCTACGTGCTCGAGGTGTCCTCGCCGGGGGTCGAGCGTCCGCTGAATAAGGCGCGGGACTTTGATCGCTTCAGCGGTGAGAACGTGGTGATCAAGGGTCGCGAGGTTCTAGCGGGTCGGTCGCACCGACTCGAGGGGGAGCTGCTCGGGCTCGACGGTAGTGCGGGGGAGTCGGAGGCGATTCGCTTGCGACTCGCCGACGGTGATGAGGTGGTCGTTCCGCGGTCGAAGATTCGGGACGCACACTTGGTCTTCACGTGGAAGTGAGGGAGTCGATATGGCGAACGCGGCGGAGATCGTAGCGGCCTTTAGAGACGTGGCAGCTACCAAGAGCCTATCCGACGAAGAGATGACGGACTTGGTAAAGGACGGCATGCTCGCGGGGCTCGCGCGTATCTATGGAGCGACCGTGCAGGCCGAAATCGAAATCGACGACACCACCGGCGAGTTCGACATCGTGGTGTTACGCCGGGTGGTGGCCGAGGTCGAGGATCCGGCAAGCGAGATCGCGCTCGCGGAGGCCCGCTGGGACGACGAGGGCTTTGAGGTCGGCGACGTCATGGAAATCCCCGTCGACTTCACCGAGTTCGGCCGAAACGCGGTCATGGCGGTGAAACAACGGATCGTCCAACGCGTCCGAGAAAACGAGCGTGACCGGATCCGCGACGAGTTCGAGGACGAAGTGGGTGAGCTGCTCTCCGGTGAGGTCCAGCAGACAGAGCGCGGAAAGCTCGTCGTCATGCTCAATCGCGCGCGCGACGCCGATGCGATCATCCCGTGGAAGGATCAAAATCCGCGCGAGCGGTTCCGCCAAGGCGACCCGATCCGAGCGGTACTCAAGAAGGTCGAGGAGACGCCGAGGGGCCCGCGACTCATTCTGTCCCGGGGGGACCCTCTCTTCGTCTCCGCGCTGTTCAAGCTCGAAGTCCCTGAGATCCACCAGGGCATCGTCGAGATCCGTGGAATCGCCCGCGAAGTGGGCGGCCGGACCAAGATCGCCGTTTATAGCCGCGACGAGTCGGTGGATCCGGTGGGCGCGTGCGTGGGACTCAAGGGCTCACGCGTCCAGGCTGTCGTTTCCGAGCTCGGGGGAGAGCGGATCGACATCGTGCCCTGGCATCCCGACACCGAGGTGTACGCCCGGCGGGCGCTGGCGCCAGCACGAGTCTCCAAGGTCCTCAGCGACACCGAACGCCAAGTGATCACGGCGATCGTGGGCGAGGATCAGCTCTCGCTCGCGATCGGTCGGAACGGACAGAACGTGCGGCTCGCGTCACAACTGATCGGATGGCAGATCGACCTCTATGGCTCGCGCGAATGGCTCGAACGCGGGACCGATCTCGCGCCCTTCAAGGCGAGCATGGAGGACGACTATGAGACTGCGGATTTCCCGCTCTCCGAGTTGGATTTGCAGGCGGCCACACTAGCGGCTCTATCGGCGGCTGGGTATGATACTTTTCTACAGGTCATCGACTTGGACCGCCGGGATTTCCTGGGGATCGAGGGTCTGGGGGAGGAGGACGCGGACCGTCTTCTTCTGCTCATCGACGAGTTGACAGTGATCGAAGGCGAGGCTGCTGACGCGGACTCGTCGGATGACGCAGCTGCTGACGCGGACTCGTCGGATGACGCAGCCGCTGACGCAGGGCTGTCGGAGAAGGGTGACGCGGACGCGGAGGACGACGCTGCCGACGCGGAGGTGACGGAGGAGGTCCCACTTGAAGGGGAAGTGGAGGCCTGAGGTCTTCCGACTACTGGGCCTGGCCCGACGGGCCGGTGCAGTGGCTCCAGGTACGGATGCCACCCGCCGGGCGATCCGTCGAGGCGAGGCCCGGTTAGTGTTGATGGCAGGGGACGCTTCGGGCGTTCAGTTGGATAAAATACGGAAGGAGTTGAGCAACCGGCCGATCCCTCAGGTCATCCTGGGGGATCGAGCCACATTGGGCGCTGCCATTGGGAAAGCTCCCCTGACGGCGGTAGCGGTGACGGATGAATCGCTCGCGGCACGGCTGCTTCAGGATCTGAACGATGTGGTCGCACGCGTAGTGGAGGAATAGCGACAGAATGCAGGTTATCGAGTTAGCGCAGGAACTCAGTGTCGACGCCGAGGCGCTCGTTTCCTTGCTCCGCCAAATGGGCATTCCAGTGGCGGACAAGGACGCGACGATCACCGCTGGTCAGCATGCCAAGGTGCTCGCGAAGGTCGAGCGTGAGCGGCGTGCCGGCCGCGCTGACCCAGCTGCGGCGATCCAAGCCGCTCTGGAGGAGGCGGCGCCAGCGCCTACGAAGCGTCGTCGTCGTCGTCGAAAGGAGCGCGTGGTCGAGCCAGAGGAAGAGGTCGAGGAGTCCCTCGAGGAGACCGAGGCGGAGCTGACCGGGGACGACGCGGAGGACGACCAGAGTTCGCTCGTCAACGCGGACGGTATCTCGGACGGTGAAGACACCCCGGGGGACGAAGAGGATGTCCCGGTGGCCAGCGACGAAGCGCCAGTGGACGGCGATGACGCCTCAGCCGACGAGGACGATGCTCCGGCCGGACGTGACGACGCTCGAGGGGAAGGCGATGACACCCCTGCGGACAGCTCCGGTGCTGACGAGGCTTTTCTTCTCGAATCCGAGCCGGACGAGCCTGTCGCTGACTTTGCGCCGCCGCCGGCGCCAGCCCGTGCCGGTGCGCCCGATGGGCCGGTCCGCACCATCCGTCGGCCAAGTCCGGCACCCGCCGCGAGTGCGGGCCCGGGGGGTCAGGTACGGATCCAGGCCGAGGGGTACACCGCCGACGGCCGCCGTCAGGGCAAGGACAGGAAAAAGGGGAAGCGCCAGCGCGTGGACAAGGATGCGGTACAGTCCAACATCCAGCGTGTCATGGCGGAGATCAAAGGCGGTGGTAAGAAGCGTCGTCGTAAAAAGGGCAGGCTCTCAGCCCAGGAAGTAGAGGCGCAGGAGGAGCTGGAGAGGGAGGAGGAAGAACGCGAGCGTACGACGGTACGCGTGAACGAGTTCCTGACGGTCGCCGAGCTCGCGGAGCTCGTCGACGTGACCTCCACGGACATCATCGGATCCGCGTTCAAGAACCTCGGGCTGCTCGTGACGATCAACCAGCGCCTCGACTTCGATCAGATCGAGATGCTGCTGGAAGAGTTCAACTACACCGCCGTTCGCGAAGAAGCCTACGTCGCCGAGCCAGAGCTCGCTGTCGTTGAGGACGCGCCGGAAGATCTCTTGCCGCGGTCGCCGGTCGTCACCGTGATGGGTCACGTCGATCATGGAAAGACGCTGCTCCTCGACCGCATCCGTGACACCAACGTAGTGGCCGGAGAGGCAGGGGGAATCACGCAGCACATCGGCGCCTATCACGTTGACGTCGGCGGTCGCAGAATCAGCTTCCTCGACACTCCGGGGCACGCTGCCTTCACGGCGATGCGTGCGCGAGGTGCGGACGTCACCGACGTCGTCGTACTGATCGTTGCGGCGGACGACTCGGTGATGCCGCAGACGATCGAGGCGATCAGTCATGCGAAGAACGCGGGCGTGCCGATCGTGGTGGCGATCAACAAGGTTGATCTGCCCACGGCCGACCCCGCACGGGTCAAGCAGCAGCTGCTCCAGCACGCCATCAACGTGGAGGACTTCGGAGGTGACGTGCTTGCCGCGGAGATCTCGGCGAAGACGGGCCAGGGTGTGGAAGACTTGCTGGACAAAGTGCTCCTTCAGGCCGAGATGCTCGAGCTCAAGGCGAACCCCAATCGTGAAGTGCAGGGCACGGTGATCGAGGCCCAGTTGGATATCGGTAAGGGCCCGGTGGTGTCGGTCCTCGTCCAGGCTGGCACGCTCCGAGTTGGAGACTCGTTCATCTGCGGCCTGTACGACGGTCGAGTGCGTGCCTTGCTCAATGAACGAGGGCAGAACGTCGACGAAGCGGGACCGGCGACGCCGGTCCAGGTTCTGGGCGCGGGCGGCGTGCCGCAGGCGGGTGACCTGTTCCAGGCCATGGAGGCGGTCAAGGCGGCCGAGATCGCTTCGAACCGTCAGCGGCTCGACCGCGAGAAGCAACTCCGCATTCGTGAGCGGGGAGTCAAGCTTGGCGACTTCGGTGCGTTGGCCGCGCAGGGCAAGGCCTCGACGCTTCCGCTCGTCATCAAGGGCGATGTGGATGGCTCTGTCCAGGCGCTCTCCGATTCGCTCGAACAGCTCGGGACAGACGAGGTGAAGGTCGAGATCATTCACCGCGCGGTGGGGGCGATCAACGAGTCTGACGTGTTGCTGGCGCAGACATCGGGTGCGGTCATCATCGGTTTGGGGGTCCGTCCGCAGACCACGGCGAGACTCGAGGCGGAGCGGGAAGATGTGGACATCCGCACGTACGACATCATCTACGAGGCTGTCGCCGAGGTGACCGCGGCGCTCGAGGGACTGCTCGCGCCCGAGAAGCGGGAGACCATCGAGGGTACGGCCGAGGTCCGAGAGATCTTCAGGGTCAGTAAGGTCGGGACGATTGCGGGCAGCTACGTTATCGAGGGTCGCATCGACCGAAAGGGACACGGGCGTGTGATCCGTGACGGTGTCGTGGTCTACGACGGCGAGATCTCGTCGCTGAAGCGTTTCAAGGACGACGTCAAGGAAGTCCGGGAGAGCTTCGAGTGCGGTATCGGCATCGCCAATTTCAACGACATCAAGGTCGGCGACGTCATCGAATGCTACACCGTCGAAGAGGTCGCTCGGACCTTGGCCGGGGCGAACCAGTAGTCAGCGCGCCATGGTCGTCGCGTCGCTGACCTGGGATCTAGCGCTGCCAGGCTGCTCGTCTCTCAAAGATAAGCGCTCGATGATCCGTTCGCTTCGTGATCGGCTCGAGAACAAGTTCCACGTGTCCGTAGCCGAGACCGACTTTCAGGACGTGCACGCACGCGCCCAGATCACCATCGCTTTGGTCGCATCCGACGGACGTCTCGCCGAGTCCACGCTCGACAAGATCGATCGCTTCGTCGAGAACCACGGCGTAGCACTGATTACCGGCGTTCGCCGAGAGCTCTACTGATGGCGCCCAAGCGCGTGGCTCGACTCAACGAGCAGCTCAAACGGGAGCTTTCGGAGCTCATCCGCACTCAGGTTAGGGATCCGCGAGTCGGTGTCGTCACCGTCACGGCCGTGGAGATGGCGTCGGACCTCGGCTCCGCGCGGGTCTTCGTTCGCATCATCGGCGACCACGCGGAGGTCCAGGAGACACTCGCTGGCCTCGATGCTGCTGCGCCGTTCCTACGTGGGCTGCTGGGGCGCTTGCTGCACATCCGACGGATTCCTGAACTGCGCTTCCGTGAGGACCGTTCCATGGAGCACGCGCGGCGGATCGAGCAGCTACTGTCTGACGTTGTCGTGCCGGAGCAAGCGTCGGTCGAGGAGGCCGACGGGGAGACTCCGCCCGAGAGCGCGGAGTGACGAGCCTCGACATCGTACTTCCGCTCGACAAGCCGGAAGGGCCCACATCGCACGACGTGGTCGCGATGGCGCGAAAAGCTCTGAGCATCCGGAGGGTCGGGCACACCGGCACGTTGGATCCGTTCGCCTCCGGACTCTTGTTGCTCTGCATCGGGAGGGCGACCAGGCTCGCCCAGTATCTCACCGGCTTGGCCAAGTCGTACGATGCGGTCGCGCGCCTCGGTATCACGACGGACACCGAAGACCGCGAAGGCGAGCCCGGCGAGGAACGCCCAGGCTGGTCCGACCTGACCGGCGCGGTCGTTGTCACCGCGATGCAGGGGTTCAAGGGCGACATCGATCAGGTGCCACCTCAGTTCTCGGCCAAGAAAGTAGACGGTGTGGCAATGCACCAGCGCGCACGTCGTGGAGAACACGTCGCACTGGCCGCGCGCCCGATCACGGTTCACGAGCTCGAGCTGCGCTCACTCGACCTACCCTTCATGGAATTTCGCGTGCGTTGCTCGAGCGGGACGTACGTACGGTCCCTGGCGCGAGATATCGGGGAGGCGCTCGGCGTAGGCGCGCACCTGACCGGGTTGAGGAGAACGTCGATTGGGGCGCACACGTTGGAACGAGCCATCACTCCTGCCCAGCTCGGGGATCCCGAGGCGGTATCGAGGGCCGCGCTCTCACCGCTCGATGCACTCGGGCACCTACCCGTCGTCGTGGTCGACGAGAAGAGCCGGGACCGACTCGCGTTCGGTCAAACAGTCGACGCGCCCGAGACCGCGGAAGGCGGGCACATCACCGTGGCATGCGACGGCCGTCTGGTGGCGATCGCCGAGGTGCGGGCGGGGGCACTCACACCGAAGAAGGTCTTTCTGCCATGACTGGGGCCGTGCGCTGGGCTTACCCACCGGGCATTCCCACGGACAAGGGGACCGTCGTCACGGTTGGCACGTTCGACGGTGTTCACCGCGGGCACTGGGCCGTGCTCGATGAGATCCGCCAACGTGCGCGTGCTGCCGACCGTCGCAGCGTGCTCGTGACCTTCGATCCACACCCGCTGCGGATCGTGCGGCCGGAGCATGCACCGCCGCTGTTGACGACGCCGCTCGAGAAGAAGGAGATTCTGGCGGAGAGCGGGCTGGAATACGCGGTCTTCATCGCGTTTACGGAGACCCTGTCCCGCTACTCCCCTCGCCGTTTCGTCGAGGAGATCCTGGTCGGCCGCCTCCACGTCGAGGAGCTCGTGATCGGGTACGACCACGGATTCGGGCGCGACCGCTCCGGCAACGCCGACACACTGCGGGAGATCGGAGCGGACATTGGCTTCGAGGTCGACGTCGTGCCGCCGGTGGAAGCCGGGGAGGAGGCTGTCTCGTCCACGCGGATTCGCGCCGCTGTCGCGGACGGGCGGATGGAGGAGGCCCGCATGTGCCTGGGAAGGCCCTACTCCATTCGCGGCGTGGTCGTCCGTGGGGACGGACGGGGAAGGGGGCTGGGCTTCCCGACGGCGAACCTCGAGGTGTCGGCGAGCGAGAAGTTGATTCCGCCGGCGGGGATCTACGCCGTTCGCGGCGTGCTCAAGCAGGGCACCTACGTCGGTGCCTTGCACCTGGGTCCACGACCGACCTTCATGGGATCTCCTCCCAGCATCGAGCTGCACCTGCTCGACTTCGACGGCGATATCTACGGTGAGGTGGTGAGGGTCGACTTCGTGCGGTACTTGAGGCCGGTGTTGCCGTTCGACAGCGCGCAGGGGCTGATCGAGCAGATGCGGGCGGACGTTGACGTGGCTCGACGCGTGGTAGACGAGGATCCGGGGATTGCCTAACTTATGGGCTAACAAAGAACGCGCGTCCGCGGTTTGCGGCCCAGCGCTCTCGCTTCCCTTGCAGCGACTGACTCTCGAGGAGGCCGACGCCCCATGGCGTTCGTCAAGGAAGAAGTTATCCAGAAGTACCAGCTCCACGACAACGATCGTGGAAGCACCCCGGTCCAGATCGCGATCCTCACGGCTCGCATCGACGATCTGCGAAGCCATTTCGACACCCATAAGAAGGATCACCACAGCCGTCGCGGCCTGCTCAAGATGGTCGGACGGCGGCGTCGCCTGCTCGAGTACATTAAGAAAACCGACGTCGAGAAGTACCGCGGTCTGATCAAAGATTTGGGCCTGCGGCATTAGTACCCTGTGGCGGTCGCCTCGATGGCGGTCCCCCCAGTTTGTTTCAGCCGAAGCGGTTGTGCGCCTCGGTCGGGAGACGGCCTACGATATGGCCGCAGAAAACGGGCTCACGCATGAGCGTGCCCCGAGCGGCGGTCGCTCTCTCCTCCGGTTCCCACGGCACCTCGGCATTCAATCCGAGGCTGGGGATGTTCCCCGGCCGAAACCGAAGTGAGTACAACAACATGATTCAAAGGATGGAGCGCCAGTTCGCAGGACGGACACTGTCGCTCGAAATCGGCCGCATGGCCAAACTCGCCCAGGGCTCGTGCCTGGTGCAGTATGGCGATACGGTGGTGCTGTGCTCGGCCACGGTTCAAGACAGGCCCACGCACCTCCCATTTTTTCCCCTCACGATCGAGTATCGTGAAAAGTCGTACGCGGCGGGCAAGATTCCCGGCGGCTTCTTTAAGCGCGAAGGACGCCCGGGTGAGAAAGAGATTATCGCCGCCCGCCAGATCGACCGGCCTATCCGGCCCCTGTTTCCGAGCGGGTTCAAGAACGAGACGCAGATCGCGTGCTTCATCTTGTCCGCGGACCAAGAAAACGACGCGGACGTGCTCGCTATGCTGGGTGCCTCGGTGGCGCTCAACATGTCGAAGATTCCGTTCAATACGACGGTGGCGGCGGTTCGAGTGGGCCGCATCAAGGATACGTGGGTGTTGAACCCGACCTTCCAGCAGCTCGAGTACTCCGACGTCGACATCGTCGTAGCGGGTTCCTCGAAGGCGATCACGATGGTAGAAGGTGGCGCCCTCGAGGTACCTGAGAGTGAGATTCTGGAGGCGCTCGAGGTCGCGCATGCCGGCATCAAGGAACTGTGCGCCCTCCAGGACGAGCTTCTCGCAGGCCATCGCGTGCCGGACATGGAGTGGACGTCGACCGCGCCCGATGCCGAGCTGAAGGAAAAGGTTGAAGGCATGGCCGCCGCCAAGGTCGCCGAGGCTCTCAACCTTGGTGACAAGCAGGAGCGAAATCAGGCGATGGCAGCGGTGACGGAGGACGTCATCGCGACGCTCACCGAGGAGGACGAGCAGTACGCTGAGCACGCGGAGGACATCGGCGAAATCCTGCGCGGCATCGAGAAGAAGACGATGCGCCGCCAAATCCTCGATGAGGGCGAGCGCGCCGATGGACGGGGTGTGGACGACATCCGTCAGATCACCAGCGAAGTCGGTGTGCTTCCGCGAACGCATGGCTCCGCGCTCTTCACTCGTGGTCAGACGCAGGCGCTCGCGGTGGTGACGTTGGGCACGTCGCGGGACGAACAGCGGATCGACTCCGTCGACTCGCGCGAAGAGGTCACCAAGTCGTTCATGCTGCACTACAACTTCCCGCCCTTCTCGGTCGGTGAGGCGCGTCCGTTCCGGGGCACGTCCCGTCGTGAGGTCGGCCACGGGAACCTCGCCGAGCGCGCGGTGCAGCCCCTGCTGCCGGCGTACGACGACTTCCCCTACACCATCCGGATCGTGTCTGACATTCTCGAGTCGAACGGTTCTTCTTCCATGGCGACGATATGCGGTTCTTCACTCGCGCTCATGGACGCCGGAGTGCCGATCAAGAGCCCGTGCGCGGGCGTTGCGATGGGCCTGATCAAGGAAGGCGACGAGCTCGCGATTCTTACGGACATCCTCGGCCTCGAGGACGCCCTGGGTGATATGGACTTCAAGGTGGCCGGGACGCGCGACGGCGTGACCTCAATCCAGATGGACATCAAGATCGAGGGTCTCACCGTGGACATCCTCAGCGAGGCGCTCGAGCGCGCGCACAAGGGTAGACTCCACATTCTCGACCTCATGGACCAGGCTCTCAATGAGCCGCGCAGCGATCTCTCTGCCTACGCGCCGCGCATCGTGTCGATCCAGATCAACCCCGAGAAGATCGGTGAGATCATCGGCCCGAAGGGCAAGACGATCCGGGCGATCCAGGACGAGTCGGGTGCCACGATCGACATCGACGACAGCGGACTCGTGAAGATTGCGGCGATCTCGGGCGAGGCAGGGGCACGGGCTCGGGAGATGATCGAAGCGATTGTGAAGGACCCCGAGGTGGGCCGGATCTACGAGGGTCCGGTGAAGAACACCACTACCTTCGGTGCCTTCATCGAGATCATGCCCGGTACGGAAGGCCTGTGCCATATCTCGGAGCTACAGGAAAGCCGCACCGAGAGGACTGAGGACGTGCTCAAGAGGGGCGACATCACGAAGGTCAAACTGCTCTCGATCGACGAGAAGGGCCGCCTCAGGCTGTCGAGAAAGGCTGCGCTGGCGGAGCTGGCTGCGGCGGCGACCGGAGACGGCGATGCCGCAGCAGCGAGCGGCGATGTCGCAGGGCCCGGGGGCGCGGACGAAGCGGTCGAGACCGCTGACGCCTGAGTAGGTCGGGTGCCGGGTAGGATAACGAGGGGACACGGGCAAACGCCCGTGCTCTCTCTTGCTTCGACGCCCGCCGAGGCGCGCGCCGCCGCGGACGGTACGGACATGATGGCCGAGTCGGTGCTCGACTGCGGGATCCACGTTCTGAGCGAGTACATACCATCGGTTCGCTCGGCGAGCGTCGGCGTCTGGTTCCGACAGGGCGGCGCGCACGAGCCGTTAACCGACACGGGCGTGAGCCATCTGCTCGAGCACATGGTCTTCAAGGGCACCGAGCGACGCTCGGCCGCCGAGATCGCGATGGCGCTCGAAGGCCTCGGTGGCTCGCTCGACGCCTATACGAGTCGCGAACACACTTCGTATCAGGCCAGGATCCTGGACGACCACCTCGGTGAGGCGCTCGATGTTCTGGCCGACCTGGTGTTGGATCCACTGCTGCGTGCGGATGATCTGGAGCTCGAGCGGGAGGTCGTGCTCGAGGAAGTCGCGCAGGTCGAGGATACGCCCGACGACCTGGTCTTCGAACTCCACTCTGATCTTCTCTGGCAGGGGCACCCCTACGGCCGTTCGATCCTCGGCACGAAGGAGTCCGTCGCCCGCATGTCCATCGACACGCTGCGCGACCTACATGCCCGCACCTATCGCGGCGACAACCTGATCGTGGCGGCCGCTGGGAACGTGCAACACGAGCGTCTCGTGGAGTCGGTCGAGAGCCTTTTCGGCTCTCGAGCCAGGGGCCAGCCGAGCGGTGACGTCGCGACGCCGGGACGCACGCTCTCCGGGAGCACCGAATCGCGCGTTCGACGGCGCAGACCCATGTGGTGCTCGGGACCGGCGTTCCGGGGCACGCGCACAAGGACCGGTATCCGCTCGTGCTTCTCTCTTCGGCGCTGGGCGGGGGCATGAGCTCCCGGCTCTTCCAGAAGGTGCGCGAGGAGCTCGGGCTGTGCTACTCGGTGTACACGTACCAGTCGTTCTACAGCGCGTCCGGTCTTTCAGGCGTGTACGTCGGCACGCGGCCAGCGACGGCGGACGCCGCGGTCGACGCGATCTGGGGCGAGATGACCCGCATGGCCGAGCTGGGCCTCAGCGCGGACGAACTGGAGCAGACCAAGCGGCAGGTGAAGGGGCAGGTTATGCTGTCACTCGAGTCGACCGGCGCGCGGCTGCACCGCCTCGCGTCGTTCGCGCTCCACCGGGAGCCGTTCCTAGGGCTCGATGGCCTACTCGACAGGATCGATTCGGTGACGCTTGAGGACGTGTGTCGCGTCGCGGCCGAGTTCTACCATCCCGACAGCCAACTGGTGGTCCGACTGGGCCCCGACGCCGCGAACGGACAATCCGAGCAAGCCGGTGAGTAGCAGATGCTGATCGGTGTACCGAAGGAGATCAAAAGCGACGAGTATCGGGTCGCGTTATCGCCAGCGGGCGCGGAGATGCTCACGCAGGCCGGGCAGGAGGTCTTTGTCGAGAAGGGTGCGGGCTTGGGCAGCGGCTTCACCGACGACTTCTATGAGAACGCCGGTGCTTCGATAGTCGAGGCCCCGGACGACGTCTGGGGGCGGGTTGAGATGGTCATGAAGGTGAAGGAGCCCATCGAGCTCGAGTGGCCCCGCATGCGCGAGGGCCAGGTGATTTTCACCTACTTCCACTTCGCTGCCGACGAAGCGCTCACCAGAGCGTGCGTCGAGTCCGGGGCGATCGCGATCGCGTATGAGACGGTCGAGCTGCCCACCGGAGAGCTACCGTTGCTCACCCCGATGAGCGAGGTCGCAGGCCGTATGGCGATCCAGGAGGGTGCGAAGTACCTGGAGAAGTCTCAGGGGGGGCTCGGTGTGCTGCTGGGAGGTGTGCCCGGCGTGTTGCCGGGCAAGGTGCTCATCCTGGGTGGTGGAGTCGTCGGAACCCACGCGGCGAAGACGGCTGCCGGGATGGGGGCCCGCGTGCACCTGATGGACATCAACCTCGAGCGCCTGCGCTACCTCGACGACGTGATGCCGGCGAACGTGCACATGCTCTACAGCACGAGCTACGCGATCCGCAAGCAGGTTCGAGATGCCGACCTGATCGTCGGTGCGGTACTCATCCCCGGCGCGAAGACCCCCCACCTCATCCGTCGCGCTGATCTCGGCCTCATGCGCCCTGGCACGGTCATCGTCGATGTCGCGGTCGACCAGGGCGGGTGCGTGGAGACCATCAAGCCCACCACGCATCACGATCCGGTCTACACGGTCGATACGGTCATCCACTATGCGGTAGCGAACATGCCCGGTGGGGTTCCTCGCACGAGCACGCTTGCTCTCACCAACGCGACTCTACCCTACGCGATGTCTCTCGCGGCCAAGGGCTGGAAGCAGGCGTGCCGCGATGACGGGGCGCTGAAGCTCGGCGTGAACGTCGTCAGCGGCCATGTGACGTACCCCGGTGTCGCGGCCGCTTTTGGTATGGAGTGCCGCAACACCGACGGTTTCCTCGATTGACCTCGCTCGTCCGCTTTCGCCGGCTTCCGTCCAACCCGGACCTACCGCTGCCTGGTCGGGGCACGCCCCAGGCGGCCGGCTACGACATCCGCTCTGCCGAGGACGAGGTCCTGCTGCAACCAGGCGAGGTCCGGCTCGTGAGCACGGGCCTCGTCATGGAGCTGCCGGAGGGTATGGAATGCCAGGTCCGCCCGCGTTCTGGGCTCGCGCTCAGGCACGGGATCACACTCCCCAACAGCCCCGGCACGATCGATCCGGACTACCGGGGCGAAATCCGAATCATCATGCAGAACCTCGGCCCACACGCGGTGCCGTTGCTCCGCGGAGCGCGGATCGCGCAACTCGTTTTTGCCCGCTTCGAGGCACCGGAAGTGCTCGAGGTCGACGCCTTGGGCAAGACCGAGAGGGGCGAGGGCGGGTTCGGTAGCACTGGAACGAGCTAAACGCATACGGGACACTGGCATCCCTAAAGAAGTAAACGTATGTTCTCGGGCCTTTTGGGCCCGCGGTAGAGCCAAACCGGGTCTTTTTTGGCCCTCCTCACCAGAGAAGCTGACTTTGTCCGCACTGAGCGACTGGCTTGGCTCGGGGCGTCTCGTCCCGGTAAACGACATCGCCGTCGACCTAGGTACGGCGAACACGCTTGTTTACGTGAAGGGCGAGGGCATCGTCCTGAACGAGCCCTCGGTAGTCTCGGTCAACAAGGGCAGTCGGCGCATCATGGGCATCGGCCTGGAGGCGAAGCGGATGCTGGGCCGGACGCCCGAGGGCATCGAGGCGATCCGACCGCTCAAGGACGGCGTCATAGCGGACGTCGACATTACCGAGTTGATGCTGCGGCACTTCCTCAAGCAGGTGACCCAGAAGCGAATCTTCCGTATCAAGCCGCGGGTGGTGGTGGGCGTGCCGTCCGGTATCACGGAGCTCGAGCGACGTGCCGTACGCTCGTCCGCGATGTCAGCCGGCGCCAAGGTCGTCTACATGGTCGCCGAGCCGATGTCAGCTGCGATCGGTGTCGGGCTCCCTGTCGAGACCCCGACCGGAAACATGGTGATCGACATTGGCGGTGGTACGACTGAGATCGCGGTCATCGCGCTGTCGGGCATCGTGTCGAACACTTCGATTCGCGTCGGGGGTGATGAGCTCGACGCCGCCATCGTTACCTTCCTTCGAAAGAACTACAACCTCCTCATCGGCGAGCCGACGTCCGAGGCGATCAAGATCCAGATCGGCTCGGCGTTCGACTTCGGCGAAGAGCGGGAGATGGAAGTGAAGGGGAGAGACCTCGTCTCCGGGATCCCGAAGACGGTCAAGGTGCACTCGCAGGAGGTGCGCGAATGCATACAGGAGCCGGTCCAAGCCATCGTCGAGGCCGTCCGGCGCGCCCTGGAGATCACGCCTCCCGAGCTGTCTTCGGACATCGTCGATCGTGGTATCGTCATGACCGGCGGTGGAGCACTGATCCGGGGACTCGATCGGCTCTTGCAACACGAGACCAACCTACCGATCCACGTGGACGACGAGCCGCTCACGTGTGTCGTGCGGGGCGCGGGCCGCATCCTCGACGACCTGCACAAGTACCGCACCGTTCTGGTCCCGTAGGGTAAGACGCGGTGCCAGGGTACGGAGATGAGCCGGAGACCAACGGCGGCCGCCGACCGGGCATGCTCGCGGTCACCTTCGTGATCCTCGCCCTTTCGATATCGTACCTGCCAGCCACCGCCCAGCAGCGGATCGCGTGGACGATGAGGGTTACGCTTCTGCGTCCGTTCCTCGCGACGCAAGAGCGTCTCACGGCGGCCCGAATGAACACCCGGAACATCGTCGAGCTCATGGAGCAGCTGGATTCGATGACGGCGCTATCGTCCACTCGGGCCGCGCTCGTCGACGAAAACCGTACGCTGCGCGAGCTGCTCGACCTCGCGGACCGCGCCGGACCGTCGTTCTTGCCGGCGACCGTGCTCCGGCCTGGCACCCCCGGCTCGGAAAGCATGTTCTTCGTGGATGTCGGCAGGGCTCAGGGGATCCGTGAGGGCGCTCCGGTCGTGACCCGGCATGGCCTCGTGGGAAGGATTCTCGAAGTGCGGGAAGGGCTCTCGGTGGGCATGGATTGGACTCACCCGGACTTCAGGGTGAGCGCGATGCTCCAGGACGGGACAATGTTCGGCATCGTCGACAACCGGCGGGGCGCTTTCCGCGAGGTGGACCGTCTCGTGCTTAACGGGACGGCCTTCAACGAGGAGGCTCCGCCGGGCACGCCGGTCCTCACCAGTGGGTTGGGAGGGGTGTATCCGCGCGGGATTCCGATAGGATGGATCGACGACGTGGAGGATACTCAGGGGCAGTGGCTGAAGAGCTACTGGCTGCGGGTGATGGTCGAGCCGGGGCAAGTCACGCATGTTCTGGTTGCCACACGAAGCGCCGGGGACGACATCGCGGCTCAGTGGTCGGCGGATCCGGTGCAGACGGGGGAGGCGCGAGACCGGCTGGGACGCCGCCCGTGAAGACCGATGCTCGCGTCTGGCTTCTCTTTGCAGCCCTCTCGCTCACGCATCTCTTGCTGCACGTCGGGTTCGGCATCGGACGGGCCGCGCCCGACTTGCTCACGGTCGCACTGCTTCTCACTGCGCGCGAGATGGACATGGGACGCGCAGCGGGGCTCGGGCTTTTCTTCGGGTTGCTGGAGGACGCGCTGAGCGTGCTGTCGTTCGGGGCGAACAGCGTCGCAATGACGATCGTCGCCGCGCTCGGGGCGGTCACGAGGGATCTCTTCGTTGGAGACTCCATGCTCTTTCTCGTATCGTACTTCGTGATCGGGAAGTGGACCCGAGACCTGGTGCACTGGCTCATGGTCGGTGAGTCGCTCCGGCAGCCGTTCTTCGATCAGGTGGTCGTTCAAGGGCTGATCGGAGGGATATACGCCGCGGTGGTCGGAGTGGTGCTGCTCGCGGTCACCGGGCTGTGGCAGGCGGCGCCAGCGTGAACGTACATCACCCGCACGAGCGTCGGCGACGGGCGCGAGGTGCGCACGTCTTCATTACGCTCTTTTTGGGTCTGCTCGCGGCTTCGTTCTTCCGCATTCAGGTTCTGGGGTCGGACGCCTGGCAACTCCGGTCGACTTCGAACCGGATCCGCCAGCTGCCGCTGCCCGCGCCGCGCGGCATCATCTACGACCGGAACGGAGACATCCTCGCCGACAACGTGCCGGGGTACGCGATCACTTTGCTGCCCGGTCCGCTCGACGAGGCGCGCGAGACACTTGAGCGCATGGGTGCGTACGTCGACATGCCCAAGGAACGGATCGAACGACTGCTCGCCACGCTGCGCCGGTACGGGCGAGAGGTCGTCGTGGACGCCGATGCGGACTTCGGGATTGTGAGCGCACTCGAGGAACGTCGCGCCGAGTTCCCGGGCCTGTATGTCGAGATGCGGCCGCGCCGCCGGTACCAGCTGGGGGAGGCCGCCGGGCACGTCCTAGGATACGTGGCAGAGATCACCGCGGAGGAGTTGGGTTCGGACACGTTCGACGACGATCGCTACCGCCAGGGCATGCTGATCGGCAAGAATGGGATCGAGAGCCAGTACGAGCAGCTCCTTCAGGGCCGGCAGGGACTCAAGTACCTCGAGTTCGATGCACGAGGGCGCATCGTCGGTGATTTCGCCGGTGCGCGCACGGACCTGGGCGAACCGGGGCAGGACCTCCATCTCAACCTGGACCTGGAGCTCCAGGCGTGGATTCACTCGATATTTCCGGACTCGATGTCGGGAGCGGTCGTAGCGCTGGACCCCTCGGACGGCGGCGTCCTGGCGCTGTACTCCGCCCCCTCGTACGACCCGAATGATTTCGTCGGAGGGATCGGCACGGACCTGTGGGCGTCTCTCAACGCGGATGAGCGCAACCCGCTGTACGACCGTTCGGTGCTCGGCCTCTATGCGCCCGCTTCGACGTGGAAGCTGGCGACCGCGGGCATCGCGCTCGATCTCGGGGTGGTGACGCCCGACGAATTCATGCCCGTGCCGTGCACCGGGTCCTTCACGTTCGGCACGCGTTCGTATCGATGCCACCTCGCCGGGGGCCACGGCTTCAACAACTTGACTCAGGCGATCGGCAACTCGTGCGACGTCTACTTTTACCAGCTCGGGCTCCGGATCACGCTCGACGAGCTGCTGCGCCGCTCAACCGAGATCGGGTTCAGCCAGCGGTGTGGCATCGACCTCCCTCGGGAGAGTCAGGGCATCTTTCCGGCTGAGCGGGCGTTTTGGGAGCAGCGCTTCGGGTACGCACCACGCGAGGGTGAGGTGCTCAACCTTGCGATCGGACAGGGGCCAAACTCGCAGACCCCGCTCAAGATGGCGCAGTTCTATCTGGCGATCGCTCGTGACGGATCGGCACCGGCTCCGGCTCTCGCTCAGGGCGTCGAGCTGGGGGAGGGGTGGGCCCTCGACCTCGCGCCGGAACACTTGGAGTCCCTGCGCGACGGTCTTCGCGCGGTAACGGCGCCCGGCGGGACCGCCCACATCCGGACCTCACTGGAGTACTGGGAGGTCCTCGGCAAGACGGGCACGGGTGAGCACGCCGAAAGCCAGGCCGCGACCGCGCCCCCCCACGCGTGGTTCGCGGGCATGGCTGGGCCGTTCGGCGGTCCGCCCGAGATCGTGGTCGTGGTGATCGTCGAGTACGGGGAGAGCGGGAGCCGGGTAGCATCGCCGATCATGTCCAAGACCGCGGACTTCTACCTGCGCAAGAAGCACGGCATCCCGATCAACACGGTGCAGACCTATCTCGAGCACGTTCAGCGAGGCCCGGTACCCGCGTGGTACCGCGATCGCTATCCGACGAACGGCGGCACGCGGTGATCCGCCTGCTCGAAAGGTGGGCGGTGGACCCTCTGCTCGTCTTCGCCATCTTAGCGATGACGCTCTTCGGAGTCGCGATGATCTACTCCGCGGGGGTCGTCCATATCCCGAACGACGTGACGCAAGGCGCGTGGATTCGCCAGGTCGCGTGGTTTGTGATCGCGCTGGTAGCGTTCACGGTCCTCGCCCGGGTCCCGCTGCGCTGGATCGAGTGGGTCGCGGTTCCGTCTTACGTGACCGGTATTCTCCTGCTCGCCATCACACTCGTCATCGGGACGGGTGCCGGAACGGCCTTCGGCGTAAAGAGCTGGATTCGTTTCGGCCCGATCGGGTTCCAGCCGTCCGAAGTCGCCAAGATCGCGACCATCCTGATGCTTGCCCGAGCGCTTTCCCAGCGGAAAGAGCCGCTCACCTCGTTGCGCGACCTGCTCGTGCCATCGGCGCTCGTGGGACTCCCGCTTGCGCTCGTAATGCTGCAGCCGGACCTAGGTACCGCGATGGCGTTCGGCGGAATCCTCTTCGCGATCTTGTTCTGGGCGGGTACCCCGGTGGCGCTGCTCCTTCTCGTCGCGAGCCCGGCGGTGGGACTGGCGCTGTCCTTCGACACACGGATCTGGTCGGCGTACATCGTCGGCGTGGTTGCTTTCCTGTATCTGTACCGGTACCGCCTCTTCCTATTCGAGTCGGTCGCCGTGGTGTTGGCCAATTTCGCGGCCGGCACGATCTCGCGGCCGCTCTGGGAATCTCTCGCGGCGTACCAGCAGAACCGCATACTCGTCTTCCTCAATCCGGAGGTGGATCCGCGCGGGGCGGGGTATCAGGTCATACAATCGAAAGTGGCGGTCGGTAGTGGCGGGCTAGCTGGACAGGGGTTCACGATGGGCCCACAGAAGCGTTACGACTTCCTGCCGGAGCAGCACACGGACTTCATCTTCAGCGTGGTAGGCGAGGAGCTGGGTTTCATGGGCACGATGGCCGCGATCTTCGGATTCGGCTTCATTCTCGCGCGCTTGGTCCGCATGGCCGAGCAGTCCTCGGATCCCTTTGCCAGCCTAGTCCTGCTCGGTATCTTCGGGGCCTGGATCGTCCACATTTTTGTCAATGTGGGCATGACTGTCGGGGTCGTGCCGATCACTGGGATCCCGCTGCCCTTCGTGAGCTATGGCGGCACGTTCCTCCTGATGTCCTGGGTCGCCGTCGCGATCGCCGTCCGGGTGGCCCACGAACGATAGGAAGTGGCATGGCGTGGTTCCGGAAGGAAAAAAAACCTCTCAAGGCCCAGGACAAGCGGGACCTTCCCGCCGACGTCTTCGACAGGTGTCCGGGCTGCGGCGAGATCTTGTACCGGGAGCGGCTAGCCCAAAACCTGAACGTCTGCCCGACGTGCGGTCACCACCTCAAGATCGCCGCCGAGGCGTATCTGAGCATTCTCGTCGACAGCGGCACGTTCGAGGAGATCGATGCGCATCTTCGCGCCGCGGACCCCCTCGGATTCGAGGATCTGAAGACCTATCCGGACCGCATTGCAGCGGCTGAAGCGAAGGGCAGGAACGAGGCGGTCATCTCTGGGGCCGGCCAGCTTGACGGGATCGACATCGCGCTCGCGGTCATGGACTTCGCTTACATCGGCGGCTCCATGGGGTCCGTAGTGGGAGAGAAGATCGCACGAGCCGGCCGGGTCGCGCTCGAGCGCGAGATCCCGTTCCTGATCGTGAGCGCTTCAGGTGGAGCGCGCATGCAGGAAGGGATGCTCTCCCTCATGCAGATGGCGAAGACTTCGACGGTGCTCGCGCGCCTTCACGAAGCCTCGATCCCCTTCGTTTCGATCCTGACCAACCCGACGACCGGCGGTGTCACGGCGTCGCATTCGATGCTGGGAGACGTGAACCTCGCAGAACCCGACGCGCTCATCGGATTCGCTGGGCCCCGCGTGATCGAAGAGACTATCAAACAGGAGCTGCCGCAGGGTTTTCAGCGTTCGGAGTTCGTGTTGGAGCACGGCATGATCGATCGTATCGTCGATCGCCGTGAGTTGAAAAGGACCGTGGCACTCATCCTCCGACACCAGTTCGCGGGATGGACGGAGTAGCCGCCCCGCGCCTCCGGGCGCCGGACCGTCTAGACAGACCCTTCGCGGATCCGCTCGTCGGGCGGCTCTTTCCTCCGCTTGCCACGGGTGTGCACTGGGGGCTGGAGCGCACCGTTCGAGCGCTCGAGTCGCTCGGCGATCCGCATCGTAGGTATGCGACGATCCATATCGGGGGGACGAACGGGAAGGGCTCGGTGGCCTCCACGCTCGCCGCGGTCCTGAGCGCCAGTGGGCTGAACGCGGCCTGCTACACATCGCCTCATCTGTGCTCCTTCCGCGAGCGCATCTCGGTCGGAGGGCAGCCGCTCGGGGAAGACGAGATACTTGCCCGGGCCGAAGAGGTGAGGGACGCGGTAGTGCGCTTCGGCCTCACGTTCTTCGAGGCGGTGACCGTCCTGGGCTTCCACGCCTTCGCGCGCGCATCCGTGGACGTCGGAGTGATCGAGGTCGGCCTCGGTGGCAGGCTTGACGCCACGAACGTGCTCAGGCCCGAGGTCGCGGCGGTCACCAACATCGCCATGGATCACGCTGACTATCTCGGGGACTCGCTCGAGAAAATCGCATGGGAGAAGGCCGGAATCGTGAAGCCTGGCGCACCTTTGGTGACCACCGAGGTGGAACCCGCGCTGCTAAAGATCTTGAGGGACGTGACGGGCGAAATCGGAGCGCCGCTTGTGACTCTTGATCCCGGCTCGGTCGAGGACCTGGAAGTCGCGGCGGACCACACGAGCTTCGCCCTGCGCACGCAGGCATGGGGCCGGCTACAGATCGAGACGCCACTGCTAGGACGTCACCAGGCGACGAATGCGGCGTTGGCCATCGAAGTACTCGAGTACTTGCCAGACGAGTTGCGCCCTGACGCCGATGCGATTCGGGAGGGCGTGCGCGCGGTCGAATACCATGGTCGGGATGAGATCGAGGTCATCGACGGGTTGACCTGGATGTTCGACGTGGCCCACAACACCGCGGGGATTCGCTCGCTGGTCGATACCGTCGATTGCCTCGAACTGCCGCGGCCGCTGGTGGCTCTGGTCGGGGTTCTGGGTGACAAGGACTGGCGCAGCATGCTGCCGCCACTCTTCTCGAGGACCGATGCGGCGGTGCTGACGCAACCGCCGTCGGCGCCGCCGGAGCGGAGGTGGAGCCCCAGGGAGGCGGCTTATGCGGTGCGGAAGATGACCCGGGTCACGATCGAGCACGACTTCGCGCGTGCGCTCCGGCAGGCTCGTCGTGAAGCCGGGCCGGGCACGGTGATCGTCACGGGCTCCGTGCACACGGTCGGCAGCGCGCTGCGCCTGCTCGGGCGCGAGCCGTTGGGGGGACGGTAGTTCTGAAATCACGGGTACGGATAGGAGCTACAACCGGCCTATCGACGGGGGAGGTGGGGTAGGTCGGGGTGTGTCGTGGGACGCGGAGGATGGGCGGCGGGGTCGGGCCGATAGCGGTCGCCGAGCGAGGCGAGGCCAGGGCTCGGATGATGGAGAGGGACGTGAGGATGTTCAGACGGGCGGAAGGGTGTGGCCGAATGGCTCAGCTTGTCCGGGCAGACATCGGGAGGTGGACCCTCAAGGGTCGAACTCGTCGGGCAGCGACTGATCGAACACGAAGTCTGGTACGGGCTCGGCCTCGGTGGGATCGAAGGCCGGAGTTTGATCCAGGAAGTCACCTTGGGGCGGGCCGCGCGCGGGCGAGATGGGCGGGGGTTTGTGGGGAAGCTCGAGGTGCACGAGGATCGCGGTGACGACGGGCGGGTCGGTGAGGAAGGCGAGGATCCTCATGGGGCCACCACAAGCGGGGCAGAGCAGCGGCAGCACGTCGTAGATGCGAGCGAGTAGCACGGCCCAACGGATGCGTGCGGGGTTTGTAGGGCGAGCGGGCTCAGCGTCGATGGGTGGCTGCGGACTTGGGGTCGGGAGCTGAGCGCCGGGTGTTTCGGCATCGACAAGGGGAAGTCGTGGCATGTCCCGTCTTTCTGCAAGAAAGCAGCGGCGCGAGGTCCCCCTCCGTGGCCGGAGCATCTCGCCGATCCCGACGCATGGCACGATATACGAGAGGACTGCGTTCCCGCACCGGGCCCGCGACCACGGCGGCTGAAGGAACGGACGTCGGCCGCAAAGAGCAAGCCGGCGGTAGACGGCCCCCCCAATGGGTGAGTCCATGCTTCACCGGTCAGCACGCGATACTGTGACTCAGTAGAGATGACGGATCAGGACCCTGGGCGTCGCGCTTGACGGCCATTCCGGTTCTACGCCGTGGACAGTCGACGCCCACGTGTGGCGTCGTACTCTTTCAACGCCCCAACGACCGGGTATCCGACGGCGGTCTCGGGCTGTCAGATGCGAGGCCGTATCGGCTTCACCCGCCGATTCAATCAATGAGGTGGCGCGACGCGGTCCCCTGCTTGCGCGATTCGGGAGGCTGGCCCAACATGTTCTTCGTACGAATGGTCCGTCTGCCGTCCTCCCCCCCGACGGTGTGGGCCAAGGGCGCTCTACCGAATGGCTACAGCGCTAACCCAACGAGTTCGAGAGGTACTGCCCCTGCCTTCGAGAGACACGTGAGCGCGACCGGCCTCTAATGGTCTGTCGCCGATAGGGACACATACGCAGTTCACCCGACTCTTCTTGGCGAAATCCCGCCGTGGGAGAGAGTAGAATCGTGAATGAGCAACCAACTTATAAGGACGCCAAGCCCTCGAGCGGGTCAGTTTGGGGCGGGCGACTGGCAGCAGCGATAGCGGGCGGGGTGGTGACCTCCGCAGCACTCTTGTGGACGTCGGCACGGGAAATGGGCACGCGGGAGTTCGAAGTAAGAACCGTGCGGGGAAACCGCCGTGCGCAACTTGCAAGGGGAGCTCCTGAATATCTTGGCGAGCAAGGAGGTGTCTGCCGGCGACGATTTCACAAAAGTTGTGTTCCTAGGTGCACTGCATGGCAACTTTAGTGAACAGTTCGATACTAGGACCGTATTTGAGGCCTATATGCTCAGGAAGTGAAGGGTCCCGTCGCTCGTCGCGAACTGAGGCGTCTAGCGGAACGCGTGTCTCGCCGCCAGTCCGAGTACCTCAAAGCGCATGGCGGAGTAGGAATCCGGTGCGTGTTGGACTGGCCGGTTGATGGTACGACTGGAACCACGCTCAAGATCACCGGGCACGATATGCTATTGCGCCTACCGAGCGAGCCGATCCGAAGATGGGACTGAACCGGTCCCGGTTTCCTGGACAAGTGGGCGGCGTAATCAGGCCGCCATGCGGGTGAGCTGCTCGCGGACCTCGGCCGGGGTCTTGTGGCCGTGCCGCTCGATGAGCCAACCGCGGTTGTAACGCTCGATGAAACCTCCGATCACCGTCCTCGCCTCCTCCAGGCTCTCAAAGTCGTGCAGGTAGAGGCACTCTTCCTTCAACGTCCTGATGAACCGCTCGATCACGCCGTTGCACTCGGGCTCGCCGACGTAGGAGGCCGTCGAGCGGATGCCGAGCCAGGCGAGTGCGCCCTGGAACTGGTGTGTGGTGTACTGGGGACCCCAGTCGTGTCGTAGCCCGAGGCCGAGCGCGATCTTCGGAGCGTAGCCGTCCATGTAGGTCCTCACACCCTGACGGATCGGCTCGAGCGCCGCCCACCGGTCACCCTTCTTCGCGACGTGCCAGCCGACGACATCGCTCACGCAGTGGTCGACGGCCCCGAAGAACCAGCACCAGCCGTCGGCCTTCGTATAGAATCTGGTCGCATCCGTGCCCCACAGCTCGTTGGGCGTGTCCGTCGTGATTCGGCCGCTGTGGCTGCGGTCGCCCCGGGGATGCCTTCCCTTACGCACCGGCGCCAGGAGTCGGTTCTCTCGCATGAGCCTCAGTGAACCGGTCCCGGTTTCCTGGACAAGTGGGCGGCGTAATCAGGCCGCCATGCGGGTGAGCTGCTCGCGGACCTCGGCCGGGGTCTTGTGGCCGTGCCGCTCGATGAGCCAACCGCGGTTGTAACGCTCGATGAAACCTCCGATCACCGTCCTCGCCTCCTCCAGGCTCTCAAAGTCGTGCAGGTAGAGGCACTCTTCCTTCAACGTCCTGATGAACCGCTCGATCACGCCGTTGCACTCGGGCTCGCCGACGTAGGAGGCCGTCGAGCGGATGCCGAGCCAGGCGAGTTCGCCCTGGAACTGGTGTGCGGTGTACTGGGGACCCCAGTCGTGTCGTAGCCCGAGGCCGAGCGCGATCTTCGGAGCGTAGCCGTCCATGTAGGTCCTCACACCCTGACGGATCGGCTCGAGCGCCGCCCACCGGTCACCCTTCTTCGCGACGTGCCAGCCGACGACATCGCTCACGCAGTGGTCGACGGCCCCGAAGAACCAGCACCAGCCGTCGGCCTTCGTATAGAATCTGGTCGCATCCGTGCCCCACAGCTCGTTGGGCGTGTCCGTCGTGATTCGGCCGCTGTGGCTGCGGTCGCCCCGGGGATGCCTTCCCTTACGCACCGGCGCCAGGAGTCGGTTCTCTCGCATGAGCCTCAGCACCCTGTTCTTGCCCACCCAGATCCCCTTGGGCCGCAGCCGTACCCTCACCTTCCGGTGCCCCTCGCCGAGGAAGTCGCTCTCCTCGAGTACCTGCCGGATCTCTTCCACCAAGGCCTCGTCGCTCAGCTCCGTTTTGGGGCCCCGCTTCTTCGGCTCCCTCGACTCATCGTTGCCTCGCTCCTCAGCCTGGTAGACCGTCGAGCGAGCGATGCTCCAGACCTCGCAGATCATCGTCAGCGGGTAGCGCCGTCCCGTCGCCGGACTCATTCGCTGCCGCGCTTCAAGAGCTTCTTCAGGTCGTCCCCGTAGCCCCTTTTTTCGAGGAGCTCGCTCGCGAGCTCCATCCGCATCGTCACCTCGCCCAGCTTTGCCCGGGTCCGGATCAGCTCACGTTCCCCGGGATCGCGGCTACGGCGTTTCAGACCTTGCTGACCTCCCTCCAGGAACACGCGCCGCCATTCCTCGAGCTCCGCAGGCGAGACCTGGACCTCACGGCTCACTTCGCCCAGGTCCTCCCCGCGTAGCAGTCGCAGCACCACCTCCGTCTTCTGCCCCGCGCTCCAACGCTTGGGCAGCTCCGCCCTTCCTTCACGACCTTCGGTCGCTTTCGACTCCCCAGGCTTGGGAGACATCAAAACACCCCCTCTCTCTGGACCCCATCGTCGCTGCCAATCTACTGTCCAGAGAAATCGGGGGCGCTAAATCAGCACCCTGTTCTTGCCCACCCAGATCCCCTTGGGCCGCAGCCGTACCCTCACCTTCCGGTGCCCCTCGCCGAGGAAGTCGCTCTCCTCGAGTACCTGCCGGATCTCTTCCACCAAGGCCTCGTGGGTCTTCAACGTGCATGGCATCGAAACGTATCTGATCGCGCCGAGGCATCCCAACGACTTCGCCGTGCTTGCTGAAACGCTCCGATCCCGTCCTGGAACCGAAGACCTCGATCTGGTGGTTGGCGTCAAAGGTCCGCTCGCACCGCCGGAGCTCTGCAACGGGCTCGTGCTGCCGATCGTCGTGTTCGATCAGATCTTTCCGTTCGATCGATCGGAATTGATCGCTGCAATTCCACGACCAGACGATGCCGACGAGAGCTTCTCGGCGGTCGCCGAAGAGCTGTTGGATTCGGTGCTCCAGCTCGCGGACAACGCGGGCGCCACCGATGAGCACCGAGCTCTGAACTACCTGTGTGTGCGCTATCCGGCGATCTACGCGACCGCGGCAGGCGCGCTCCAGGGCAACGCCAGCCTCAGCTCCGTAGACGTGAAGCTCTCACCCGTGAGCAACGTTCGAGAGATCGTCGACGTCGTTTTCGCGTTCACGAATCGAG
>CBDANQ010000011.1:0-9327 GCA_965197725.1 Longimicrobiales bacterium
CCTACTACCCGTTCAGCCAAACCCAGTTCTTCGAGACGTATCTGAGCGACTTTCCCTGGGCCCAGATCATGGGCGTGGGGCATGGTCCTGATCGCCGTGCTCCTGGTGAGCCACGTGCCATACGCCAAGGTGCCGAAGATCGGCCTGCGCACCGCCAAGGGTGCGCTGAACACCGTTTTTGTGCTGAGCATGCTCTTCGCGGCGCTCGCGGTGCCCCGGTATTTCTTCTTCAGCCTGGGTATTCTCTACCTCGCCTGGGGCTTGATCAAGTCCGTTCTTTTCGGACTGCTCCGACCGCCATCCCCCACGGCGGACCCGCTGCTGGATGAGGAGGAGGACCACCTCGATGGCCGCGCAGAGGTTCGTACGCTCGAATATACGGACTTCAGCGGTCACGATCACAAGCGATCCATGGAGGAAGAAGCTTGAGCCGGTTTCGGCTGGAAATCAGGGTAAAGCCGCGCCCGGGCATACTCGACCCGCAGGGCAAGGCGATCCATCACGCGCTGAACTCCCTCGGATGGGATGGCGTCGACGCCGTGCGCGTCGGCAAAGCGATCTACGTGGACTTGGTCGCCGAAAACGCGGGAGCCGCCCTCGAGGCAGCGGAAGCGATGTGTCGGGAAGCTGCTCGCGAATCCCGTGACCGAGACCTTCGAGGTGTCGCTCGTCGAGGAGCGCGCAGGGGCGCAAGCGGCGGAAGCATGAGGGCCGCCATCATCACCTTGCCGGGCTCGAACTGCGACTACGACCTCTATAGGGCCGCGCGGCAAGTAGGAGCCCGAGGCCACCTTCGTTTGGCATCGGGAGCGCGGCCTCGATAGCTATGATGCAGTGCTGCTCCCAGGCGGTTTCTCGTACGGTGACTATCTGCGCCCCGGAGCGATCGCGCGCATGAGCCCCGTCATGGAAGACGTCATCGACTTCGCCAAGAAGGGTGCGCCGGTGCTCGGAATCTGCAACGGCTTCCAGATCCTGTGCGAGGCGGGCTTGCTTCCCGGAGCGCTGGTACGTAACGCGTCGCTCCTGTTCGCCGGCAAGGACGTGCGGCTCCGTGTGGAGCGAACGGATACGCTCTTCACGAGCGACTATCAGCCGGGACAGATCTTGCGGGTGCCGATCGCGCACGGTGAGGGCAACTACGAGGCCGACGAAGCGACGCTCGAGCGGCTGGAGGGTGAGGGTCACGTCGTCTTCCGCTACGTCGACGCCGAGGGCGAAGCAACCGACGCGGCCAATCCCAACGGTTCTTGGCACAACATCGCGGGCATCATCAATGAAGGCGGTAACGTGCTGGGCATGATGCCCCACCCCGAGCGGGCCATGGAAGAACTTCTCGGGTCTACGGACGGAATCGGCGTATTCACATCCCTCGCCGCGAGCCTATCGGCTGTCGCGAGCTAACCGCGAACACTTCATCAGGAAGAGCGGCCATACCGTGAACACGGTCGACGAAGCCGTCACGGAGACCCATGTCGCCCCCCGCCCGGGCGATCCCGAAATCACGCCGGAGCTCGTCGCGGACCACGGCCTCTCGGTAGAGGAGTACGAGCGGATCCGCGGACTCATGGGGAGGACCCTCACCTTCACGGAGTTGGGTGTCTTCAGCGCCATGTGGTCCGAGCACTGCGGCTACAAGAACTCCAGGCGCCTGCTCCGGCTCCTACCCACCGAGGCTCCTTGGGTCATTCAGGGACCCGGTGAGAACGCAGGAGTGATCGACGTCGGTGAAGGATACGCACTCGCCTTCAAGATCGAGTCGCACAACCACCCGTCCGCGGTCGAGCCGTACCAGGGTGCCGCGACGGGCGTGGGTGGTATCCTGCGAGACATATTCACGATGGGCGCACGACCCGTCGCGGTGCTGGACTCCCTCCGTTTCGGAGACCTGGACAGCGGGCGGGTGCGCTACCTGTTCGGCGGGGTAGTGGGCGGCGTGGGCGACTACGGCAACTGCATCGGCGTTCCGAACATCGGTGGCGAGGTCGTCTTCGACCGCGGCTATGAGGGCAATCCCATCGTAAACGCCATGTGCCTCGGCCTGATGAAGACCGAAGATCTGATCACCGCGTCCGCTTCCGGCGTCGGAAACGCGCTCATGGCCGTAGGCGCCCGCACCGGTCGCGACGGCATCCACGGGGCGACGTTCGCGAGCGAAGAGCTCAGCGAGGACTCCGACGAGTCTTCACGCCCGCAAGTCCAAGTGGGAGATCCGTTTACGGCGAAGCTCCTCCTCGAAGCGAGCCTCGAGCTGATCGCGAGCGGCGCGATCACCGGCATTCAGGACATGGGCGCCGCGGGCATCACGTCGTCGGCTTCCGAGATGGCGGGCCGAGCCGGAAACGGCGTCGAGATCGACATGGCGCGGGTGCCCGTTCGCGAGAACGGCATGAGCCCGTACGAGATCCTGCTCTCCGAGTCGCAGGAGCGCATGCTCGTGGTCGCCCAGAAGGGCCGCGAGCACGAGGTCGTGAGCATCCTCGAGAAGTGGGAGCTCGAGGCGAAAGTCATCGGTCACGTCACCGACGACGGCCGCTTCCGGGTACTGGAGAGCGGAGTCCTGGTCGCCGACATTCCCGCCCTGCCGCTCACGGAAGGGTGTCCGACCTACGAGCGGGAAGGCATAGAAGGCGAGGGCGTCAAGGCGCTGCGTGAGACGGATGTCAGCGCGCATCTGCTCCCCCGCGGCGATCTGACCGGGCTCTTCCAACAGCTGCTGGGCTCTCCCAACATCGCGAGCAAGCGATGGGTCTATCACCAGTACGACACGACGGTACGAACCGCGACCGCGGTCCGGCCGGGAGGAGACGCCGGTGTCATCCGGATCCGTGGCACCGACAAGGCGGTGGCCGCGACCACCGACTGCAACGGTCGCTTCGTCTATTTGGAGCCGCGAACCGGAGCGATGATCGCGGTGGCTGAAGCCGCTCGTAATCTCGTGTGCGTAGGCGCCGTTCCGACGGCGATCACGAACAACCTGAACTTCGGCAACCCGCTCAAGGCGCACATCTACTACCAGTTCCGCGAAGCGGTGCTGGGCATGAAAGAGGCGTGCGAGGCGTTCGAGACCCCCGTCACCGGCGGCAACGTGTCGTTCTACAATGAGACCGACGGGCGCGCGATCTACCCGACGCCGGTCATCGGCATGGTAGGCGTGATCGACGACGCATCGAAGATCGTCGGCCAGACGTTCTACGCAGAGGGCGACGACATCGTATTGCTCGGTGAAAACACCGACGAGCTCGGCGGCTCGGAGTACCTGTACGTGACCGCGCGTCTCGTCGCGGGGGCGCCCCCGAGGGTCGATCTGGGCAAGGAGCGGGCGCTGCAGCGGGCGGTGTCGATGATGACGCACGGCCGCCTCCTCAGATCAGCGCGCGACTGCTCGGACGGCGGGCTGGCCTGCGCGCTCGCCGAATGCGCGCTCGCGGACGGTGAAACAGCGATCGGAATCGAGGTTCAGCTCGATGACGACCTGGCGCCGGTGGCCACGCTGTTCGCGGAGTCCCAGGGCCGGATCGTCGTTTCGTGCGCCCCGGAGCAAACCGGGGAGGTCCTCCGCATCGCGGAGGAGCACGGCGTCCCGGCCGCCAAGATCGGGTCGGTGACCGCCGCTGGCAGCCCCTTCCGTATCGTCATGCGCGAAGGCAGGGTTGATGCCGACCTGGCCGAGATGGCGGACGCCTATTTCGGGGCTCTGCCGAACATCATGGACGCTCCCTCGACCTCGGGAAGCCTGACATGACGACGCCCTGGGTCGACGAGGGTCCGCACGAAGAATGTGGAGTGGTCGGGATCAGCGGCATGGACGTGGCGTCGGAGCAGGCGTTTCTGGCGATGTACGCGTTGCAGCACCGGGGTCAGGAAGCAGCCGGGATGGTGACCTTCGACGAGGAGGGTTCCCACGTTCTGAAGGGACCGGGCCTGGTAGGTGACGTCTTTAAGACGTGGTCGATACGGAAGAAGATGCGCGGCCGAACCGCGGTCGGGCACCTCCGGTACTCGACGGCCGGAGGCAACGAAGTGGAGAACATCCAGCCCATCACGGCACGGTATGCGAATGGAAATATCGCGCTCGCACACAACGGCAACCTCACCAACCACTACGAGCTGAGGAAACGGCTGGTCGACGAGGGTGCGATTTTCCGCACCACGTCCGACTCGGAGACACTGGTGCATCTGATCGCGAAGTCGCGTCATGATACAGTCGACGCACAGGTGGGCGACGCGCTCACCCATTTGGAGGGAGCATTCTCGATCGTGCTCTCGATCGACGATACGATTTATGCGGCTCGCGACCCCTGCGGATTCCGGCCCCTCGTATTGGGCCGGAAGGACGGCGGCGCGATCGTCACGAGCGAAACGTGCGCTCTGGACATTATCGGCGCCGAGTACGTGCGTGACCTCCAGCCCGGTGAGGTCATCCGCATGCGCGATGGAGTGGTCAAACAGCTCCGTTCGTTGCCCCCCGCCGCGCAGCCGTCTCCGTGCATCTTCGAGCTCGTCTATTTCGCGCGCCCGGACTCACACCTGTGGGGGATCAGCGTCGACGCGGCGCGCCGCGCGTTCGGCCGCAGCCTCGCAAGGGAGCACCCTGTGGAGGCGGACGCCGTGATCGCGGTCCCCGACAGCGCCAACTCGGCTGCTCTCGGCTTTGCCGAGCAGAGCGGCATTCCGTTCGAGCTGGGCATGCTCCGACATCACTATGTGGGGCGCACCTTCATCAAGCCGTCCCAGGACGACAGAGACTTCGGCGCGCGCATGAAGTACAGCCCGGTGCGAGAGGTGCTGGAGGGGCGGCGCGTCGTGGTGGTGGACGACTCGCTCGTGCGCGGCACGACGAGCCGTTCGCTGGTGCGGATGCTGCGCGGGGCAGGCGCGCGCGAAGTCCACTTCCGCATCGGCTCGCCGCCCGTGAAATGGCCGTGCTTCTACGGAATCGACATGCCGACCCGGGGTGAGTTGATGGGGTCGGGACTCGAAGTGCCGGCGATCGCCGAGAAGCTCGGCGTCGAATCGCTCGGCTACTTGTCCTTGGAAGGGATGGTCGAGGCCGTGGCAGCCGGTGGGCCGTATTGCACCGCCTGCTTCTCGGGCGACTACCCTGCCCCGCTCGTCGACGTCGACAAGGGCTTCGTCTCCGAGGAGGGTCCGGCGCGCAGGTGAGCCCCACGTCCGAACGGCTGCTCCGGTTACCCAAGGCGGAGCTGCACGTGCATTTGGACGGCAGCCTGCGCACCTCCACGATGGTCGAGCTCGCGGCCGAGCGAGGTGTGCGGCTTCCCACGGACGACCCGGTGGCGCTGCAGGACTATATGGTCGTGGACGACGCGCGTAACCTCGAGGACTACCTCGAGCGCTTCCACCTCACGCTGGCGCTGATGCAGGACGCCGAGGGGATCGAACGCGTCGCGTACGAGCTCGTCGAGGATCACGCCAACGAGAACGTTCGCTATGTCGAGGTTCGTTTCAGCCCGATTCTCAACGCTCAGGGCGAGCTGGAGGCCCATGAGGCGCTCGAGGCAGCCCTCGGGGGCCTGCATCGCGCCGAGAGCGAATTCGACGTAAGCACCGGAGTGATCGTATGCGCCCAACGCAGCCTCGACCCCGGCGTTTCCAAGGAGATGGCCGAGCTCGCGGTGGCTTTCGCCGACCGGGGCGTTTGCGCGTTCGACGTGGCGGGCGCCGAAGCCGGCAACCCCGTGCGCGACCATGTGGAGGCCCTTCGCACCGCTGAAGGCGCAGGCCTCCCGATCACGATCCACGCCGGTGAAGGCTGCGGCGCGTCCTCGATCCGCCAAGCGATCGAGGACGGTGGAGCAGGTCGCATCGGCCACGGGACACGCCTGCTCGAAGACGAATCCCTGCTACGTGAGGTCAAGGACGCCGGTATCCCGCTCGAGGTCTGCATCACCTCCAACGTGCAGACTCGTGTGGCGGCCACGCACGCCGACCACCCCGTTCGCCACTACTACGACGAGGGCCTCGCGGTCTGCCTGTGCACCGACAATCGCCTCATGTCGGGCGTTACGCTCACCGCAGAGTACGAGCACGCGCGGGACGACCTCGGCTTCACGTGGCCGGAGGTGGTGCGCGTGGCGAGGATGGGGTTCGAGAGTGCCTACGCGCCTACCGAGGTGAAGCGACAGCGGCTGGCCGACTTCGACCGGGACGTCGCCCGGCTATAGTCGCGGCAGGTGAAACGAGCAACCAGGGCCGAGGGCCCCGTGCGGGGGGCGCGCGCCCCGCACGGGGCCCCACCCTTGATGCCCGAGAGGCTCCCAATAAGCGAATCGCCCCCGCCGGACCGAAGTCCGACGGGGGCGTCCTGATTCGCTCAGGTGCTACTGAGCTAGCTCATCATCATGCGATGATGAAGTCCGGCACGGTCTCGATGTCGTTGTTCTCCGCCAACGTGGCCCGGTAGATGCCAGGGGCCGCGGGCGTCGTGATCGTGCTGTAACCAGCACTCGCCGGGAAAACCTCGATCTGGTACACGCCCTCGAGAAGACCCGTGAACGTGTATTTGCCAGTGGCATCCGTGTCGGCGTTCTGGATGTGCGGCGACGGCACACCATGCTTCGCCGTGCACACGCCCGGGGCCGGCGGTGACGGCGCGGCAGTCGAAGTCTGACAGCGTGTGACCGTCACAGCTACGCCGGCGACGCCCACCGCCCCAGCCTTCACGTCGCCAGTGATCGTACCTGTCGCGAACAGGTGCACGAAGTGCGTCGGCGCGGTCGTCAACGCGCCATTCAGGAAGTTCGGTCCGAGACCGGCACCGAGGTTGCCACCGTCGGCCACGGCCGTACCAAGCGTATAGCTCCAGCGCGGGAACTCGTCGCTCTGTGACGGCGGATCCACATCACCAGCCTGATTGGTCCCGCTTTGGTTCAGCGTGGCGCCAACACCCGTAACCGCGGTCGTGAGCACCGCAGCCGTATTGGTAACAAGGCCCGTCGCATCCAGCGCACGCAGCACCGTGGCGTTCGTCGGGCTCGCGGCGGACACGATGTAATTGTCCTCCTTGAGACCCGAGAACGCATAGGCACCGGTGGCGTCGGTCGTGGCCGTCGCGACCGTTGCCTCGCCCGCGTCGACAACGCCGTCGGCATCCGCGTCATCGATCAGCGTGATCGCGACAGCGGCAAGAGCTTCCTCAGGATCGAGCGTGTTGAAGTCGCCGTCGCGGTCGTTCACGACCACACCCTCGACCTTCGTGTCCATGCGATGCGCCGCAAAGTTGGCTACCGATGACCTGGCGTAGCCCTCATTGTCACGCGTGCCATTGAAGGCGTCGGTGTTCACGACCGCGCGGGCGGTTTTATCCGTACCCGCAACGGGGATGGCCGCGTCCCCAAGAACATTCCCATCCTGCGTCACGGTCAGCAGCGTATCCAGGAACGCCCAAACGCCCGTGGAGTCCTGCACGGTTACCGTGTACGGACCCTCACGCATGCCGGCCATGGAATACGTGCCGGCAGCGGTGGTCAACACAACCGTGCTGTCGGTTGCATTTAGTCCACCACGCGTGTTCGGCTGAATGTTGTCGGACGTGGCCACGATATTGACCCGCATCCCGGCCACAGCCGTTACGCCGTCGACCGAGAGGATCGTGCCCTTGATCGTGTCGTTGTTCGCTTTGAGCGCGAACGAGGAGACGCCACCACCACCCGAGAGCGTGGCGAGCGTATCGACCTGGTCGTCACCCGTGAGGGTGAAGTCGGGCGATGAGTCGTTCAAGACGTCGAGGCGCGTATCGACGGTGCGAGCACGCATCTGCCACGTCTTACCGACCACCGGAAGGTTGAAGAACGGACGCTCCCACGCCTTGTACGCAGCACCTGCTGAGCCCGGCGCGACCGCCGCACCGGCAGAAACCGGCGTCCCGGTCGTGTTGTCGTAGAGCTGGACCACGGAACCGAGAGCGACCGATGCGGTCGCGTCACCCAGCGTGAACGTCGCCACGTCCGTCGAGTCGTCCTTCTCGTGGTGAACACCGACGAGCACATCGACGTCCGTGTAGGTCACGACCTCGGACCCGACCCAGATCGTATCGTTGGCGCCCGTAGTACCGTCCCAGATGAACTGCACCTGGCCACCGGAAACCGTCCCTTCTTCTCTAACGAGCGGCGACTGGGTGAAGCCGTGCCCGTTCGCATTGGCCTGCGCACGACGCCGACGTGGAACCCCGAAATCGCGAGCAGGTGCGCGATCCCCGTGCGGGCGAAGGCCTCGCGCAGGTCGCTTTCCAGTCCCTCCTTTCTCGCTAGGATCAAAGCCGAAACGAGCGGCCCCCGCTCACCGTAGCGCTCGTGTAGGCGTTCGACGAGCGCAGCCCTCCATCGCACGGGGGTCCAGCGCCAGGCGCCCTCGCTTCCCGGCACGAGGTCCGTCGAGGTCACGAGAAACCAAGGGCTCCGCTGCCCCTGGCGCCAAGACCCGCTGAGGCGCACCCGCCGACCCGCGAGCACACTTCCGTCGGGGTCCGTTACGACCCGGACCTCGCAGCCCGACTCCTCGACCTGAAACGGAGCCGCGCCTCCTCTGGGTGTGGCGAGGAAATGGCCCGTGATGGGGGTTGAATCAGGCGGGCACGAGTCTGCGGTGTCCGAGGCAAGACCACTAATCAGCCCGGCAGCGGCAAGCACGAAGCGGATCCATGGCCTGGGGGGACCCCGAAATGCGCCGATGGGCGCGAGAAGAAAGAGTGCGAGGACCAGCGGCGCGACCGTCACGAGTGCGCCGATCCGACTCACCGCGACTCCGGCCGCAAAGACCAACGCCGCGGTGGCGACCGGTGGCAGCGACCTCAACTAAGGTCGCCCGTTCCGGCCGGGATCAAGCCTCAGCTCTCTTCTCCACCTCCCTCGAATCCACCTCCCTAGAACAATTCACGCTGATCACGGTCGGTGAACCGGCTCCGCTCCTCGCGGTCCTCCTCGGCGAGTCGATCGCGTAGGATCCGCCGAACCCTCAGGTCCGACTGAACGCCCGCCACGAGCATGATCACCATCCCCGTGATCAGTCCACCAAACGCAACGACCGTGAGTGGGACTCCGTATAGCGTCTTCATGCCAAGGCGGAGCGTGACGCGCTGGCCCCCGTTCAGCGCTGCGAAGCCCAAAGAGAGCGCCAGGACGATGACAACACCCAGCGAGCCCCAGAATCGGTTCACTTCAGTCCTGCCAGTGCCTGCTCTTCGACCTCCCTTCCCGTGAACGTCGCGCCGGTCGTGGTCCGCAGCTCGACCATCGTGTACTCGCCAGCGCGAGCATGCTCACCGTCGAAGACGACGACCTTGTTGCGACGGGTTCGACCGAGGAT
>CBDANQ010000012.1:0-34501 GCA_965197725.1 Longimicrobiales bacterium
CTGCCCTGCCGTACGCTGTCCCGTAGGCAGGCTCCAGCGTTTCGAAGGCGAAGCGTCTTCGTAGGGCGTAGTCGACCAGGGCCAGCGATCGGTCGGCCGTGTTCATCATGCCGAGGATGACGACGTTTCCCGGGACATGGAATCGCCTTTCGGAATAGGTCAGCGCGACGGCGTAGTCCTCGCTGCGCTTGTCGTGCTCGATCAGCATGAGGAGCTCGCCGAAGATCCGTGAGAGGTTGCCGCGGTTGATCTCGTCGATGATGAAGACATGGGGCGTGCCGGGGTTGGCCCGCGCGCGTTCGCAGAGGCGGTGGAAGACGCCGTCCTTGAGGTTGAATCCGCCGTCGTCCGTGGGCCTGTAGCCCTGGACGAAGTCCTCGTAGGCGTACGACTGATGGAACTGCACCATCTCGATGGGCTCCGAGTCCTTGCGGCCGATGAGGCACCAGGCGATTCGGCGGGCGATGAAAGTCTTGCCGGTGCCTGGTGGACCTTGGAGGATGAGATTCTTGCGGGATTTGATGGAGGTAAGGAGGCGGTTGAAGTGGTCGCGGGGGATGAAGAGGCCTTGGTGGGCTTGCGTGGGGGTGTAGGCTGGAACAACCGGGGTCGTAATCAAAACCCCATAGAAGACGGGCGCTAACGCGCCCTGAGAAAAGGCAAAAACCTTTCCTTTTAGGGGAAAACCGGCGCGTCGGATCAAGAGGTACAGGATGTGCCTAGCTAGTGAGAACCCTATAGAGCAGGCCGAAGACAGGAACGGCCAGTAGAACAATCAACGGCCAGATCACGCGCCAAACTACCTGTCGCAGGTCATCAATACGGGCTCCTTGCGCTTTGATTTCGGCCTTAACTTCAGTGATCTGGGCCTCAAGACGGGCGGTTTGGGAGTCGATCTTGGCTCCGAGAACAGCGATAACGTTCTGGCTGGCTATTTGGCGGACTTCCTCGATGGCGGCATGGACTACCTTCGGGTCCGGGTCGGGGCTGCTCAGAGCTTGAAAGAGTGCTCCGGTAACGGGTTCAGTCGGGGTTGCCATCAGCATTCTCCTGGCTAGGCAGATCGAACAGTTCTCGATCCCGATCCCGTTCTAAGAATACATCGAGACCTTTCATGAGGCTATCTCGCTTGCCGGGATCGTCGCCGGTGACGTGCTCGAGGTAGGAGCCCATGAGCACTATTCACGTTTCTCTCCGAGAAATGTGTCGTACGAGGATTGGCGACGAGGGGCGATAGCGGTGGCGGTTTTTCATCTAACAGTGAGCGTCGGTTCCCGCGCCGGTGGGCAGTCGGCGGCGGCCAAGGCCGATTACATCGAGCGCGAGGGGCGCTACGAGCAGGACCGGGAGGAACTGGAACACAAAGAGCACGACCATATGCCGGAGTGGGCTGAGGAGAACCCACGCTCGTATTGGGAGGCGGCGGACGAGTACGAGCGGGCCAACGGGCGGCTGTACCGGGAAGTCCAGTTCGCGCTTCCCAAGGAACTGAGCGAGGGGCAGCGGCGGGCACTGGCCTCCGGGTTTGCGAAGCGGCTGACCGAAGGGGAGCGGCTGCCCTACACACTGGCGGTCCATCGCGGAGACGGGGAGAACCCCCATGCGCACCTGATGTTCTCGGAGCGGGTCAATGATGGCATCGAGCGTAGCCGGGAGCAGTGGTTCCGGCGCTACAACCGGAGCGAGCCGGAGAAGGGGGGCGCACGCAAATCGAGGGCGGGGTCGGCGGGGGATTGGATGGACAAGACCCGCAAGGCGTGGGAGCAGACGGCGAATGAGGCGCTTCGACGCGCGGGCCTGGCCGAGCGACGGGATGAGGCGGAGCGATCCGGCAACCTGGAGCTTGCGGCGAAGTTGAGCCGGGAGCCGAATGTTCACCTTGGGCCGATGGCGTATCGGGCCGGGGACCTGGAGCGGGCGGGCCAGGGGGAAGCTGCCGCCGGGGAAAAGGCGCAGATCAGCGGGGTATTGGAGAGGTCCGAGCGGGTGGAGAAGGACAATCAGGCGCTGGTTGAGGAGCGGGACGGTCTCGCCAATCGGATCAAGGAGAGGATCGCGGGGATCTTTCAGGAGCTGCTGGCGTTCCGGCTTGCGGGCGGCGCAGACTGATCCGGTAAGGTCCTGATCTGGGAAATTTAAAGGAACTCAAATTCAGAAGAGAACCCAATGAAAGGAATAAAACCGGCGTTATTCATGTGTCTCATCGCCGCGATCGGGGCGACCGGATGCCAAAACTCAGCCGAGAGAGAGACTGAGAGTCTCTTGGATGGGAACCCGGACAACGGTCGTCTCGGTGAAGAGGTCATGCGCCACGTCGTCGATGAGTGCGATTTCTATTTACAGCATCAGGGCAACAGGATCGACTTTGATCCTCTAGAAGCGGGAGAAATGCGGCTTCAAATTCACCTTAGCAGGGCTGTAGAACGGAACGCTTTGCGGGACCGCATCCGCGAGGTGGTCAGATTCCAGCCATCGTTCTACAAGCGGTCATTGATGTACAACGCCTATTACCGGCTTTGCATTCAGCAGATCGGCGCGGCTGAAGCTGAGCGCACTGTCTTGCAGGTAATGTCAACGCCAAACGTGCCGAACAGCATTGCTGAGGCTGATGCGGTGATTCAATCGCTGTACGATCCGCAAGGGTATGAGCCGCGCCACCATGCAGAACGTGCGAGGCGGGACCGTGCCAAAATCGAAGTGCTGGAGTTTATAGAAGCGGATGAGGCGGACCCGATTGTTCGGCGCAAACTCGAAAGCGTGATCCAGGAGCTTGTCTACGACATAGAGTTATGGGAGTTCTAGATTTCAGCCCGGCACCGGCGGCGTTGGGGCGTAACCATCTCTGCGGGGACATCAAATGGCTCGGCTTTCCGTTGTGGCAACTTTTGTGTGCCTTTTTGCACTCGAGAATTGCGGCGGTGAAGAGTGGAACTGTTCAAGCGGAGAGTGCCGCTTCGACTACGATGCGACCGGCTGCGTGACGAGAGAGGCATATGAGGAGCTTGTCGATGAATTCGCCTATTTGAACAGAACTGGAGATACGTCGAGGATTGGGGTTTTGTATTTGGAAGGCCTGTGCAAGAGATTCCCTAAAGGCACTATTGTCTATGTTGTAGAAAGTGGAATATTCACGGTGAAGGTGCGCTTCATGGATCTTCCCGACGAGCCCGACAGGTGGATGAGCGCGGAGGCGTTGAGAAGCGTACCGCGATGACGCTTCCCCTAAGCCTTGCGTTGGCAGAGATACGGACTCAAACCCGTTGGTGGGGTCACCCAGGATCCCACCCGGCGGCGGCGAGCTCGTCAAGGGTTCGAAATCTCTGCAGGCCCAGCATCACTTCACCCAGCGGACCAAGCAGTCGCGCTCGTCGGCGCTTCCGACAGGCCAAGCTGGAGGGACTGCTGGAAGGATTGCGGGAATCCGTTACCGGGCGGGCCGCCAGCTGAATCTGCTCTGACGTGGCCGCCGCGCCGCCCTGGAAAGATGAACGAGGATATTTGCAATAAGGAGCTCATGATGCCTCCTGATACTTCTATTTCTCTCGTAAACTTGGGCGAACTGTCAAAGCCTGCTAATACCCTGATAGAGAAGATATCGGCGGCAGTAGGAGGTTTTTTGGCACCCTGGCAGATCAAGCGAGTCGCCAAGGCTGAAGCTAAGGCTGAGTTGATGAAGAAGACTTCTGAAATTGAGATAACCGACCTGCATCGGCGAGCCGTGCATCGGTGGGTTGAGGAAGAAGCGCAACGCCAGAAGAACATAGAGGACATTACTGCTAAAGCGTTGCCGAGGTTGAATGCAGAGGCAAATCCTGATTCTATGGAAAACGATTGGCTTGTCAATTTCTTCGACAAATCTCGGATCGTATCCAACAATGAGATGCAGGAGCTGTGGTCCCGTGTTCTAGCCGGCGAGGCGAACCTTCCTGGGACGTACTCCAAGAGGACCGTCAATTTCCTTTCGGATCTCGATAAGTCCGAAGCTGATCTGTTCACCAAGCTCTGCGGATTTGGCTGGAAGATTGGGAATATTATACCGCTTGTGTTCGATGCTCATGCCGAAATATACAACAGATCTAGAATCAACTTTAGTTCACTCGGTCACCTAGAAAGTATCGGCCTCATTCAGTTCAACAGCCTTGCTGGCTACTTGCAAAAGAAGTTGGCCAAGAAACTCGGTGTTCTTTACTACGGCAGGGCTCTTCTATTGGAGATGCCCAAAGACGCCGACAACGAGCTCGACATTGGAACTGTTCTGCTTACACGCATCGGGCAGGAACTTGCGCCGATATGCGGAGGCAGGCCCGTGGAGGGATTCTGGGAGTATGTGAAGGACCAGTGGAAGCAGTACTTGCCGTAGTCAGCGCCGGACGACAGCTAGCCCGCCACTCGCGACGGTCAGACTCACGTGTGGCCCAACCGCATGCCGAGGAGCTTTGCATCGTTGCCGAGATGCACGATCCGACCAGCATTAGAAGACGCATGGCACTGCCACATGGCTAGCGGCTAGGCAGCCTTCCCGCAGGGATTTCTGGACGGGAGCGACCCCCCAGGGGGGTGGGGGCCGGCGTGTGAAAGCACGCCTGGCCCCGCGCCCGTAGCAGGCCCTCGGCCTGGGGGGTCGCTCCCTTCTTCGGCCGAAAGCTCCGGAGCGGCGTCGCAGCTCCGGCGGCCGTGCCGCAACTGTAAGACAGGCAGCCACATACGGGAGCGCTGGCGCGCACATGGAAATGGCGTTTCGGTGCACATGCACCCCGTTGTCTGATGTGCACTCGCCGATCAGCACCGACGCTCGCCGATCCGCGTTCAAAATCCGCCTCCAGGGAGCCGTCTCGAGCGCCATGTCGCGAAGCCGTGGATCATCGTTCCTGGACTCGAGGATCGGTGGAGGTCCTTCAGCTCGACGATCCGCTTGAGGCAGGCCTGCAGGTCGCCATACTCTTTGAGCACCCGCTCATCCTTGGCGCGGATGGCCTGCTCGATTCGGACGATCTCGCGACGAGCCGCACTGTCGGGTTCCGGAGCGGCGGAGGGGCCGGATGCTGTAGATGTCTTGGTCCAGCTCTCGAGTATCGTCAGGGCCCGCTGCAGCTCCCTCACGGTGCGGACGACGGCCACGACCTCGATGGATCGGCCGCGCTCCCGCAGCGCTTCCCAAAGGCCGCGATGTACCAGGGCCCAGGAGTGGAGCGCCGTCGTGGTATCGTGTCCGGGATCGACGTAGACGAACACGGCGCGCTCGGCTTCGAGCGCGACCGGCAGCTTGACTGGGAAGTAACGCCGCGTGCTCCCGGCGGCTCCCCGGTAGAGCCGCGAGGGCAGGAGCCGGCGCTCGACACCGAGCTCCTCGAATGCGCCGACCTTCTCCGGCTCGGTGGGCAGCCACGGCAAGCCGGTGTGCTCGATCACGTAGTCGAGCGAGAGCAGGCGCCGCAGGAGCACTTCATCGGAAGCGATCCGGCGGTGGCGGATGTCCTCGGCGCCGAGCACGCGGTAGATCCCCGTGCATATGGTGGAACGCGACCCGGAACTGGAGCCGAAGATCGCGAGCATTCCCGACCGGTTTTTTTGGGCGACGACGCCGACCGGCGCGTACTTGACGCGGCGGGGATCGCCGAGACACCGTGCATCCTGCTCACGACGCACGACGATGCGATGAACGTCTACTTGACGGTGTACTGCCGGCGGCTCAATCCCAACGCGCGTATCCTCACCCGGGTCACGCACGAGCGGAACGTCGAGGCCATCCAGCGCGCCGGCGCCGACTTCGTCTTGAGCTACTCGTCCTTAGGGGTGCAGACGGTGTACTCGATCGTGCAGGGACGGGAGCTCATCGTGCTGGGCGAGGGCGTTGAGCTCTTCTACGTGCCGCTCCCGCAGTCGCTCGCCGACAAGACGCTCGCCGACGCGGGGATCGGCGCGCGCACCGGCCTGAACGTGATCGGCGTCCAGAAGGACGGGCAGTTGGTCACGAATCTGCCGCCCGACCAGCGGCTAGTTGAGGGCTCGACGCTTGTCGCCCTGGGCAGCGCGGAGCAGCGGGAGCAATTCAGCGCCCTCTACCACTAGCCGCAGGGCGAGGGCGGCAGTCAGGGGAGGAGGCCGGTCGGGAATGTCGGGAACTCCTCATTGTAGCGTGCGACCGCGTCCGTGGTCCCACAAATGTAGAGCGCGTCGTCGGGTGAGAGCCGGAGCGAAGCCGGGAAGTCCATGGCGACCTGGCCGTCCCGCTCCACCGCCACAACCGTGCAGCCTGTGCGCTCCCGAATCCGCTCCGCCACCGGCACCGGCTCCGGCCTGCAGGAGTCCCAGGTCCAGAGCCCTGACCGACGCGTTCTTCAACGGCTCGGGGACGTCTCCGGCCGCAATGCGCATGGCGAACCCTTCGACGATGGCGGTTTTCCCGACGCCAGGCTCACCCGTGAGGATGGGATTGTTTTGCCGTCGCCGCATAAGGATGTCCACGATCTGCCGGATTTCCGCGTCGCGCCCTCGGATCGGGTCGATCCCGCCGGCCCCGGCCAACCCGGTCAAGTCGACCGTGAAGCGCTCGAGGGCGCTGTCGGGGTCCACGGAACCGGATACCACCGGCCTCTGTGCCGCGGAATCGGCGGGGGGGGGTGCTCGCCGGCGCGTCCACGGGGGGGGGAGAGGCGGTCGGACCGGACTCGGCGGAGTACCGCACAAGCTCGCTTGCACTCTCCTCCAGGGATTCGCGAGGGATTGTGAGGAGCGTAGGTGCGGACTCCTGGACGGTTCCGCGGATCGCAGGATCGGAAAGAGCCGCCAGCAGCAGCGCCGCGGAGCGTATCTGGTCCGACCGGAAGTACAGAGAGGAGACACTCCAAGCCAGCTCGAGGAGACGAGGAATATTGGGTGAAAAGGCCGGAGTTCGCGTGTTTCCCCGCTTGAAGCCGTCGATGCTCTTGGTGAGCTCCGCCTCCAGCTTCGACTCCTCCACCTCAAAGTGACGAAGCACCACGTGGAGGTCGGTCTCCTGCAGGTCCAGAAGAGCGCGGAAGAGGTGCTCGACGTCGACGTCGTAATTGGTGTGGCTGACGCACAGCTGCGCTGCGTGCTCGAACGCCTTTCGACAGACCGGGTTGAGCTTCGCGATGAGTACCTTTGGCTCGACCTTCATGTAGCGGTCACCAGCCTCCGTCCAGAATGCTCAGGGACCTGACAAGCACGCAAAACACCCGGACACTGAATGCCCCCGGCAAACATCATAACCCGATTCGATCCGCTCCGGGGGACGGGGGCACCCGCGCCTCTCACCAAATGTTTCACCTTCTTTGCCAGGCGATGTCACGCCGAATATTCACCGCTGTTCCAATTGGGGCAAGCAAATGCCCGAGCATGTGGAGCGTCCCTGCAGCAGGAACATCCATATGTTTAGAGCTTGGTTTTTCGGGCTTGGGCTGACGACGGAACGCCGCACACGTCGCATCCCCCGCATGTCGACGCCTCGTCGCCGAAATAGCGGAGGAGTACGGCTCGCCTGCACCGTCGCGCGCATGCGTATGCCCGGACGGCTCCGAGCTGGTCCAGCGCGGCTTTCCGGAGCCGCCTGTGCTCGCCCCACCGGGGGCTTGGCAGATCCGCAGGCGGCGGCCCCGCCAGAGTGCCGTGCGTCCCGTCTCACCCGGCGTCTCCCCCGAGCCCGCCCCACGCGGCTCCAGACGATGGACCATGGACATCCGGTAAGCCCGTACACGGTGATGCGGGAGCTCGGCCACTCGTCGCTCTCGCTCATCGAGAAGACCTACGGCCATCTCCTTGAGGTGAGGCACCGGAGTGCCGTCGTAGAGTATCGCGAGCCCAGGGTCGTGCCCTTCCCGCGCCAGGCGAGGGGAGCGTAGGTTGCTGAACGCCCACGGGACTTCCCCGACACCCGTTTGTCACCGAGAGTGTCACCCAGACGCACGAGGAACAGCGAGAACACGTCCCGTAAACTCTTGTACTACAATTTGTTCGCCGGGGTGGTGAAATGGGTAAACACAGGGGACTTAAAATCCCCCGCCTGAAAGGGCTTGCGGGTTCAAGTCCCGCCCCCGGCATTTGAGCGCACAGAGTCACCGTAGGTCGTCGGCCGTGGACATTCCGCCCTCGCCTAGCTCGCGCTCGATGCGCTAGCGGCCCTCCAGGGCCGCGTTGAAGCAGGTGACGGGTCGGACATAGCTGCTAAGATGCGGGGGAGACGAGCTGTGCCAGCGAGTTACACGGAATCGTCGCGTCTAGGCCAATCATGGCTCCCAAGGTCTTGTGAAAAGGGCGGTTGTGATGAAGAATGGGAGCCCCTGAATGCACTGATCTCGGAGGTATCTATGCCCGACTGGTTCAACAAGGCACATCGCCCGACGCTCGAGGAGCTGCCGGACGCCCTGCGTGAGCTCGTGAACGAGGTGCGGCAGGAAAGGGGCGAGCTCGAATCTCTCCTCGCCCGGGCCTCCGCTGCCACCCACAGTGCCGCGTCGCATGCGCAGGGACTCACCGACCTCGACGTGCGTGAAAAGAAACTCTCCGCGCGGATCGGCACCGCGGAGCAACGGATCGAGCGGCTGACCGAAATAGGTGACCGCGTCGAAGAGATAAGGGTGCGGGCCGAGGACGTGGAGCGCTCGCAAGACCAGTCTCAGTCGCACGTGGCGGCTCTGAAGGTGGAGATGGCTCGCGTCGAATCCTCGGTCCACCAGGTTCGCGACGTGCAGAAACAGGCGGGCGAGCTGCGGCTGAATCTCGATGCCCTCACGGGGGAGAAGGGAAGCGTAAGAGAGTTGGAGAACACGACGGCATCGCTTCAGGCCGAAGTCGAAGGGTTGGTGCGGAGCATCGCACAGGTGAGCGAGCGCCAGGGTGAGCTGCGGAAGTCACAAGACGGCGCGGTTTCGCGCTTCGCCGACATGAATGACTCCGCGAGCAAGCTCGCACAGGAGCTCCAGAACTCCACGGGTCGACTTGCCAAGCTTCAGAGCACTTTCGGCCAACTTTCGAAGGTGGAGGAGGTCGCCGCGCGAGCCGAGCAGCAGCTTCAGTCTCTCAACGCCCTCGGTGACCACGTCACCCAAAAGCTCTACTCGCTCGAGAATCAGGGAGAAGTGGTCGACCGAGCGGCGGCCCAAGCGGCTCGCCTCGACGATCTCGTTTGGGAAATCGACGGCCGGTTGAAGAAGGTTCAAAAGGACGCCGGACAGATCTCCAAGACTCAGAAGACGCTTAAGAAACTGCAGGAGCTGTCGGCCGAGACCGCGGCCCAACTCAGTGAAATGAGGACCGAGAAGGAAACGACGATGAAGGACGCGATGTCGCTCGAGCACCGCCTGAAGTCCCTCAGAGCCGAGGTACGGTCGGGGCTGGATCGCTTGGAGCTCGAGCGAGGTGGTCTCGAATCGATCAACCAACAGGCGGCGGCGATCCGCACGAGCCTGGCGGACATGGAACGGCGGCAGAGCGAGCTGGAGCACTCCAACCGGTCCGTGGCTGAAGCCACAGGACGTGCGGACGATTTGGCGGCCCGCCTGACGTCGCTGGCGACCGACATCGGTCGAGTAGAGGGTCAGGTCGAGCGAGTCCACTCAGTCCGTGCGATCTTGGATCGGGCCGAGAACGACGCCGATTCGATTCGTGGGCGCCTCGACGAGATCGAGGCAGTTAGGCCGTCGCTGAGCGAGCTGTCGGCTGAGATCGAAGCACTCCAGGCGATCGGCGACGAAGTGGCCGACAGTCGTGACCGGCTCACGTCGACCCACCAGGAGCTCGCGCGGAGCCATGGCGCTCGCACGGACGTGGGGAAGTGGCTCACGGAGACGGACTCGCGGATGGAAAGCTTGCGCACACGGATGGGTGACCTGGACTCGATGAGCGATCGAGTTGCCACGACGGAAGCCGCGCTCGAACGCGTGAATGCCATGGCTCAGACCCTCGAGCGTCGCGAGTCGTTCGTGCGTAGCGTCGAGACCCGTGTGGACGACATTCGTGCGGTCAGGAAGGAGCTCGACGCGAGCGTCGAGATTCTCCAGGGAGCGCAAGGAGGAGATCGACCGGCTCGAGAAACGGACCATGGGGGCTGAGCGCTCGGCTGACCGACGCGGACATTCAGTTCGAAAAGGTCGCCAAGCGGTCGGCGGACGCCCAGGAGCTGGAGGCGACGATCGCCAAGGTGGGTGTGCGACTGACCGAGATCCAGGAGCGCAGTGCCGAACTTTCACTTGTTATGGGGTCCGCGGAGCTACGTAGCGCAGAAATCGAGGCGCTCGCAGATCGCTTGGAAACCCTCAAGGGAGAGCTCGAGGAACGAGAGGCGGCCGTCGCTCAGGTTGCGGCCGGACTCGAAAAGGCGTCGAAGCTGCGATCCAGGGTATCGAGTTCGATCCGGAAACTGGAGGGTCAGGGTCGGGAGATCACGATCGGGATTGCTGCCGCGACCGAGCAGATCGCCACGACGACCGATCTCGCGGAGCGCGTGGAGGCTCGCGTGGGCGGCCTGCGCTTTACCGAGAAGCGCATCACCCTGTTCGAGGAGAAGCTGGTAGCGCTCGAGCAGGCCGAGAAGAGTCTGGAAACATCGATTCACGCGCTCGACGAGCGCCAACAGAGCGTCGATGCCGTCCGCGAAGAGCTAGCTGTGATCTTCGAGAGGACAGATCACACCCTCAAGCAGGTACGCTCGATCAGCCAAGCCAAGCAGAAGGTGGAGGCCACGAAGGCGGCGCTCGACGAGATCCTGCAACGCGCCGAGCACGTGGACGAGCTCGCGGAGGCGGTCGACCGGAGACGTGCCGAGATCGAGGATGCGGAGCAGCGTATGGCGCGCATGGAGGCCTTGGTCACGGACCTACGATCCGGGCTCCGGACGCTGCGCAGCGAAAAGGCTATGGTGGACGTCGCGATCGAGAAGGCGGGTGATCTGAGCTACGAGGTGAAGGAAGCTGAGGCACTCATCCGGGCGCTGAAAGACGAGCGCAAAACGAGCGGCCGGTTCCTCGAAGCCCTCAGGAACGAGGCCGAGGAGGACGAGGAGCAGAGGGCGGGCTAGCGGCCGCGGGTCGAGCCACCAGGTCGGCTGAGCCGTGGGCCCCTCGTTCGACAGGATCCGCCTGGCGAGCGCACGATCCGGTCGAATCGGGTAGTTTCCGTCTTCCGATCCATCCCACCCAGGCGGCCATCCTTGGGCGAACATCCTCGATTTCTCCTCCTCCAGGTGCGAAATGCCGGGGACCCGATCCGCGAGCACGAGGTCTCGTGCTTCGCGCGCGCGCTCGGCACCGAGAACGGACGGCTCCAGGTCTTCGATCTCCTCTCGGGGGCGCCGGCTCCGGCACTGCTCGACTCGGTGGATATCGTGCTGATCGGAGGAAGCGGCGACTACTCCGTGGTGAGAGGGGGTTCGTGGCTGCCAGCCGCCCTCGACACGATGGTCGGCCTGCATGAGTCGGCGAAGCCCACGTTTGCCTCCTGTTGGGGCTTCCAGGCATTCACCCGCGCCCTGGGCGGAGAAGTGATCACGGACCGTGAGCGAGCCGAGGTGGGTACGGTATGGTTGGAACTCACGTCTGCAGGAGAGCGCGATCCGGTGTTCGGACCCCTCGGTTCACGGTTTCCCGTGCAGATCGGTCACGAGGACATAGTGACCGCGCTGCCCGACGACGCGGTCTTGCTCGCCTCGAGCGAGACCATCGAGAACGAGGCGTTTTGCTTTTGTGACAAGCCGATCTACGCAACGCAGTTCCACCCTGAGCTCGATCGGGCCGGACTCATTGCGCGGGTCGCGCGTTACCCCGCCTACCTTGCTCTGACGGGCGCCTCGACCCTCGAAGAGTTCCGGGACAGGACACCGGAGACGCCAGAAGCCGAGTCGCTCATGCCGCGCTTCCTGGAGCATGTACTGGACGAATGATGAATCGGTGGAGCAGCAAGGACCTGCGCCGCGCGCGCTACCTGGCGCCGCTCGCGATCGTACTTGTGCTCTCGGCCTTCCAGTACCAACAGAGACGGTGGGGCACCGGGTGGATGCCGAACCCCTTTCGGGAAGGCCTGCCCACCGCCTCCAACGGAATCCGCGACCGTGGATTCACCTTCTGCAGGCTTCTGTATCAGAGTGTGCGCGGCGAGCAGGGCGGCTACGGCTGGAATACGGACTACCCCGGATCGGACTACAACTTCGTAACTCGATTCGAGGAGCTCACGACCGCCAAGCCGGCGCGCTGGGGCGACGGACAGCCCGGCAACGCGGTGGTGCGCGCCACTCAGGAGGAGCTGTACGAGTGCCCTTTCGTATTCATGTCCGACGTGGGCACGGTGGGGTTCAGCGAGCTCGAAGTCGTACGGCTACGCGACTACTTGTTGAAGGGCGGCTTCATTTGGGTCGACGATTTCTGGGGCGACAGGGCTTGGCGGCAATGGGTGAACGAGATCGGCCGGGTGCTGCCGGACCATGCGATCGTCGACATCACCCCCGAGCACATGCTCATGCATGCGCTCTACGTGCTCGAGGAGATCCCGCAGATTCCGTCTATCCAGTGGTGGCGTCGAAGCGGCGGGCGCGGCACTTCAGAGCGTGGGCGCGAGAGTGCGACGCCCCACCTGAGGGCGATCTTCGATGAGGAGGGCCGCCCGCTCGTCATGATGACGCACAATACCGACATCGCCGATGGGTGGGAGCGCGAAGGCGAGGACTACGACTACTTTCTCAGGTTCTCGCCCGAGGCGTACGCGCTCGGCATCAACGTGGTTCTGTATTCGTTGAGCCACTAAGAGCGGGCGGACGTCTCGATCGCGTGTCGGCCTCCGATTGTGGACAACGTGTCCCATTTAGGCATGGACGGGTTTGGGCTCGCGCAGTTGGTCGGGTCCGGCAGCTTGGGGTCCTTGCCCCCTGAGCCACGTCGGTCGGCGGCTGAGCCCCATGGGGCCGCAGACCCTAGCTCGATGCCCTGGCGACGCCCGTGTGGCGCTCTCGCGGCCCGTGAGAGGGCGTCGAAACCCCCTCATATATTATTACGTAACGCATTGTCATAATCGAAGATGAGAGGGGTGATGGGGAAGAGTGAGCTGGCGTCCGACGCTCGCCACGAGCGCATGGACCGAGTCGCTGTGCTGTTCGGTGAGATCACGACGGCAGCCACTAGCGCCCCACGGCGCGAATCGCGACGACCTTCCCGCGCCGGTCCGCGATGTCGACGTCGCTGAGGTGGTCGATGGCGTGCTCCCAGGCGCGCGGCTCCTCGATCCACTCGATGATGATTCCGTGCGCCCCGAGCATCGCGGCCTCCTCACGCATCGCCTCGATCATGTCGGCCTCGTCCGTCCAGTCGTCGTCGCCCCTCGCGTGTACCAGAGCGATGGGCTCGTACTCGTACGGGACGTCGCGCTCCTCCAGGTAGATGACGACGTCGTGCGGATTGACCGGTGCGTAGGATGCGCTGGGATCCAGACGCACGGAATTCGTGTGCATGCACGCAGAGAGTGCCAGAACCGCCACACCCATCACAATCTTCTTCATCCCCACATCTCCACTCCGGGGCTCGCCCGTGGATCACGTTATGTGGAGGAGAACAGGGGCACGTTCCGTGCCCGACCGGAGTCCGCTTGAAACCTAGGGATTAGCTGGTCGCATGTCCCTTCTAGGTGACAGCCTTCGCCGCTTTAAGCTGAACACGACGCGGTACGCGAGCAGGACCACGAGGCATGCGGCGAGCAGCAGCGGCAGCCGCACGTCGGCCTTCACCAGCCAATAGAAGTGGATCACGCCGAGGGTGGCCGTCACGTAGATCCCTCGGTGCAGCACGGTCCAGCGCTTGCCGAGCCGGCGTATCCACCCCGTGGTCGACGTGAGCGCGAGCGGGATCAGGATGACGAAGCCCGTGAAGCCGACAGTGATGTAGGGACGCTCCATGACGTCCTCCACCATCCAGCTCCATACGAGCGTCCGGTCGAGCCCAACCCAGATGCTGAAGTGTAAAAAGGCGTAGAAAAAGGCGAAGAGGCCGAGCGGCCGGCGCAGCTTGATGACCCGGTTCCAGCCGGTGAGTCTGCGGATCGGCGTGACCGACAGCGTGATCAGCAGCAACGTGAGCGTCGTCATGCCGGTGACGTGAGTGAGCTTCTCGATCGGGTTGGCGCCGAGCGTCAGCGTCTCGATCCCTTCTGCGTCGAGCATGTCGAGGAAGAAGGCTGCGCCGAGCCAGGCGACCGGTGCCAACGCACTGAGCCAGAGAACGACCTTCAGGCGGAAGATCGCCCTCTTCTCATCCATAAACCGGTCGGCGCGCTAGTGCCGCCTTAGTACCAACGGGTGAGATCCATGCCTTCGTACATCGACTGGACCTGGTCGGCGTACCCGTTGAACATCAGCGTCCCGCGCCTGCGGAGCTTGCCGAGACGCCGCTCGTGCGCCTGAGTCCAGCGCGGGTGATCGACTTCCGGGTTCACGTTGGCGAAGAAGCCGTACTCGCGACGGTTCTGCACCCACCACGTGTTGCGTGGCATCTCCTCGACGAAATTCATGCTCACGATCGACTTGATGCCCTTGAAGCCGTACTTCCACGGCGTGATGAGCCGGAGCGGCGCGCCGTTCTGGTTCGGCAGATCCATGCCATACACGCCGGTCGTCATGAGCGTGAGCGGGTTCATCGCCTCGTCCAAACGTAGACCCTCGACATAGGGCCAATCCAGGACGCCCCTGCGCTGGCCCGGCATCTCCTCTGGGCGCAGGACCGTCTTGAACTCGACGAACTTGGCGTCGCCGGTCGGCCCCACTCGGTTGATCACGTCGTAGAGCGGAAACCCGCGCCACGGGACGACGATCGACCACGCCTCCACGCAGCGCATGCGGTAGACCCGGTCCTCCATATTGCTCGGACCGATGAAGTCCTCGAGTTGATAGTCGCCCGGCTTGTTGACGTGCCCCTCGACGCGGACCGTCCACGGCATTGGCTGGAAGTCGCCCGCGTTTCTGCTCGGATCTTCTTTCTGGGCGCCGAACTCGTAGAAGTTGTTGTACGTCGTCACGTGCGAGTACGGATTCAAATCCTCGTCGAGCTCGGACTTCATGTTCTGGAAGCGCGCCGGGATCTGCTGGCGCGGGCCGCGGTCGATCGCACCTAACGCCCTGGGAGCGAGCCCCAACGCTGTCACGCCGAGAGCCGCGTTCCGTATGAAGCGACGCCGGTTCACATAGACGTCTTCGGGCGTGATTTCCGAAGAGCGGATGTCACTGGGCTTGCGAGTCCGGATAATCATGGAGGGTCTCCGTCCGGGTTCCGGGCAACGCCTAAATATGGGGCCGGATCGGAAGCTCGGACACCCGGGGGGTGGGGAGGGTTCCGGGGAGTCCCTTAATCCCGGCGCGCAGAACCCCAGCAACGCGGACCAGGCGCCCGCGGATGGGGCCGTGCCGCCGATGGACCATCACTTGCTCCGCGTCGACCTCCACGGCCGGCGATACCGATCCCGACGTGCGCGAGGCCGGCCATGCCAGCTGAGGAGGCCAGCACGACCGCCACGGAGACCATGGCGTCCAGTGTCAGTGCGTCCTGCAGCAACACTCCCGGCCACGCCGCGCACAGCCGGCGGCGGCCGCCAATGAGGCTAGGGTCCCGCCCGTAGGCATCCGATGATCATGCGTCATGTCGTCGTCACGTCTACCTTGCCTCCGTCACCGCGCCGCCCGCGCCCCCTGTCAGAAACACGCTCGGAGTCTCGCATGTCGTTGGTACTCGGACGTCACCCTCGCTGGGTGACCAACGACGTCGTATGGTCCAGCTGCTACGAGAGCATCCTAGACCGACACCAGATCTCGACCGGCATTTCCCGCACGGTGAGCGTATGGCCCGGCAACCCTGAGGGGTGGGCAGCCTCGGACGTGCGCTCTCGCTTCCAGTGGACCTTTCCGGTGCATATCTCGATCGTGTCCCAGCGATGACACCTGACGCGGGACTGATCCGGCACGAGCGGCGTGCTCATCGCCGGGCTCCACACCTGAGCATGGTACTGCCCTGGCTGATGCCCGGGGCAGCAGTGCTCTTTCTCGCCTGGGCGCTCCTCGTGTTCGGCAGCGAAGAGCTCGTCTTGGAGATCACCGGACGGTATCGCTGGGTCGTGTACGGCCTAGGACTCGCGCTCGCCGGAGGCTTCCACCGGAGTCGCCTCTTCGTGGTCATGCTCGGTCTCGGTGCTCTCGATCCCCGTCACCAGCGGCGCTCCCGAGACCGACATCTTGAGCGCTCTCGGGACCGTGGTGCTCGTTCTCATCGGTGTGCTCGCGTTGATGCGGGATCGGGGTGTGGCGTCCGGCACAGGAGCTGGCCAGATCGCCGTCAGCATGGCGGTGGCCGGTATTCCCGCGCTGTGGTTCTACGACTCGGTGAACGTCGAGGCGTTCTTGGGCATGGAGCTAATCCCGGCCTGGACGACCGGGTGGACGGGCCTCCCGCAGTCGGTGGCATTCTTTGCGCTGGTGTCCCTCGCCGCCGCCGCATACGGCGTGTACCGGTGGGGAGGGGCGGTGGAGCGATCTCTGCTCTGGTGCCAGTTCACCGTGCTTCTGGCGATCCACCCCAGCACGTCGTCGGTGACGGACTCGCTGTTGCTCATGACTGCCGGAGTCACCCTGGCGGTCACGGTGCTGCAGACGACCTACGCCATGGCGTATCGGGACGATCTCACCGGACTCCCAGCGCGCCGTGCATTCATGCGGGACCTCGATAAGCTCGGCGCCACCTACACCGTCGCGATGGTCGACGTGGACCACTTCAAGCAGTTCAACGACAAGCATGGCCACGACGTGGGCGACCAGGTCCTCAAGCTCGTCGCTGGTGAACTGGGGGACATGCTCGGAGGCGGCAAAGCGTACCGGTATGGCGGGGAGGAATTCACGCTTCTCTTCCCGGGGAAGGTTCGCGACGAAGCTATCGTGCACTTGAACGCTGTGCGGGTCGCCATCGAGCATGCGTCCTTTTCTCTGCGCAGGTGGTACCGCCCCAAGGAAAGACCGTCGCTTGCGAAAGAGACCCCGCCTGTGCCGACGTCCCGCCGGCTCTCCGTCACGGTGAGCATCGGCGTCTCGGACTCGACTGACCCGGAGCTTTCCCCGGAGCAGATCCTGAAGAGAGCCGACGAGGCGCTCTATCGGGCCAAGGACAGGGGCCGCAACCAGGTCTCCACATAGACCTCGTCATAGACCTCGTCACCGCGCTGCCGGGTACCCGTCCGCCGCCTCGCTGTGCAACACGCCAGGCGACCCCGAAGCTCAACGAACGCATTACTTTCCGTGTCCCGTCATGCGGCTGGAACGACGTGAGCCTGCCGGAACAATCGGGGGGTTACGTCCTAGATGAGGGCGACCCGCAACGACAACCAACTACGGGACCTTCATGCGGCGACTCGTCCGTCCGATTCTCCCTCTTCTGTCTATAGCCGTTCCGGCGGCGCTGACCGCCCAAGCTCTCGACACTGTGCGCGTCGACTCGACCCGGGTGGCACGTCAGTACGATGTGCGCGGCCTCACGGTGAGCGTGGCGCGACCCGCACTGACCACCGGCAGTTCCAGCGCGGTGGTCGCGCGCATCGATTCGCTTGGCTCGACTCCAGCCCCTTCGATGGAGGACGTCATACGCGCGATGCCGCTGGTGGTGGTCAGGCGGAACAGCCGTGGCGAAGCGCAGCCCGCCATCCGCGGCTCAGATGAGCGACAGATCGGCGTCTTTCTGGATGGAGTGCCGCTCACCATCGGGTGGGACCACCGCACCGACATGTCGATCATCCCGCTCACGGCTGCACAGGGGGTGCGTCTCATCCGTGGCTTGTCCTCGGTGCTGTACGGCCCCAACACGCTCGGTGGTATCATCGAGGTCGACGTCGCGCGTGTGCCGGGCCGACCCGATAGTGTGCACCTGCTCGCGCTCGGCATGGCGCTCGACGAGACGGGCGGAACAAACGTTTCTGTGAACGCTGCCCGTCTTATCGAACGCGACTTCAGCCAGTGGCTGGTCCGCGCCGGTGCCGGCTTCGAGGACCGTCCGGGCGTCACGGTTCCCGACGGAGCCCTGGGTGATCCAAGCCTCCGGCCGCAATTTCTGGCCGATGCAGAGAACCTGCGCCTCAACAGCGACTCCCGGCGGATCGACGGTTTCTTCGCGGCTCGCTATCGCGCGGACGGAGGAGCATGGGCGTCCTTGGTCACGTCGGCGCTCGACGTCGAGCGCGGCGTGCAACCGGAGGCGCATCAGGACGACCCGCGTCTCTGGCGGTACCCGGAGCAGACCCGGCTCTTCACGGCGTTCTCGATCGGGACGGGCATGCGTGAGACCGGCAGAGGAGGTCGGGGAGACCTGGAAGCAAGCGTCGGACTCGACCTGGGATCGACCCGCATCGACCAGTACGACAGCGAATTATTCGCGCGGGTCGTGGGGGGTGAGGACGCCGACGACCGCACCGTGACCGTCCGACTCGAAGGCGATCACACCGCGGGCGAGCATGGAGATATTCGGGCTGCGGCTACCTACGCGGACGTCTCTCACGATGAGATCCTGACCCCTGGCGGGGCGAACAGCTTTCGACAACGCTTGTGGTCGCTCGCAGCGGAGTCCGAGTGGAGGCTCGGCGACTCGGGCCGCACCCGTCTTTCGCTGGGGACCGTCGTCGATGGCAGCGACACGCCCGAGAGCGGCGACAAGCCGCCTCTGGAGCGGCTGACCGAGTACGGCTTCCGCCTCGGTATGAGCTCACTCGTGAGCGAGGGCCTGCTCTGGCACGGTGGTCTGAGTCGGCGCGCACGCTTCCCGTCGTTGCGCGAGTTGTATTCGGGGGCGCTGGGACGTTTCGAGCCGAACCCGGACCTCGCGCCCGAGACACTCGTGGGTGTCGAGGGCGGCTTCACGCTCCAGAGAACGGGGGATATCGAGTTCCAGGTGGTCGGCTTCTACCAGCGGCTCAACAACGGGATCGTCCGCACCTCGGTGACCGGCGACGACGGCGTGCGTCGCTTCCGGCGCATCAACCGGGACCAAGTGCGAAGCACGGGTATCGAGCTGCTCGCGATCGGAACCCTCGGCGTGGCGACGGTCTCGAGCGATCTCACGCTCCAGGACGTGAAAGGCATGGAGGCCGACGGCAGCGAAGTCGAGCTGGAGTACGAGCCCGCGATCACCGGCAAACTCGGTGTCGAAACGCCACTCGGCGCCGGATTTCGGGCCTCAGGTAGCTTCCGTTTCGTGGGCGGTCAGAGCTGTGAAAACCCCGAGGTCGGAGGCCTGCAACCGCTGGGTGCGAACGCCTCCGCAGACTTCTCGCTCCGAAAGATCTTCCGGCTGCGCCGGGCTGGGCAGCTTTCGCGCATCGACGCTTCCGCTTCCCTGCGGAACGCCACCGACGCTACGGTCTACGACCAGTGCGGGCTCCCCCAACCAGGGCGCACGCTCCGATTCCAGTTCCGCCTCTGGTAGCTCGGTGTGGGGCACGCTGGCCTTCTTCACAAGTGTTCCTCCAGGCTCATGATTCGCATCACCTTCCTGGGTACAGCGGCCGCGCGGCCCACGGTTGGTCGCAATGTCAGCGCGATCGCGATCCAGAGGGAGGGGGACCAGTTCCTCTTCGATTGTGGTGAGGGCACGCAGCGCCAGATGATGCGGTACGGAACAGGCTTCGCGGTGCAGGCGATCTTCGTGACGCATCTGCACGCGGATCACTTCCTCGGCGTTACGGGCCTGCTCCGCACGCTGGCCTTGCAGGGACGCACCGAGGGCATCGCACTCTATGGACCGGGGGGGTCGAGCAACTGGCTTCGCAAGACCGTAAACCTCGGCGTGGACCGCATCCCGTTCCCGGTCGACGTCATCGAGGCACAGCCAGGCGAGGGCTTCGAGGGTGGCGAATACCGCATCGAAGCCTTCCCGGTCGAGCACGGCAATTCGGCTGTGGGGTGGGCGCTCGTCGAAAAAGACCGGCTCGGTCGCTTCGATGTGGACCGAGTCCACGAGCTGGGGGTGCCCGAAGGACCGCTCTTCGGGCAGCTCCATCGGGGCGAGGATGTCGAGGTGAACGGTCGCGTGATCCGCGCCGCCGAGCTGGTCGGGAAACCGCGCCCGGGACGCACTGTCGTCTACACGGGGGATACCCGTCCCGCGGACAGCACCATCCAGTGCGCGAAAGGAGCCGACGTGCTCATCCACGAGGCGACGTTCGGCGAAGAGGAGCGGGAACGCGCGCGCGAGACGCATCACAGCACAGCGGCGGGTGCGGCGGGCGTAGCTAGAGAGGCAGGCGTGCTCCGGCTCTTCCTCACACACCTCTCGGCTCGGTACTCGGAAGACCCCACACCGCTGCGAGACGAGGCTCGGTCCGTCTTCCAAGCCTCGAAGGTGGCGTACGACGGTCTCTCGTTCGAAGTGTCCCACCGCGGCGAGGCCGAAGGTGTCTGAGGCAGCCCCGTTTCAGCGGATCGCGGTGATCGGTCTGGGCGTCATGGGTGGGTCGTTCGCCCGGGCGCTCACCGGGACAGCCGCAGCTCCAGAGGTGCGAGGGTGGTCCCGCGACGCGGACGAGCGCCGTGCCGCGCTGTACGCCGGGGCAGTGATGGCCGCACCGAAAAACTTGAAGGAAGCCCTGCAGGACACCGATCTGGTGGTGCTTGCGACCCCGCTGCAAGCCGCGTGTCGCTTGATCTCGGACATCGCGGCCGATCCGCTCCGCCGGGACGCGACGATCATGGACGTCTCGGGACTGAAGACGCCGGTTGCGCTCGCAGCGGCGGAGGCCGGCGTGGGCAGTCGATTCGTGGGCGCACACCCCATGGCCGGGAGCGAGGCGTCGGGTTTTCTCGCTTCCCGGCCGGACCTCTTCGACGGCGTGCTCGTCTGGATCGTCGCGGAGCCCAAGGCCAGCGCTCACACCGAGAAGGTAGAGGCGCTGTGGCGTTCCTTGGGCGCGAAGCCCGTGCGGACTTCGGCAGCAATCCACGATCGCCTCATGTCGCTGGTTAGCCACCTGCCTCAGCTGACCGCGAACAGCCTCGCCGCCGCGCTCGACAATGCGGGTATCAACCCTGACGACCTCGGGCCTGGCGGGCGCGACATGACACGGCTCGCCGCCAGCAACCCCGAGATGTGGGCAGGGTTGCTCGAAGGCGCCCACCCGGATCTCATACGAGCCCTTCGAACGATGGCCGGGAGCTTTCGGAGCATGGCGGACGACCTCGAGGGCGGGGACGTCGAGGCCATCGTGTCCCTGATGGAGAAGACGCGAATCTGGAGGGGCGCTTGAGAGTCCACGTCCCGGGAGACAAGTCGCTCACGCAACGCGCTCTGATACTGTCCGCTCTGGCGGAGGGAGAGAGCCGGATCAGCGGGCTCTTGTGGGGAGGAGATGCTGAATCGACCGCGAACGCGCTGCGCGCGCTCGGCGCCGGGATCCCCCAGATCCCCTCGGACCGGAGCGAGATCACGGTACAGGGCGTCGGCCTCGAGGGTCTGCGGAGTCCGGGATCGGAGCTCGACCTCGGTAACAGCGGCACAGGCGCCAGACTGCTCCTGGGCGTCCTGTCGGGCAGCGGGGTCGAAGCAACCATGACAGGCGATGAATCCCTGCGCTCCCGTCCCATGCTCCGGGTAACGGAGCCGCTGAGCGCCATGGGCGCAGGCTTCGACTTCGTGGTCGAAGCAGGGCGGCTTCCCGTCCACCTGCGCGGCAAGCGACCTCTCGAGGGGATCGATTGGTCGACACCGGTCGCGAGCGCGCAGGTGAAGTCTTCGATCTTGTTGGCAGGACTCACCGGGGGCGCGTTCGCCCTCATCACTGAGCCCGAGAGGTCGCGGGACCATACGGAGAGGCTCTTCCATCAGGTGGGTGTATCGACCCAGAGCCACGCAGTCGCAGAGGGATGGCGAGTCGAGCTTCGGGATCCGCCCAGTCGAATCTCCGAGCTCGACTTTCGCGTGCCCGGGGACATCAGTTCGGCGGCGTTCCTGTTGGCGCTCACCGCGCTCGGGGGTACCGCCGGTTCGATCGAGATCGTCGGCGTGGGCCTGAATCCCACGCGCACAGCATTCCTGGACGTGCTTCAGCGCATGGGCGCAGAGATCACGATCGAGACGGACGGCGACGACGAGAACCGTGAAGCGAGCGGGACTGTCTCGGCCAGGGTGTCGTCGCTGACGGGAACGCAGGTCGGCACCGCCGAGGTACCTCGCATGATCGACGAGCTGCCGCTGGTCGCCATCCTCGGATCCCGCGCCCACGGTGAGACCAGCATTCGCGGCGCTCATGAGCTGCGCTCGAAGGAGAGCGATCGAATCGATGCAGTGGTTCGGAATCTTCGCGCTCTCGGGGTGGACGTCGATGAGCACGAGGACGGCCTCACGGTGCTCGGCTCCGAGCAGCCCCTGGAAGGCAGGGTTCGAGCCTTCGGCGATCACCGCATCGCGATGGCCTTCGGCGTCTTGGGTGCCGCGCCCGGCAACCACATCGAAGTCGACGACCCCCAGGCCTCTGGCGTGAGCTTCCCGGACTTCTGGGAACTGTTGCGCGACCTTGGTGCGGGAGCCGCAGCATGACCGCTGGTACGCTACGCGCAGCATCAGAGGGGCCAGTCGTCACGCTCGACGGTCCGGCAGGCTCCGGAAAGTCGAGTACGTCAAAGGCGGTCGCCCGGGTGCTCGGGTACCGCCATTTGGATTCGGGTGCGCTCTACCGCGCGCTCACGCTCGCGCTGCTACAGGCGGGAATCGACGCCGACCGGTGGCCCGGGATCTCGGAAGAATTCCTCCTGGCTCTAGACGTCGACATGCGTCCGACGGACGAGGGCTTCGCGGTTTGGGTAGGCGGCGCTCAGGTCGACGCGGAGTTGAGGACCCAGGAGGTCACGGATCACGTCTCCCACTTGGCTCATCTCCCGGCGGTGCGTCGCAGTCTGCTCGATCTCCAGCGACGCGCCGGCTTGAGAGGGCGGTTGGTCGCAGACGGCCGCGACATGGGGACCGTCGTGTTTCCGTACGCGGAGGTTAAGGTGTACTTGGTCGCGGACGTGGAGGAGCGCGCGCGTCGGCGGCTGTTGCAGCAGGGAGGCCCCGAGAGCGACGAATCCGAGCTCGCCCTCCAGATCGAGACGATCGCCGAGCGGGACCGTCACGACTCGGAGCGAGACATCTCACCCCTCCGGAAAGCTCCCGACGCCCACGAGATCGATACCACGGGGCTCGACTTCCAGGACCAGGTCGATGCCGTGGTCGCGCGGGTTCGTCGGTTGACGCTTTCCTAGGCCCTCCCTAGGTTTTCGTCCCGACTCTCTATCCATCTCAACCCGGGTTCGTCCCCCGAACACCGGCAAGTGACTCGCACACTCTGTGCGAGAAGCGAGTAGATGATCATGACCGATTCCGAGAACCCCAACCCCGAAGAGATCGATCTCCCCGAAGGCGAGGAGATCATCGTCGACGCCCTCACTGGTGAAGTGACGACCCTCTCCGCGGAAGAGATCGCCTCCGCAGAGGCCGCCGAGCAGGCGGTGGCCGCCGCCGCCGTCGTCGCAGTCGCCGACGTGCCCGACGGCATCTCTCCCGAGCTCAGTTACGATCCGTTCGGCGAAGAGCCGCTGTCGACCTCGAAGGAAGAGTTCGAATCGCTTCTGTCGCAGTTCAGCTCCGACTTCCAGGAGTTTCGCGAAGGCGAGATCGTCAAAGCGCGGGTCCTCAGTCTCACCGATACCGCGGTCATTCTCGAGTTCGGCTTCAAGAGCGAGGGCTCCGTAGCGCTCGACGAGTTCAAGGACGCGCCCGAGGTCGGTTCTGAGGTCGAGGTGCTGCTCGAGAGCCTCGAGGACGACGACGGAGTCGTGGTGCTTTCCAAGAAGAAGGCCGACTTCCTCCGAGTCTGGGAGAAGATCCGCGAAGCCCACGATGCGGACCGCCCGGTCAAGGGCACGCTGGTCCGCAAGATCAAGGGTGGCGTGACCGTCGACCTCATGGGCGTCGACGCCTTCCTGCCGGGTTCGCAGATCGCGCTGCGACGGGTCCCGAACATCGAGGACCTCATCGGCGAGGTCTACAAGTTCAAGATCATCAAGCTCAACAAGCGCCGGCGGAACATCGTCGTTTCGCGCCGCGTGATTCTCGAGGCCGAGCGCCAGACCAAGCGCGAGACCCTCGTAAAGGAGCTTCTGGTCGGGCAAGTGCGCGAAGGCCAGGTCAAGAACATCACGGACTTCGGTGCGTTCATCGACCTGGGCGGACTCGACGGCCTTCTCCACATCACCGACATGTCGTGGGGCCGCGTCGGGCACCCGTCCGAGATGGTTGATATCGGTGCCGCAATCGACGTCAAGGTTCTCGACATCGATTGGAACCGCGAACGCATCTCGCTCGGACTCAAGCAACTCCTACCGTACCCGTGGACGGACATAGATAAGAAGTACCCGGTCGGTTCGCGCGTCCGCGGCAAGGTCGTTTCGATCACCAACTACGGCGCTTTCATCGAGCTGGAGAAGGGCGTGGAGGGGCTCGTGCACATCTCGGAGATGTCGTGGACGCGCAATGTCCGGCATCCGTCGAAAGTCGTCTCGATCGCGGAAGAGATCGAGGTCGTAGTGCTCAAGGTCGATCCGAACGACGAGAAGATCTCGCTCGGCATAAAGCAGATCGAGGAAGATCCGTGGCTCGCGCTGCCGGCGAAGTACCCGACGGGTATGAAGCTGGCCGGTACGGTCCGGAACCTGACCTCGTTCGGTGCCTTCGTAGAGATCGAGCCGGGGATCGACGGTCTCGTTCACGTTTCCGACATGAGCTGGACCAAGCGGATCGAGCACCCGTCCGAAGTCGTGCAAAAGGGCCAGGAGATCGCCGTACTGGTCCTGGACGTGGACGCCGAAAACAAGCGGATCTCGCTGGGCGTGAAACAGCTCACCGACGACCCGTGGCCGAAGATCTCCGAGAGGCTCGCCCCGGGTGTCGAGCTCGAGGGGCACGTGGTTCGGGTTCAGGAGAAGGGCGTCGTCGTCAGCCTCGGCGACGACGTCGAAGGCTGTGTCCCCGTGTCGCACTCCGGCATCGAGGACGCCGAGAAGCTCGAGGAGTACTACGGTCCGAATGACGCCGTCAGCCTGCGCGTACTCGAGTCGGACGCCGCGAACCGCCGCATCGTACTGGAGGTGACGGACACGCCGGACCGGAAGCCTCAGGAGGAGATCGAAGCCGCCCGTGCTGCCGCGGCGGCTGAGGCGGCCGCCAAGGCCCAGGCCGAAGGCGGTCCGGATGATGAGGAAGAGCGCGAGGTGCGCCGGAAGGTACGAGACCCGTCTGCCGATGAGGATGAGGCCGCCGACTCGGAAGCCGGATCGTCGCCCCGCCCGGTTGACGCCGCGGAGGTCCAATCACAGGAAGCACCTGAAGCTGAAGCCGAGGGGGCCGAAGGGGAAAAGGAGAAATAGGGATGGGCCCCGAAGGGCTTTACCGCCCACTCATGCGATGACGGGATACGGCCGTAGTGCCCGGACGCGGCTCGTGTCCGGGCGCTACGTCGTAGTGGCGCTGCTTCTTGACGCCTGTCAGCTCGCCGCGCCGGAGCCGAGTGCTCCGCCGCCCGACCTGGGTCCTGCCGACCCGGTCATTGAGGCGGGCCCCATCTCCGCAGGGGCGGAGGCGCGGGCGGCACAACTCTTCGTCCGCGCGGAAGAGGCCATGCAGGCTGAGCGCTGGGACGAGGCACGGCAGATCACAGCCGAGATCGTGACCCGGTACCCTACGGCTCCCGTCTCGGGGCGCGCGCTGCTGCTGAATGCTCGCGCCGCTCGGGACGCTGGGGACGCAACAGCCGCCGACACAGCGGCACAACGGTACCTGGAGTTGTTGCCGCCCGAAGATCCACGTGTCGCGTCGGTTCGACTACTTCAGGCGGAGGCGTTCACCGACGACGCACCGGCGCGGATGGACCGTCTCATGCGAATCCCAGTGGGTGCGCCGCCAAGCGACCTCGCTCGGGCCGGGTTGTTGGCGCGTGGCGCCGCAGACTTGCTCGGCCCCGAGGAGTTGGAGGCGGCTCGTTCGAACGCGCCTGCGGACGCGGCCCTCTCCTGGGTACTGGATGTGCGCGCGGCCACAGCGGCGCTCGAAGCTGGTGATGTGCGTGTGGCGAGCCAATTGGCACAGCGCGCGCTGGACTCCGGGGCCACCGGACCCGACCAGGCTGTCGCGCGGGGTCTGCTCCGCGGGAAGCTGCCGGCGGGCCGTGTGCGCTTGACCCCCCTGACCATCGCGACCGTGTTGCCGATGGGCGGACCACCCGCGCTCGCGGACTTCGCGGCGCTCGTGGCCGAGGGCATCGAAGTGGCCGCCTCCGAGGTCTTGGGGGACCGCTTCGACGTGACCATCACCGCGCGCGACGACCAGGCAGACCCTACGCTGACCGCCGCGCTCGTCGCCCAGCTCGAAGGCGAGTCGGTCTCCGGAGTGATCGGATTCCTGGAGGACGCCTCGCTGGAAGCTGCCGGCCAGGCACGCGGCCGGGGTCTCCCGCTCGTTTCGCCAACTGCGCGCAGCGCTTCCCGCGGCGGCGGCGGTGTTTACTCCCTCGAGGGCCCTGATCCGCAGGCCGCCGCTTCGGTGGCCCAGTACGCGGCGTATCAAGGATACCTGCGCGTCTCCATCGTGCATTCCCAGGTCCCAGAGTCGGTGGAAGAGGCGGACGCTTTCGAGCGTGCGATGGAGGGCCTGGGGATTCCTGTGGTGGGGCGATACGCCTACGAGGAGGGTGCAACGTTCTTCGGGGAACAGATCATCGGCGCCCAGAACGCCCTGCGACAAGCGGAAATCGCGGCCTTGGAGCTGGGTGAGAACGATACGCTGCACGTGGAGTTGCTCGAACCCGTCGCGCTCTTCCTGCCGATTCCACCGGAGGACGTGGAGTTCGTCGCGCCTCAGATCACCCACTACGGCCTCGATACGCTCGCGATCGACATCCTCGGTACTTCCGCATGGACAGACCCTCGCGTCCTCGCGGAAATCGACACTCGACATACGACGGGCGTGGTCGCGACGGCCGCGGTAGGCCACGAACTCGGCTCACACGGCAGGATGGCGTTTCAAGACGCCTACGAGCGCCACTTTCAGCGAAGCCTGGTGAGCCCGGTGCCGGCCCTCGGATACGACGCGGCGTTGCTCTTGCTCGAGGCGCTGCGAGAGAGACCGAGAACCTCCGCCCAGGTTCGTGACGCCGTGGAAGCCTTGCGTGACGTAGAGGGCGCGACCGGCATATTCTCCGTCGTCGGTGGGCGGGTGGTCCGCCGCACCGAGCTCGTGTACATCGACAACGGCACTTTGGTGCCCATCGGCTAGCCACCTCCTTAGCTAACTCATGTCCATCCACGACAAGCTTTCTCGCCTCGAAGAACTGCGCCGTGCCGCCATAGAGGGCGGGGGAAGCGAGCGGATCCAGACCCAGCACGATCGTGGCAAGCTGTCGGCGCGGGAGCGGCTCGACCTGCTCATGGACGAGGGCTCGTTCGTCGAGCTGGACCGCTTCGTCACCCACCGGTCCACCGACTTCGGACTAGCCGACAAGAAAATCCTCGGCGACGGGGTCGTGACCGGGTACGGCACCATCCACGGTCGCCTGGTCTATGTCTTCAGCCAGGACTTCACCGTCTTCGGAGGTTCGCTGTCCGAGGCGCACGCCGAGAAGATCGTGAAGCTGCAGGACATGGCGCTGAAGAACGGCGCTCCGCTCGTCGGCTTGAACGACTCGGGCGGGGCCCGGATCCAGGAAGGCGTGGCGAGCCTCGGAGGCTACGCGGACATCTTCCTGCGCAATACGCTGGCCTCGGGCGTGGTCCCGCAGATCAGCGTCATTCTGGGGCCGTGCGCGGGTGGAGCGGTCTATTCCCCAGCGATCACCGACTTCGTCTACATGGTCCGTGGATCTAGCTACATGTTCGTCACCGGCCCGAACGTGGTGAAGACCGTCACGCACGAAGACGTCGATTTGGAAGGATTGGGTGGCGCCGAGGTGCACTCGTGCAAGTCCGGGGTCGCCCATTTCGCGTGCGACTCGGAACCAGAATGCCTGGCGGCGGTCCGGGAGCTCCTGCTTTACCTCCCTCAGAACAACACCGAGCTCTCGGCAGCCCTCGAGTCGTCCGACCCACACGACCGCCAAGATGATGAATTACTCGAGGTAGTACCGGATAACCCCAGTAAGCCCTACGACATGCGTGACGTCATCACTCGCGTCGTAGATGACGGTGCCTTTCTCGAGGTACATCAGTGGTTCGCGCAAAATATACTGGTGGGATTCGCCCGTCTCGGGGGGTGTGCGGTCGGGATCGTGGCGAATCAGCCCTCCTTTCTCGCGGGCGTGCTCGACATCGACTCTTCGGACAAGGGTGCCCGCTTCGTGCGCTTCTGCGACAGCTTTAACATTCCGCTCGTAGTGCTCGAGGATGTGCCGGGATTCCTACCGGGCGTGGCTCAGGAGCACGGCGGGATCATCCGCCACGGGGCGAAGCTGCTCTACGCCTTTGCAGAGGCGACCGTACCCAAGGTGACCGTGATCACGCGCAAGGCGTACGGCGGAGCGTACGACGTCATGAGCTCCAAACACATTCGGGGCGATGTGAACCTGGCATGGCCGCAGGCCGAGATCGCGGTGATGGGGCCCAAGGGCGCGGTCGAAGTTCTTTTCCGAAAGGAGATCGCCGGCGCCGACGACCCACAGGAGGTCATCGCCGCGCGCATCGAGGAGTACCGCGAGAAGTTCGCACACCCGTACATCGCGGCCGCGCGCGGGTACGTGGACGACGTCATCGACCCTCGAGAGACCCGACCGCGCCTCATCAATGCACTCGACATGCTCCGGAACAAGCGCGACGAGAACCCTACACGAAAGCACGGCAACATCCCACTCTAGCGGCAACCCCCCGGACAACCCTCCCCAACGCCCGCGCATCCCAACCGGTAGCAAGTCGGAAGGGAGAAATTCCACCCCACGGAGGGACGATTCATGAAGAAGGCCCGCCTCAAAGTGATGCTGCGGGTGTGCGGCATCGCCGCGCTCGCCTCTACGATCTCAGCCGCCCCCGCCTCCGCGCAGAACTCGGACGACTGCCGATGCGCCGATCGCGACGGTAACGAGATCGAGAACCGCTCGTGCTTCGGCGTGAGCCCACTCCGGGAGCTGGTCCGAAGGTTCACTCCAAGGGCGGACGCCCGCCCGCGTATCGGGATTTCTGTCGACCCGCGGCAGAGCGCCAGAAATGATGCGCACGGCGCCCGGGTCACGGCGCTCATGGAAGACGGTCCCGCCGCGGAAGCCGGAATTCGCGTGGGCGACGTGATCACGTCAGTCGACGGCCTCTCGCTTTTCGAGCCGCTTTCGGGAAATGCGGAGGACAACTTCGATCCCGGCGAGTCGACTCCGGTGCAGCGATTGCTCGCGATCTCTGCTGATCTCGAGCCCGGCCAGGAGGTCGAGGTCGAGTACGTGCGGCGCGGCGAGACCCAGACCGCCACGGTGGAGGCGCGGGAGCTTTCCTCGTGGGGGACCGACTGGCGCAGCGGCGGCTTCGATTTCGCGTGGCCGACGTGTCCCGGAGCGATCGTCGGCGACTACCTGCTGAGCGGCAACGCCTTCTCCCTCTTCTCGGGGAGCGTCCACGGGATCGAGCTTATAGAGATGAAGCCGGGGCTCGCCTCCTACTTCGGCACGGAGGCCGGGATACTCGTCACCAACGTGGACGAGGATTCGACGCTAGGCCTCGAGCCGGGCGACGTCATTCTCCGCATCGGCGACCGAGACGCGACGAGTCCGGGTCGGGTCCGCCGCATCCTGAGCACGTACGACGAGGACGAGGAGATCACCCTGCGCATCATGCGGGATCATGAGGAGATGACAGTCAGAGGTCGCCTAAGGCGGCTGACATATGGGAGCTTAACTTCGGGCCGCATGATCCCCAAGTCATTGTCCCGATCACCCTCCTAGGCAGCCGCCGACGTGATCCGATCTCTGCTCGTCGCCAACCGCGGCGAGATCGCAGTGCGCATCGTGCGCGCGGCCCGCGAGAGAGGAATCCGGACCATCGCTGTCTTTTCCGAGCCTGATCGCCTCGCGCCTCACGTGCTCGAGGCGGACGAGGCATACCCGATCGGGCCGGCTGCTTCTGCCGAGAGCTACCTAAGGGCGGACAAGCTGATCGAGGTCGCCACGGCCTCGGGCGCCGAAGCGATCCACCCCGGGTACGGCTTCCTCGCGGAGCAAGCCTCGTTCGCGCAGGCGGTCGAAGACTCCGGACTGATCTTCGTCGGGCCTAGCGCCGAGACGATCGCCGCGATGGGGGACAAGACCGAGGCGAGGCGGCGAATGGCCGACGCGGGCGTGCCGATTGTTCCGGGCCTGACCCAGGCGGTCTCCGACGCGGGAGAAGCCGCCGCCGCCGCCGTCCAAGTCGGCTTTCCCGTGCTACTCAAGGCCTCCGCGGGGGGCGGGGGCACGGGCATGCGCGTGGTCGAGGCCGAGCCTGACATTGAGCGGGCCTTCGAGGCCGCCCAGCGCGAAGCGCTCGCCGCGTTCGGCGACGACTCCGTGTACCTGGAGCGATATCTGGACCAACCCCGACACATCGAAATCCAAGTGCTGGGCGACGCTCACGGCAACGTGGTGCACCTGGGCGATCGCGAGTGCTCCATCCAGCGCCGGCACCAAAAACTGATCGAAGAGGCGCCTTCGCCGGTTTTGAGCCCGGAGGCACGTGCCGCCATGGGCGAGGCTGCGGTCCGAGCCGCGAGGGCCGTCGACTACCGTAGCGCGGGCACGGTCGAGTTCCTGTACCAGGACGGCGAGTTCTTCTTCCTAGAGATGAACACACGCCTGCAGGTCGAGCACCCGGTTACCGAGCTCGTCACCGGGCTGGACATCGTCGACTGGCAGCTGCGCGTCGCCTCGGGCGAGCTCCTGGACTTTCGTCAGGAAGATGTACAGCTGAACGGGCATTCCATCGAGTGCCGAATCGTCTGCGAAGACCCCTCGACGGGCTTCCTGCCCTCGACCGGCGTCATCACACGGCTCGAAACGCCGACAGGCCCCGGGGTACGCTGGGACGGAGGTGTCGTCGAGGGCTTCCAGGTTTCGCCGCACTATGACCCGTTACTCGGAAAACTCATCGTGCACGCACCGACTCGCGCGGCGGCGATCTCGCGCATGGCGCGAGCGCTCGACACGCTCGTGCTCATCGGTGTGGAAAGCAGCGCGCCCTTCCATCGACGTGTGATGGACGAGGCGGACTTTCACTCCGGCTCCTTCTCGATACGCTACCTCGAGCAACACCCCGAGCTGCTAGAACTCGCCGACTCGGAGGACGCGCTGCAGGCGGCCGCCGTGGCCGCCGCTCTGCTCGAAGAAGAGCACCGTCGGCTGCACCGCACGGCACGGATCGGCGCGAACGGGAGTACCGCGATCTCAGCGTGGCGCGCAGCTAGCTGGCCTTGGCGGCGGGAGCGAAAATGAGCGATGCGGGAGCCAAAATGAGCGATGCCCGATCGACTCGAGACGCCCTGGCCGACGTACACGTGCGCGCCGTAGCGTCGAACGGGTCCGGCGTCGCGGACCTACCGGACGGAAGAGTGGTCTTCATACCGCGAACGGCTCCGGGCGACCACGCGCGTGTGCGGCTGGGCAAGGTCAAGCGCAGGTGGGCACAGGCGTCGGTTGTCGAGTTGCTCGAGCAAGCCCCGAACCGGATCGACGCACCGTGTGCGCTCTTCGATACGTGTGGCGGATGCACGCTCCAGCACCTGCCGTACGAAGACCAGCTCGAATGGAAGAGCCTCTTCGTCTCGGATGCCATGAAGCGCATCGGAGGCCTCGAAGTCGATCCGCCAACCGTGCTCCCATCGCCCAGAAGTCTTTGGGTACCGGAATCGGGTCAGTTACTCTCTGCGCCGCCTTCGGGGTGGGCGAGTCGTAGCGGGCTTCCATGCCCTCGGGCGGCCGGCTCACGTGATCGACGTCGCGGATGAGTGCCTGCTTCCCGAGGCTTCGCTCCGGATCGCCTGGACAGCGCTTCGGGAGGGTTGGGGCGGCGGCGCGCGTCACCTGCCACCTGCAGGTCGGGCTACGGCTGACGCTTCGCAGCGCGGGCGACGGGGTAGCGCTCGTGGTCGACGGTGGCGCGTCCGGGTGGAGCGCCGGCGACCTTACCGAGTCGGTGCCCGGTCTGGTAGCGATCTGGCACCGACCGAGCGGGGCAGCAAAAGCGACACTCGTTCACGGATCTGAGGCCGTCACCCCAGGGGGCTCGGATGCGTCGCGGTGGGTGGGGGACAGCTTCCGCCAGGTGAACACCGCGCTTGGGGGAGCGCTTCGTGACTTCGTGCTGCTGCGAGCGGAAGCGGCAAACCACGTGGTGGATGCGTATTGCGGCGGCGGTGCATTCGCGAGAGAGCTCGCACGACGCGGTGCCGACGTCACGGGCATCGAAGTGGACCCCGCCGCGTGCGCTGCGGCTAGGAACGATGCTCCGGACACACTCGGCATCGTGCAGGGGCTCGTCGAGGACCGGCTCGCGGCGGTGCTTCCGACGGATCTGCTCATCCTCAACCCACCGCGTTCGGGCTTGCACGACTCGGTGCCGGACGTCATCCGCGCATCCGCACCCGGCCGCGTGATCTACGTGAGTTGTGACCCGGCCACGCTGGCCCGCGACGTGGCCCGGCTCATCGACGCATACACGCTGGTTGAGATCCGGGCCTTCGATCTCTTCCCTCAGACCGCACACGTGGAGACAGTTGCGGTGCTCGCCCGATCGGGGGACGACGCATGATCTACCACGTCGCCATCGGCGAGCACACGATCAAAGTGCAGCTCGGCCCGGACGGAGTCGAGATCGACGGGGTGGCAGTGGACATCGATGTCGCGGGCCTCGAGGGGACCGCCGTGCGCAGCCTTCTGATGGATGGCACCTCCCATCGGGTGCTCGCGCGCCGGGAGAGCAGAGGGCGATGGGACGTGCACGTGGGAGGTCGCCGGTTCCAGGCTGAGGTGCTCGACGAACGTACCATGGCGATTCGGGAGATCACGGCGGCCGTCTCGGGACCTGTGGGACCGAGTCCAGTGCGGGCACCGATGCCTGGCCTGGTGGTCAGCGTTGAAGTGTCCGTGGACGACATCGTCACGGCCGGGCAGGGGGTGGCCATCGTAGAGGCGATGAAGATGGAAAACGAGCTGACCGCGGAAGTGGAGGCGCGTGTCTCCGCCGTGCTTGTCACGCAGGGAGACGCCGTCGAGAGGGACCAGGTGCTCGTCGAGCTCGCCGCCCTTTCCGATCACCCTTCTAGAGCCGGACGCCCCGTGATCAAACCCGTCCCGGAGAGGCGAGATGTCTGACGGCGAAGACACGAGGCGCAAGGTGACGACCGACAGCGGGATCGAGGTCGAGCCGTGCTACGGTCCCCAAGACGCCTCCCATCAGCCGGGCGTCTTCCCCTTCACGCGCGGAATCTATGCGGACATGTACCGGGGTCGGGTGTGGACGACGCGCCAGTACGCCGGTTTCGGTACGGCGGAGGAAACCAACGAGCGCTTCCGATATCTGCTCGACCGCGGCCAGACCGGCCTCTCGGTCGCCTTCGACCTGCCAACGCAGATGGGGTACGACTCGGACGCAGCATTGGCCCGAGGTGAGGTGGGGCGCGTGGGGGTGGCGATCGATTCGCTTGCGGACATGCGGCGACTCTTCGACGGCATCCGTCTCGACGATGTCTCCACGTCGATGACGATCAACTCGACGGCGTCGATTCTTCTGGCCCTATACGTCGCGCTCGGCGACGAGCAAGGAGTACCCCGGGACTCGCTCGCCGGCACGGTGCAGAACGACGTGCTCAAGGAGTACGTCGCGCGAGGCACGTACATCTATCCTGTGGACGCGAGCCTGAGGCTCGTCTCGGACGTCATCTTATTCTGCTCTCGCGAGATTCCTCGTTGGAACGCGATCTCGATCTCCGGCTACCACATCCGGGAGGCGGGGTCCACAGCTCCTCTGGAGGTCGCATTCACATTTGCCGACGGGCTCGAGTACGTGGCACGGGCGATCGGCGCCGGCCTCGACATCGAGTCGTTCGCGCCCCGGCTTTCCTTCTTCTTCGCGGCGCACAACGATCTGCTCGAGGAAGTAGCGAAGTTCCGGGCGGCCCGCCGGCTGTGGGCGAAGCTGCTCAAGGAGCGCTACGGCGCCTCCGACGAGTCGTGCCGGCTCCGCTTCCACACGCAGACCGGCGGCTCGACGCTGACGGCCCAGCAGGCGCTCAACAATGTGGTTCGGGTCACCGTGCAGGCGCTGGCGGCCACGTTGGGCGGTACCCAGTCGCTACACACGAACGGGTTCGACGAGGCACTCGCGCTCCCCACGGAGGAGTCCGCAAAGCTCGCTCTCCGTACCCAGCAGATCATTGCCGCGGAATGCGGTGTCACGCGCACCGCTGACCCGCTCGGCGGTTCGCACTACGTCGAGGCGCTCACCGACGAGATCGAG
>CBDANQ010000013.1:0-15995 GCA_965197725.1 Longimicrobiales bacterium
CACCTACAACCATGCGCACTCTAACCGACGGCGAAACGTGCTCCACTACGGTGATTGGCGAGACCGCGTCCACAAGGCCGAGCCACACGTCGCCCCCCTGGACCGAATGCATGTGCCTCCGCCAGGCGGCAACGTTGCAGGCGCATGCGACTAACAAGGCGCCGTCACTCGCGGCCGGATGCCTCCCGAGCAAGGCTGCGCTGATGGTTGCGCCACCAGAGTGTCCAACCATGACGACACGTGAGGCACCGAACCTTGCCCTAAGGTCCGAAATGACTCCTGCGATCACGTCCACGACTTCGGCGGTATAGTTGTCGCCAGCCGTAAGCCCGACTTCGCCGTCCGATCGATCCCCGACTTCGTCCCTGTATCCGGGTCGCAGCACGGCGGCCACAATGACGTTGTCGATCGCCGCCGCCGCTCGCCGCGAGAAGACATAGTGGTACGTCGGCGGCAGCGAACCCATGAGATCGCCGTGTAGCACGAGCACCAGCGTCGGTCCCTCGCCGAGGTTGGTGCTCGCGTGGACACGGGTCTTGATCCGCTGCTCGCCGACGGTCACCCATTGCGCGGTTCCAGCTGTGTCGATCGGCGCTGTGACGTCAGCGCACGAGGGCGCGACCACAAGGGTCAAGCCCGTCGCCACCAGGAGCGCCAGTCGATATCGGAGTGGTTGCACTATGCGTCAAGGAAGGGGTCCGTCGGCATCATATGTGGTGTCCGCCTACGAGCGCTAGTGAGCATCTGCGCAAGAACACTGGTGCGCCACGTTTTCCAAACCCGCGTGCGCTAAACAGTAACAAGTGTGGCTGCTTCCGTACCCTACTGGAGGTCGGCGATGGTGAGCAAAGCAAGGAAGGACCGCATCTACCCGAGGGTTCAGGGATCCAGCGGAGCCATACGGTATTACGCTGACCTCAGGGACCTCGGCGGAGGGCAATTGGCGCTTAAAGCACCAGGATCAGGCCGAGCCACGTCGGATCCGGACCAGGCCATAATCCTCCTCGGGAAAGTTTTGGGGGACCTCAGGGCCGGCAAGAGGCCATCGAAGACCGCCAGGCCCAAGAAACAACGCGGTGATGAAACGAGACTTGGAGCCATGGCCCGGCGTCTTATCAAGGACAACCCGGGCGATGTTACCGAGAAGTGGCAAGGTGATGTCGAGCGGAGGCTCAGGCGTGCCCAGGAGTGGTTTGGTCAAGAGCGTAGCCTGACATCCATTGAGCCGAAACACGTGCGGGATTGGATCAACAAGCTCACAGCGGAGGGTTTCGCCAATGGCACGATCCGCCACCACCTCCATGCGTTGTCGAGCGTATATAGGTATGCACAGGAGCGTGACACAGTACCGCCATCCTGCAACCCGGTCGCAAGGCTCTATCGGAAGCCATCTGCCCGTCGAGACCGGAAGGAGAGCCAGAGGGCTGAATACCTTGAGATCCCTGATGCGGCCAAGGTCCTGGAGGCAGCTAGAACGCTCAAGCGCACTCGCCGTAACGGTCTGATCGAGTTCGTCCATCCGCTCGTGGCTACGTTCCTCCTCACGGGAGGGCGGAAAGCTGAAGTACTCGGGCTCACTTGGGGTGACATCGATTTCGCGCTGGGGCTCGTAACGTTCACGCCGAACCGATGGCGTGGCCTCAAACGCAAATGGTCAGAACGGACCGTGCCACTCTGGCCTCAGCTGCGGGAGATCTTGGAGGCGTATCGCCCTGCAAACTATGGTCCAAGTGATCTCGTGTTCCCGAGTCCGCGTACTGCACACGGAGGCAGGGAAGGGATGGTCAACGATCTGCGTAAGGCCATGGCTGAGCTGCGGAAGCAATCCAGCGTTAACCTTCCGGAAGGCGTGACAATCTTCCGCCACACCTACGCCACCGCTCGCCTCCAGACTACTGACAACGGCAAGCAGATCGCCATCTGGACAGTAGCTAAAGAGCTAGGCCACAAGAACGTGTCCCGAGTAGAGGACACATACGGTCATCCCAGCCATTACCGCCCGAGAAGTGAGGTCGTGAAGTATCGAGTTTCGTAGCCGACGAGCGCCTGGACTCAGGAACCTCTCACTCGCACCGGTATGCGAACCCGAGTCCGCTCCCACTCCAAGATGATGTTGGCCGAATCGATCCCCGTCTGCTCGGATCGGATGGTGAACTGTTCCACGTGCTCGTCAATGGACTCGCTCATTGCAAGTCCGCGTCCGACCTCCTGTGCCCGCACCTCGGCGATGTACTCATTGTCGAACTGGCCCATGTCGCGTGTGCGCCCGCCCTGACTCGTAGATGCGTTGACGACCACTACCCACTCTCTCGTACTTGGCACAGTATAGATCGAGTATTTACCAGGCTCGATGGCAATTCCGGCAATCTCAGCAGCGAAGGGAAGGTGGATGGTCGTGGCTTCGTTGGCACCCGTTCGCCAGAGCATGTCGTACGGCACCAAGCCTCCGAAGATCACGCGGTCCCGCGCGATTGGACGAGAGTAGCAGATCTTAGCCTCCATGTTCCCGACACGAACCGAGGCGGAGTCATAGGGACTCGGTCGTTGCGTGAGCTGTTCGCCGCTCGCCCGTGGCTCACACTTGAGCGGGACCTCCTGCGCGTGTGCACCGGCACTTAATAACGCGAGGGCTGCTAGCACCACCAGACGCACTCCGATGCCTTCGCTCATTTGATGCCTCCTTGATTCATCCGATAGCTGTCCCCTTGGACACGTGTCCGAACCTACCGCCTCCCGGGTGTTGGAGCCCATCCGCAACAACAACGCAGGCCCGAGACCCCCCCCTGGGGCATATGGAGAGTCCTCGACGTATTTGATGTATTGGTGGCCGAGGCGCGGTCAGGAAGGCTGTAAGCACTAGCAGGCCTTGGAGAGGGCGGGAGATCATCGAGCCTCCTGGGGTTCTGCAGCGCGGACCGACCTATTCCTTGGTGCTGAAATGTACACGGGTTCCCTGGTCCCGTCGTTGTCGGAAACCCCTCGTCTACTCACGTCGTGGACTATATTGTGATCCGAGGCCCCTAAACCTCCCTGGTCCGATAGCCGATGACATTCCTAACCCAGCCCTGGCCGTGGTACGTCGTGGGGCCACTCATCGGCCTCGTTGTACCCGTTGTGTACTTGTACGCGGGTCGCAAATGGGGCATCTCGTCAACCTTCCGTGACGTCTGTACCGCAGTAGTTCCTGCCGGCAAAGACTACTTCAAGTACTCGTGGCGTGAAGTCGGCGGCTGGCGCCTGACGATGGCTTTAGGCCTGCTCATGGGTGGCTTCCTCGGAAGCCTGACGGGCGCGACGTACGTAGCTATCTCAGACGCCACGCTCGACGACCTGGCAGGCCTCGGTCTGACGGATTTCAGTGGTCTAGTGCCGGCAGAACTCTTCTCGTGGGAGGCATTGGCGACCGTACCTGGCGCGATCCTGATTTTGGGGGGAGGCTTCCTCGTCGGTTTTGGAACGCGCTATGCGAATGGCTGCACTTCGGGCCACGCGATATCGGGTCTTTCGGCACTTCGCGTGACGTCGCTGGTCGCAGTGATCGGCTTCTTCATCGGAGGATTGATCACGACGCATCTGCTTTTGCCCATGATCATCGGGGGGACGCTCTGATGGGCGAGCCACGGGAGCAGCTTTGGCCCTACGGGGTTGTCGGTATCTATCTCGGACTCGTCTTTACCCGCGGAGAGGTCGTTTCCTGGTTCCGCATCCAGGAGATGTTCCGATTCCAGGCTTTTCACATGTACGGGATCATTGGGTCGGCCGTCCTCGTCGGGGCAACGGGTGTTTGGCTCATCAAGCGACTCGACGCCAGGTCGCTGACGCGACGCTCGATGGAAATCCCGAGCGAGGACTTCAAGGCTCCCGGGTATCAGTACTGGTTGGGTGGCACCCTGTTCGGGCTCGGTTGGGGGCTGATCGGCGCGTGCCCTGGGCCGATCTACGTCCTCATAGGAAGCGGCGTCACGGTCATGTTCGCTGCTTTCATCAGCGCCCTTGCTGGCGTCTGGACTTACGCTGCCGTCCGTCATCTGCTACCTCACAGTTAACACACTCGGAGCCGTCAGGATACAGACATGTTTTTTCGCCAAATCTTCGACCCTGCGCTTGCCCAGTACACCTACCTCATCGGCTGTCAGCAGACCGGGGAGGCCCTCGTTATCGACCCCGAGCGGGACATCGATCGCTACATGGAGATCGCCGCGGAGGAGGATCTCCGAGTCGTGGGCGTGACTGAAACGCACATCCACGCCGATTTTCTCTCTGGGGCCCGCGAGTTCAGTGACCGACATGGCGTGAAACTCTTCCTGTCCGATGAGGGAGACTCGGATTGGAAGTACAATTGGGTCAAGACCGGTGACCACGACGTCCAGCTCCTCAAGGACAACGATGTCTTCGCGATCGGTAAGATTCGGATCCAGGCACTCCATACGCCGGGACACACGCCCGAGCACATGAGTTTCCTGATAACGGACCTCGGCGGAGGGGCCGACGAGCCGATCGGTATCGTGTCCGGTGATTTCGCCTTCGTCGGTGATCTCGGACGTCCTGATCTGCTGGAGACGGCCGCTGGCGTCGTGGGCGCCCGCGAGCCTTCGGCCCACCGACTGTTCGATTCGACCAAGCGTTTTCTTGCCCTCGAGGATCATGTGCAGGTGTGGCCTGGTCACGGCGCGGGCAGCGCGTGCGGGAAGGCGCTCGGCGCTGTTCCACAGTCGACCGTAGGGTATGAGCGGCGCTTCAACGTCGGGTTCTCTTTCGACGACGCTGATAGTTTCGTCGACGCTATTCTCGAAGGTCAGCCCGAGCCGCCACTCTACTTCGCCCGGATGAAAGATCTGAACAAGAACGGTGTGCCGGTGCTCGGCGACGTCCTGACGCCCAAGCTTTATAGCGTCGAGCAGCTGACCGAACGAGGGGCCGCCAAGGGCGCGGTGATTGTCGATACGCGAGCCGATCGCGAGGCCTACATGGCCGGCCACATCCCCGGATCGCTCCACGCCCCCCTCGGCATCGACTTCGTGATGATCGTCGGCTCGTACGTCGATCCGACGACGAGTATCTACCTGTTGGTGGATTCGGCGAGCGTGGACGAGGCCGCGCGCACCTTGGCGCGGATCGGCTACGATCATGTTGCCGGTTACGCGCCTCCCGAGAAGTTGATCGATTCAGGGGCTGCCCAGGAGGTGACTCCGAGAATCGCGTTCAGTGACCTTGGCACTGACATCGATCCTGACGAATACACCATCCTGGATGTCCGTAGCGCGGCGGAGTACGCCGAAGGCCATCTCCCAGATGCGGTCAACATCGCGCACACGCGGCTCGCGAACCGCATCGACGAGGTAGCGACTGACAAGCCGATACTCGCGTACTGCCGCACCGGTAACCGTGCGGCTGCTGCAGCGTCGCTGTTGAGGAAGGAAGGCTACGACGTAACCTTGGTCGACGGCATGTTCTCCACGTGGCCCGGTTGGGCCAAGACTGGGGGAGTGCGATGAGCACGACCACCGGCGGGCTGCCCCCGAGGTCCCAGCCCGAATCCTTGCGGGCCCGATCGCTCTCGGTCTCGCTTACCGTACAGGACTTTCCGAAGAGCCTCGCCTGGTACACGGAGGTGGTAGGATTCACCCTCGACCAGACATACGAGCGCGAAGGGGAGGTCGTGGGAGCTGCCATCAAGGCGGGGCGCGTGCGCCTTTCGCTGTCGCAGGATGACGGCAAGAAGGGCCTGGACCGCAAAAAGGGGCGAGGGCATGCGGATCTACATCGCCACCGCGCAGGACGTGGATGGGGTGGCCAACGCCATCAAGGGAAGGGGCGGGAAGCTTGCATCCGAGCCTGCAGACATGCCGTGGGGCGTACGGGCCTTCGATCTGGTGGACCCGGACGGCTTCCTGCTGACGATCTCTTCGGAGATGTAGGCTGAGGTCAGATCTCCCGGCCTGCTTCTACCAGGGGCTCTTCGCCGGGGTTGATGTAGAGGTCCTTCATCAAGCCGTACTGCTTCTCGTAAAGACGACGGTAGAGCCCGCCCAAAGCGATCAGCTCTTGGTGCGTGCCCCGCTCCACGATCTTTCCCTCATCCAGCACTAGGATCTGGTCAGCGCTTCGAATGGTGGATAGGCGGTGAGCGATCACGAACGTGGTGCGGCCCTTCCGCAACACCCTGAGGCCGTCCTGAATGAGCGCCTCAGCCTCGCTGTCGAGGCTCGATGTGGCCTCGTCCAGGATCAGCACCCGTGGGTTCGCCAAAATGGCGCGTGCGATCCCGATCCTCTGCCTCTGTCCGCCCGATAATTTCACGCCGCGCTCCCCGACCACGGTGTCGTACTGCTCATCGAACCGTTCGATGAATTCGTCGCAGTGAGCGATCCGCGACGCTGTCTTGATGTCTTCGTCGCTCGCCCCTGGGTTCGCGAAGGCGATGTTTTCCCTGACCGTGCCATCGAAGAGAAAATTATCCTGCATGACGACGCCGAGGAGCTGACGGTAGTCGCGCAGCTTCAAGTCGATGAGATTCTTCCCGTCCACCTTCACGTTGCCACGAAGGGGCCTATGGAAGGCCATCACCAACCCGATCAAAGTGCTCTTGCCCGAGCCTGACCGCCCAACCAAAGCTGTGGTCGTGCCTGCGGGGGCGTGGAATGAGATCTCCTTGAGGACGGGAGTATCGGGCTTGTACTCGAATGTCACGTTTTCGAATCTTACGTCGCCGGCCAGGTCCGAGATCGCCTCACGTTGCGCATCGTCGTCATCCTCCGTGCGGACCGCGCGTAGTTCATGTATGCGGTCGAGCCCGGCGAAGGCCTCAGTGACTTGGGTGCCGATCGAGGAGATCTGGATCAGCGGAGCCACCATCACGCCCACGTAGAGGACGTAGCTGAACAGCTCACCGGTGGTCATTTGACCAGCCAGGATCGAGCGACCGCCCACCCACAGGACGGTCACACCAATGGCGCCCACGATAACGGTGGAGATGGCGGCGATCGCCGAGGTGCCCGTGATGGTTGAGGCAATATTCTTGAAGAGCCTGTCCACGCCGGCCCCGAAGACCGCTTCTTCGCGGTCCTCGGCGACGTAGGTCTTCACCAAGCGCACTCCGCCCAGGGCCTCGGTCAGCCGCCCCGTGACCTCGGCGTTGATCGCTCCCCGCTTCCGGAAGATCGGGCGCAGCCTCTTGAACGCGAACGCCATGGACCCCGCGAACACGAGCAGGAACCCGACGCTGCCGAGTGTCAGTCTCAGGTTGAGCGCGAGGAGGATCGCGAACGCGATGATCGCGGTCATCAAGCCACCGATCAGCTGAACGAGCCCGGTGCCAACCAGGTTCCGGATCCCCTCCGGGTCCGTCATGATGCGGGAGATGAGCACCCCGGTCTTAGTGGAATCGAAGTAGCTGACCGGCAGGCGCAGGACGTGCCCCTGGATTTCCTTCCGCATCTTGGCGATGGCGCCCTGCGCGGCGACGCTCACTACCTGCGAGAGCGTGAAGGAGGTGGCGGCCTGGATTACGGTGGCCGCGGCCGCGACCGTCACCAGCGTCCACAAGAGGTCAGTCCGTTGCTGCGCTATCACGTCGTCGATCAGAAACTTGGGCATGGCCGGAAGGGCCAGGCCCGCCAACCGGTTTACGACCATGAGCGCGAGCCCGAGAGACAGGGTCTTGCGGTGCTCTCGGATCAGGGAGCCCGCTTCTGCGCGTACGTTCTCGAAGTCGACCTTGGACCGCTTCGGCTTTTCGGACATTTCTAAAGCTAATCTGAGCTGCGCCGGAAGGGGAAAGGGCACACCGCCAAGAGGCGACCTATCCTTGACTGGAAACAGCCGTTTCGTAACTGTTCCTGGCGCCGGTCCGCCTGTTTCGGGAGTGCTTCCTCCCATCGTGACTACTGCCCGCCAGATTGATCCTGTCGTTAGTGGCGACCTCGCTTCGAGAGCGGTCGTCCGGGTCGTCGCCGACGGAAAGTTTCTGCTCGCCGGAAGCGAGCGGTTCCTGGCCAAGGGCGTCACCTACGGCACCTTTGCGCCCGACGCGCAGGGATACGAGCTCCCTCCGCTTCGACAGGTCGCCAACGATTTCCGGTTGATGGCGAGTCTAGGCATCAACACGGTCCGCGTGTACACGGCGCCCAGCCGGGAACTGCTGGATGAGGCCTGCCGCCACGACCTGCGCGTCATGGTCGGCCTGCCCTGGTCGCAGCACGTCGCGTTCCTGGACGATCGCCGGCAGGTACACGCGATCCGCCGCGGGGTGACAAGAACGATCGCAGAGCTCGGCGATCATCCGGCTGTTCTGATGTTCGCGCTGGGAAACGAGATCCCGCCTGGTGTGGTCCGCTGGCACGGCCGCGTCCGGATCGAGCACTTCCTGCGCCAGCTCTATCAGGACGGCAAGGCGACGTCGCCGGACAGCCTCTTCACCTACGGCAATTTTCCACCCACAGAATTCCTCGATCTTTCTTTCCTAGACGTCTGCGCGTTCAACGTCTACCTCCATCGAGGCACAGAGCTGCGTGATTACCTCGCACGGCTCCAGCACGTCGCCGGCCAGCGTCCACTACTGCTCGCGGAGGCGGGTGCCGACAGCATCCGGGAAGGGGAGGCAGGCCAGGCCGACATTACGGCCAATCACGCGCGGGTCGCGTTCGAGGAGGGAGCCTGCGGTGCGATCGCCTTCGCGTGGACCGACGAGTGGTGGAGGGGAGGGCATCCGGTCGACGATTGGAGCTTCGGCCTTGTCGACGTTGAGCGCAGATTCAAACCAGCAGCGGCAGCCCTCTCGTCCGTGTTTGCGGAGGCGCCCTTTTCCCCGGCGGCAAGGGAGTCCTGGCCCCGCGTGTCAGTGGTCGTCTGTGCGTACAACGCAGCCCAGACGCTCGAGGAATGTCTGACGTCCCTCGAGGGCCTCACGTACCCGGATTATGAAATTATCCTGGTCAACGACGGCTCCCTCGATCGCACCAGCGAGATTGGCCGCGCCCACCCGAAAGTGCGCGTTATCGACACCCCCAACCGCGGCTTAGGTGCGGCCCGCAACCTCGGGCTGGCAGAGGCGAACGGCACGATCGTGGCATACGCGGACGCCGACGTCCGGGTCGATCGCGACTGGCTCAAGTTTCTCATCCAGCCTCTGCTATCGTCGACCGAAGTGGTCGGCTCAGGGGGTCCGAACCTGGTCCCGGGCGATGACCCGCCGATGGCGCAATGCATTGCTCGCGCGCCGGGCGGCCCCACGCACGTGATGCTCGACGATCGCGTCGCAGAGCACGTTCCTGGCTGCAACATGGCGTTTCGCCGTGAGGCGCTCCTCGAGATCGAGGGATTCAACCCGATCTATCTGCGCGCCGGCGACGACGTCGACGTGTGTTGGAGGTTACAGGCGCACGGCTGGAAAATAGGATTCGCGCCCGCCGCGCTGGTGTGGCACCACCACCGCTCGAGCCTGCGGTCGTATTGGAGGCAGCAGGTCGGCTATGGTGAAGGTGAGACGTGGCTCATGGGCCATCATCCCGAGAAATTTCTGGATGGCAGAATGGTCTGGCGCGGGAGCATCTACAGCTCCGTTCCGTTCGTCCGGTCGCTTCGGGGGACGCGTGTGAACTCCGGAGTGTGGGGCACGGCCGCGTTCCCGTCGGTCTACCGGACCGACGTGCATCCGTTCGCATTTCTACCGCACTCCATACTATGGCAGTTGCTCTCGTTCATCCTGACCCTGGCCGGCGCCAGCGTTGCCGTGAGCGGGGGTCACCCGTGGGCCGCCGCGCTGCTGTTCGGGAGCGGGATCGTCGGGATAGTGGTGACGGTTGCGAAGAATCTTGCGTACGCGCTGAGGTCGGAGGTCGGCTCGATTCCACGAAACCGCATCTGGTCCCGCGCGACCATCGCGTGCCTGCATTTCCTTCAGCCGTTCGCGCGGGCACGAGGGCGCATCAGAGGCATGTTAGCGCCTCCCGAGGTGGTGCAGTCGCGGACGGACCCGCAGGCCAGCCACCGCCCCTGGCCCTCGATCGCGGACGGATGGCGGGCGCTTCTCCTCATCTCCGGCAGCGTCATCGAAAATCGTTATTGGGCAGAGGTCTGGACTTCGGCGGAACATTACCTCACCCGGCTGACCACCGCGCTCCGCCGCTCGGGTGCGGTACGGACCGTGGTCGTCGACGAAGGCTGGTCGGACGATCGCGACGTGAGCGTGTTCGTCGGACGCTGGGGTTGGCTGGACGTGCGCGCGCTCGTCGAGGACCACGGTTCGGGGAAATGCCTCCTGCGCCTGAGCACACACCTGCGGCCGACCGCCTTCGGGCTCACGGCGGCCCTGACCCTGGTGGTCGTGCTGCTGGGCGCCATCAGCGCGGGGGTGGCCTATCGGTGGCCGGTGGCGGGGGCCGTGGCCGCGCTTCTGACGGCGGCCGCCAGCGCGTTCGCCGCCTGGCGGACGGCTCAGGCCGCTGCGGTCGTGGGACGCGAGGCGGCCGGGATCGCCCGTGCGGAGGGGATGGTGACGATGCCATCGGGCCCGGCCCGAGCGCCGCTCATCGCGCCGACGCTGCTCCGTACCTACGGACTGCGCAGCGCCATCGTCTTCGCGGTCATGATCCTCGCACTTGGAGCCGGAGCGATGCTCCTGCGCGAAGCGGCGATCGGTGAGGTGATCGGCATCCAGAAAGGGTTCGCCGGTGACAATGGGCCGGCCCAGTCGGAGCCTTTCCCGAACGGCAAAGGAGACTGAGGTGGGAGTCCGCGAGCAGCACTTGTTGCCCTGGGTCCTGTCCTTCCTCCGGCCCTACCGCGGCCGTCTGGCGTTGTTTTCGGTTCTCCTGCTCTTCCAAGTCGCGCTGGGGGTTCTGCGGCCGTGGCCCCTGGCAATCGTGCTCGACTACGTGCTGGTCGAGCGCGCGCTACCGGCGGCCGTCGCGGGGTGGATCACTTGGATTACCCAGGGTAGCCGCGTGACGCTGCTCGTGATGGTCGTCGTGGTCGGTGTCGTGCTAAATCTCGTCAACCAGCTTGTCACGCTGCACGCGGTGCAGCTCCAGGTGGGGACCGGGCAGCGGCTCGTCTACGACCTCCGGTACAAGCTCTTCCAACATCTTCAGTCGCTCGCCCTCCACCACCACGTTACCACGAACACGGGCGACGCCGTATACCGAATCGACGTCGACGCCTACTCGATCGACAACCTCGTGATGAGTGGTCTATTCCCGCTGGCGTCTTCGCTGGCCGCGCTCGTGGTCATGTTCGGCTTCATGGTGAAGATCGATCCCTCCATCGCTCTTCTGTCGCTCTCAGTGGTGCCATTCCTCTATCTGTCGCTCCGCCATTACATGCGGACGCTGTCCGGCCGGATCGAGGGTGTGAAGGATCTCGAGTCGAAACTTCAGGAGCGGCTGTACGAGGTATTCGCGGCGATGCGACTGGTGAAGAGCTTTGGCCGCGAACCGTTTGAGGGTGCGCGCTACCGGGCGGCTGGCGACGCGGTCATGAGTGCTCGCATCGACATCACGTGGCAGGAGTCCCTGTTATCCGCGGCGATCAGCACGATCACAATCATCGGCACGGCGCTCGTAGTTATCATCGGGGGGATGCACGTGATCCAAGGCCAGATGACAGTCGGGCAGCTGTTGGTCGTGATCAGCTACCTAGGTGCGGTCTACGGTCCGCTCGCCGAGGTAGCGCACACGAGCGGACAGCTTCAGGGCGCGGTGGCGAGCGCGAGGCGCGTGCGTGCCGTCTTCGCGCTGGCGCCGGAGATCGTCTCCTCCCGGGATGCCATCGCCACAGCCCCCGTCCGTGGCGAGATCCTGTTTGAAGAGGTCGGCTTTTGTTATCCGGATGGCACCGAAGTGCTTCACGATATCACGTTCTCCACGGAGCCGGGGGAGATGGTCGCCCTGGTGGGCCTCACCGGTGCGGGGAAGACGACGCTGGTAAGCCTCATCCCGCGCTTCTACGACGCGACCGCAGGTCGGGTGTTCATCGACGGTGTCGATGTGCGGCGATACAGCGTCCCTTCTCTGCGAGACAACATCGCGATCGTCCTTCAGGATCCCATGCTCTTCCAAGGGACCGTCGCCGAGAACCTGCGGTACGGCCGGCTGGACGCGACGCCAGAGGAGATCGAGATGGCGGCGCGCGCCGCGCATGCGCACGAGTTCGTTTCCCAGCTGGCGAACGGGTACGATACCGATCTCGCTGAGGCAGGTGGCGGGCTGTCGGGAGGTGAGCGCCAACGGTTGAGCGTCGCTCGTGCCCTAGTGAAGGACGCCCCGATTCTGATCCTCGACGAGCCGACGTCGTCCCTGGACGCGATTTCGGAGGAGATCGTGTTCGCCGCGCTGAGGAAGCTGCGAGCCGGCCGCTCCACGATCGTCATCGCGCACCGCTTGTCTACGGTGCGGGACGCCGACCGGATTCTGGTCCTGGACGGGGGCCGCATCGCCGCTCAGGGACGGCACGCTGAGCTGCTCGCAAGCAGCGCCCTGTACCGGCGGATGTGCGCGCGGCTTTCCGTCGGCAAGTCCCTCGACGAGCCGGAGAGCGTCGACGAGCTTATCCAAGCCGCCCGGCGTTGAAGGTCGTGCTGGCGGGGATCATCGCTCGCTATCCGTGGGGTGGCGTCACCTGGTGTTCGCTGATGTATTTGCTCGGTCTGCGCGAGCTTGGACACGAGGTCTTCTACGTCGAGGACACCGGGGAGTGTGTCTACGATCCGATCCAGAATGCCCGCTCTCTGGACCCCGGCTACGGCACCTCGTACATCCACGACGCGCTCGCGCCGTTCGGGCTCGGCGACCGGTGGGCGTTCGTGAACTACGACGGGACCTACCACGGGCGGAGTGTGGACGAGGTGCGCCGCTACTGTGCCGATGCCGATCTCTTCCTCAACCTCTCGGGCGGTTCGTGGTTCTGGCGGGACGAGTATTCCCTCATCCCGCACAAGGTGTTCATCGATTCGGATCCGGCGTTCACACAACTCGCCATCGCGAAGGCTGAGCCGTGGTACGTCGAATTTTTCCAGAACTTCGACCGACTGTTCACGTTCGGCGCGAACATCGGTACCCCGGAATCTCCCGTTCCCACGGGGCAGTTCACGTGGCACAAGACTTGGCAGCCCGTGACGCTCTCGGAGTGGCGGACGACAGCGATGCCACGCGATCGGTTCACCTCCGTCCTTACTTGGCGAACCGAAAGCTTCACGGATGTGGACGGTAATAAGGATCAAGAGTTCCTGAAGTATCTCGAGCTCCCCGCCCACACCAGCCAGTTGTTCGAGCTCGCTATCAACGGGCCTCAGGGGATGCTGCGCCAGCACGGCTGGAACACGGTCGATGCCATGGAGGTCTCGCGGACGCCGTGGGAATACCAGCACTTCGTCCAGGGGTCGAAGGCCGAGTTCGGCGTTGCAAAGCACGCCTACGTCACGTCCCGGACGGGGTGGTTCAGCGACCGCACGGAGTGTTACCTCGCCTCCGGCCGTCCGGCGCTGGTCCAGGACACCGGCTGGACGGCGCACCTCCCGCACGGCGAGGGGCTGCTCGCGTTCACCACGTTGGACGAGGCGGTCGCCGGCATCGATCGCATTAACAGCGACTACGACCGACACGCGCGTCGCGCGGAGGAGATTGCTCGCGAGTACTTCGACGCCGCGCGTGTTCTCTCCAAGCTCGTCGAGGAGGCGTGCGGTTGAGCGCCGGTGCCCTGCGGATCGCCCATGTCGGGCCCGTGGCCACGTCCATACCACCCCCAAAGTCCGGATCGGTCGCGGTCATGACGTCGCTGTTGACCGAGGGGCTCGTCGCCTGCGGCCACGACGTGACCCTCTTCGCGACCGCCGATTCCATCACCAGTGCGAGGCTGCACGCGATCTACTCGCGGGGCTATTGGCACGATGAGAAAATGTGGCCGTGGGAGCTGTACGAGATGCTGAATCTCGCCGCGGCGGTCGAGCGCGCGCGTGACTTCGACATCATCCACTACGAGGCCCCGTACTACCCGATGGCGATGGCCTTCGCCCGGCTCTCTCCTACGCCGATCGTCCAGACTCTCCACCACGCGCCTACGCCAGAGGAGACTGGGCTCTGGTCGCGCTACCCTGAAGCGCCCTTCGTCGCGATATCCGAAGAGCAGGCGCGGCTGCTCGAGGGCGCTCGCGTTGTGGGGGTGGTGCTGCACGGGATCGACACCGAAGCGTTCACGTTTAGAGCCAAGCCGGATGATTACCTGCTGTTTCTCGGGCGCTTCACAGAGGGGAAGGGGGTACTGCAGGCGATAGAAGTGGCCAAGCGTACGGGGATGCGCTTGATCATGGCGGCTGGGGAGGAGGCCTATTACCACAAACACGTCGCTCCCCACGTCGACGGCGAGCGGGTCGTGTACTTCGGCGAGGCGGACCACGCGGCGAAGGTCGAGCTCTACGGCGGGGCGCGCGCTCTCCTCTACCCCATTCAGGTGCCTGAGCCGTTCGGCCTTGTATTAATAGAGGCGATGGCTTGCGGGACACCGGTGGCCGCGCTCGACAAGGGTGCGGTGCGAGAGGTCGTCGACGACGGCGTGACGGGGATCGTCTTCGATGATATCGAGGGGATGGCAACCGGACTCGGCGGCGTGCTTGCGCTCGATCGGAGCGCGGTGCGTGAGCGCGCTGCCGCTCGTTTTGGGGCGCAGCGGATGGTGGACGAGTACATCGACGTGTACCGCCGGCTGGTGGCTGAGGAAGAAGCCTTCCCCTGATGCTGAGAGCGGGTCTCCGCGATCTGTACGAGCGGCTGTGCGGGTGCCTGGAGGAGGGAGAGCTGTTTCGGCTCTAGCCGGCGTTGGTGAGGTCCTCCACGGCACCCTCGACGTAGAGAATGCGGCCGTCCTCCGCACGATGTGCGCGGGCCGTATTGCGCACGAGAACGTGCGTCCCGTCGGTGCGCTCGAGCCGGGTCTCGAACCGGCGGACCACCCCGAACTGGTCGAGCATCTCACCGAAGCGTTGCCGATCGGTGGGGGCCACGAACAGCTCCGCCGCATACGTCGTCTGGAGCGTCTCCGGGTCAGGATACCCCAGGAGATGCACCAGGGCTGGGTTGGCGTCCATGAGGGCGCCCTCGGTGCTGGTCCGGTAGAGCCCGATGGGGAGGTGGTCGAACATCCCCCTGTGGCGGGCCTCGCTGTCCCGTAGCGCTTCGTCTGCCCGCTGCCGATCGAGCGCATAACGGATCGATCTCTCCAGCAGGTCGGAATCGACCTTCCCCTTCACGAGGTAGTCCGACGCTCCGGCCTTCATGGCTTCGACATCGACCGCGTGGCTGCCCCGACCGGTGAGCATGATCATTGGCTTTCGAATGCCCATCTCACGGGCCTCGCGCACGAGCTTGAGCCCATCCTGGTCTTCCAGGAAGTAGTCCACGAGATAGACGTCGTGCTCCTGGTCCTTTAGGGCGTCGATCCCCTCCTCGTAGGAGGATACCCAATCCAGCTCGATCGTGGCGCGCGCAATATTGCTTACCAGCACCCTGGTCATCTCGAAATCGCCCTGGTCGTCGTCGATCAGGAGGATGCGGATGGTCTGGGAGGGATCCAATGGCGACTCGGTGAGAAAGGGGGCGGGGAGTAGGCGGCTCGGGGAAGGCCATGTGAAGGATAGGACGCTCGGGAGCGCCCCATCAAGAGCGATCTTCCCAGTCAGTCTTCCGAGGGGGGCTGCCGGCGTAGGTCCTTAACCCGTGCCCGGCGCCTCTTTTCGTCCAAGCGCTTCTGCTTTTCACGGCCTGGTACCCGGGTCGATATGCGGGGCCTCCGCCTCGAGTTCCGCTTTTCGAGCTTCTTGCGGATCCGCTCCAGAGCGATGGCTTTGTTACGGTGCTGACTCCGCTCGCTGCGCGACGTGGCCCGAACGCCGGTCGGCTCGTGGACCAACCGGACACCGCTATCCGTGGTGTTCTGATGCTGTCCGCCCTTTCCGCCGGAGCGGAACGTAGCCACCCTGCACTGCTTCAGCAGATCTTCATCCGATG
>CBDANQ010000014.1:0-51886 GCA_965197725.1 Longimicrobiales bacterium
ATGAGCCGTACTCGATCAACTCCCAAAGCGAGTGGATCATGTCTCCAGCGGAGGCCTCCTGCACTGTCTCGTCATCGAGTCTGAGGGACTGACGCAGGATCTCCATCGGATTGCCGTAGAACTCTTTTGGAACGATCCAGGGGCCTTGAGGCGCGAACGTGTCGTGGCCCTTGCCTACGAACCAGTCGGAACCCGACCCGAAGCCTCCCGGTGGGCGGCCTCCACGGTCGGAAACATCGATCGTGACCGTGTAGCCGAACACGTAGTTCTCGGCGTCGTTCGCCGACACATACTTTGCGGCACGGCCGATCACCGCTCCGAGCTCGACCTCCCAGTCGGTGCGGTCACGGCCGTGGGGGATCACGATCTCCGCACCATCCCCAATGACGGCACCCCTGCTCGGCTTCAAGAACAGATAGGGCACACCGCGGTTGACACGTCGCTGTCTGCGTGCCTCTGCCTGCTGCTCGGGTGTCCCTGCCTCGTTCACGTGGCTGTAGAAATTGACCGCCGCGTTGAGGATCTTGCCCGGATACAGAATGGGCGGAAGCGTTCGCACGTCGCTCAACTCATGCACATAGTCGGGCCGGTTCTGCCCCAGCATGTCGTTAGCGACCAGATCGTTGACGATCTCGTACAGGCGGTACTTCAGGCCATACTCGTATCTGCCGATGAGGTCGAGCATATCGGCGGCGAGCGGGACCGTCGGGTAGGCCGGATTCCGCTCGAGCGCGAGGTTCGCGGCGTCGAGTTCGACAATGAGCTGATCACGCAGCACGATGCCGACCTGCGCGCGGCCGTCGATCTCGAAGGTGCCGACCTTGAAGGGCGCGGCGATGTCCTGAGCGGAGCCCGCTGCAGGGCTCGCGAGCGCCAGGACGGCGGCTAAAAGCAGGGAACGTCGCATGATGCACTCCTTTGAAGGCGCAGATCCGTTCGGGACACCCAGTGTGGCGGATGGCGGCACAGACTGTCAAATGGCCTCCGGCGCTCGGCGTGCTTCGCGGCCGAGAGGCGTGGCGCGCCGGTCCGGCCCGGATCTGGCCGAGATCAGCACGGAGTCACCGAACTCGTGCGAGCGATAGGATGGTGTCCCGCTGACAGTTGAAGGTGGTGGCGCCGGAGAGTCTCTTGGTTAGCCTGTCTTTCTCATTTCGGCAACCGGTTCATGGTCGTCGAGGTGGGCCCTGAGCATCCAGAGCTGGTCGTAGCCGATGATCCTCCGGTAGCTCTTCTCGGTTTCCACGAACGAGGCCGCAGCCCAGCGCAAGGCCATCGCTCCGTTCTTCCAGTTAGTCACCCTGCGGGTCTTCCGTCTTACGCCCGAGTGGGTGCTGTCGATCAGGTTGGTCGAGCCCAGGCACTTCCTCAGCCGCGGTGGGAGGCCGAGCCGGTTTATGGTGAACATCTCGCTGAGGCCTTCGCGCAGGCTGGCTGCGGCCGAGGGGTGGTCGCGCTCGAGCCATCGGGCGAGCTGCTCGAGCTTCTGCTCGCCCTGCTTCGCGTCCAGCTTCATCGCCGCCCGGAACGCCGCCTTCACCTGAGGATGCTGATCCTTCGGCAGATGACCCAGCACGTTGCGGAGCTTGTGGTTGCGGCAGCGCTGGATGGGGTGACGTTGGCCGAACACCTTCTCGATCGCCTTCCTGAGCGCTTTCGAGCCATCGATCACGAACAGCCGCCGCCTGCCCGGGTCCAGGCCGCGCTCGACCAGATCCTCTAGGAGCGCGCTGGTCACCTCGGCGTTCTCACTCGCTCCTTCCCTCACGCCCAGCACGTGCTTCTTTCCGTCTGAGTCCACGCCTACCGCAGCAAGCACGTGGTGCGAGCCCATCTGGATCCCGTCCAGGTAGATCACCAGGAGGTCCCACGCATCCAGCCGGCGCTCCATCAGCTCCTTCAGCACGCGCTCCGAGGCCTCGACCGTCTCACGGCTCACCGCCGACTTGCTCACCCCGACCGGGTCGGCCATCTCACCGATCACACGGCCGTACTTTCGCGTGCTCACCCCCGCCATCAGGACCTCGAGCATCCGATCCGCCACGGCGCCCGGTCTCCGCATCGCTGCGTACGCCGGCACCTCGACCTCGCCACCCTCCCCGGCGCCCCGGCGCCTGAGCCGTGGCCGCTCCACACGCACCTTCCGGTCCGACAGGTAAACCACACCACCCTGCCGGCCATACCACACCGTGTCGTCTTCCGCTCGTGACCGACCTGCCTGCTTCACGCCTGCCACACCCTCGGCGCTCATCTCCAGCACCGCTTCGATCGTCGCTCGTCCCATCACCTGGATGACTTCGTCGATCGCGACCTCCGTCTGCTCCACGAGCTCAAGCATCGGAAGCAGAAACTGCCCCTCCCGCTTCAGGAACTCCCTGATCGCGCGCTTGTCCGCCCGATCCCTTACCTCGTACGTTCTCTTCATCGTGGTGGCTCCGTGTTGGGGTTTTTGCCTACCCGAGCCTATCGGCCCGGGACCCCCGGAGCCACCACTTTTCTTTCTCCCCTATCAGGGACCTTCAACTACGGTTGGGACAGCTTCAGCGATAGGCATTCCTGAGCCAGTTGCGTCCTCGGAGCTTGTTGGAGCCTACCGCCGGAGTGGACAACGAGCAGTCTCGCTTCGGGCCGGCGCTGTGCCGGCGTCGTCGCGGGTCTCATGCTGTGGCGACGGAGCTCTGCGCGAGCGCCTCGATGACATCGACGATCTCCAGCGCCGCGTCAACAGGCCGCTTCAGGGTCGCAGGATCGGCGTTGGGAAGGGGGAGCGCATGCATCGGCGTGTCCATGTCGCCGGGGTCGATCGCGGACACTCGCACTCCGTGGGGCGCGACGGTCCCCGGATCGAGTTTCCCGTGTCACTCCCCAGCCCCGCCACGGCGAAGCTGGCCGCGACAACCCGAGGCCGTGCCTCCGCTAGACCCCGCCGGCACGCGTTCGAGGTCATATGCGTTCGCCGTCGTGTCGTATGACGAACTGACCGTCTGCCTGGGACTGAAGGCCCACTCGGCCATGTTGGTCTTGGCGATCACGACCGCGTCGATTTCGTCAGCCCTTCCGAGGGCGTTGGCATTCACGACCGTGATCGCGTTCACGGTGGATTCGTCGTACGCCTCGATGCGGTCCAGGTGGGTCTGCACGACCATCCGGCACGTCGTACGGCCCTCACTGATCGACTCCTGGATTCGGGCGATGGTCGACTCGACCACGTCGATGGGTTGTGCCGTGGGGCCACAGGCCGTGGCGGCCAGCGCCAAGATGACAACGGCGCGGCCGGCGGGGCGTTCCGGGTTTGGGCTGTTCGTTCCCTCTCGATCCTTATCGTCGTCTTTCGGGCCGTTCGTGCCCACGATGTGCCCATCGCGCTCGGATCTGCGCTTGGGGTAGTGAAGAGCGTAGCCGCGGCGTCGGCGAGGAGGGCTCGGCGAAGACCGCGACCGGCAAGGTTCAGAGGTTGAAAGCTCCGGTAGAGCGGACGAAGAGGGGGGACGATCTCCCGTCAGGTTGTCTTGACCGCTCCGGCCCGCGGGCCAAGGGACAGGAGCCTACCATCGGCGTTCTCCGACTTCAGATACCGATTCGGGTCGTGTTGCAGGGCGCCCTCTGGCAGCCACGGCCACAGCGACCCGAGATCCCGTTCCACTTTGTCGCGGAAGAACGGCGGCAACACCTGGGTTTCGCCCTCGACATACCGGCGGAACTCGCGATCGCTGTCCAGCATCTGCCGGTAGCTCGTGTAGTACTTGATTCGACCAAACCCTTCCGACGACACCGCGCGCACCACGTTCATCCAGCTCGGGATCTGACCCCTCGATGCACGGAAGCGGCGCCCGATCATCCGCCAGGAGAAGGCGTGCTTCGACAAGCTGATCACGTGATCGTAGAACTCCGGCCACTCGTAGTTGGCTGGCTTCACGTTCATCGCGTGGTTGTTGTTCAGGAAATGGAAGGGGAACGGGAGCACGCGCCCCTCCTTCTGGTATTCGAGGTTGAGCGGGGCCGCGCGGCCAAACGCCGACAGCAGTGAAAACCCCGGGAAGGACACGGGCGACAGGTCTAGAAACAACTTCGTCAGCTCGAAGGGCTCCGGACCCTCGTCCGAGTCGAGCCCCATCACGAAGTTGGTCTGGACGTACGGGATGTACTCGCTGATGAGGTTGATGTGGTCGACGACGTGCCTGACCTTCTCCTCCCCCTGCTTCTTGCCGGTCTTCGACTTGTCGCCAAACCCGAACCACGACTCGATCCCAGGGAGAATGCCGCGGAAGCCATTCCGCTGCAGGCGTTGCAAATGGGGTTCGCTCAGCAGTGAGAGGCTGCTCTCCGCAATGAAATCGATCCCACCGTTGGGAAGGGCATCTTCGATCGCATCCATGCACTCGTCGAACCGAATGCCGAAGTTCGGGTCGTGCCATGCCACGATCGGCCGCTTGAATCTCTTCAGGAGGAAGCGGAGATCGCCCTTCATCACGTCGTAGTCGAGGGGCCGATACGGGACGGTGGAGTCGATGCAGAAGCTGCAGGTATACGGGCAGCCCAAGCTAGCCAACATCGGAACCATCTTGATAGTGGGCGCCTTGGCGAGCGTCTGCTCGATATACTTCCAGCGTTCCCGGACGCCCGGAAGATGCCTTGGCTGTGCGTCGGCGCTGAGGCACACGCCCATCGGGCGGTGCTGATCGCAGTCCTGGAGCACGTCGCGGATGGTCTCCCGGTTCGTGAAGCCCAGGACGTAGTCGAAGTACTTCTGCGCGTCCTCCGGATAGCACCGCGCATGCGGGCCCCCGAGCACGGTCACCGCGCCACGCGACCGGCACAGCGCGCTCAAGCAGTAGGCGAGTTGCGCGGCCTGTGTGAAGGCCCCGATGAACACGAGGTCGCACTTGTCCGGGAGCTCTTCGGCGAGGTCTTCGCGACCGGTATAACACACGAAAGTGACGTCATGCCCCTCCTCCTCGCACCATCCAGCGACGACCTGTGGCATGATGCTGGCGAGGTTGGCATTCATCACTCGCGCATACAGGTGCTTGGTTGGTCGTCTTGTGACGAGATCGACGACGGCGATCCGAAGCTTGCGCATGCGGGTGCTCGCAGTTAGGTGGCGGTGAGAGAACGCGTCGCCGCTCTCAATTCCCGGCACCATCCGAGATTGGGCGGATCGACTTGAGGACCTCGCGGGTCAGATCCCACCGGTTGAAGCCCTGTCGGCCGTAGTCCAGTCCGCGACGCACGATCACCAGATCGTGGGAGGGGACGACGATCACATACTGACCTCGGTTCCCTGAGGTGGAGTAGGCACTTTTCGGCACGTCGTTCCGATTGTCCGGCACGAGCCACCACTGTCCACCGTACTGGTTTCCGCGCTCCGCGGTCGCCGGAGCCGGCGTGCGCACGAAGTCGATCCATTCGTGGGAAAGAAGTCGCTCGCCGTCCCACACTCCGTCTTGCAGGTAGAGCATGCCAAAGCGCGCGAGGTCACGGGCGTTGGTGTAGACCTGGCTGCTCATGATGAAGTCGCCAAATCGGTCAACGCTCATCAGCGTGTTGCGCATGCCGATGCGGTCGAGCAGCGCCTTGCGCGGATACTTGAGGTAGGCCTGGTCGTCGCCGATCGCGCGCTTCATCGCGAGAACCCCAAGCAGTGTGTCGTAGTTCTCGTAGTCCCAGCTCGTGCCCGGCTCCCGTATCAGCGCACGGCTCACGGCCCCGCGCACGGAGCTCGAGCCCGCCCAGTACGCCATGCCGGACCCCGTGGCGTACTCCATCCCCCGATTGTCCACAGTGTTGAGCCCACTCGACATGTTCAACACGTGTCTCAGCGTGATCGCGTGCCTGGGATCCGCCTCGGGCGATGCCTGTAGCGGCAGCCACTCGAGGCCCAGGGGCTCGTCGAGCTCGAGGCGCCCATCGTCGGCCATCATGCCCATAAGGGTCACCGCGAGGCTCTTGGCGGTGGACCAGGTGCGCGTCCGCGTCGACATGTCGAAGCCATCCGCGTACCGCTCATGAACGATGTCGCCGCGTTGCACCACGATCAGACTGAGCGTGACCTGTTCCGGCGACTCCCGCTCGAACGCCCAGTCGGAGGCAGCCTGTAATACAACCGCGTCGATACTGGCTGGCAGTGACTTATTCGCCACCAGGTCCCCTTCAGGCCACGGCATCGTGGCGGGATCCCCTGAAAGCGAAGGCGTGTCGATGATCGGGAGGTCGTCGATGTCCTCGAAGGTCTGGTCCGGTGCCAGGATCACGCACCCGATGCCTCGCCGGAAGGCCGCGCGCATGATCGGCGTGCCGCCCGATGCGCCAATTGCTACGGCCTTGCGATCCCAATCGACCTCGTAGTCACCTCCACGGGGTGTACCGACTGGCTGGCGTAGGAATCTGAGCTCTTTGTCGAATACCTGCTCGAGCGTCCGATTCGACGTGAACAAGCCATTGCACATGAAGATCGCCTGTTGGCCGTGCTGGATCATGTCTCGTTGCACGCGCCAGTAATCGTACGACTCCTGCTGCTGGGAGTGGCTCGGCGCGGGAACCAAAACCGCAGCGGCGAAGAGGATGGTAGACAGGCGTTTCATTGTGGACTTCCGGTTGGCTGTGAGGCACGACGTCGGAGCTCGATGCATGGGCCACGCTCATCATTAACAGCCCTGGCTCAAATGCGCGAGCGACCCAGGTGACGCAGGCGGATTGGGAGCGACCCAGAAGACACGATCGGCGGTGGCAGCGTGAACGCGCCCTACCTCTACGTGAGAACCCACTGGGCCACGCGAACACGCGGATGATCGACGAACGGTACGGACACCTAGTCAACGTCGCCAAACGATCAAAAACTGTCGAATACCGACTGGATCACTACACCGAAGACGTGCAGGATCAGATCGCGTCGATGGCCTCGGAAAACAGGGTCATTTGAAGCAGTTCTTGTGACAGTTCGCGGACGCGAACAACCCGGCGGGGCCGTAAAGCCCTACCGGGTCTTCGTTTTCGCCAGAGCGGGAAACCGGACTCGAACCGGCGACCCCAACCTTGGCAAGGTTGTGCTCTACCAACTGAGCTATTCCCGCACGTTTACGGTACCGAACCTAGAAGAAAAATTTGGGGTGGTCAATGGCTCCAACGGGGAGGGAACCAAGTTCCTCGATAGCCCGTAAACCCTTATGTTACGCGGCCAATCGGCCCGATGGGTCTCGGACTGGACCCACTCTCAATACGCGATCCGCATGCAACGTACGCTGGCTTTCGCCCTCGTGATCCTGGCCCTCTCGAAGGGGGACATTGTCGCTCAGGTCTCCGACGATACGCTGGTGCCCCAGGGTCGTCTGAGACTCCAGTTCAACCCCTCGTTCACGGCCTGGGACAGTCGGTTCGGCGAACGCATGGAGGGTGGCGCGCTCATTTCTGGTGAAGAGGCACTGGGATCGGATCTCACCGACGAATCTGGAGCCACGCTCTTCCCCGCCGTCGCCGATCTGGAGAGCCATCTGCGGGCACTCTCGGGGAACGGCTCCTACTCCGGAGTGCTCGGCGCCACGAGTGGCCGGGTGAGCCAGGACGTGACGCGCATCGACCTCGGAGCCCACCTGGGCGTCCTCGATTGGCTCACGGTCGGTGCCGTGGTGCCGCTGGTGAAGACACACACGTCCGTGGACGTCGCGGTGCGGCAGAACGGCGCCGGCAGCGACCTCGGCATAAACCCGACGGTCTCGGAGGCAGCCGCGGTACTGCGCTTCCTCAACGCGCTGTCCGGCGCGCACGCGTCATCGCTGACTCATGCGGCGACGCTGTGCTCGGCGGAGCCGGCGAGCGGCGCCTGTTCCGCGGCACAGTCATTGGCGACTCGGGTCGGCGCCTTCGTCGCCTCCTCCGAGGGAGCCTACTCCGCGTCCGCCTTCTTTCCCCTGCAGGGCAGCGCGATCGCGCAGTCGCTGGCCGACGCGGCGGCTGCGCTCGACGGCGAGCTCGTCGACGCGGGGCTGGGAGGGATCGGCGCCACGATGGCGTTCGCGACCGAGCTGATCACGCGGCAGTCGCTCGTCGACGCGCCCTCGGTGGGTGCGTTCGCCATCGACGGTTCCCCTCTGCAAGGACTCAACTCCCTGTGGGTGCTCGGAGATGTGGAGCTGTCCGCGCTCGGCCGTATTCTGGATGGAGAAGTGCGCGACTCGAGCTCGGTCACGCCGCGTGTGAGCTATTCCCTCGCCGCTGGCGTGCTCGCCCGGCTCGGCACGGGCTCCGTCGATGCGCACGACATCTTCCTCGATGTCGCGACCGGCGATGGCCAAATGGACATCGAAGCGCGCGTGCTCGCCTTCCTCGGTCTCGGTAGCCAGGTCGGCATCCACCTCGGGCTTCGCTACGGGGTGCAAGAGTCCCTGAGTCTGCTGCGGAGAGTCGCGCCAAGGGAGCTCGTGATGCCGCCAGCCAACACGCTCCGGGCGGTACGTTGGACGCCGGCCTCGTACATCGGTGTCGATCTCGAGCCGGTGTGGCGGTTGTCGCCCGAGCTCTCTGCGTCGGCGAGCTATCGGCTCTACTCGAAGGGTATCGATTCCTATGCGATCCTGAACGACGAAGGGCAAGGGAGCGCCCAGGTCGACATCACCGACCTCGAACGGGAAAGCGGCGTCACGGTCCACCGTGCGGGACTCGGGCTGCGGTACTCGACCGTCGAGCCATGGACGGCGGGCGAAGCGTCGCGACCGCTCGAGCTACACGTCCGGGTCATCTCTTCGATCGCCGGCAGCGGAGGGCACACGCCTGTGGCGACGACAGTCGAGTTCGGAATCCGACTCTTCCGGGGAATATGGGGTGGAGCTTAGGCTCCTAGCAGCTCGCGGGCGTGCTCGCGGGAGGTCGGCGACTCCGGGTCCCCCCCCAGCATGCGGGCGATCTCTTGCACTCGCGCCTCCCCCCCCAGCAGGGTCACGCCCGTGGTCGTGCCTAGTAGGTTCTGCGCCTTCTCCACCAGCATGTGTGCGCGGGCCCGGGACGCCACCTGCGCGAGGTGCGTGACGACGAAGACCTGATGCCGCTCGGCGACGTCCGCCAGCTTCCTTGCCACGGCCGACGCCACGACACCGCCGATGCCGGCGTCGATCTCGTCGAAGACGAGTACCGGCACACGATCCACGTCCGCCAAGATCGCCTTCAAGGCGAGCATCACCCGCGAGAGCTCCCCGCCGCTCGCGATGCGGACAAGCGGCATTGCGTCGAAGCCCACATTGGTGGAGACCAGGAATTCAACGCTCTCGGAGCCACCGCTACCGGTCGCCCCATGCGCGCGTAGCGCGACCTCGAAGGTGGCGGAGACGAGCCCGAGCTCGGGAAGAATCTCAGACACCGAGACTGCGAGCTGCGCCGAGCCCTTCTGCCTCAGAGCGCTGAGCCGAGCCGCTTCCTCTTCGAGCTCCCGTCCCGTGACCTCGATCCGCTGACGCAGGAGCTCCAGATCATGATCGGAGTCGCCCAGCTCCGCCAACTCGGTCCTCACCCCCTGAGCCGTCGCGAGCACGTCGGCCAACTCCGGGCCGTACTTCCGCTTCAGACGAAAGATCACATCGAGCCGCGTCCGCACTTCCGCAAGCCGATGCGGATCGTGATCGATGCCCTGAGCGTAGTCGCCCACGTGCCGCCCGACGTCGGAGACCGCATGCGAGGCATCCTGCAGCTCGGAGAGTTGGTCTTGCAACGAAGGATCGTAGCTCGCGAGCTGCGCCAGGAGCTTCAGCATGGCCGCCATGCGGTCGGCGACCGAGTCATCGGCGCCGTACAGCGTCTCGTAGATTGAGCCAGCGCCTCGCGCCAGCTCCTCGGCGTGCTCGTGCCGTCCCGCCTCCCCCGCGAGCTCCGCATCCTCGCCCGGTCTCAGCGCGGCCTCGTCAATCTCGGTGAGCTGAAAGCGCAGGAAGTCTGAGCGGGTTTCGATCTCGCGCAGACGTTCCTCTCGGTCCTCGAGCTCGCGCTTCAGCGCCTGTCTCGTGCCGTATAGCTTAGCCACTTTATCAGCCGAGTCTTCCGCGCCGGCATACGCGTCGAGAAGCGCCCGCTGATCGCGCGGCCGCAGCAGCGTCTGATGTTCGTGTTGACCGTGTAGATCCACCAGCGTGGAGCCGAGGCTGCCGACGACACCGGCAGCCGCCGGCGAGCCGTTCACCCACGCCCGATTGCGCCCTTCGGCCGCTACTTCGCGGCGGAGGATCATCAGGCCGTCCTCGAGCCGGAATCCGCTTTCCTCGAGCTCAGCCTCTATCTCCGGCCGATCGCCAACGTCGAAGACCGCTTCCACCGTGGCTCGGTCGGCACCTTTCCTGACCACGCCCGAAGAGGCTCGCTCGCCGAGCAGGAGGGACAGCGCCCCCACGATGATCGACTTGCCCGCACCGGTCTCTCCTGTGAGGGCGTTCAGGCCGTCCGAGAGCTCCAGGGTGAGATCCTCTACGACGGCGTAGTCACGGATGCGTAGCTCTACCAACATTCCTACGCGCGCTCCGGGCGACGCGCCGCCCAGTTCAGCTTGGTTCGCATCGTTCGGAAGAACGTTTGGCCGGGTAGACGAACGAGCGAGACCGTGTGCTCACCTCGCCGCACCACGACTGATTCGTCCACACCCACGGCACGCTCTACCTGCCCGTCGACCGTGAGCCGAAGCTCGTGGGAATGGTCGATCGCCCGGACCGTGACTTCCTCGTGCGCGGGAATGACCAGGGGACGCACGGCGAGCGAGTGCGGACAGATTGCGGTGATCACGATGCACTCGACCTCGGGTACGATGAGCGGCCCTCCGGCGGACAAGGAGTAGGCGGTCGATCCCGTCGGGCTGGTCAGGATCACGCCATCCGCTGAAATGCTGCCGATGTCCTCCCGGCCCTCGGTGCGACCGACCGAAAGGTTCAACGGTGTCACACGAGCCGCGCCCGAAGTGTGGATCACGATATCGTTGAGCGCGTGAAACGGCCCCACCTCCTCCCCGTCCGCACGCTGGAGCGTCGCCTGGAGCGTGAAGCGACGATCGAGCACAGCCGCCCCATCCAAGACCTCGGTGAGGTGATTCTCAAGGTTCTGTTCGGGGGTCGCGGTCAAGAAGCCCAGACGCCCGAGGTTGACCCCGAACACGGGCACGTTGGCGCCCATCGCGAAGCGTGCCGCGCGCAGCATCGTGCCGTCCCCGCCTAATGCGAGCAGGAGGTCGACCGGCGCCGTCTGCGGATCCAAGAGCTTTGCACCAGCCGGCGCATACGGGTTGCCTTCCTCGAACATCAACTCGATGCCGCGCGCCTCGCAGAACGTTCGCAGGCGCTCGACGACCGCCGGGGCCTCCGTGCTTGCACGCCGGAGGACGATGCCGATGCGGCGAATGGGTCCCGTCAGCGCCTGCCCCCCTGAACCCTTCACGCTCCCACGGTGCTGTGGGAGGCAGAGGCGACGAGCTCCTTGGCTCGAGCCGCGATGCCATCCACATGCAAAGCGATGGCGGCGAGCAGCTCATCACGAGCGCCGTGTTCGACGAACTCGTCGGGCATGCCCATCGAGGTTATTCGTGGTGCCGTCGCCAGGTCCAGATCATTGATCTCGCGCGCCATGAACGCACCAAAGCCGTTGGAGATCTGCCCTTCCTCGACGGTGAGCACCGCCGGATGCCCACGCACCATCTGCTCGAACAACGGTCGGTCGTACGGCTTCAAGAAGCGGCAGTTCACGACCGTACAGCGAATGCCCTCGGCGTCCAACGCCTGTGCAGCCGCCACCGACGGCAGCACCATCGTGCCTGTCGCGAGGATCACGCAGTCACCGCCGCTACGGAGAAGTTCCCACGTGCAGGGCTCGATGCGCTCGATGTCATCGAGGTCTGGCACCTCCTCCGGCACCGCGGCGCGAGGCCAGCGCACACTCCACGGGCCGTCGTTCTCTTCCGTGGCGAGACGGAGCAGAGCGAGCATCTCGCTGCCGTCCTTCGGGGCCGTCACGGTCATGCCAGGGACGCACAGCATGTACGCGATGTCGAGCCCTCCGTGGTGGGTCGGGCCATCCTCACCCGCGATGCCGGCCCGGTCCATGCCGAATACGACGGGCAGACGCTGAAGCGCCACATCGTGCACGATGTTGTCGTAAGCGCGCTGGAGAAACGTGGAGTAGATCGCGACGATGGGCTTCACACCCTGCGTCGCCAGGCCGGCGGCGAACGTCACCCCGTGGCCCTCGGCGATGCCCACGTCGAAGTAGCGATCTGGGTGGACTTCCGAGAACACGTCCGTCGACGTGCCATCGGGCATCGCCGCGGTGATCGCCACAACCTGCGGGTCTGCGTTCGCTAGTTCGATGAGCCCCTTGCCGAACACCTTCTGGTATCGCGGGAGGCCCCCGCCCTTCCTGGTGCCCTGGCCGGTGACCTTGTCGAACGGAGACGCCGCGTGCCACGTCCACGGATCGTCTTCGGCCTTCGTATAGCCCTTCCCCTTCTTGGTGATCACGTGCACGAGGATGGTGCGCTTCATGTCCTTCACGCGTGAGAAGGTGTCGACCAGGGCGTTGACGTTGTGGCCGTCGATCGGACCCACGTACCGGAAGCCGAGCTCCTCGAAGATCAGCCCCGGGGTGAGCAGGTGCTTTGCGCTCTCCTCCAAACGGCCCACGATCTTCTCCATGACGATCGGCGTCCTGTTCAGGAGCTCCTTCACGAGATTGCGCGCCTTGTTATAGGCCGGGTTCGTGATCATGCCCGTCAGGTACTTGTTCATGGCGCCGACGGCAGGCCCGATCGACATGTCGTTGTCATTGAGCACGACTACGAAGTCACGCTTGGTGTGGCCCGCGTTGTTGAGCGCCTCATACGCGAGCCCACATGTCATCGCTCCGTCGCCGATCACGGCCAGGACGTTGAAGTCCTCACCTGTGAGGTCGCGCCCCACGGCCATGCCCCACGCGGCCGAGATCGAAGTCGCGGCGTGGCCCGCTCCGAACGCGTCGTACTCCGACTCGTCGCGGCGCAGGAACGGCGCGAGACCACCCCGCGTGCGGATCGTCGGCAGGTCCTCGTTGCGACCCGTCAGCATCTTGTGGATGTACGCCTGATGTCCGGTGTCCCAGACGATCTGATCGCGCGGAGTATCGTAGACGTAGTGCAACGCGACGGTGAGCTCCGCGACACCCAGGCTGGCCCCGAAATGCCCCCCCTTCTCCGACACCACGTCGATGTGCCGCGCACGCACCTCGTCGACGAGCTGGTCGAGCTCGTCGCGCCCTAGGCGCCGGATGTCCTCCGGGTATTTGACACGATCCAGCAGCGCCACCGGACCCGCTCCCTCTCAGATGTTTGGCCGTCCCGAAAGAAGATACCCGCATGGACCGTGCCGAACAGGCTGTGCCACGTCTATTTATCCCGCTCCACGACATAGAGCGCCAGCGAGTTCAGAGCCGGCGCGTCGATGCCTCCGGAGGTGAGCGCCTCCAGCGCGTCGTCTACGTGCGCTCGGGCCCGGTTTCTCGCTTCGTCCAGCCCGTAGAGGCCTACGTATGTCGCCTTGTCGAGCTCGGCGTCACTGGGCCGCTTGCCCAGCGTCTCGGCCGATTGCGTGGCATCGAGCAAGTCGTCCGCGATCTGGAACGCAAGCCCGATCGATACGCCGTAGCGCCTCAGCGCCTCGATGACGTGACCGGTTGCCCGCGCGGCTCTAGCGCCGACCACGAGGGACGCCATGAGCAGAGCGCCGGTCTTACGTCGGTACAGTCCGTTCAGCTCCTCGGGCCCCAAGAACTCACCCTCACCCTCCAGGTCCAGCCACTGCCCACCGATCATCCCGCCTGCGCCGGCAGCCTCCATCAACTCGCGGGCGACGCCGACGGCGCCCTCCGGCCCGCACTCCAACTGGGCCGCCGAAGAAAGCGCCTGTAGTGCTGCCGCTGGAATCAGCGCGGCTCCGGCTCTGGAGGTTACGTCTTCGCCATGATCGACGTGCGTCGTGGGGCGTCCCCTCCTGAGCTCGGCGTCGTCCATGCACGGAAGGTCATCGTGCATCAGCGAGTAGGCGTGGATCAGCTCCAGGGATACGGCCAGCGGGTAGATCAAGCCATTCGCCGCGCCCCCACTGGCTCGATACGCTGTAGAGCAGAGAATAGGTCGGAGTCGTTTGCCCCCGCTCATGACCCCATGCCGGATCGCCGCCCCGATATCCGCGTCGGTCTCCGACTCCAACCGGGAGACGACGCGCTCCAGTGCGGCCTCCACCTTCGGCCTCTCCCGGGCGAGGTAGCTCGAAAGACCGAAGTCGCTCACGGCTCGCCTACATCCAGTTCCCGGGTCTTGCCCCCGGCGAGTAGCTCCTCCACGCGTAGCTGCGTTTCGGAGAGCACCCTCTCGGCTTCACGCACGTGCCCGATCCCCTCCTCGAAGAGCTCGAGGGCCTGCTTGAGGGGGACTTCGTCGGACTCGAGTCGAGTAAGTATCAGTTCCAGGCGCGTAATCCGCTCCTCCAGCGAGACCGAATCGCTGCTCGGGGCGTCACGTTCGGTTTCGTCGCTCACGATGCATCGATCTCCCTGGTTTCGAGCGCCTCGCAGGACACTTCACCGTCGCGAACACGCAGCTCGAACGGTTGGCCCGGCGCAAAGTCCCGCACCGAGCGAAGGACCGACCCGGTTTCAGAACGTGCGACCGAGTAGCCCCGCTGCAACGTAGCGAGCGGTGAGAGCGCGTCGAGCTTGCCCGCGGCCGCCGCGATGCTCAGGCGCCGCCGTTCCAACGCGGAGAGTATGCCGCGTTCGATCCGACCCGTGGCGCGGTCGACGGTCTGCTGGACCGGCATGATCCTGCGCTCCATCCGGAGTCCCAAGCTCGCCAGGACTTCCCGCAACCCGGATCGGCGCCTTTGCATGGTGCCCTGCAGCCCCTGCGCGAGGCGCGAAGGCATCCCTCGGAGTCCGTCCATGAGAGCGGCGGCGTCGGGGACGACGGCTTCCGCGGCGGCCGACGGGGTGGGAGCCCTGAGGTCCGCTACGAGGTCCGCGATGGTCACGTCGATCTCGTGGCCCACGCCCGAAACCACAGGCATCGCACACGCGGCAATCGCCCGCGCCACCGGCTCCTCGTTGAACGCCCACAGATCCTCCACGGAGCCGCCGCCGCGACTCACGATGATGACGTCGGGCTTACCCGTAGCGGCGAGGACCTGAAGTGCGCGCGCGATGTCGGCTGAGGCGCCTTCCCCCTGAACGCGCGTAGCGCCGAGCAACACGCGAACCCAGGGCGCGCGTCGACGCAACACCGACACGATGTCGCGCAGCGCCGCGCCGGTCGACGACGTGACGACTCCCACCACGGCCGGATAGCGCGGCAACGCCCTCTTTCGCGTCGCGTCCAGGAGACCCTCGGCCTCGAGGGTGGCGCGCAACTTGTGGAAGGCGAGCCTCCACAGCCCCTCGGCACCCTCCGCCTCGACGCGAGAAGCCATCAACTGGTACTCGCCGCGAGCTTCGTACAGGGTCAGCGATCCGAGTGCGCGGATCTTCATGCCCTCTTCGGGATCGGTCGGTAGCTGTTGGGCTTCGCGATTGAACATCACGCAGCGTATCTGTGCACGGTCGTCCTTCAGGGTGAAGTAGCAGTGCCCCGAGCGCGACCGAGTCCAGCTCCCCACCTCACCCCCGACCCAGAGCGGATCGACGCTGTCCTCGAGCAGTGAGCGTACCGCGTGATTGACCTGCGAGACGGACCAGACCTTGGGTTCGTCCACGATTCCTAGCCCGCTGTGAGCCGAGCCGACTTCACGGTGTTGCTGAGCAGCATGGTGATCGTCATGGGTCCCACGCCTCCCGGCACCGGGGATATCGCTGCGGCGATCTCCGCGACCTCCTTGAACAGGACATCACCACACACGCGGTAGCCCTTCTGGCGCGTCTCGTCTTCCACGCGGTTGGTGCCGACGTCGATCACGACGGCACCAGGAGCGACCATGACGGCCGTGATCATCTCCGGCCGGCCCGTCGCGACGACCAAGATGTCCGCGGTGCGCGTCACTGCTGCGAGATCGTGCGTGCGCGAGTGGCACACCGTCACGGTAGCATTCCCGCCAGGCGCCTTGCGCATGAGGAGCGAGGCGAGCGGACGCCCCACGAGATTCGAGCGCCCCACGATCACGACGTGCTTTCCGGCGGGATCGTGCCCGCTTCGAGTGAGCATCTCGATGACGCCAGCGGGCGTGCACGGAGCGAAGAAGTCGTCCGAGTTGGTGGCGAGACGGCCCACGTTCACGGGGTGGAATCCGTCCACGTCCTTCGACGGATCGATCGCCTCGACGACACGGCCCTCATCGATGTGATCCGGCAAGGGCGACTGCACGAGGATGCCGTGGATCTCGGGGTCGGCGTTCAGGCCCGCCACGACGCCCAGAAGCTCATCCTCCGGCGTGTCCGCCGGGAGCGTGATCTGCCGGGAGTGGATCCCCATTGCGGCGGCAGCTTTGTTCTTCATGCCGACGTACATCTGGGATGCGGGGTCGTCCCCGACCAAAACCGTCGCCAAACCCGGTGTCATACCCGCCTCATCCTTCAGGCGCGCGACCTCGGTCGTGAGCTCGGCCAGGATCTCGTTCGCGATGTCCTTGCCCGAAATGATCTGTGCGCTCATGCGGACTTGGCGTGGTGGTGTCGTCTCAGGTGACGGAAGACAGAAAAGTAACAGGCAAACTACCTCGCGAAATCGATCGCTCTCGTCTCGCGTACGACGACGACCTTGATCTGGCCAGGGTATTGCAACTCGCTCTCGATCTTCCGGGCGACGGCCTCCGAGATCTGCGCCATTTCCCCGTCAGTAACCCGGGACGGCTCGACCATTACACGCAACTCGCGCCCCGCCTGGATCGCGAAGCAACGCTCCACTCCCGGATGCTCCATTGCGAGCTCTTCGAGCTTCTCGAGGCGCTTCACGTAGCCCTCGATCATCTCGCGGCGCGCGCCCGGCCTCGATCCGCTGATCGCGTCAGCGGCGGAGACCAGGAACGTTTCCGCGAAATAGTGCGGCTCTTCGTCGTGGTGCGCCTTGATCGCGTTTAGGACGATGGCGCTCTCTTCATGTTTCTTGCACAACCGGTACCCGAGCTCCACGTGGGTACCCTCGTGCTCATGCGTCATGCCCTTCCCGACGTCGTGCAATACGCCGGCGCGCTTGGTCTCTGAGACGTCGAGCCCCATTTCCGCCGCCATGTTGCCCGCAAGCAGCGCAACTTCCTTGGCATGCTGGAGCTGATTCTGACCGTATGAGGTGCGGAAGCGGAGTCGACCGAGCGTCTTCACAATCTCCGAGTGAACGTTGTGGATCCCGAGCTCGTAGAGGACCTCCTCCGCCGCCTCGAGCATCGTCCGCTCGACCTCCTTCCCGGCCTTCTCCACGGTCTCTGCGATACGACCGGGGTGAATGCGACCATCCTCGACCAGATCCACGAGGGCCATGCGGGCGATTTCCCGCCGCACCGGGTCGAACGCCGACAGCACGACTGCCTCAGGCGTATCATCGATGATCACGTCGACGCCGGTCGCCTGCTCGAAGGAGCGGATGTTGCGTCCTTCGCGACCGATGATGCGCCCCTTCATTTCGTCGGATGGGAGCTGAACGACGGAGACCGTGGTCTGTGCGGTCAGGTCGGCTGCCATTCGTTGAATCGACAGCGCGACGATCTTCCGAGTCTCGCGCTCGGCCTCGCGTTGGGCCTGCTCCTTGGCCTCGCGCAGCATGTTGGATGCGTCTGCGCGAGCCTCGTCCTCGAGCGCCTCGATGAGCTCCTTCTTGGCCTCTTCGGCGCTCAGACCCGCGAGCTGTTCCAACCGCCCACGAGCTGAGTCCTCGGCCTCTCGCACAGCGGTGTACCTCCGAGCGACATCGGCATGGCGGTCGTCGAGCTCTGCGACGCGCTCGTCCACCTCGGCCTCGCGCGCGTCGAGACGGTCCACCGCACGGTCGAGGGCTACCGAGCGCTCCGCATTGCGGCGCTCGGCGCTCTCGACGTCCTCACGGCGCCGAGACTCTTCCTTCTCCCACGCCTCGCGGAGGCGGAAGCCCTCCTCTCGCCCGGCGAGTTCGCCGGCTCGGAGCGCCGTGTCCGCTTCGTCACTTGCCCGCTTCAGGATGCGGGAGGCCTCGTCCCTCGCCTCGGCTTTTTCCAACTCCCGGTGGGCCCGTTCACGGCTCCGTAGGACGAAGAACGCGACGACACCACCCAGGACGAGGCCGACCGCCGCCGCCAGCGTTAGCTGCGGGGTGACCATGTATTTACTCCAAATCGGCGCCGTGAAGCGCCGCAGGTGAGCGATACGTGACCCTACGGGCTCATATCAAGAACCGCAGGATCCGACCAGCATTCGGGGAATAGGAGGCGATGGACTCTCTCACGCAAGCAAGAGGGCTGTTGAAGAAGTACAGCGGACCGCTGGGCTCAGCCTCTTCCGTCGCTCGCCGGCACCTCTGCCTCGATCCGGCGGGTCAGATTCGCTGCGCGTGAGGCGACTTCCTTGCGAACCCGCTCCAATTCATCGATCGCCTGAAAGCACTCATCCGCGATCGAGAGCGCTGCCAGGATCGCCGCCTTGTGCCCTTCGATGGGCCCCGCATGCACGCGGATCCCATGGATGCGGTCGTCGACCAATTTGGCGCACCGTTTCGTGTACTCGGGCTCGGCGTTCGCGCGAATGGTGTGTTCTTCACCCGCGATGCGGACCGTGACCGACGCCTTCTCGGCACTCATCGCTGCTCCTCCAAGAAGCGGATCTTGGCCAACAGTTTGTTTACACCAGCCCTGCCCTTCTTCAACCTACCGCGAAGATCCTGGTTTTCGTCCTCCAGCCCCTTGAGTCGGGTCAGCATGCGGCCCGCCTCGCCATCGTCGCCCGTAAACCGCCGGACGAGCACTTCGAGCTCCTCACTCTTGCCCTCCGCCTCTTCGGCGCGAGTGCTGACATCCGCGAGTCGATCGAGCAGCCCGCCCACCGCGCGCTCCAGCTCAGTGAGCGCAGCGCGGTCGGACCGTTCACCGTTACCCCCGGTGTTCGACACTCAGCTCCTCCTTGAGCCGTGCCAGTATTCCGCTTACAGCCTTGTCCACTCGCTTGTCCTCCAGGGTCCGGTCGGGCGAGCGGAAACGCAAGCGATACGCCAGTGACCGTGTCCCTTGCTCAACACCTTCGCCTCGATAGAGATCGAACAACTCGACGCCCTCGAGAAGGGCGCCACCGCGCACCCGGATCAGCCCCTCCACATCGTACGCCAAAACGCGGTCGGGCACGAGCAGCGCGAGATCCCGATCCACCGCCGGGAACTGTGGGAGTGGCTGGAAAGTGACGGCCGCGACGGGGCGCGGATCCGAGGGCAGTTTCACTTCGAGGCCCCAGATCTCCCCCGCCCAGGCAGGCGCGTCGACCGTCTTCCTGCTCAGAAGCCCTCCGCGGCCCGCGACGGACCCATCCGCGAGGATGACGTCGAACGCCACGTCCTCCGCGAAGCTCCCGTCCTGCGCGGCCCCCGGAGCGACCACGGTGCCCTCGCCGTAGGTAGTGGAAGCGACACGCTCGAGCAGCGCCTTGAGGTCCCAGACGGCGATCGCCGCGTCTTCGCTCGACCAGTGAGGCGGCTGCCGACGACCGTGCAGAACCGCGGCTACATGCGTTTCCTCGTACGGTGCCTCGCCAGAGCCCACCGACCGGAACGACGTCCCGATCTCGAACAAGCGCACGTCGTGGTTTCCGCGTGCGAAATTGTACTCGAGCCTGCGGATCAGTGACGGCAGAATCGCACGTCTGATGAACGGCTCGGTGGTAGCGAGCGGATTCGCAACGCGGACGTCGCCCTCGCCCTCGGGCACGAACGCCGGGGTCTGAGCTTCCAGGAGGCCTCCGGCCGCCAGTGAGCGCCTGAGCTCGTCTTCGAGGGCGAACAGCGGGTGGTCGACAACCGTACCCGGCCGATACCCACCGAGATCGGATGGGAAGTTGTCGTAGCCGTGGGTGCGCGCGACCTCCTCGATGAGGTCGACCTCGCGTCTGACGTCATAGCTGCGGAATCCGGGCACCCGCACCCGCAGGGTCCCATCGGACTCACCCGCGACGTCGAAACCCAGCGGCGCCAGCAGCTCTCGCACGCGGTCGGCCTCGAAGGCGACGCCCAAGAGGTGCTCGATACGTGGGAGCCTGAGATCCACGGTCTCGGCCTCGAAAGCAACGGGACAACAGTCCAGGACCGGCCCGTCGACCTCTCCACCCGCAGTCGCGAGAATCAACGCCACGGCGCGAGAAACGGCGAGATCCATACCCTCGGGGTCGACGCCGCGCTCGAAGCGATACGACGCGTCCGTGGACATGCCCAGCGCCTTGCGCGTCGCCCGAATGGACTTGGGGTCGAAGAGTGCGCATTCCAGCAGGATGTCGACCGTGTCGTCTTCCACCTCGGAGCCGAGACCACCCATGACGCCGCCGATGGCAACCGGACGCTCGGTGTCGCAGATCATCAGCATGTCGGCGGTGAGCGTCTGTTTCTCGCCGTCGAGCGTGGTGAAGCTCTTCTCGTCCGCGCGCACCCGCCGCACCACGATCGACGTACCAGCCAGTCCGTTCAGGTCGAACGCGTGCAGTGGCTGACCGAGCTCGAGCATCACGTAGTTGGTCGCGTCGACAACGTTGTTGATGGGGCGGACACCTGCGCCGCGGAGCCGTTGCTGAAGCCACGCGGGCGACGGACCTATGCGCACGCCACGAATGACCGTGCCCAGATAACGCAAGCACAAGTCCGTATCATCGATCCGAATCCCCACCTGCCCGTGCCGGACCTCAGGAGCGTCCCGCTCGAACGACAGCTCAACGCGGGGATCTTCCTCGATCTCGGGCAGCTTGATCCGACCCTCACCCTCCGAAGCGAGCTCGCGCGCGACACCGGCGTGCGAGAGCAGATCGCCGCGGTTCGCCGTAATCTCGACATCGAGCGTCGCATCGTGCAAAGCGATCGCCTCGACGAACGATTCACCCGCTGTGAAATCCCCGTGGATCTCGAGAATGCCGTCGCGCTCTGCTCCTAAGCCTAACTCCTTGGAGGAACACAATATACCATCAGATACCTCACCTCGAATATTCGACTTCTTGATCTTGAAGTTTCCGGGCAACACCGCGCCCACCGGTGCGAACGGATACCACGATCCCGCCTTCACGTTTGGCGCGCCGCAAACGACCTTCACCTCCCCGGCGCCGCCGTCGACGGTGCACAGCGAGAGGCGGTCTGCATTGGGGTGCTGGATGGTCTTGAGAACCATCCCGACCACGATGTCCGCCAACTCGGCTCCGGGGGAGCCGAGTTGCTCGACCGGCGCGCCTCGCAGCGCGAGGTGCTCCGCGAGCTTCTCCGGGGTCAACTCGAGGCCGGGCACCATGTCCCTGAGCCAACGATAGGAGACATTCATGGGGTGAACTGCTCGAGGAAGCGGACGTCGTTCTCGAAAAAAGTGCGCAGGTCGTCCACGCCGTACTTCAGCTTCGCAATGCGTGCGGGTCCCATGCCGAAGGCGAAGCCCGTGTAGCGCTCGGAGTCGTAACCCGCGTTCTCGAGCACGGCCGGATCGACCATGCCCGCGCCCATGACCTCGAGCCACTCGGTCTCTTGCTTGGTACCATCCGCTTGGGTGATGACCCGTTTCACGTCGACTTCGGCGCTCGGTTCGGTGAAGGGGAAAAACGACGGTCGGAACCGCGTCTGAGTATCCGGGCCCCAGTAGCGCCGGGCGAATTCGGCCAACGTGGCCTTGAAGTCGACGAACGTCACACCCTCGTCGACCACGAGGCCTTCGACTTGCATGAACGCAGGCGTGTGCGTCGCGTCGTAGGTGTCGCGGCGGTACACCCACCCCGGCGCGATGATGCGAATGGGCGGCTCGTGCGTCTCCATGATACGCATCTGCACCGGAGACGTATGGCTGCGAAGCAGTACTGAGTCCACCAGATAGAGCGTGTCCTGCTCGTCTGCCGCCGGGTGATCGAGCGGCGTATTGAGTGCCTCGAAATTGTACCACTCGGTATCTGCTTCAGGCCCCCGCGCCCTCGTGAAGCCCAGGTCCCGGAAGATGTGCCAGATCTCGTCTACGGTCTGCGTCACCGGGTGGAGACCGCCCTTCCACGACCCGCGACCCGGCAGTGTGAGGTCTTCACTGCCGGCCGAGGTCGGACGCGCGAGCGAGCGCTCTCGCTTCAGCAAGGCGTCGGACACAACCCCTTTTACTCTGTTGGCTTCCTGGCCCACCGCGGGCCTCTCGTCCGCCGACATGCCGCCCAGATCGCGTAGGAACGCCGAAATCCGCCCTTCTTTGCGCCCGAGGTAGGTGATCCTCACCGCCTCCAGCGCGTCCGAGTCCTGGACGCCTTCGATCGCCGCCAGCGCCTCGACCTCCAACGCCTTCAGCGCGTCCCTCGGATCTTGATCAGTCATGCTCTACCGAGCGAATGAACCGCTCAGCCAGCTTTCGCGGCGAGGCCCTCTTTGGCCCGGTCCACAATCGCGGCAAACGCATCGGGGCTGTGAACCGCCAGATCCGCAAGCGCCTTTCGGTCCAGTTCAACCCCGGCCTCTTTCAGACCGTTGATGAAGCGAGAATAGGTCAAGTCGTGTTGACGAACTGCCGCGTTGATGCGGGCGATCCAAAGCTGCCGGAAGTTCCGCTTCTTCTTCTTGCGGTCCCGGTAGGCGTGCTCCCAACCCTTCTCGACGGCGTCCTTTGCCGTACGGTACAGGTTCTTGCGCCCGCCGAAGTAACCCTTGGCGGCCTTGAATATCTTCTTTTTACGCTTGTTCCGCGGTACGGCGGAGGTCGATCTGGGCATGGATCTTCCTCCTCAGGAGCCGTAGGGGAGCATGCGAGTGATGCGCTTCCTGTCGGCGGCCGACACGAGGTCGGAGCTCCGCAGCCGGCGCTTACGCTTCCGATCTTTCTTGGAGAGGATGTGGCTCTTGCCCGCGCGCATGCGCTTGAGCTTTCCCGTGCTGGTCTTTTTAACCCGCTTAGCCGCACCGCGGTGCGTCTTCATCTTCGGCATCGATCTATCTCCGTTCTCCCTGGGCTGCAGGCCCAGGGCCCGGTCTGCGCTCTTACTTCGTGTTCAGTGGGACCACGACCATCGACATGACCCGACCTTCCATATTCGGTTGCGACTCCACCTTGCCGAGTTCTCCCAGATCATCCATCACCCGCGCAAGCACCTTAAGGCCAATCTCCGGGTGGGTAACCTGCCGTCCCCGGAACATCATGGTCAGCTTGACCTTGTTCCCTTCCTCGAGGAAGCGGCGGGCGTGCCCGACCTTGAACTCGTAGTCATGATCTTCGATCCCGGGGCGGAACTTCACCTCCTTGACCTTGATCGTGTGCTGCTTTTTCCGCGCTTCGCGGGCGGCCCTGGCGGCTTCGTATTTGTACTTTCCGTAGTCCATCATCTTGACTACGGGTGGCCGGGCCTCCGCGGCAACCTCTACCAGATCCATCTCACGCTCCGTCGCCCGTTCCCGGGCCTCGTCGATGGAGACGATGCCGATTTGCTCGCCATCGTCCTGGATGAGCCGCACAGGGCTGATCCGAATCTGATCGTTAACGCGGACGCGGTCTCTGCTGATTTGTGCTTACCTCCGATGGAGTCGTGACAAAAGTCGCGGCCCGAGACAGGTCTCGGGCCGCGACCGGGGGAGGTGCCAGGAGCAGCCCGAAGCACCGACCCTCGCGACCCTCATGTCGGCCTGTTAGAAGCCCTGAGGGTGGGACCGGCGGTCAGCGCGGCCCACTTCTCAACTGTGACCCGCCTTAAAGACGGACGCACAATTTGTCTGAACTCACGTTACAGGTCAACGGTACTGCCAACCATAGCCTAAACAAATGGCGCTCAAGAGAGCGGTTTTCCCGATTTTGGGACGAGCCACGGTCGCCAGTAGCCACGAATCAGGCGTGGGCAACTCCGTCTTGCAGCGGTCAATCGAGCGCCCTAGTCTCGACCTCACCGACCACCACGGCGATGAACTCCTCGCGGGCCATGACCTCCTGCTTCTTTCCCGGCCCCCGCCGGCGGACCGCGACCGTGCCGTCCGCGGCCTCCCGCTCCCCGACGACGCCCATGTATGGGATCTTGAGGGTCTCGGCCTCCCGAATTCGGTAGCCGAGGGTCTCCCTCCCCTCCACCGACGCCCGAATCCCGACCGACTTCAGGTCGGCCACTAGGGAGCGGGCGCTCTCGTCCCACTGCTCGCCGACCGGAAGGACCCGCACCTGTTCCGGTGCCATCCAGGTCGGAAACGCGCCGCCGTAGTGTTCGATCAGGCCGCCCACGAAGCGCTCCATCGAGCCGAGCAACGTGCGGTGGATGACGACCGCCTTGTGCGGCGTATTGTCGGACCCGATGTACTCCAGGCCGAAGCGTGCCGGCATCTGGAAGTCGAGCTGGAACGTGCCCCCTTGCCACTCACGCCCGATCGCGTCCACGACGTTGACGTCGATCTTGGGACCGTAGAAGGCGCCACCGCCCTCGTCGACCTCGTACTCGGCACCGCGCCGATCGAGCACGCCGCGTAGCGTCTCCGTGGCGGCGTCGTAGACCGCTGGGTCCCCGATCGCCTTCTCCGGCCGGGTCGAGAGCGCCAGATGGTACTCGTAGCCGAAGATCTTCATCAAATAGTCCGCCAAGTCCAGCAAGAGGTCGTACTCGTCCGCGATCTGGTCCGGTCGAACGAAGATGTGCGCGTCGTCTTGCGTTAAGCAGCGTACGCGCATCAGGCCGTGCAATGTGCCGGACCGTTCATAGCGGTAGCACGTGCCGAGCTCCGCGAAGCGGAGCGGCAGGTCGCGGTACGAACGCGTCCGAGTCTTGTAGATCATAAAGTGATGCGGGCAGTTCATCGGCTTCATGCGGAAGCGCGTGCCGTCATCGTCCATGGCGGGGAACATGTCCTCCTCGAAGACCTCGAGGTGCCCGCTGATCTTGTACAACTCCTCGCTCGCGATCTGCGGCGAATAAACGAGGTCGTAACCGTGACGCAGGAGCGTCGTCTTGAGGAAGTCCTCGATGGTGTGCCGGATGATGGCGCCCTTGGGGTGCCAGAGCACGAGGCCCTGCCCGACCTCCTCCTGGATCGAGTAGAGGTCGAGCTCCTTTCCGAGCACGCGGTGATCCCGCTTTTTCGCCTCTTCGAGGCGGTGCAAGTGCTCTTCCAGGGCGGCCTTCTGGTGGAACGCCGTCCCGTAGATGCGCTGCAGCATTTGGCGCCTCTCGTCGCCTCTCCAATACGCGCCCGCGCCCGAAAGCAGCTTGAAATGCTCCAGCTTCCCCGTGCTCGGCACATGCGGACCCTTGCACAGGTCCAGGAACGGACCGTTCTCGTAGACCGTAATCACCTCGTCGGCGTCGAACTCCTCGAGACGCTCTAGCTTAAGCTCGTCGTCGCTGAATAGCTCGCGCGCCTCTTCTTTGGAGACCCGTCGGCGCGAAAAGGGCTGATCCGCCGCCGTGATCTCCGCCATCTTGTTCTCGAATTCCTCGAGATCTTCGGGCGTAAACGGCGTATCGACGTCGAAGTCATAGTAGAAGCCGTCGTCGATCGCGGGGCCGAAGCCGATGCCCGCTCCCGGCCGCAGCTCGCGCACGGCCGTGGCGAGCACGTGTGCCGCCGAATGCCTCAGGACCGCCAGGGATTCAGGGTTCTTCTCGGTGAGGATCGAGATCTCGGCATCCTCGTCGATGGGCTCCGCGAGGCCGACGGTGTCGCCGTTGACGACCGCCGCGAGGGCGGCCTTGGCGAGACCTGAGCCGATGGCCGCCGCTACATCACCCGCCGTGGAGCCGCGCTCCATTTCGAGGACGTCGCCGTTGGGAAGCGTGATCCGGATCTGTTCGCTGGCCATCGCCACGCTAGCGCCTGGGCATGCGGATCGGTTGAGCCGCCTCGGGGCGCACGCTAGCCTGGTACACTTGCGCGAGCACCGCGGACGTCCGGGTGGTGATCAGGCCGTTAAGGCGATCGATCACCGAGGGCAGCTTCCGCCATGAACGATCGATCTGATACAACTGATCGGCGGTCGGTGGCCCACTGACCGACTGGATGCCATTCATCTGGTCGGCGCGCCCGATGGCGTCCACCAGTTCGTCGCCCACGTCCTTGATCTCGCCGAGCAACGCCGTGACCTCTTTCTCAAGCACGCCGGTCCCGTTCTCTCCTTCGTCCAGCAGATCCCGTACAGCCTCGAGCTGATTTTCAGCTTCGCTGAGCGCCCGGCTCCCAAGCCGTACGACCCGCGAGAGGCGGTACGACGACATCATCGCCTCGTGCCGCTCGGCCATGACGGATCGGCTCATTGAGACGCGAGGATCCAGCCGCACGGTCACTTCACCCTCCATGACCGCGTCCCCGGCGGAAAGCCGCACCAGGTAGGTACCAGGGAGCACGCGCGGCCCCGGATCCATGGGCTCGCCGTCCGTGCCCTCCTCCACCAAACGCAGGTCCCAGATGACCTCGTTGAGACCCGGAGCTCCCGTGGCTGGCAGCGTACGGATGGTGCGGCCCATCGCGTCGGTGACCCTCAGGGAGACGTCGTCCATCTCGGAGCCGAGATAATACCTGATGCGTGCGCCCATCGGCGGGTTGGAATCCTCGAAGATGCCGGGCGTCCAACCCTGCGGACGGTACGCATTATACGAAGTGGCACGTCGCACCGAGAACAGATGCGCCGTGGAAGCCACCACCTGCGGCGTCAGCTCCTCGAGCGGCGCGATGTCGTCCATGATCCAGATGCCCCGCCCGTGGGTCCCGATCACGAGATCGTTGTCGCGGGGGTGGATCTTGATGTCATCGACCGGAACTGTTGGCAGGCCGTTCTCCAGTCGCGCCCACTGCTCCCCACCGTCGAGGGACGTATACACGCCGAGCTCGTTGCCGACGAAGAGCAGATTCGCATTTCGCGGATGCTGCGCCAAGGCGCTCACGGAATTCTCCGGAAGTCCGTGGGTGATCAGCCGCCAGTCCTCGCCAAAAGCGCTGCTCACGTACACGTAAGCCGCGAAGTCGTCGGAGCGGTGCCCGTCGAAAGCCACGTAGACCGTGCCGACGTCCGCGTGCGACGCGACGATGCGCGTGACATACGTGTTGGCTGGTAGTCCCTCGACCTGATCGGTGATGTCGGTCCAGGTGGCGCCGCCATCCCGCGTCACGTGCAGCCGCCCGTCGTCCCCGCCCGTGTACAGCACATTCGCATCGATCGGGGACTCACCGAGTGCGGTCAGGTTGCCGTACGAGGACTGACCGTCGTTTATCGACATCTGAGGCTCGGAGCCGAGCACACCCATGAGCTCAAGCGTTCCTCGGTCGATCGCATAAGTCAGGTCGCCGCTGACGGCCTGCCAACTCTGGCCGAGATCGGTCGACTTGAAGAGGACGTTCGAGCCGAAATAGATCGTGTTGCCGTCGTGCTCCGACTGGAGGATCGGCGTATCCCAGTTCCAACGCAGCCCGGGATCTTCGCCATCGTCTCCCGGTCGCCCGACCGGACGGAGGCGTGAGCGCTCCATCGTCGTGAGATCGACCCGCGTCAGGTTGCCGCCCTGGGACTGCGCAAACATGACGTTGAGGTCCGTCGGGTGCGCGACGGTGAAGAAGCCGTCTCCGCTCCCGACGTTGTACCAGTCTCGCGTGCGGATGCCCTGATTCGACCACGTGTCGGACGGCGCGCACCACGAGCCGTTGTCTTGGAGCCCACCGCAGACGTGATACGGGTCACGCATGTCGACGCTGATCTCGTAGAACTGTGAGATCGAGAGATTGCGGAACTGGAACCAGTTGTCGGACCGGTCCCAGCTCACGGACACACCCCCGTCGCCACCGAGCAGTAGATGGTCCGAGTCGCTCGGATCGATCCAGAGCGCATGGTGGTCGCTGTGCACGCCCGCCGAGGCGTCGTCGGTGAAGCTTCGCCCCCCGTCTGACGACCGGTACAGGTTCACACCGCTCAGGTAGATCCGCTCGGGGTCGTTGGGGTCGATGCGAATCTGCGAGTAGTACATCGGGCGGTCGTTCGTGGTCGAGAGCCACCGCCAGCTGTCGCCGCGGTCCGTCGAGCAGTACACGCCGTTTCGGGAACGCCGCCCACCAGGTCCCCCACGGCGGCCCTGTCCCGGCGTGCGCGCGTCGGCCTCCACCACTGCGCAGACGTGGTTGCCATCCCCCCGGTAGATATCGAGTCCGATGCGGCCCTTGTCGCCCTCGGGTAGTCCGTCGGTCAACTCCGTCCACGTGGCTCCGCCATCGGTCGTGCGGTAAATGCCGCTGCCGGATCCTCCACCGTTGAAGCCCCACGCACGCCGCTGGCGCTGGTACATCGCGGCGAACAGGGTTTGCGAATCATTCGGGTCCATCGCGAGGTCGATCGCGCCCGTGTTCTCGTCGATGAAGAGTACGAGCTGCCACGTCTGGCCTCCGTCGCGCGTCATGTAGATGCCACGCTCGGGGTTCGATCCCCAGAGGTGGCCCACGGCGGCTACGTACGCAACATCGGGGTCCCGCGAGTGCACCTGAATGCGGGAGATGTGATGCGTGTTCTCGAGCCCCACGTGGGTCCACGACCCACCCGCGTCAGTGGAGCGGTATACGCCATTGCCCCACGGCGAAGACTGCCGGTTCTGCGGCTCCCCGGTTCCGACCCACACTACGTTAGAATTCGACGGAGCTAGGGTGACGTCACCGATCGATGAGGTCTGCTCATGATCGAAGATCGGCTCGAACGTCGTTCCTGCGTTCTCGGTCTTCCAGACCCCGCCGGTGGCGGTGCCGACGTAGAAGATGCGCGGGTCCGACTCCACCACCGCCAGGTCCGACACGCGACCGCCCATGATCGTGGGGCCGATCGAGCGCCACTGGAGCGCCCGGGTGGCGTTCGCGATCTGATCGGGGGTCTGTGCGGCAGCGGGGAGCGCGATCGTCCCCACGGCGAGAACGAACGAAGCAAACGTCTCAACGAGCGAAGGGGACCGCATTGGAATCACCTCTGGATCAAAGCACCGCTGTGGCATCGGCTGGGCCTATCATACATGGGGCCTCTCTGCGACGCCACGAAAGTCTTGCAAAGCCTTGCAGATCCGGTGGGGCAGAAGTAGAATGGGCGATGATGAAGCACACCGCCGCTGCCACGCTCTTCGCCGCCTTTCTGATCCACGCCTCCCTCGCCGCGCAACAGGAATCTGCGAGGGATCTCACCGAGGATATGCTCGCCGCCTACACGGAGGCGTACATCGCGCTCAGCTTGGCCCGGGACGACTTCCAACGCGAGATCGCCGGCACGCACGAAATCCAGGAGCAGGCCCGGCTGAGGGCCGAGATGAACGATCGCATTGCTTCGGTGCTGTCCGAACACGAGATGTCCGCAGAGGACTACGACTGGATCACAGCTGTGATCAGCGTAGACGAGTCTTTGCGAGACCGTTTCGAAGCACTCTTGGCAGAATTGAGCACGAGCCCACCCGGACAGCCGAGCGTGGAGGTCGCCACGCTCGACGATGGCTGATACCGTACACTCGGGTCAATTCCCTTCGGCTTGAGCGTCCACCCCGCGGGCGCCGACAAGCTTCGCGACCGCCGCTAGTGTCGTCTGCGCCGCGTTGAAGCCTAAGCGGAAGTCGGCGTCCGAGAACGTGACGAACAGATCCGTCGGCTGGTGCCAGTGCGGGTTCGCCCGGTTTCCCGTTTCGTAGAGGCGCCGGTTTTCGCGAAGGCTCACCGAAGGCACGAGATCCATGAAAGGCGTCGAGTCGGTGTTGCTCATCGCGTTGCTCATGACAGCCGGGTAGTCCGTCGCGAACATTCGGTTCGCGTTCAGCAGCACGAGCGCGAGCTGGGCCGACTCGGCCGCCATCGCCGAGTTGAGCTGGAACTCGATGTCCACATCGGCATCCAACGCTTGGTTGAACGTCACAGGGTTGCCGTGATCCCACAGCATCATGTCGTGCTGAATCATGCCGAGCCATTTCGGCTCAGGATATCGTCCTGAACCTGCCGGGTCCTCGATGCCCTGGAGCTCTGCCCGTTGCTCCACGTAGGCACGGGCTCCGTTCAGCCCCGTCTCTTCGTTGTTCCAGAGCGCGAACCGGATGGTGCGCGCGGTCTCGATTTCGGGGCCGGACAGGGCCCTCGCGATCTCCATGACGAGCGCGGTACCCGAGCCGTCGTCGTTGGCGGCTTCACCCCCGCCGCGACCATCCATATGCCCGCTGATGATGTACATCTCGCCCGGCACGTCACTGCCCCACTTGGTTGCGAAAACCTGCTCACGAGGCTCCGGCGTGTCCGATTCACGCGGGGTGAACATGTAGTGGAAACGCTCCGTCTCGTAGCCCCATCCCCGGAGCTGAGCCTCGATCCAATCGACCGCGGCAGCGTTACGCGGCGTGCCTTGCTCGCGATCCCCGAACTCGGTCAGTCCGCGGATCAGATCCTTGAAGCTGTCGAAGTCGAGCCGGGCAACGATCTCCTGCCGCGCACTGTCGGCCGCCGACATCGGGACGCCACCGAGAATGTTCCGGGTCGAGCGAGCAGGTCGCTCGTCCTGACCTCCAGCCCCTTGCGCCGATGCCTCGCCGGACCAGCCGCTGAGCGTGATGAGGGCAACTGCCGTCAGTAGCGAGCAGGAGGGGGCCCGAGCGAAGTCGATGCGGTTCGGCATGATGGTTCCGTGGGGACAAGACCGTCTGGAGCGAGAGACACAACATCCGCCCAGTGGCGAAGAGGGCGCAAGCGGGGGCCCCCACGCCGGATCGCGTGGGTCGCTTGGCCACCCTAGTATGGTATCTATGGACGTCGAGACTCTCGGGAACATGCTGAACCGGCGTACGCCGCTGATCGCCGGCGTTGCTCTCGCCCTTTGGTCGCCCCCCCTGGCAGCGCAGGTCGGTTGGGGTGTCGTCCCCCAAGTGGCGTCGGCGTTACCCGTGCAAGCGAGCGCGGCCGATGCGAGCGAATCGGCTGACCAGGCCCGAGAGCCCGGTGCACGACTCCGTGTCTGGCTCATCACGACCGGACCGGGAGACGCGGTGTGGGAGCGTTTCGGTCACAATGCGCTGCGCGTGTTGGACACCGAGACAGGCCGGGACGTCGCCTACAACTGGGGCATCTTCGACTTCAACCAGGTCGACTTCATTCCCCGGTTCCTCAAGGGTCAGATGCTATACATGATGGCGCCCTTCTCGACGGCTGCGATGGTCGACTCCTATGCGCGCGCGAATCGTGAGGTCGTCATGCAGCAGCTGGCTCTCACGCCGAGTCAGCGCCTGATGCTGCTCGAGCTCGCTGAAGTGAATGCCTTGCCCCAGAATCGAGACTACCTCTACGACTACTTCCTCGACAACTGCTCGACCCGCGTTCGCGACTTGCTCGACCAGGTCCTGGGCGGCGCACTCTTCGAGCAGCTCGGCACGAGGGATACGGGCACGGCGTACCGGACCCACACGCGCCGCCTCACCCAGATCGATCCGGTCGTGTTCACGGGCATGGACGTGCTTCTCGGTAGCCCCGGTGACCACCCGATCTCCCTCTGGGAGGAGATGTTCGTTCCCATGGCGCTACGGGACGCCATCCGGGACGCGACCGTCACGGACGGAGACGGGCTCGAGGTACCGCTGGTGCTGAGGGAAGAGGTCATAGTTTCTTCGAGGCGGAAAGCCGAGCCCGTGCGCGCACGGTCCTGGTTCTGGCGCTATCTCGTACTGGGAGCTCTCATGGGCGGGCTGCTCGCGTGGGTCGGGCGGCGTGCCGCGAGGGGATCCCGATTGTTCCGTGTTCTCATGGGCGCGCTCGCTTCCACATGGAGTCTGCTGGCGGGGGTGAGTGGCTTGATCCTCGTGCTCGTGCTGCTCACCGATCATTGGTCGATGACGAAGAACGAGAGCCTCTTCCTGCTCAACCCCGTGTCGTTGCCGCTCGTCGTCCTGGTGCCCTTGGCTCTGGCCGGGAGGGACGCGGCGCTCCGGCACGCGCGCATGCTCGGCTTTGTCGCGGTCGGAGTCGCGGCACTCGGAGTCCTTTTCCAACTGCTACCGGCTACGGCCCAGCAGACCGGAATGCTCTTCGCGCTCTTCCTGCCGATCCACATCGGCCTCGCCGCGGCGTTGCATGCGGTGGCAGAACTACGGCCCCGCCACCCCAGCGGGTGACGGGGCCGCTTCAGGTCCTAGGACCCGAGCGAACGCGGGGTTGAACGGGCCGCCGTTCGTGGGCTAGTACATCCCGCCCATGCCACCGCCCGGCATCGGCGGAACGGGACTGTCTTCGGCCTGCTCGACAACCACTGCCTCGGTGGTGAGCAGCAGACCCGCGATCGAGGCGGCGTTCTGCAGAGCCGTGCGCACGACCTTGGTCGGGTCGATGACGCCGGCCTTCACCAGATCCTCGTACTCGCCCGTCTCGGCATTGAAGCCGAGGGCGCCATTCTCGGAGCGCACCCTGGCGACTACGATGCTGCCTTCCGCGCCGGAGTTCTCGGCGATCTGACGGATGGGATGCTCGAGCGCCCGCTGCAGAATCTGTACCCCGATCTGCTCGTCTTCACGGTCGAGCTTCAGGTCCTTGAGCTTCTCCTGCGCGCGTAGCAGCGCGACGCCACCACCCGCAACGATGCCCTCCTCGACTGCCGCGCGCGTGGCGTGCAGCGCGTCCTCGACGAGCGCCTTCCTCTCCTTCATTTCGGTCTCAGTCGCGGCGCCGACGTTGATGACGGCGACGCCACCGGCGAGCTTCGCGAGACGCTCCTGGAGCTTCTCGCTGTCGTAGTCCGAGGTGCTCTTGTCGATCGAAACGCGGATCTCGTCGATGCGCCCCTTGATCTTGTCGGTCTCTCCCCCACCGTCGATGAGGGTCGTGTCGTCCTTGTCGATGACGACACGCTTGGCCGACCCGAGGTCGGCGGCGACGGCGTTCTCGAGCTTGAAGCCGACCTCCTCCGAGACCACCTGACCACCCGTGAGAATCGCGATGTCCTGGAGCATGGCCTTGCGGCGATCACCGAAGCCGGGCGCCTTTACCGCGGCGACCTTAAGCGTGCCGCGGAGCTTGTTCACGACCAGCGTCGCGAGCGCCTCACCCTCGACGTCCTCAGAGACGATCAAGAGCGGCTTGCCCATCTGCGCGACCTTCTCGAGGATCGGCAGCAGGTCCTTCATCGAGCTGATCTTCTTGTCGTGGATTAGGATCGCCGCATCCTCGAGCACGACCTCCATCCGCTCCGGATCCGTCACGAAGTACGGGGAGAGATAGCCGCGGTCAAACTGCATCCCGTCGACCGTCTCGAGCGTCGTCTCCAGGCCGCGTGCCTCCTCGACCGTGATGACGCCGTCCTTGCCGACCTTCTCCATCGCTTCCGAGATGAGCTCACCGATTTCGGGGTTGTTGTTGGCCGAAATGGCGGCGACCTGCGAGACCTCTTTCTTGCCCTTTGTCTCGACCGAGAGCTTGTCGAGCTCCTCCACGACACGAGCGACACCCTTGTCGATGCCGCGGCGGATGCCCATCGGGTTCGTGCCGGCGGTCACGTTCTTCAGGCCCTCGCCGAAGATCGCCTGCGCGAGTATCGTGGCGGTGGTCGTACCGTCACCGGCCACGTCGGAAGTCTTCGTGGCGACTTCCTTGACCATCTGGGCTCCCATGTTCTCCACGGGATCCTCGAGCTCCACTTCCTTGGCCACGGACACGCCGTCCTTGGTCACTGTGGGGGAGCCGAACTTCCGATCCAGGACCACGTTCCGGCCCTTGGGGCCGAGGGTCACTTTTACGGCCTGGGCGAGCTGGTCGACGCCTTTCTTGAGACGCGCACGCGCCTCGACATCGAATTGGAGCTCTTTAGCTGCCATGATTCATATCTCCTATTTCGTCGAATGCGCTTATGGGACGATGGCGAGGATGTCGGACTCGCGGAGGATGAGGTACTCCTTACCGTCCAGAGTCACGTCGGTGCCGCTGTACTTCCCGTACAGCACTTTGTCTCCGACCTTCACGTCCATCTCGAGCCGGGCACCCTCGTCAGAAACCTTGCCCGGACCCACTGCGATGACCTTGCCTTGGGGAGGGCTTCTCCTTGGCCGTGTCGGGGATGTACAGTCCACCCCGCATCTGCTCATCCTCGTCGAGCGGCAATACCACCACCCGGTCCGACAACGGCTTAACGCTTGTCTTTTTGCCCATCTGGCCTACTCCTGCTGAAAGGGCCGTGTTGCGTTGGGATTTCGGGGCTACTAGCACTCAACGGAGGTGAGTGCCAACCGGACGTAAAGTGCCACTTCTGGGGATTGTGTCAAGCGATGGACCGAGGCCTGGCCAACTGCTGGAGCTTCCCTAGCAAGCGCCTGCGATGATGTCCCCAGCCATTGCCAGTCCGTAGAGCGTTAGAAATGGCTCGATCCGGTCCACAGTGGTCAGGTAGGGACCCATCGTGTCCGCAAATCCACCGGTGGCGACCACATATGCCTCAGGCCGATCCCACTCGTGCTTGATGCGCCGCACGATGCCGTCGACGGCGTCGATCGCTTGATAGAAGACCCCGCTCTGAATGCACGTCTCCGTGCGTCTACCAATGACGATCTCGGGCGGCTTGAGCTCGACATTCGGCAGCTTGGCGGTGCGAGCCGACAGCCACTCGAGGCCCGCGTTCAGCCCAGGGGAGATGACGCCACCGCTGAACACACCCTCGCCCGTGATGCAGTCGAACGTGGTGGCGGTCCCGAGATCGACCGCAATCGTATCGCGGCGGTACAACTCGCGTGCCGCGAGGGTATTGACGATTCGGTCGGCACCGACGGAGAGCGGCTCCTCGACGTCGAGCTCGATGGGGAGACCGGACTCCGGCCCCACGGCGATGACCTGGCTTTGAGTGATCTCGCCGAGTGTCTTCATCCAGACTTGGTTCACGGAAGGGACCACAGAGCCGACCACGCCGCGCGTTATCAGGGCCTCGTCGATGTCGTCGCCCGCCAGGAAGGCCCTGATCAGCGCGGTCATCTCGTCGCTGGTGCGCGGGACGCCCGAACTCACCCTCCAGTGCGCGGCCAACGCGGTCGTACTCGTGGCCAGCCCTACGACGGTCTCAGTGTTTCCTACGTCGACGACCAGCTGCATTGGACTCTCCGTCCGTATGTGCGCGGCCCAGCCCCCTTCCCGATTACCCTTCGAGCGTCGCCCTGATCTACTCCAGGCGGACGCTCCCGGCCACCACACCTACCCAGGAACCGTCGTCGCGCTCCAGCAACAGTGCACCGCTCTCGAGAATACCGCGCGCGATCCCAAGGCCCTCCTGTTCCGTGCGCACCCGCTGGTTCGAGAACGCGTCGCGGCGGTTCAGGGCGGCGAGCACCCGCTCCGGAAGTGGGAGGCTGTGGGGATCCTCGGCCCCTGTCACTCGCTTCAGCTCCCCGAGGATCGCGCCTGAAAGTGCCGCCCGGGACACCGGTGCCTCTACCGACTCCTCGAGCGAGGCCGCGCGCGAGGCGATGTCGGGTGCGAAGCCGCCTGACGGCGTGCGCACGTTGACACCGATGCCCGCCGCGACGACCTCCCCCGAAGCGGCCGAGCTGTCGCTCACGGCCTCGCACAGGACGCCCGCCACCTTCTTCCCTCCGATGGTGACGTCGTTCGGCCATTCGATTCCAGCCTCAATCGCCGGCGCCACTTGCTCGACGGCTCGCGCCGTCGCGAGTCCCACGATCAGCGGCAGATACACCACGGACGGGCTCGGAGCCGGGAGCAGCACCGACATCCAGAGGCCGCACCCGGCCGGAGAGTGCCACGTAGCGCAGCGCCGGCCACGCCCGGCGCTCTGGGACTCGGAGATGACGACCGAAAAGTGTCCGGCGCCCTGCCCTGCGATCTCCTTCAAGCGATCGCTCGTCGAACCGAGCTCGTCGTGTGCTTCGAAGACCGGCACACTCCACAAGTCGGTCCATACAGAAACCGGCTCGCCTTCCCAGTGGGTCAGGCGTGCCACGAAGCTACCGCGCGCCTCTAGAAGGCTGTTGAAGAAGTACAGCGCGCCGCCACCCGTGCTGTCGCACGGGTCCCCGGGGTGCCACGGCCCCGGAGGGCACCCGCGCGTAGCGTGGGTCACGGAGCTTCGCAGACATAGCCGTCGCTACGGCGAGAAGTTCCAACGACGGAGATGGGGCCGTGCCACCCCAACCCACAGACATGCGTGTCCTTTCATCAAGATGTTGGGGCAGATGCCGGTCACCGCATCCGCAGGTAGGAGAGGAAGGCGCCGCCGATGAGCCAGCAATACGGTGCGAAGAGGTGAAATGAGCGCTTGTCGAGCATCGCGATAAACGTTCGGATGGCGAGCACGCCGGTTACCGCAGCCACTGAGCTACCCACGAGCAGGGGCGTCATGCCCAGCGCGGAAGCCGAACCAAGATCGGAAATCTGGAGCACTGCCGCGCCCGCGATCGCCGGTATCGCCATGAGGAATGAGAAGGCCGCTGCTTCCTTGGCGTGCACCCCGAGCCCACAGTGCGGCGACCACGGTCGTCCCGGATCGCGAGATGCCGGGCACGAGCGCACACACCTGCGCCAGGCCGATCAACACCGCGGCTGTAAACGCCGGGCGTTCGCGCGCTGTCCGGGCGATCCCGCCGCGGCTCGACCACAGGACGGCGCCGGTCACCAGGAGCCCGACACCCGATACCATGGGGTTGTCGAAGAGCGCCTCGATGCGGTCCTGCGCCAAGCCGCCCACGATCACGATCGGGATCGTCGCCGTGACAATCAGCCCCACGTATGCTAACGCCTCGCGATCCCGCTCGAGTACGCCTCTCACGAGGTCCGCGATCCGGGCGCGATATACGATCAGGATCGAGCTCAGCGTCGCGACATGCACCGCGACTCCGAAGCGCACGCCCCGCATTGCGGTTCCGAGCACCGACTGGGTAACAACCAGATGACCCGAACTGGAGACTGGCAGGAATTCCGTCGCTCCCTGGACGAATCCGAGAACGGCGGCTTCCCAAACGGTCATCGAGGCGCCCCGAGCACCTGCTCGTAGTACCGCTCGTACAGAGGCACGACTCGCTCTGCCGAGAACCGTTCCTGGGCGACTGCCCGCCCCGCCTCCGAGAGCGACCGCCAAAGATCGTCGTCTCCCATGATGCGCAGTCCCGCCTCAGCCATGCCGTCGATGTCCCCGATGTCGAACATGTAGCCGGTCGTCCCATGTTCGATGACCTCGGGCAGCCCGCCCACATTCGATGCCACGACCGGCGCACCACACGCCATGGCTTCGAGCGCGACGAGACCAAACGACTCGCTGGCCGAAGGCAGCAAGAAGAGGTCCGCGCACGAAAGCAACTCATGCACGGAGGTGTGCTTGCCAAGGAAAAGGACCCGGTCACGCACACCGAGCTCATCGGCGCGCATGAGGACCCTAGGCCGTTCCGGTCCGTCTCCGACGAGCACCAGTCTCGACGGCTGCTTCGCCGTCAACCGGGCGAAGATGGACACGACGTCTTCCGCGCGCTTCACCGCGCGAAAGTTGGAGACGTGCATCACGATCTTCTCGCCTTCCGGGGCGAGCGCTTCGCGGTGGCACGGCTCGAGCCCTGGCCGGTAGACCTCGGTGTCGATGAAGTTCGGGATCATCTCGACCCGTTGTTCCGAAACCGTGAAGTCCCTCACGGTCTCACGCTTCAAGAACTCCGATACCGCGGTCAGCCCGTGCGACCTCAGTATTGAGAAGCGTGTGATGGCATGGAACGACGGGTGAAGCCCTACGAGTGTGATGTCCGTGCCGTGCAGCGTCGTGACGATTTTCAGGTCGCTCTCTTCACCCAGCATCTGGTGAGCGATCCATGCCGACGTGGCATGCGGGATGGCGTAGTGTACGTGCACCAGGTCCAGCTCGTGCTTGCGCGCGGTATCGTGCAACGCGACCGCGAGCGCGAGCGCGTACGGGGGATGCTCGAAGAGCGGGTAGTCCTCCATCTCGACCTCGTGGAAAAACACCCGCTCACGGAAGTGCTCCAGGCGGAACGGCTGGGCGTACGAGACGAAGTGTACCTCGTGCCCGCGCTGAGCGAGCTCGAGGCCTAGTTCGGTCGCGACCGCTCCGGAGCCGCCGTACGTCGGATAGCACGTGATGCCGATCCTCATGACGCCACCCCACAACGCCCGCCCGCCCGGGCGACGCTGTCCGCGCTCCACGCCTCAAGAGTCGTGCGCACCTGATCCTCGATCGGCCCCGTGGCGTCGATGCGAAGCGTCGAATCGGGCAGCTGATTTCGGAACCACGTAATCTGGCGCCGAGCGTACCGACGCGTGTTCGCGCGGATCTCTTCCATGGCCTCCTCGAGCGTGATCTCGCCCTCTAGGTGTCGGATCGCTTCCCGGTATCCTGTCCCGGTCATCCCGGGCGCGTCCGCGTCATACCCGGCGTCCAGCAGGCCCCGTACCTCTTCCAGAAGTCCCCGTTCCACCATGCAGCTCACGCGGTGGTCGATGCGGCGATCCATTTCCTCGCGCGGGAGCTCGAGCACCACGACCATTCCGGCGATCCGCTCGGCCTCCGCAGGCGCCTCGCGATGCCAACGCGACAGCGGTACCCCAGTGAGCAGAGCGACCTCGAGCGTGCGACTCATTCGCTGGGGACCGCCCTGGATCGCAAGAGACGCCCTGTCCGGGTCGAGCCGCTCCACCCATCTGGCGAGCAATGCCGGCTCCTGTCGCTTCAGGTAGTTACGGATCGCTTCGACGCGCGCCGTCTCCACTGGAGGCTCCGCGAAGATGGGCTCCATGACTGCCTTCAAGAAGAAACCCGTGCCGCCGGCGATGACCGGGATTCGTCCCCTTCCCGAGATCTCGTCCACCCAACCGCGCACGTCCCGGGCGAACTGACCTGCCGAGTATCGTCCGTCTGGCCGGACCAGGTCGAGACCGTGATGCGGAACGCGCTTCCTATCCTCCGCGAGCACCTTGTCGGTCCCGATGTCCATGCCTGCATACACCTGGCGCGAGTCCATCGAGATGATCTCGATGTCGAGGTGCTCGGCGAGCGCCAGCGAGAGGTCGGTTTTCCCGGAGGCGGTGGGGCCCGTGACCGCGAGGAAAGACGTGGCGCCGTCGGATGTGTTCACGTCCGTCCGAACTTCCTAGCGAGCTCTCCCCCGGAAAGCCTCACGACGGTCGGGCGGCCATGCACATCGTGGTGGGGTAGGTCTGTAGCGAAGAGCTCGTCGAACAGTTCTTGCATCTCCGCCCCAGAGAGCTTCTGCCCTGCCTTGACGGCGCCCTTGCACGCGAAGGTCATCGCGATGCGTTCGTGCTGGTTCTTGGCGGAGCGCACGAGCTCCGACCCGTGGGTCAACTCTTCGACCATCTCCCGGAACGCGCGTTCCGCATCGAAGTAACGGTGCGGGTTCGGCACCGCGTGCACGATCACGGTATCGCCTCCAAAGGGCTCGACCTCGAAGCCGGCGCGCTCGAGCAGACCCTTGAGGTCGACGACCTGCTCGATTTCGGCCTGGGTGAGTCGGATCGTGAGCGGGAAGAGCAACCGCTGTCCTTCCTGCCCTCCCCGTTCGAAGCTCTCCATGAGGCGCTGGAAGAGCACCCGCTCGTGCGCGGAGTGCTGGTCCACGATGAGGATGCCGTCGCGGGTCTCAGCAAGGATGTATGTGTGAAGCACCTGCCACAGTCGGAGCCGAGCCGCGCCGGGTTCGAGCTCCGGTGCGGCGGCGACTTCGCCCGGGTCCGTATCGCCCGACACATGAGCGCCGGCCATGAAGAGCGCCATCTGCGCGTCCGGAGCGGGGTCGCGGGGGGCCTCGCTAGCTTCACGGATCACGAGCGGAGGCGCCGCGAGCTGCGTGTCGAACGTCGCGGAGCTTTCCTCTCCCTCCAGCGCGCCACGCACCGCGTCCTCGACCAGCATCTCGATGCGCGGCCACTCCTTGAAGCGCACTTCTGCCTTGGCGGGGTGCACGTTCACGTCCACGTGTCCCTTCGGAACCTGGAGGTAGAAGAACATCCACGGACGCACTCCCTCCGGGATGGTGGTGCGATAGCCGCGTTGGGCGGCCTTTATGAGCTGTGGCGCACGGAACGGCCGTCCGTTCACGAAGAGATAGCTTCGCCGCACGCCGGGTTTCACGGCATCCGGACGCTGTACGAGCCCCTTCAAGTCGAACCCGTTCTCGCCGCTCGACGCAAGAATCAGAGTGCTGCCCTGATCGGCGCCCCACACCTGAGCAACTCGCGTGGCCGCGTCGTCCACCGCTGGAAGATCGAGCAGCGTGCGATCGTCGGAGGTCAGCACGAAGGCGACCTTGGGGTTGGCGAGCGCGAGCCCGGTCGTGGCTTCACCGATCACGCGGCTCTCCGCGCTCACCGACTTCAAGAACTTGGCCCGCGCGGGCGCGTTGTAGAACAGGTTTCGGACCTCGACCGTCGTTCCGCGGCGGCGCGGCAGATCCTCGACCTTGCTGATCTGCCCACCGTCGACCAGCACCCGCGTTCCGACATCCTCCTCGGCTTCACGGGTGTCCAGCGTCAGCCGCGATACTGCCGCCATCGAAGGCAGCGCTTCGCCACGGAAGCCGAAGGTGCGGACGCTTCGCAGGTCGTCCGCTGCCGCGATCTTGCTCGTCGCGTGGCGGTCCAGGCTGAGCAACGCGTCTTCCCGCCCCATGCCGACGCCGTCGTCGCTGACCCGGATGCGGCGCTTGCCGCCCCGTTCGATCGCGATCTCGACCCGGGACGCCCGAGCGTCGAGCGCGTTCTCGACGAGCTCCTTCACCACGGACCCGGGGCGTTCCACGACCTCACCCGCAGCGATCTGGTTCGCCACGACGTCCGGGAGTACCTGGATGCGCCTAGCCATGGGGTAATCTACCGTGGCGTGCAAGCGCCGCGGAAATCGAGGCCTCAGTCGACACCGTAGAACCTGCAGGCGTTTTCCGTGGTCTGACGTGCCACCTCTTCGACGTCTCGTTCGATACGCGTGGCGACCGCGGCAGCTACGTGCGCGACGTAGGAGGGTTCGTTGCGCTTCCCTCGCCGAGGTACCGGCGCGAGATACGGCGAGTCGGTCTCGATCAGCAGCCGGTCCACCGGCACCTCACGAAGGAGGTCGGCCGCGCCAAAGTTCTTGAACGAGGCGATGCCGGAGAACGAGACATACCAACCGGCCCGCATCGCCTCCGCGAAGGCGAGCGGGCCACCGGTGAAACAGTGGAGTACGCCCGCAGTGCCCTCCGGCATGCCACGCAGCGCAGCCGAGATGTCTTCGTCGGCCTCTCTGGCGTGCACGATGACGGGGAGGCTCAACTCACCCGCAAGCTCGAGGTGTTGCTCGAAGAGCCGCCGCTGCGCGTCGCGCGGGGCGTTGTCGTAGTAGAAGTCGAGCCCCGTCTCTCCGATCGCGACCACCTCCCGGTTGGTGGTCGCCAATGCTCGCACACGTCTCATCGCATCGCTTGCGGCCTCGCCCGTTGCGTGGGGATGCACCCCCGCCGTGCACCATGCGCCGGCGCGGCCGCGGACGAGATCGAGCGCTCGCTCGGCGTCATCGACGTCGGAGGCGATGGTGACCCACCGGCTTACCCCCGCCTCGGTGGCCCTATGCAACACCGCCTCCCGGTCGTGCCGGAAGGCGGCGTCGGTAAGATGACAGTGGCTGTCGAAGAGCTCGATACCGGTCTCCTCTAGACGGTCGCCGGTTGCGGCCTCTTCTTCTTGTCGCCGCTCCTTCCGAGCCCCCATTTCTTCTGGATCTCGATGAGGGCTGGGGACGCCACGAAGATCGACGAATACGTGCCAATGCCGACCCCGAGAATCAAGACGAGCCCAAAGTCACGGATCACCGCCCCACCCAGTATGAGGAGCGCCAAGAGCACAGCGAGCGTGGTGCCAGAGGTAAGAATGGTGCGCGGCAGCGTCTCGTTGATCGACTCGTTCACCAATTCGATCTGATCACGCTTGCGAGCGCCCTTCTTGTGCATATTCTCGCGGATGCGGTCGAACACGACGATGGTGTCGTTCAGTGAGTACCCGAGAATCGTCAGAATCGCCGCGACCGTCGGAAGCGCGATCTCGACCTGGAACGCCGCCAGGAATCCGAGCGTGATCAGAATGTCGTGCAGTGTCGCGATTACGGCGGCGAGACCGAAGCGAAGCTCGAAGCGGATCGCCAGGTACATCAGCGAGAGCAAGAAGGAGAAGAGGATCGCGTAAAGCGCCTTCAGCTGGAGCTCACTTCCCACCTTGGCTCCGACGGCTTCGGTACGCACGACCTCGAAGTTTCCGGCGCCGAAAGCCGCCGCGAGACCGCTCTCGATCTCATCGGCAACCTCGGTGATCGCGGCGTCCTCGGCGATCGGCGCGCGGATCACGAACTCGGTCTCCTCGCCGAAGCGAGTGATCGGTGGTGCCTGCGCCCCACCCAGTGCGTCGCGCAGATCCCCGGCGGTCATCGGGGCGTCGAAGCGCACCTGGATGAGCGAGCCACCCGTGAAGTCGACGCCGTAGACTTGCCAGCTCCCTACCGTGGCGAAGTTGTTCAACATCGCCACGAGACCGGCGAGAAGCACGGTGGCAGAGACAACGTACGCCTTTTTGCGCGCCTCGATGAACCGGTACCTGGCGTCCTTGAAGAGTCGCATATCTCGATCAGATGCTGATGGGATCCGCCGTCTTCTTGCCGGTCAGGTAGAGCAGGAAGAACGAACGGGTCACGAAGAGGGCGGAGAAGAACGAAGCGATGATTCCGATCGACAGCGTCACGGCGAAGCCACGCACTGGGCCGGTACCGAACTGGAAGAGAATCAACGCCGTGATGAGCGTGGTGATGTTCGCGTCGACGATCGCGGAGAGCGCATGACCGAAGCCTTCGTCGACCGCCGTGCGCGGTGCCCGGCCATTGTCCAGCTCTTCTCGAATCCGTTCGAAGATCAGAACGTTGGCGTCAACCGCCATGCCGACCGACAGAATGAGTCCTGCGATTCCCGGGACGGTCAGCGTGGCTTCGATGCCGGCGAGACCGCCCAGGACTAGGACCACGTAGATGCCCAGCGCGCTCACCGCGAGCACGCCCGCGACGTGGTAGTACGCGATCATCACCAGCACTACCACAACCATGCCCACCATGCCGGCGATCTGGCCCTGGTCGATCGAATCCTGACCGAGTGACGGACCGACCGTGCGCTCCTCGATGATATCGATCCTGGCGGGTAGCGAACCGGCCCGGAGCACGAGCGCAAGGTCCGCCGCCTCTTCGAGCGGCGTCCCGCTGCCCATCTCGATCTGCCCACGGGCTCCGATTCGATCCCGAATGACCGGCGCGCTCATGACCTCATCGTCGAGCACGATCGCGAGATAGTCTCCCACGTGCTGGCCCGTGAACGTCGAGAAACGGCGGCCGCCAGCGCGCGAAAGCTCGAACTGGACCTGCGACTGGTTGAACTGCGGATCGCGACCGGCGGTGGCGTTCTCGAGCAGGTCACCGGTCAGGAAGGGGTCCTCCTCGAGCACGTACAGGTACTTGTAGTTGCGCGCGCCCCTGCCCTCTACCTGCTCCGCCCACTGCATCACCTGGTCACGCGGAAGAGCCCGCTGGACTTCTGGGAGCGACAGGAAGTACTCGGCGGCAGGAACGTCCTCGATCGCCACGAGATAGGTACCTAGGATGTCGCCGCGGTTCAGCAGCGACGAGAACGGACGCAGATCGTCCGGGCTGGCCTCGTCGTCTGGGCTGACCCCGTCGTCTTCCCTCTCCGCCTGGGTGCTGTCCGCTCCCGCGCCAGTGCTCGCACTGTCGCGACCCCCGGAGAGCAGATCCTGCAGCGTCTGTTGATCGTTCCCGACGATGTCCCGCCCCATCGCCCGAATCGAGTCGACTCCGAGCGTGGCCACGATCGAGCGGTCGATGCGCGAGAGCGCGTTGTCCATGTCGGTCGTGGACAAAACGAGCTTGAACTCGAGGTAGGCGTTCCGCTGGACGATTTCTTTCGCCCGATCCTCATCGCCCTGGAGCCCCGCGAGCTCGACGATGACCCGCTCGCTGCCCACCTTCTGGATCAGAGGCTCGTTGACGCCGAACTCGTCGATGCGCGTGCGGATGATGCGCACGACGCGGTCGATCATGTCGGCCTTCGCCTCGGGCATCATCGTGCCCTCGGGGTCGTCGACCTCGAGAACGATGTGCATGCCGCCCTGCAGATCCAGGCCGAGCTTGAGCTGTTTGTTGTACAGTTGCCAGCCGGAGATCAGGGTCACGACGAAGATCGTGATCAGCCGGCCGCGGAGCGTCTTGAACATGAACTACCGTGGTTCAACGAAAAAATGGCCCCCCGTGGGGGCCCTGGCGGTCGGTCCTCCGACCGCGTTCCGACAGCCCATAAAGCTGTCGGTAGCCCCCAGGCGTGTCAATCAGAAGTAGAGGAAGGTCTGAACCTTGAACGACAGTTCCGATTCGCCGGCGTGGGGCGAATAGAAGTCCAGATTCGCTCCGATCTTGTTCTTGCCTTCGAAGTAGAACATGAGGCCCGGGGTGATCACGGTGGCCCCGTTCGAGTCGAGGGCGGTATCCGGATCACCGAGGCTGACCCGGAGCAGAGGCTCGATCCCCGAGAGCCGGGCGCTTTCGATCGGGTGGTAATACGAGGCAACGACCTGAGCCGCCAAAAAGGTCGCAGCTTCGTTTCCGGCGTCGAGCAGCTTCCAGTTGTCACCTCCGCCGACGGCCCCCATGAGCATGAAGCCGTCGCGCCAACCACCGATCTCGATGTCTGCGCCCCAGCCCTTGGCTCGGCCGGTGAGGGTGTCACCGTGCTCGTAGTCGTGGAGGGCTAGCTGCCCCGAGATTCTCACGTCGGCAGCGACCTCCGCGGTAATGCGCGCCGAGAACGATTTGGCGTCGTTCTCGTCGGCCACGTTGATGCCGGTCCCGTTCGTGATCGTCGCCTGGTAGCTGACGCTACCGGAGCTGCCGTCCAGCTTCACGCCCTGGTCGCGCTCCGCGAATCTGAGACCCTGGGTCAGTCGGCTGTACGAGCACACCGATCCCACTCCATCGCAGTGCGAGACGCCCTCGATACGGCCGTCGCGCTCGATCAACGACAGATCCGTCGAGCTGGACAGCTCGAAGACATCGAACGCACGCTTAAATTGCCCGAGGGAGAGCCTGAAGGTGCTCGAGAAGCCGAGTCGGATGTAGACGTCCTGCAGGGCCGTTTTGCCGCGTGCAAAGTCGGGTTGAATACGCCCGGATACGAAGTCGTTCACCGTGATATCCGCAGTGAGGCGCACCCGGCGGAGGAAGAAGTCGCTGTCGGCTCCTGGCACGGAGGACGCGCTGTATTGTGCATGTGCGCGACCCCCGATTCGGAGAGAAGAGGCCCGAGACGAGATCTCGAGCTGGGCGTCCGCCGCTCCCGGCGCGTATGCGGTGAGCACAAGGAGCACGCACAACGTCTGGCGACGCCTCACGCGACGGCGCTCGCGACCGGTGTAACGACTCTACATCGCCCGCCGGAGCACCGCGTGCACCCGGGCCATGAAGCGGTCCGCATCGACTGACTTCTCCACGTAGTCGTCCGCACCCGCCTCGAGGAGTTGAGCCTCGATCTCATCGCTGCCGGTGCCCGTTCGGATCAGGATCGGTAGCGCGGCCGTTTCGACCGACCCACGCACCTGATTCAGGACCGCGCGACCATCGAGGCCGGGCATTGCCAGGTCGAGGATCACGAGGTTGAACTCCTGATCCTCCTTAAGTAGGTCGAGTGCCTCGTGGCCGTCCTCGACCTCCAAGACCACGTAGCCGTCGCGCTCCAGCAACGTCCGCATCAGCAAGCGCGCGTCCTCATCGTCGTCCACGAGCAGGATACGCGGCGGGCCCTTTGCCTTTTCTTCCGCTTCTTCGTCGAGCGTCTGGCCAAGAACACGCTCCACCTCCACGAGCGTCGTACGCCCCTGTTGCACCCACTCCAGACCGACCGAGTGCAGATTGCGCATTCCGCCCTGTTCCGCGAGGCGGGACATCGTAGCCCAACCCTTGCGCTGCTCGATCGCTTGTTGGATTCGCGGACTCACGACGAGGACTTCATTCACGGGCAGGCGTCCCCGATATCCGGTAAAGCCACACTCGGGGCACCCAACCGCTCGCACTACCGGCTCCATGCCGTGGCGGTCCGTGAGACGCTGCTCGTCCGGCGTGAGCTGGCCGCGAACCGGTTCGGCGCACGTCGCGCACACGCGCCGCAACAGCCGCTGCGCAATCGCTCCGCGCAGCGTCTGCGCAATCGTACCAAACTGTAGCCCCAGGTCCCCCAAGCGAGACACCGCGCTGACCGCGTCGTTGGCGTGTACGGTCGCGAGCACGAGGTGGCCGGTCATTGCCGCTTGCGCCGCCGTCACCGCGGTCTCCTTGTCGCGGATCTCACCCACCAGGATGACGTCGGGGTCCTGGCGCAGCATCGCCCGCAACGCGCCAGCGAACGTCATGCCCTGCTTCGTCTCCACCTGGGTCTGCGTGATGCCGGACAACTCATACTCGATCGGATCCTCGACCGTCATGATGTTGACCTTGCCGTCGGCGAGGTCGCGCAGAGCCCCGTACAGAGTTGTGGTCTTACCCGAGCCGGTGGGTCCCGTGACGATGACGACCCCGTCTCGATGCTGGAGCAGACCGCGCAGTCGCTCGAGCTCCAGCTGCGGTAGATCGAGGTCGTCGAGCGACAGCGAGGCGCTCGAGTCGAGTATGCGAATGACGCACTTCTCCGCGCCAGCGGCCGGAATCGTCGACACACGCAGGTCGTACCCGCGCTTCTTTACCTGTACGCGTGCCTTGCCGTCCTGCGGCCGCAGCCGGTCCGCGATATCCAGCCGCGAAAGCACTTTGATCCGCGAGATGATCCGGTTCAGCGCCGACATCGGCAGGTCCATGTGCTTCCTGAGTACGCCGTCGACGCGATAGCGGACCGCGCCGAGCTTGCGCCCCGGCTCGATGTGGATGTCGGAAGCGCCCGCGGTGATGCCGTCCCGGATGATCAGGTTCGCGAGTTTGACGACTGGAGTCGCGGCCGCGTCCGTCTCCGAGACCGACTCCGGTCCCATCTCTTCGACGAGCTTGACCGCGTCAACGTCGACGTCGTCGGCGAGGCCGCCTAGAAGAGTCTCGATCGCCTTCTCCGGAGAGAACTTGCGGTCGAGGGCCTCCTGCACTGCGCCCGGCGACGTGACTTCGAACAGCGGGGTGCGCCCGGTGCTGAAGCCAAGAGCGCGCTCGGCCTCCACGTCCGTCGGGTCACAGGTGGCGACCACGAAGTGCCGGTCGTCCTCGAGCAGCGGGAAGATGTGGTGCTTTCGCGACATCGTCTCGGGGATGAGCAGTGGCGCGTTCGGATCCGCCTTCTCGAAATCCGCCACGTCCAGCCGGAAGTACTCGGCAACGAGCTCGGAGAGCTTTCCGTCTGACAACTCGTACGCCTTGACGACATCGCCCCAGGCGTCTCGAGCCTTTGTGCCAGCGGAAATTTCGGGACGGTCACGCTCGCCCAACCCCGCGCGCTCGGCGATGCGAACGAGCCAGTGGAGGGCGCGCCCGCGATCCGTCCCCTGCCCTGTGTCCTCGGCGACCTCGCTCATGACTCTCTCAGCGCGGCGCTACGCTTGCCATGCTTTTCCTTGTACATCGCGTTGTCTGCCTCGGCGACGAGGTCGTCGAGGCGGATGCGCATGTCGTCTTCATGACGTGCCATCCCGATGCTGACGGAGAGCTGGTAGGGCTCCGGACTGGCCTGGTTGAACTCCACGACGCTCTCCCGAAGACGTTCGATCAGCAGCTCAGAACTCTCGCGGGACGCCTCCAGCGCGAGCACCCCGAACTCATCCCCACCCAAGCGGGCGATGATGTCCGAGCGCCGGAAGGTGGCCTTGAGAATGTCCGCGACTTTGCGAAGTGCTCGGTCGCCAACGTGGTGACCCAGCGAATCGTTGATCGTCTTGAATCGGTCGAGATCCAGATACACCATCGTCACGCCCCGAGCGGAGCGTTTCGCCAACTTCAGATACTGCTCACCTAGATCTGAGAAGCCTCGGCGATTGTACAGCCCCGTCAAGTCGTCGATCAGCGACAGGCTGCGCAGAGCAGAGAGGAGACCGTACCGTTCGATCGCGTGCCGCACGGAGCGCGCGAGCACGGACGCCTTCACATCCTCCTTCACCAGGTAGTCCTGCGCCCCGCCCTGGACGGTCGCGTTCGCGACCTTTTCGTCGGCCTCATCGGTGAGCACGATGATCGGCACATCCGGAGCGAACGCGTACGTGCGCTCGAACGTCACCATGCCGGTGCTGTCGGGAAGGTCCAGATCGAGCAGAATCGCGTCGATTCCGCCCTGCGTCAGTCGGGCGAGGGCTGCGCTGAGCTCTCCAGTCCACTCGATATCGAGTTCTCCCTGACGCACGGCCGAAAGCCGCTCGCGGAGATCATCCAGATACTCCCGGTCGGACTCGACAAGCAGGATCTTGACAGGCCGTTGCTGCAACGAGGTCTATCCAGGGCACGTGGGACCAATCATTGAGAGACTTTAATAATACCGACGCAAGATAGCGCCCGACAACTGCCAACGCCACGTAGGAAAACAGGTGTTTATCATTATCGGAGCGTCCTCTTCTCCAGCCATTCGCTAGACAAGGCGGTATATCCTGTCCACGTTCGCATCGAAGAGCGCTCGAAGGCTTGCTGATCTCCTTTGAACGGTTGCGCCTCCCGACGCTAGGTTTCGACCGCTGCTAACACACTTCGTGGAGACCTCCGTGCGTCCGGCTTCGTCCCTGAGACCAGCAATGCTCGCGCTCTGCGTCGCCGCGGCCGCCTGGTATGGCTGCGCCCCGTCCGCGGACCGCGGGCCTGCGGAGCTGGAGGTGCGCCTGCGCACGGAGCCCAACCCGCCCGCCGTGGGCGGCACTCAGTTGCTCGTCACCGTCACCGACCTTGGCTGGCGTCCCGTAAACGGAGCGCAAGTCAGCGTGAAGGGCGGCCCCGTCGATGAACGGACCGATGCGATCTCGGTTTCGGCCGAGGGTCGAGGCACCGGTCAGTACTTGGTCTCCGGCATCGATTTGGCAACCCCCGGCATTTGGAGGCTCACGATCCGGGTCGAACTGCCGGGCGGGCTGTGGAAGGAGATCGAGCATACGTTCGACGTGGGCCCTGCGAGCCCCTGACCCAGAACACACGGAGGCTACCCTCCCGACCCCGACCGCCACCTTCTCAGGAAGTCGCGCTCGGCGTGGGTGGACGTGGCCCCCGGTTCCGAATTCTCCCGCGAGCGTGGGGTCGGCGCCCAGCGTCATCTGTGGTCGAAGAAGTCGCGTGCGAAGGAGCGATCGCCCGTGACGCGGGCGAGGGCCGCCTAAGTCCCACTGATGATTGTTGGATCGGGACACCGTCACCGTCCAGCCGTCTTCGCCGGTGGCGCGGAAATTGTAGACGTTCTTCGCGAATTCGTGAAGCGCGTATCGTCCCTGCGAGGAGCGACTCATTCCTGAGCTGGAGAGACGGCGGGCCAAGCTACCAGGCTCCCGAAGCCAGGGCTATGTTTGCCCGCGCCCGAGACCATATCTGTTCTCCGACCCAGGACAAGCGGGGGCAGGGATCCCATGACGCTCACGACCGACTCGATACGAGCCCTCACGGAAGCGCTCGGCGCGGACCGAATCGAGCGTGATGTGCCGCTAGGCCCGATGACCACGTTTCGAATCGGAGGACCCGCGGATTTGCTGTACCGCGCGCGCACCGCCGATCAGCTGGCGCTCGCCATTCAGACCGCGCGGGGGCTGGACGTCCCACACTTCCTACTCGGTCGCGGGGCGAACATTCTGGTGGGCGACGGTGGTTTTCGCGGGCTGATCATTCGCTCGGAAGTCGGCGGCATCGAATTCCTGGACGACGCGCGCGTCCGCACGGGGGCCGGTGTTGAGACCTTTCCCGATCTGATCGACGCGACCGTGGCTCAAGGGCTCGGCGGGCTTCACCACTACGTTGGGATCCCCAGCACGGTGGGGGGCGCGCTCTGGCAGAACTTGCACTTCCTCTCCCCCGCTCCGGAGCGGGAGCGAACGGTCTTCATCGAGGAGATTCTCGAGTCTGCGGACCTGCTGACCGAAGAAGGTGAGCGCAAGAACGTCGGCGTCGACTATTTCGAGTTCGGATACGACCAAAGCATCCTGCATGACCGCGACGACGTCGTGCTCTCGGCGACCTTGCGACTCCGTCCCCAGGCCACGGACGAGCTTCGGCGGATCATGCGCGAGAACCTCGTGTGGCGGGACGAACGCCACCCCGATCTTTGGCTCTACCCGTGTGCTGGTTCGATCTTCCAGAAGATCGACGGCATAGGCGCAGGGCGGCTCGTCGACGAGTGTGGGCTGAAGGGTCACGTGTACGGTGGCGCAGGCATCTTCCACAAGCACGCCAACATCGTGGTCAACTTCGGCGGCGCCACAGCCCAAGAGGTGCGCTACCTCATCGACCTGGCACAGCAGACCGTAGCGCGAGAGACCGGACACGAGTTGGTCCCCGAGATCCTGTTCGTAGGGGAATTCTGAAGACCACCGGTCGTGCGGGCACTGTGGGCGTGACCCGACCGACCATGACCGTGTCGACCGCTCCCATCGCCACCATGCCGATCTGGACCAGCGCGACCGGAAGCGTTAGCCGCGCAAGATCGCGGAGGTTTCGGCGATCGGGTCGCTACGCCCCGACGCGGGCGCGTTCACCCTCGCGGACGCCTCAGAGTTCAGGCGTCGTCGCCTCGCGATCTGATTCACCAATCGACGGGTGCCGTCCGGCGCGTTCTCTCAGCAGCCGGTCCCTCCGGACTTCCTGCAGCAGAAGCGCCTCGTCGTCCGGTGGCGGTTCGAACGTCGGCTGACTCCCCTCCGGCACGATGAAGAGGGACACCCACGTCGTCGGCGTGCCCATCCAGAACGCAAAGAACCGGCTAAATCCGCGGATACCCTTACGCCTGAGGTCGAGGTAGACGAGGTTCGACACTGCCCACACTACCGCGGTCACCGTCGCTTCTAGCATGAGTCCCGCCTCGGGAAGGTCGAGGGAGTACGCGACGTCACATCCGGCGGCGAGTGGAAGCAGCGCGAGCCCACAGGCCCGCACGCCCGACCGTCCGCCTATTGAGTCACCCCGCTTCACGTCTCCCCCTGGCGCCGGGTACGCGGAACGCCCGGGATCCTTCCGGCGCCCGGCGTCGCCGCACCGCTCCCTACCCCCGAACATACGCGCGTTTCCTTTCCACTCCAATCACACGAGTCACGGTACTCGACACTCGCTGACCCGCGACGCCGGCCATACAGGAGACCCTGCTGACGGCCGAGATCGTGGAACGCTAAGCGGCCGGTGCGCTCGCCGCGGCTTCGAGCCAGGACGCAAAATGAAGCGCTTCAGCCCCGCTCTCTTAGGGGCGGGGTGTCATCCCTGACGGCACCGTCGTCCACCAGCGTGTGCTCCCCCGCCCCCAGTTCCGGGTAGCGCCACGCTATCAGAATCGCGAGGGGTACGCCGAGCAGCATGCAGCCGCGCGCCAGCGTTCCAAACAGCGGCGGCAGCGCCAAAACACGCTGCAGCCAATCGAGCGCCGGCAACACGACCGCGGCGCCGACGGCGTACGCCAGCAGGACCCGCAGCACCCTGCGAATCGGAAGTTCGGTCAACGCCCCAGGGCCGCCAAGAACGCCAAAACGGCCGAGGTCAGGCCCTCCGTGTCCTCGATATAGGGAAAGTGCCCGCTGTTCAGCACAGCTAGCGAGCCGCGCGGTAGCGCCTCGGACAGCGCTCGGGCCATATCGACAGGCGGGATGTCGTAGCGA
>CBDANQ010000015.1:0-75174 GCA_965197725.1 Longimicrobiales bacterium
TCACCAGCACTGACTACGACATCCCCCGGTGGTCCGCTTCCCGCCAACGCGGCCGCCAGGCTCATGCCGAACGTGGTGTTCGGTACGAGCGCGATCTCGTTCGCTGACGCACCGATCAGTTCGCCGAGCGTTGAGCGGCACCGGTGCTGAGCGGCACCCAATTCCCGCTCCTCGAAGCCATGCGTGCGATTCCGACGGAGCGTGAGTTCGGCAGACTCCTGTGCCGAGGAGTCCGGGACCAATCCCCAGCTCGCGGTGTTGAAGAAGACCCCCTCCGAAGGCCGGGCGTACTCGCGGGCGCGAACCCGCGCGATGGTTCCGGTCACGGCCCCCGCACGGGCGTCACGCCGGTGGCAGCCCGGTATCCCGCCCGACGGCCGACCTGAGCCTCTTACGCAGTTCTACGATCGACATCGTCATAAGAGTCCGGCGTGCCGTGCGCTCGGAGTTCCAACGGACGTCGACCAAGACATTCTCCTCACCGGCGTCGTTCGTGAAAACCAGATAGAATCGGCCCTTGTAGTCCGCGCCAGCCTCTTCACGGACCGACGCGGTCCAGGTCCGATCTCCCGCGTCTGAAAAGTCTCGCATCGTTCTCTCGCTTCAGGTCCAACCGACGTCACTACGCGACGAACAAACTTGACGGCCGGTCGCGTCCCAGGCCACACGTCTCGAGGAATGCGTGCAACACCGGCTTGAGACCTCCAGCCTCCCGGATCCCCATCGGCGTCGCCCCCGTGTAGTTCCGCAAAGCGCGTCGAAACGCAGCTCCGCTGGAATACTCCAGTTGGCGGGACACGCTCTCGCCGGTCCGACCCGGGTCCCCGAGCCAACGGCCCGCGTGCAGGAGCTTGGCCCACACGAGCAGGTGACCCGCAGACGGAAGTCCGGTCGCCTTCAAGCGAACGGACAAGTGAGCCCGTGTAAGCCCGGCACGCGCCGCCAACTCGCCGGTCGTCCAGCCGAGCTGAGCACCTCGCAGCGCAAGGCGCACCGCCAAGGTCTCGCTGCCCGGCAGATAGGCACTCACGGCGCGGGTTACCAGAGCCTCGGTGCTCAGGTCGAAGCCGACGCGCATCGCCCTGGCGACCCCCGAATACAGCTCGTCGAGGTGTGTGAGAACAAGGCTTCGAAGTCCCGCGCGTCCCAGCCGGAAAAGACCCTGCGGATCGGTGCCGGAGCGCGCCACGAGCACGAGCCAAAGACTGGGAAAGCGAACGGTGAGCTCCTCGACGGCAGCCTCCAGGCCCAGGTCCCTAGGAACCAGCTCGGCGTCGAGTACCACCCCGGTCACCGGTCTCTCCGCGGCGAACCCCATCATCCGGACCCACGAGCTCGTACGGAGGAGCGCATGATCCGTCCATACCGCGTTGGACACAGCGCGGAGGACCTCTTCATCCCCAGTGAGAAGCGCGAAAAGGGACATGATCTTCGAAAAAGACATACCAGGAACCTTAAGAGATGTTAACAAGGGCGGAGCGTTCGTCAACGTTGAGGGCGGCGGCCGGAGGACAGGCCGATCAGATCCTATGAGGAGTCAGATATGAAGACCCTACTACGCTCGTTGCTCGTACTGACGCTCATCGTGAGTGCGGGTGCGTGCACGTCTACGATTCTCGGGCCTTCCGCGGACGTCGGAGCCCACCACCCAGACGGCGGACCCTGACCCCGGCGCGCACAACCCGGACCCCGGAGCCTAGCAGACCCGTCTCGGAGCCTTCAGGCTTCGGTGCCGACCGCCTCCGCCCTCATCTCCCTCAGGCCGATTCGAAGTTCGGCCGAGGTTGCGACCGGGGGCGCTGGTGCCGGAATCCGCTCGGGCGTGTCCAAGGACTTCAGCGCCTCTTCCGCTAAGAAGAGGCTGCGGTTGAGGCCGGCGTCCTCGGCAAATCGGACTGCCCTGGTTAGCCATGCGCTAGCCTCTGTCCAGCGCCCCAGGGCACGGTACGACAGCCCCCGGTAGTACAGGATTTCGGCGGCTGCCGTGCGTTGCCCGTTCTCCCACCCGAGAGCGTCGCACCGCGCGGCCCGAAGCTCGAAGCCAGACTCGTCACCACGCTGTGCCGCTAAGTACGCCAGCGCGTCCCAGGCATAGATCTGGTAGTATGTCTCACGAGACTCGTGTGCCACCACGGTCCAGGCGTCCTCGGCCGCGGACCATTCGCCCGCCTCGGCCAGCACGCCTCCCAGGACTGCCAGGCAAACTACGCGATAAGACTCTTCTTGGGTGGTGGTGACCGCCTGCCACCCGTATTCCAACGCCAACGGAAGCTCATCAGACATGCTCGCAAGCGTTGACAGCTCGACGTAGATCAGTGCTTCCGCACTCGGGTCCTCGCTGGCCGTGGCCAATTCGAGCGCGTCCGCAAGTTGGGCCCGAGCTGCGGGCAGGTTTCCCCGTTCCCGATGGATGACCGCGAGCCCCGCCGTCGTCCGAGCGGCTCCGCTCTGGTCACCAACGGTGAGCGCCACGTCCTTCGCGAGCATATACCACTCGCGAGATTCGTCCCAACGAGCGAGTCGGCGCAGCACACGTCCTGAGAAGCGGGCAGCCTCGATCGCTTGAGATGGAAGGCCGGTCGCCGCCGCGATATCATACGCACACGCGTACAGTTCGAGCGCACCGTACTGGTGTCCCTCCGCCTCGACTTCCGCGCCGAGATCGGTGAGAGTAACCGCAAGTTCGTCGAACCGGATCGCCTCCAATGCGTCCAGGACTTGGTGCCAAAGGCCGACCTCCGCGCACTCGTCGAAGCCGGCCGCCGCGATTTCCCTTCGCACCGAGCTTACTTGCTCCGCCACTCGATCCGCGGGAAACGTCAGGTCGTCGTCGATCAACATCCGAGCCAATCGCACGACCGCGAAGCGCTGGCTGATCTTGCGACTGACGCCTTCATCGGCCTCCCGCCCCTCGATATCCTTGAGGGTCGGCCAACCCGCAAAACGCCGTTCGGAACTGCCCGCCTCTCCGCACTCGGCCTCCGTCGCGTCCAGATCTCGGTGCAGAACCACAGCGGAGCATTCGCCCGCATGGAACATGACCCACTCACGCGCCTTCTTGTCGAGCATCGCTCGAGGAGCCGCCGACTCGGCGACGAGGAACCAGGCCCGGGTACCGTCGCTGCCCAGCGCGACCGCCAGCGAGCTCGGCAGGGTGGACGTACCAGGCTCATCGAGTGCACCCGGAACCCCCAGTTCCCAGGCCCTGCGCAGAGGCTCTGCCGCGAACGAGCGGCGGGGCCGGTCTGAACGCAGGTCCAGAACCACGTGGGGATGCACCAGGCCTGGGCCGTACTCATCGACCCACACGATCGCAAGGCGATCCGCTCCGGTGATGGCGGCACACTCAGCGACGTGTTTCAGGAGCGCGAGGCGACTCTCCGAGGCACCATATAGCGATTTCGCGATCCGCAGGCGCTGGGCGCGCCGATATCGATAGTCCCCGAACCGGAGAACGTTGGAAGTGGACACAGCTTTCCTTGCAAATACTATGTCGGGGGCATCTTCCAATCTAGCGACGGTCGCCAGGGTCACACAACGACCCAGTCGACCAATTCCCCCATGACTCTCTCCAATCGGGCCAATCGGGGCCTCCCCACCGATCTCGGACTGCGGCTCATGGGAGGTCAGTCGCCCGAGCCCAGCTGATCCCGGTGGAGAAGCTCGGGAAACTCGTAATACAAGACGCCTTCCTTCGAGATTTCCGAACGGATGCGAAAGCCGTCGTCCATCGACGTGAGGATCTTGTCGGCGGTGGCAATCGGCAGGTTCATGTCCGCCGCGACCTCCGTAACGGTCAGCCTCCCCCCCCTCATGCCGGCGAGCTTGAGGATTTTCCTCTCGAGCCCCTGCATGATCGCCTTACGGCGATCCTGGAGGCCCTGCCATCCCCAGTAGAACATGCCGGATCCACCAGCTCCCAGGACAGAACCTAACGCAACCACGCCCATCTCCCATTGCACGAACCCCATCAGTACCATGAAGCTCGCCAATAGGACCATGGCCACACCCAGGATCCGGCGCTTGAGGCCGGCGCTCGGTAGCGGCTCGTCGGGCTGCACCTCGAGCATGAACCTCTCGGCGTCCGGACCGGTGACCGCGAGCGCCCTCGACGCGTGCTCCCAACCCAGGGCGCAACGCGGACAGATGAGGTGCTTGCGACGGGCGGCCCAGTAGATGAGGCCGCCGAATCCATATGTGAGCACCGACACGACGACGAGCAGGCCAACGTGTCCCGCCCTCCGGAAATAGGGAATCCCCTCGCCCTGGTAGGAGCACTTGGGGCACCGGCGCATTCCCGTGGGTCGCGACAGCGCCATTCCGACCGGCGTGGACGTCCCGCACGTGGGACACCGTACAGCGCCCGGTTGGAGATTCTCGCCGCAAGTAGAACAGCGCATGGACCGTCGGAAACAGATGGTTGCCTAAATCGACTCTGCTCCTTACGCGGAGCCAAGTGAGAAGATTCAGCCCTTTTAGCCTGCTTTACCGGCTAGCTCAGCCGAATCACCCGCATCCTGAGGGCCGCTCCGGAAGGGCTCGCCCTCGCCCCCCCGGCCTCACCGCCGAGTCGTAACGTCACCGAGCCTTGCGAGGTCGGTACCACAATGTAGTAGCGCACGGACGAGGACCATAGCGATCCCGACCGCGTGAAGTCGGCGGATCCGAGCGTTTCGGGCAGCAGCACATAGTCGTCGCCGAGAAGTTCCCGGAGATCCAGTCCCGGATAAGTGAGACGGATCCCTACCGCCTCGTGCCCATCCACGTAGGTCGCTGTCCACCAGTCGGCGAGCAGCTCCTCCCATGGGACGCCAGCACGCGCCGTGACGTTGTCCGTCCCGGTCGTGGTCGTGCGCGTGAGCTGTCCGAGAACTCCCCCTCCCTTCTGCGCGGCCAGGTACAGTACGTGCAGCCATCCCCCGCCGCGTTCCTCAAGCGACCCGCTACCTTCGGCCACGAGCAGGCTCACGTCCGACGGGTCGAGTAGGTATTGGCGGGCCCGTTGCAGGTTTCCCCTTCTAAACAGCTCAACGGCGTGTGCGTTCTCATCCAACTCATACTCGCGTGCGACCAACTCCTCGGCCATCTGCGCCAGCCCCTCGGAAAGCCACAGCGCCTCGGTGGACGCGGCCTCGAGGACCAGGACCCGTTGGTTGAAGTGCACCATGTGTTGGAACTCGTGCGCCAGAACCGCAGGCGTAGCTTCGAGCACCCGGTCCTTCGGCCTCGGGTCGGAAAACTGTCCGTCCGGGTCCGGCACCTGCGCGTAGAAGATCTCCGCGTCGTTGCCGCCTTCACGTTGGGGGAGCAGGTCGATACCGAAGAAGAAACCGCCCACCAAGCCGTCTGAGCCCTTCGGAGTGAGGCGATTCACCGTGGGCGTGAAGAGGATGATGACACGTTGGTTGCCGTCGAGGTCCGACACGCCTCCGAAGGCATCCGTCACCGTCGGATATATGACTTCGTCGAACTGCCGCGTGAAGTCTTCCAGGTCGTCCGGACCAAGGCCTCCCACGGGAGCCGTCTCGTCCACGTATAGCACGGCTTGGGAGCCCACGTACTCCGCCATCGCGGTGACTTCGTCGAAGTCACTGTCCGCGTTGAACACCTGGAAGGTACGGCGGTCGCCCACACTCGGTACGACGGACTCGACTCGAAGGGCCGCCGACCGTGTCCGGGCGACCCCCTCGCGCACGAGCGCGGCCTCACGGCGTCTGAGCAGTGCCTCGAAGCGCGTCTGCGGCGGCACGCCTCCGTCCGTCGGTATCGCGCGAGCAGTGGGCACCCCTTGACCTTGAGCGAGCGTCGACCCACCACCGATGAGTCCAGCCACTTCGAACCCGTGCTGTGCCGCACCGATCGTGCTGGCCGACATCGCTAGCACCAGGTAGGACGCGCCACCGAGACCGGGCATGCGCAGACACGGAAAACTGGAGTCATCGGCCACCTCGACGACCTCGCCCACCGCGAGCACCGTTGTCTGGGTGCCCCCAACCACTTCGAGCGCGCGGGCTTCGCTCTTCACGGCGCCCAGCTGCGCTGTCACCTGAACGGACCGGCTCGGCAGGCACGTAGGCACCACGACCTCGAGCTCGGTGGTGCTCGCCGAGGTCACGCGTCCGCGGATGCCCGAGAAGAGTACGACGTTGTGATCTGGTGTTGGGCTGAAGCTGTTCCCCAGCAGCGTGATCGTGGCTCCCGCGGGCGCCTCTGCGACGGAGAGCGCGTCGAGCACCGGCCGATCCACCGCGAAGAGCGTGAAGTTCACCGTCGCGGACTCCTGTTCGGTGACGGTGGCCTTGATCACGACCTCACCCGGTGCGCCGCCAAGGCGCATGCTCGCAAACGCCGAACCCGACTCGTCGGTCAGCGTGGCTGGTGAGCCCGTGAACGTCGCCTCGCCTTCGACGACCTCCCAGAGGACACCGACCTCCTTCTTCGGCTTCCCGGTCGACGCCGTGCGCACGAATACCTGTAGGCTCGCAGGCAGCGCCTGTCCCAAGGCCCCGAACTGTCCGTCACCACTCGCCACGACGATTTCCACGAGCGGGAGAGCCGGCTCCATCGGGTTCTCGCCACACGCGGTCACACAGAGGAGGAGGGCAGCCGCCGCTCGTACGCAAGTGGTTCTCAACGCGGTCCTCGCTCGCGCTCGACGCTCAACAAGTCGAGGATCGGGGTGCCGGTCAGAACGGATGCCCCAGTCCGGACTCTGGCCGTCACGGTGACGAACTCGAGCGGAACCCATCCTTCCACTTCCGTCAGGCGATCTGGCGGGACAGCGACGTACACGAACGGTCCGCCCTCGCCACCATAGCGGCACAAGAGGAACGGCTCCCCCTCGAAGAAGTCCGTTCGCACCGCCTCCGCCTTCTCCTGAGAGATGAACTGTAGACGCCACGAAACGACGCGCCCGGCGAACGCCTCGGGCTCCACAGCGACATCGTCGGGCGACAGGACCGCGGGTTCGTCCGAGCCATCGTCGGACGTAGGGGTGTCCGGCTGCCATATCCATCCCTCTACTCGGACGCGGACCCAGTTCCCCTGCCTGGCGGTCACCTCGAGCTCAGCCCGTGGAGCCGCCCTTGCGAGCGTGTCACCGTCTGGCGCCGTGAGAATCGCAGCCCCGTTCGCTCCGACGTCCGTAAAGCCGGCGGGCCGGCTCGTCGACGGAGGCGAAGGAGTCGGGGTGGTGGGCGAGGCTGCCGTGGGCACGCCCGCGACCTCGGCTAGGGAGGGGCCCCACACCCACCCCCGACGGCGGATCAGAATCCACCCCGGAACCCGACGGACCTCCTCGAGTAGGGTGCCACGTGCCAAGCGTCCGAGGATCGTGCCCGATGGCGCGTCCCTGAGGTTCTCTCCCTCTGGCTCGGAAACCACGAGCTCGAGGGCCGCATCGATACTCACTTGCAGCGAGCGGGTCCACATCCATCCCTCGAGATCCATCTGGACCCAATTGCCCCGCCGCTCCACGATCCGCATCGGAACTCCCCCATTGAGGCGGGCGAGGACCTCACCGTTGGGGGTCCTGCGGAAATTCTCCTCCGCACGAAGGCGCGCAGTGCCCTGTGCGTGGACCCCCTCGGCGCCGAGCAGAAGCAACCAGACAACGAGGAGAAACCATCCATGCGAACTACCTTTCTGGCTCGACATCAGGGCTGAAACGATCCGGGTCGGATGGTGTTAGAAGTCCGTCCACTCAGCCTGAAATCTGCCCGGGCTGTCGAATACCGTCAATAAATCCAGCTTGGGAGAGGAGCGCTTTCCCTCCATGCGCGTTTCGCTGCGTACTCTTGGCGGTGCCGCACTGCTGGCGCTCATGCTGGCGCCGTCGTGGGCGGACGCCCAGACCATACCGTCCCCGTACTCGTATTTCGAGGCCAAGCAAGAGACCGGTCCGGTCATCGGGTACATGAGCACCGCCACCGGTCGTTTCGGCTACGGTCCCCCCGGGGGGACGCTGCTGGGAGGCCGCTGGGGCATCGAGGCTACGGGCCCGCTGTCCTTCGAGGCTGTAGGAGGTCTCGTCAGCGGGAGCCGAGACATCGTGAACCCCGGTCGCGACGAAGGAGAGCGAACGGTGGGAGAAGCGGACGTGAGCATAATGACCGTGGATGCGCGCTTGAAGTTCAGCCTCACTGGTGACCGCACCTGGCACGACATCGCCCCTTTCATCCTGTTCGGAGCCGGTGTGGCATTCGACCTGGCCGATGCCGACCCACTCGAAGACGACCTGGAACCCGCGGACCGCTTCGCTTTTGACAACTCCTTCTTCGGCACGGTTGGCGGGGGAAGTCGATGGTTCCTCACGGATCGATTTGGGGTGCGGGCAGACGCTGTTTTTTCGCTTTGGAAGCTCAAGACGCCGCCCGGATTCAGTGATCCTGAGCGGGACTTCGTCAACGTTGAAGAAGGTGAGTGGGTAAGGGGCCTCAGCTTCACCATGTCGGGCCTGTGGCGCTGGTAGTGACGGAGCGGTGAGCGGCACCTCGCCTACTCAGTTCGAAGTCCGCACCGCGGACTGGCTGAGTCTCGACGACGCGCAGAGCCGCATCTTCTCCGAAGTCGGCCGACTCCCGGCCGAGTTCATCGACGTCCGCGACAGCCTGGGGCGGGCATTAGCCGAGGATCTCAAGGCAGCTGCGACCCTGCCGCCATGGGACAACAGCGCCATGGACGGCTACGCGGTGCTCGGTGAAGACATCGCCGGTGCGAGTCCGTCCACTCCGGTGGTGCTGACCGTGACGGGCAAGGTGCGCGCGGGCGAAGTGCCCGGCGCGCCGGTCGGGCCCGGGCAGGCGGTCCGGATCATGACCGGTGCGCCCGTCCCCTCCGGCGTGGACTCCGTCGTCCGTGTCGAAGACACCGATGCCGAAGCCAACTCCGGTTCCGTGCGCGTCCTTCGCGACCGGGACAAAGGACGCAACATCCGGCCCGCCGGAGCGGACATGCAGCTCGGAGACGTGGTGCTCGTAGCGGGGCATGTCGTGACGCCGGGCGCGGTCGCGGCGCTCAGCGCTCTCGGTCTCACGTCCGTTTCCGTTATCCGCCGCCCCTCGGTGGCGATTCTGGCTACGGGTGACGAACTGCGGACACCTGAGCGGTATGACGACGTGCGTGTCGGTGCCGGGGTCCCGGAATCGAACGGGCCGATGATCGCGGCAGCCGTCACGCACGCGGCTGGGGTCCCCGTCCGCTTGGGCACCGCCAGGGATGACGAGCACGACCTGCGCGAGCGAATCGAGACCGCAGCTGATGCCGACGCCCTCGTGACGATCGGAGGTGCCTCGATGGGTGAGGCAGACCTGGTGAAGCGGGTGCTCGACGACCTCGGATTCGAGCAGAGCTTCTGGCGCGTCCGTATGCGCCCGGGGAGCCCCTTCGGCTTCGGGTGGCTCCCGCGGCCAGACCGCAAACAGCCTGTCTTCGGGCTGCCGGGAAATCCGTCCTCGGCGTTCGTCACCTTCGAGCTCCTCGTTCGTCCGTTCCTACTCGCCCTGGCCGGGCATCGGCACGTCTTGCGCCGAACTATTCGGTGCGTCGCGGGAGAGTCACTGAAGGGTCCAGCCGACCTCACGTGTTTCCTCAGAGTCGGCCTCGACTCGGCGTCGCACCCCGCGCAGGTCACGTTGGTCGGACCGCAGGGCTCAGGGCTCGTGAGGACGCTGCTTGCGGCCGACGGGCTGGCGGTACTCCCAGACGGAATCCGAGAAATCGCGAAAGGGGAGTCCGTCGATGTTATGCTCCTCGACGACGCGCCGGCCGCGGAGCCGTTCCCGACCGCGTGAGGGGCATGTGCCTCGCTCTGGCGGCCTCTACTGTGGTCGCTTGCTCGGTCCCGTCCCGTTCCTGAGTGGGCGTCCCCGGGGCCAACTTGTTGGCGTCTAGTCGGCCGCTTTCAATGCAACCACCTCTTCCGTGAGCCGCGGTAGGATTTCGAAGAGATCCCCCACGATGCCGTAGTCGGACACGCCGAAGATGGGTGCATCCGCGTCCCTGTTGATGGCTACGATCGTCTGGGACGTGCGCATTCCGGCGAGGTGTTGAATCGCGCCCGAGATTCCGACCGCGAAGTACAGCTTCGGCGCGACCGTCTTGCCCGTCTGGCCCACCTGCTCGCCGTGTGGGCGCCATCCAGCGTCCACCACGGCCCTGGAGGCGCCGAGCGCGACGCCAGGCCCCAGGGCGTCTCTGAGCGACTCCAGTAGGCCCCAGTTTTCCGGATCCTTCATGCCCCGCCCTCCCGAGACGATGGTCGTCGCCTCGGACACATCGAGCGCCCCGTCCGCCGCGGCCTTCCGTTCCACTACCCGAATCCGCCAAGTGGACTCATCGACGTCCGGCGTGAACGTGCTCACCGCGCCCTGGGCGGCATGCTGCTCGACCGGGAAGACGTTGGGCCGGATCGTCATCATCGCTGGCACCGCATCGATCACCAGGTGCGCGAACGCCTTGCCCGAGTAGACCGGCTTGATGATCGACAGCACTCCGTTGTCAACCTCGATACCCGTGGCATCCGAGGCGAGAGGCACGTCGAGCATCGCCGCGACCCGAGGGGCGAGGTCCTTGCCGAGTGTCGAGGCCGGCAAGATCACTGCCGCGAAGTCACCCGACCGGATCTGGTCCGCAAGGACCTGCGCGTAGCCCTCCGGGTTGTAATCCGCCAGCGCCTCGTGCTCTCCGACTGCGACCGAGGCTGCACCCACCGCGCCGAAAGCGCCGGCCGCCTCGGACAGCCCTGGACCCCCCAGCGTCACGACGCGCACCGAGCCGCCGAGCTGGCTCGCCAGAAGTGCCGCAGTGCTTACCGCCTCACGCGCCGCACTTCCGATCTGGCCGGCCCTCTGTTCCGCGAAGGCGAGTACGTCCGAGCGAGTCAAAGCGCGTTCGCGTCTTCACGAAGAAGACGAAGGAGCTCGGGGACCGCGTCGGGACCTTCGCCGACGATCCGTCCGGCCGCACGAGGGGGAGGCTCGCTCAAACGAGCCACCCGAAGACGCGCAGGGGCGGACCTGGCCTCTTTCTCCTCGAGTGGCTTCCGCTTGGCGGCCATGATGCCCTTTAGGGAAGCGTAGCGCGGCTCGTGCTCGCCCTTGGTGATCGTGAGCACCGCCGGCAGATCGACTTCCGTGACCTCCACGCCACCTTCCACCTCGCGCTGACAAACCGCCATGGCGCCATTCACTTCGAACGATGCCACACCGGTCACGCACGGGCGGTTCAGGAGCGTCGCCACCATCGGGCCGACCTGCTGCTGGTCATCGTCTGCCGCTTTGACCCCGAAGAGGATCAACGCAGCGTCGGAACCCTCCAATTCGCTCGCCAACGCCTTCGCCGTCGCAAGCCCGTCCATGCCGGCGTCGCCGACCAAGAGAAGTGCGCTGTCCGCGCCCATCGCGAGGCCAGCGCGCAGCGACTCTTGGGTCGACGCGTCGCCGAGGCTCAACAAAGACACGGTCCCGTCGCCCGCGGCTTCCTTGCTTCTAAGCGCTGCCTCGATCGCGAACTCGTCATACGGACTGACGATGAACTTGACCCCAGTGGGGTCGATTCCAGTTGCATCGATTCTGATGCGGGTCTCGGTGTCCGGAACCCGCTTCACACAGACCGTGACGTTCAACGAGGTGCACTCCGATGTGGCGCGGACGCGATGGGCAAGCAATGGTCGCCGAAGATGCCGCCGGATAGCGCCGGGGCCAAGAACGGCGCGATCGGCAGACCCAGGCTCATTCGCGTCTTCCTTCTAGAAGGCGGCTGAAGATCGTATCGTGCCCCCCGGATGACGGGACACTCCGGAGGCGCCGACAACGTAGAACCGATACGGCCAGTCCGCCGCCGCGCTCACCCCGATGCGCTTCGAGACGCCCACCAGATCGAGCGGCACGGCCCATCCGGCCCGCAGTTGCAGCGGCTCGGCACGCAGGTCGTGTCCGTACAGATCGCCGGTGATTCCCAGCGCTTGACACAGCCTGCCCGGGCCCGTACTCAAGGGCTCGCGACCTCGGCGCTGCTTCATCACCTCCAGCCCCTCCATCGCCTGCAACCCCCGCAGCAGCACAGCTCCCGCTTCCCCGTCAGGCCCCGTGACAACGTTCATGCACCAGTGCATGCCGTAGATCCGATACACGTAGCTGAAGCCCGCCGGGCCGAACATCACGGCGTTCCGTTTCGTGAGACCGCTGAGGGTCGCGGCATGAGACGCGGGATCCGCCGGTCCGTCGTACGCCTCCGTCTCGACGATCACGCCGGATGTTCGCCGGCCACCGACCGTTGATACGAGACGATGCCCGAGCAGATCCCGTGCCACCACGAGCGCGGGCCGGTGGAAGAAACCCTCAGGAAGCTCGGCGGCAGGAGCCACGCCGGACCTCCACGGGGGGAGGCCCGGGGTGGCGCTGCTAGGACCGACTCCGTGTGCCACGGCCTCGACCGCCCCTGCGTCCGCCGCGTCCGCCCTTGCTTGAGCCTCCGTCCGATTCGCCTGAAGTACGCCGCGTGTAATCGGCACGCCACGCATCGAGCAGCTTCTCCGCGCGGGCAGGCGGGACGGCTACCGAGATCGCGGCCGGGTCATCCCGCAATGTCTTGAAGAAGCCCGTGCCAAACCGCCCGACCAGCGTCTCCGCGGTCTTGTCCCCAACACCCTTATAGCGGTGAGTCAGGTACCGGACGATCGCATCAGGATCGCTCGGCAGACCGAGCGAGTCGAGATCGACCTCGGCGGCGGCTCGTGTCTCATCGGCGGGGGTCGACGCAGACTCCGCCGGCACATCTGCCGCCGGACTGGCGGTACCGAAGGCCTGGCCCTCGAACAGCAGCGGCTGGTCGTCCGCTCCTCGGCGGCGCGTAGACCCGCGGCGCGGACCGAGGCGAAGACCAAGATCTCCCAGATCGGAAGGGCGCACCTCTACGATCATGGGGTCGCCGCTCTCGGGCTGTGGAATGGATTCCGTGGCGGTCTCCGACGTCGAGTCCGTGGCCGCCTCCGAGATCGATTCGGTGGCCGGCTCCGAGGTGGCAGCTGCTCCATCCCGAGCGCCGCTCACCAGCCTCACCTGAAAGTTGCCGCGGTCCGTCCGCTCCGCTTCGACGATGCCGTGCTCTACCGCCTGCGCCAGAAACTTCGAGAATTTCGGGAAGCCCAGCTCGGCCTCATCGAACGAGCGGTCTTTCTCCAGGATCTTTCGCTTGACGTCCGAGTCACGTACGGACTCACGCCCCGCGGCCCGAAGATCCTCCAGCGAGGCCGTCAGCAGCGCATAGGCTTCCTGGAGTGGGTCGTCGGAGGTCTCGGACACGTCCCCCGACGTGAACCCCGCGTCCGGCTTGTCGCGGTCGTGCCGATCCCGCCGGCCTCGGCCGCCCCCCCGGCGAGTGCGACTCTCACGCGAATCGGCCGTCGGGGTGCGCCGACCCCGCCCTCTCATGGGTCCGACCTCGTACTGTCCGTTGTCGAGCTTCTTGAGCCTCACGAGCCCGCGCGAAGAAGCCTCCGCAAGGAACTTGCTGAACTTGCTGAAGCCCATGCCCGCTTCGTCGAAGTTCGCATCCAGTTCCTGCATGACCTGCTTGAGCCGGTCCGACCGCATGACGTCACTTCGCGCCATCATTTTCTTCAGCGCTTCGGCAACGAGCATCCATGGGTCCCGGGTCGCCTGGTGCAGTTCGGTAGTCTTGGTGAGTCCGGTCAGGCTGGTGTATGAGTAGTACTCGTCGCAGTTCTGCACGAGGATGTCCGAGCTCGACTCCTGAATGCCCACACCGACGACGTACTTTCCGTATTCCTTGAGCTTGAGCACCAAGCTAGAGAAGTCCGAGTCCCCGGTGAGCAGGATATACGTCCCGATCTCGGGACGAATGAAGACGAGCTCGACCGCGTCGATCGCCATGCGAATGTCGGTCGCGTTCTTCTTGTTGCTCCCATAGGCAGGCGCGAAGATCAGATCGACCGACGCCTCCGAGAGCGGCACGATGTACTGCGGATAACGACGCCAGTCGGCATAGGCCCGCTGGACGCTGACCTTTCCCTTGATGACGTCGTTGTCAAGAAGGCTCTTGAGCTCCTTCGAGAGGTCGCTGCGCATACCCATCGTGACGTTGTCGAAGTCGATGAGGAGCGCTGCGTGAGGCGTGTCTTGCGCCGAAGAGCCTGGTCCCCCTTGATGGGGGGCCCTGGTATACGGTGTACCCATTGCTTTTGTCTCGCAAACTGAATTGTGTTGCCGCGAGACCTCCCCACCCCACCCGCGTCTTTGGATCACGAGAGGGGTCGGGGAAGCCTTTCGGGGACGCCCACCATGGGCGCCGCGACCCCGTTAGACCGATTCGCTCTCCGACTGAACCACGCGGGAGAGCTCTACCCGCCGCACCTTACCCGTATCCGTCCGCGGTAGCCTGTCCAGGAAACGAACCAGATCAGGGACCTTGTCCTCCGCGAGGGTCTCGCGGCACCAGTCCACGATCTCGTGACCTGTGACGATCGCACCTTCGACAAGAACGATGCAGGCGCAGATGGCTTCTCCGAGGAGCGGGTCGGCCACGCCGATCACCGCGACCTCTCGTACCGCCGGGTGAGACTCGATTCGGGTCTCAACTTCGCGGGGATACACGTTGAAGCCAGATCGAATGATAACCGTCTTGCGTCGGCCGACCAAATGCAGATAGCCCTCTTCGTCCAGGATTCCGAGGTCCCCGGTGAGGAAATATCCGTCCCCGTCGTACGCGTTCACGGTCTCGGTCGGCTGTCGGTAGTAGCCGATCATGACCCCCGGACCCTTCACTCCGGTCTCGCCAACGCTCTCGACGGGCAGCTCTTCCCCGTTCGACTCGACGATGCGGACGTCGTTACCGGAAAGCGGCGTGCCCACCGTAAATCGGCGCTTGTCCGCGGGGTCATCCGCGCGCGCGACAGCGAGTGTCGAGGCGGTCTCCACGAGCGAGTATGCGTTCAACACCGTGACGCCCAGATCATCCCCGATACTCGCGACGAGATCGTCGTGTACGGGAGCCCCGGCCACCACCGCCAAGCGGAGCGAGCTCAGGTCGCGGCTGCGGGCCGCCAGCTGCGCCAGCTCGCTGACGAAGAGCGTCGGGATCCCGTAGTGGACGGTGGCCTGGTGCTGTTCGGCCAAGTCGAGCGTCGCGGCGGCGTCCGCCTCATCCTGCAGGATGATGCTCGCTCCGACGAGTAGCGTGGACAGCAGCCCTGGCCCGAGTCCGAATACGTGAAAGAGTGCCGTGACACCCACCAGCCGATCCGATTCCTTCAGCCCGAGCGCATCCGCGGTGCCGGCGGCGGCGTGGATCAAGTTCGTATGACTGAGCTCGACTCCTTTCGGCTTTCCCATCGTGCCCGACGTGTACACGATCGCGAAGCAGTCGCGGGCCGGGTCGAGCGCCGGGGCGGGAAAATCGCGTCCCGCACCCGCCGAGATGAGGTCCTCGAACTGAAAGATCCGGTCGTCATACCAAAGGTCCTCGTCCCCGACGGTCGCCAAGTATTGCAGCTCCGGGAGCTGTGGCATCAGGTCCTCGAAGAGCTGGAGATAATCGACCCCGAAGGCATGTTCCACCGTGACTGCGCAGACCGCCTCCGAGTGCCGCAACACGTACTTCAACTCGGAGGCAGTGACACGAGGATTGAGCGGAACGATCGTCACGCCAAGCTTTGCCGCCGCGAACATCGCGACTACGAATTCCGGGCACGGAGGTAGCAGCAGCACGACCCGGTCCCCGGCCTCGATCCCCAGGTTGGAGAGCGCGGCGGAGAGCGCCTCGGCGTCGCGCTCGATCTCACCATAGGTCATCACGTGGTCGTGGAAGCGCAGGTAGGCGCATTCGGAATCGGAGGTCGCCCGCGTGGCCAGTGCGGACGCAATCGTGAAGCCTGCGAAGCGCTCGGTGAGTGCCATGTCAGCTCCAATCATGACGGATACGTGCGGGGGTCATCAGGCACTGCGTTTCAAGCGAGCTCCGCGAGCACGTCCCGCACCAGCGAGTCCGGAATTTCGCGACTCCATCCTGCGTCGTCCTCCACCTCGCCGAGCCGACGAAGTAATACGTACCGTGGCCTCCCCGAGCGAGCTTTCTTGTCTGAAGCGAGAAAGCGCAACGCATCCTCCACATCGACTGACGGCACGGAGTCCAGCGACAAGCCAAGCGTCACGAGGCCTGATGCGATCCTGGCTCGCGTCCCTTCCTCGGTGACGCCCAGGCGTTGACCGAGCTCCGCTTCGAGCAGCATCCCTGCCCCGATCGCCGTGCCGTGGCCCACGCCGTACGCAGACGCCGCCTCGATCGCGTGGCCCAAGGTGTGACCGAAGTTGAGCACCTGTCGAAGGCCACCCTCTCGCTCGTCACGGGTCACCACGTCGGCCTTGATGCGCACCGAGCGGACGATGGCTTCCGTCGCGGTCTCGACGTCGGCTGCAAGAAGCCGGTCTGCAGCCGCCATAAGCCACTCGAAGTACTGAGCGTCGAGAATCGCGCCGTGCTTGAACGCCTCCACAAGGCCCTGGACACGCTCTGCGCTAGGCAGCGTGGTAAGTGTATCGGGGTCCGCGACCACTACCCTAGGCGCATGGAAGGACCCCACCAGATTCTTCCCCGCCCGCACATCGACCCCGGTCTTGCCGCCCACCGACGCATCGATCATCGCGAGGTAGCTCGTCGGGACCTGCACGACCGGAATGCCGCGCAGGTACGTCGCGGCCACAAAGCCGGCCAGGTCTCCTGTAACACCGCCACCCACGGCGACCACGCAGCTGTCCCGGCCATGTCTATCGTCGAGCATGGCGTCGGTGAGCATCGACCAATTCTCGAGCGTCTTGCACGCCTCACCGGCTGGAAAAGAGTAGAGCCGTGCATCGACCCCCGTCGCCGTCAACGCTTCGAGCACAGTGGTTCCGTGCACACGCGCCACGTTGTCATCGCAGATCAACGCGTAGCGATGTGCCGGGGCGTATTTCGACAGCAAAGCGGAGAGGTTGCCGAGCAGGCCGGAGCCCACCCGCACCTCGTAGCTCACGTCGCCGGCGCCAACCTCGACGCCCGTGGCCTCCGCGGGAACGCGATCGGTCACCGGCGAGGCGAGGCGGTCACCTCCGCCGAGACGCCCTCGCTGCGCCCCACTCGTAGCACTGTGGCCGCATGGCCATCGACCTCCGTGACCTCGAGCGACACGGCCCCACCGAGGGAACCGAGCGCGCTGCGGAAGTGCTCCGCGAAGCGATCCCGTGCGGCGGTATCGTCCCAGACGGCGTACCAAATGAGGCCGCGTTCGCCGTTTACTCCGTCGACGAGCACGTACCGGTCGCCACCCCAGCCGTCCGCGAAGCGGGCGCCGTCGGGCCCCAAATGCTGCTTGAGCAGCACTCCGAGCTCCAAGCGCCCGAGCACGTCCTCGTGCAGGACTTCGCCCCCTGAGACCGACATCGCCAGCTCGACCGGTGGATCGTGCGGACGTCCGCCGAGGATCTGCTCGGTCGATGTCGGCAGAGACGCTCCGAACGGCGCCACGCGCTCCCCTTGCTTCCAAAGGTTGTGCACGTAGCCCGCCCCCTCGATGTAGGGGAAGAGCAAGCTCTCCTGGATCACGGGCGGCGCGGCCGCAAGCGCCGGGAACTGCTCCCTCACGCCTTCGAGCGCCGGGCGAAGCTGCGCCGCGAAGTCTGGGATCGCCCCGAAGTCCACCGGTGCGCCCCGCATCTGCTCGGTCATGTACTCGAGCATCACGAGCGTCGCGTGACCTTCGATCGCCGCCTGCGCGGCAGTCGCCCGATCGTTCCCTAGCTTCGGATCGGTGAGCGCGTCGAGGTCGACCCACTGGTCCTGGACCGCGTGCACGAGCTCGTGCACCAGCAGTCCCTGTAGCGCCACCTCCGGCTGGTCGTTCAGCACGAAGAGCGCGGTCGAGTCCGGCTCGTAAAAACCCACGACCTGCTCCGTGTACAGCCCTAGCAGCACCTCGCGCAAGTCCAGCGTGCTCGGAACGAGCCCGAAGAGTGCATAGGCGTCGACCGCGGCCCGGGCCTCCTCCTCCGGTAGCTCCTCGTCGAGCTTGTTCTCGAGGTAGCGGACCAACTCGTCACGACTCCGCATCTCGAGCCTCACGGGTTCACGCAACTCCAGGCCGGAGCGCGCGGCGAGGTCCGGCAACAGCGCCGACGCCAGCTCCCTGAGCTTCGCGTCCGACGACAACACCAGCTGGGACTGCGGTTGCTGAGCGCTTCCGCCGCATGCGCCGAGGGTGAAGAGCGCCGCGGACAAAACCAGCACCCTTCCGAGCCCGGCGCCACCCCGCGGCCCCTCGATCCTACGGCTTTCGGGGAGCATTCGGAGCGCGGTCATCGCGAGCATCCAGTGGCGTATGGGGGCGTAGGGGCGCGTAGGAGGCGCTGAGCCAGGGAGCTTCGCTCCCCCGATGAACGGGGTCAAGGCACGCTCGCTTCCCTCATAAAGATCGATCGTGAGCTAAACACTTTGGCAACACTACACTAGCTTGATCGGGCGGACGCGGCTGGCACTCCGCTTGCAACGGTATCGGACAGACACTCATTCCGACGGAAGCCGCACGATGGCGAGAGCAAGGCCGAAGACCGAGACGAACAGGGGACGGGACATACTGACCTTCTTCAGCAAGGTGTGGTTTCCCCGCGCCTATGTGCTGGGTGGCGTCTTCCTGGTCGCTGGCGCAATGGGCGGACTATGGGGCTCCTGGCAGAATATGTGCGCGGGCGCTGGCTGCCCCTCGATCGCACGGATCCGAACGTTCGAGCACGAGCAGACGAGCAAGCTGTTCTCGTTCGACGGCCGTCAGATCGCCGAGATCGGTTATGAGCGCCGCTCACCGGTATCGATCCACGCGCTGCCCGAGTACATCCCCCATGCTGTGGTCGCGATCGAGGACAAGCGCTTCTACGAGCACAGAGGCTTCGATCCCATCGGCATCACGCGCGCGGCGTTCGGCGTGCTCACGTTCCGCAACCTCGGTGGCGGATCCACCATCACGCAGCAGCTCGCGCGCAACCTCTTCGACGAAATCGGCTTCCAGCGCCGATTGGTTCGCAAACTCAAAGAAGTTCAGGTCGCGCGCGATCTGGAGCGTTCCTATACGAAGGACCAGATTCTAGAGGCGTACCTGAACGAGATCTACATGGGACGCGGGTACGGCTTCCAAAACGCGGCGCTAAACTATCTAGGCAAGAACGTCACCGACCTCAACGTGGCCGAGGCGGCACTACTGGCGGCGATCCTGAACGTGCCCGCCCGTTTTGACCCGTTCCGGCATCCGGAGCGAGCCAAGGGTCGTCGCGACCTCGTGCTCACCCGAATGGCCGCCGAGGGATACCTCACGGTGGACGAGGCCGAGCGCTGGAAGCGCTTTCCGCTGCCAGGAGCGGCGCCGATGGGGACCGTGACGTCCGTCGCCCCCTACTTCGAAGAGTGGGTGCGTCAGATCCTGGACGACCGCTTCGGAGACGAAATCTATCGGAGCGGGCTGCGCATCTTCACAACGCTCGACATCGATATGCAGCGAGCGGCGCGTGTCTCGATGGAGGAAGGATGGGCGGCGATCGAGGCGGACACCGTCAACTTCAAGCACCCCCACTTCTCCGAATTCGATACCGTGCCCGACTTCCCGGGCTCGACGCCATACCTGCAGGGCGCTTTCGTCGCTCTCGATCCGGTCACGGGGCACGTGAAAGCGATGATCGGCGGTCGCGACTACCAGCAGTCCAAGTTCGACCGGGCCCGGCTTGCACAGCGCCAGGTGGGCTCCGCGTTCAAGCCGTTCGTATACACGGCGGCGATCGCGAGCGGGATTCCGGCGTCGCACGTCATTGTCGACTCGCCAGTCGTATACCCCCAGGTGAGCGGCGAAGACTGGCGCCCCGCGAACTTTGGTAACGAGTTCCGGGGACCCATGACGCTCCGAGAGGGGCTGTTCACGTCGACGAACATGATCGCCATCAAGCTCGGCTGGGAAGAAGTGGGCATCGAAACCGTGGCGCAGACCGCACGCCGCATGGGGATCCAGACCGAGATCGAGCGCTTCCCATCGACGACGATCGGGGCCACGGAAGTCATTCCGATCCAGGTCGCCGAGGCGTACTCGACGTTTCCGAACCTAGGCACCAAGGTCCGGCCGTTTCCCATCATCCGCGTAGAGGACTCACAGGGGAACGTGCTCTGGGAGCCCCAGCCCGAGCGCACACAGGTTCTCGACAGCCTCGTCACGCGCATCATGGTGTCGATGCTCGAGGACGTGGTCGTGCGCGGCACTGGCTACAATGCCATTCGTGTCCGGGGGGAACTCCCCTATGCGGTTCCCGCGGGCGGCAAGACCGGCACGACCAACGACGGTACCGACGTCTGGTTCAACGGATTCACGCCGAACATGGTCGCGACCGTATGGTTCGGCATGGACTCCCCCATCCCGATCTTCGAATTGGGACCGGGCAAGCGCCAGGCGACGGGGGGCGGGCTCGCCGCTCCGATCTGGGGCGCGTTCATGCGCCGCGTGTACGCCGGCGACGAGGGCGACGAGGAGAACGGCGTGGAAGCTCGGCCTCCCTTGCTGTCGACACCGGACCGCATACCGCTGCTTCCCGGGCTGAACACCGTTCTCGTGGATCGAAAGACCGGAAAGCTCGCTTCGCGCTGGTGCGACGAGGAAAATCAGTACCTCGAGTACTACATCCCGGGTACGGAGCCCACCGAGTTCTGCGACCGGTCGGACAGGCGCTTCAGGGTTCCTCGCATCGGCCGCTAGCTCAGAGAGAGACCACGCCGTGTAGGTCGACCCGGTGAGAGACGAGCTGGCGTAGCTCGGGGCCTCCGCCGACTTCACCCACCGTCACCGCACGGCGCACCAGCTCCTGGCCCGTGCGTGCGCCTTCGGCGTCCGTGGCATGCACGGTCGCAAGCCGGTCTCCGGTGGACACCTCGTCACCCGGCTGCACGTGTATTTGGAAGCCGACGCTCAGATCCGGCTTCTGATCCATGTGTGTGCGCCCGCCGCCGAGCGCGACAACCCCTTGCCCGAGCATCCTCGGTGCGACCTGGAGAACAGTGCCCCCGCTCGCCGCCACCACGTCGGTTCTCTCGGAAGCCGTCTCGAGTCGGGCGGGAGCATCGATCACGCGCGCGTCTCCGCCCTGGGCTTCCACGAGGCGGATCAGCCGCTCGAGCGCGGCCCCCGAGTCGAGGGCCGACTCGACACGCGACAGGGCAGCTTGCTCAGCGACGGTCGGCTCCGCAAGCCGCAGCATTTCGACAGCCTGGAGTTGCACGATCGCACGGAGGTCGGCCGGCCCCTCGCCCCTGAGGAACAGGATCGCTTCGGCCGTCTCGAGGGCATTCCCGATCGCGTACCCTAGCGGGCGGTCCATCGCGGTGAGAAGCGCCACGGTCGGCAGACCGCGCCCCACGCCGATACCGACCATCGTCTGCGCTAGCTCGATCGCCCGATCCTCTTCCGGAACGAACGCCCCCGCGCCGACCTTGACGTCGAGCACCAGCCCGGTAAGCCCTTCCGCGAGTTTCTTGCTCATGATGCTCGCGGCGATCAGCGGGCGGATCGGGACCGTCGCGGTCACGTCCCGCAGTGCGTAGAGACGCCGGTCGAGGGGAGCGATCTCGGCGGTCTGCCCGATCATCGCACAACCGACTTCTTGCAGGACGCACCGGAATTCGTCTAGCGACAGATCTGTCCGAAATCCCGGGATCGCCGCGAGCTTGTCGAGCGTGCCCGCGGTGTGGCCCAAGCCGCGGCCGGACATCATGGGCACAAAGATGTCCAGCGCCGCGACCAAAGGAGCGAGTGCGATGGAAACCTTGTCGCCAACGCCGCCCGTGGAGTGCTTGTCGATGCGAGGACCCGCCAGGTGGCTCAGGTCCAGCACGGTCCCCGACTCGAGCATGGTGCGCACGAAGACTTCGGTCTCTTCCGCGTCGAGGCCCTGATGGAATGCAGCCATCAAGAAGGCGGACATGTGGTAGTCCTGGACCGAGCCCTCGAGGAAGGCGCCCAGGAAGGCCTCGAGGGTTCTCCCGTCCACCGCACCGCCATCGCGCTTCTGTTCGATGACCCTGCTCGGGATCATGACGGTCCGCCCCCCGCCCCCCTTCTGATCACCCTCCTAGCCAGCGAAGCGCTTCCTGGCCCCTTCGATCGCGTCGTCGACCTTGCCTTTCACCTCGTCGGCGAGGTCGTCCCAGCGGTCGGTCGCGGAATCTCGCAGGGTGAGGGCGCTCTTCTTGATGCGCCGGCGCGTACGGTGGCCCGACTGCGGAGCTGCGAGCAAAGCAACGCCGGCGCCAATAACCGCTCCGAGCAGCAGTCCCGAAATGAAGTTGATGACCTGCGTCTCGTGATCGTATTCCATGTTCCTCCTCCGGTCAGCGGACCCGCGTTGTTGTATATTAGCCCCGCCAAGCACCAGTAACGAGACGGGAGGACGATGGACGCACCGGCCACGACGCCCCGGGAAATCGCGGTTCCGATCTCGGTCTTCGGTTCTCTCCGTAACGAGCTCGAGAAGGAGGCCGGGGCGCTTCCGACGATTCACGCGCTTCACCACGCCGGTTACGAAGCTGGTGCGGCTGCAGCGGCTTCCTTCGCGGTGGGTGGCGACGTCACCAACATGGAGCAGTCGGCGTTCTGGGCCAGGCTCTCGGAGTTCTTCTCCCGGAGGGGCTGGGGAACGCTCCATCAGAGCGCTGAGCACGCCGGCATCGCCCTTCTCTCTAGCCCAGACTGGGCCGAGGCTTCACCCGATGCGGGCGACTCGGAAGCGAGCTGTTGCTTCAGTACCGGGTTCCTGTCCGGCCTGCTCTCCGAGCTGGCGGGGGGCCCGCTGGCGGTTCTGGAAGTCGACTGCCGCGCGCGCGGCGACGAGCAGTGCCGCTTCGCGTTTGGATCCGAAGTCGCGATCCACGACCTCTATGGCTATTTGCTCGATGGGACCGATCTGGAAGGCGCGCTCGCCGCTTTGTAGCGGTGTCGTCCGGTGCGTGCGCTCGGTATCGATTACGGCCTAAAAAGGATCGGCCTGGCCTTGAGTGACCCGACCGGCACGATCGCGTCTCCGCTCGAGACGCTCGTGCGCCGAGCAGACAAGCGTCCGCCGATCACGAAACTCGAGACGATCGCGCGGGAGAGGGACGTTGAGCACCTCGTCGTCGGTCTACCCCTCGGCCTCGACGGAAATGAAACTGCGTGGTGCGGGGAGGTGCGCTCCCTAGGTCAGCGACTCGCCGCGCGCCTTTCCCTGGAGGTGTCGTTCGTGGACGAGCGCATGACGTCGGTGCGAGCTGAGCGCGCGGTCCGGGCCTCGGGCTTGCCCAAGCGCAAGCGTGAGGACAAGCGCCGCATCGATGCGGCAGCCGCCCAGTTGATCTTGCAAGCATGGCTCGACCAGCGGACCGTGTCACCATGAGCCTGAAGCGAGTCGCCGCTTGGGGCGTCCTCGCCGGCGTGTTCGCTGTGGGCGGGTGCGGCGGCGAGCCAGGCGCGCCTGTTCAGATCACTGTCCCCCAGGGAGCTACGCTCTCCGAGGTCGCGGATACGCTCGTCGCGCGCGGCGTGATCCGAGCGCAGCGGATGTTCGAGCTGTACGCCCGCTTCCGCGGAGACGACCGGCGCATCAAGTCGGGCATGTACGAGCTGCCGACGTCTAGCTCGTGGGGTGACGCGCTCGAGCACCTCACGCTGGGCAGGGTCCTGACCCGGCTCGTCACGATTCCGGAGGGCTTTCGCCTGCGCCAGATGGCGCCGCGGATCGCGGAGATCACGGGCATAGCAGTCGATTCCGTCGTCGCACTCATGGAGACCGCCGGTATCGAGCGGCGGCTGGGAATCCCGGGGCCGGGCGCCGAAGGGTACCTCTTCCCGGATACCTACCGCTTTGCTCCCGGTGTTGCCGTGGAATCCGTGCTCAATGCGATGGTGGAACGGTACGAAGCGACTTGGACCGAGGAACGACGAGCCCGGCTCGCGCAGCTCGAGATGTCCGAAGCAGAGCTCGTCACGCTGGCGTCGATCGTTCAGGCAGAGGCTCGCGACGTGGGAGAGATGCCCAGCATCTCCGCGGTCTATCACAACCGGCTGCGTGACGGGTGGCTGCTGCAGGCCGACCCCACGGTGCTCTACGCCCTGGGAGGCCGACGGGTACGACTACTGTACGCCGCGATCGATTCCGTCGCCGACAGTCCGTACAACACCTACGCCCAGCCGGGTCTTCCGCCCGGGCCGATCGGCGCGCCAGGTGAGGACGCGATCGACGCTGCGCTTAACCCCACCGAAGAGGACTTCATGTACTTCGTCGCCCGGCCCGACGGGTCTCACCACTTCACGCGAACACTCGCCCAGCACAACCGGGCCAAGGCCGATGCCCGCCGCGAGTGGGACAAGGTCAGGGCCGGGACCGACCCACAAGGCGGATCCGACCTCGACCCGGAATAGCCCACGCGCAAACGTCGTGACGGACACGAGCGACTCCAGTGCGTTACGCGAAGCGCTTCGCGTGCTCGTCGTCGTGGAGGCCGGACTCGCCGCACCCCGGTCGGTGGTCGAGGTCGTCCGGGCTGCCGTGGCCGGCGGCGCGCGGGCGATACAGTTGCGCAACAAGGGTGACACGGCACGTGAACTCGTGGCTGCCGGCGAACGACTGGCTCCGCTTCTGAAACAGGCCGGCGCGTTGTTCTTCATCAACGACCGGCTCGACGTCGCGCTCACTGTAGAGGCCGATGGAGTGCACGTAGGCCCCGACGACCTGCCCGTGGCTGCCGTCCGTGCCACGGCCCCGAAGCGATTCTTGATCGGGCGGTCCGCGGACGACCCGCACGTAGCGCGGCGCGCGGTCACGGACGGAGCGGACTACATCGGGTGCGGGACCGTGTTTCCGACGTCGACCAAGCCAGACGCCGGGGACCTCATCGGCGTGGAAGGGCTACGCCGCGTAGTCGAAGCGGTACCAGTGCCTGTAGTCGGAATCGGCGGAATCACCGTGGAGCGGGTGCGCGACGTCGCGGAGGCCGGTGCATCCGGCCTAGCGGTGGTTAGCGCGGTGATGCACGCCTCTGACCCGGCGTCGGTCGTGCGGACCATGCTTCAACGCTTTGGAGGCGCGTAGCTACAAGCCCCCCTCTGCGAGCAGCTTCTCGACTTCGGCCGCCTCGACGAAGAAATCGCCAAGCGCTGTGCCCGCGTCGGGTGTATGCCAGTCCGAACCGCCACTCATGAGCAACCCGGAGGATCGGCAGATACGCTCATAGCGAAGCATGTCATGGCGCTTGTGTGACGGTCGGTACACCTCCAGGCCACGCAGGCCGGCACGCACGAGCTCCGGCAGCAACGGATCGACCAAATCTCCAGGTGGATGGGCCCAGATGGGAAGTCCATCCGCTTCGACAATCAGCTCGACGGCGTCCACCGGTGTGAGCAGGTGCGTCGGAACGAACGCGTCGCTGCCGTCGCCGATGAGGGTTTGGAACGCCCCCTGGACCGACGCGACGTGGCCGGCTGCCACCAATGCTCTCGCCAGGTGGGGTCGACCGATCACAACACGGTCGGGGCCTGCCTCGCCCTCGACTTGCTCGAAGGTGATCTCTATGCCGCTCGCGGTGAGTCGCTCCACCATCTCATGCATGCGCTCGTCGCGCCGGCTGGTCGCTCGCGCGCGGTGCGCGATGATCGCGGGCGCCTCGGGATCGACGAAGTAGCCGAGCACGTGCACATCACGGTCGCGATGCGTGGAGCTGACCTCGAGAGCGGGAATGACTTGCACTCGCACTTCTGCTCCAACGGCGGACGCGGTCGCGAAGGCCGTCGTCGTGTCGTGGTCCGAGACCGCGATTACATCGAGCCCGCCCTTCGCCGCTCCCCGCACCACGGCCTCGGGCGACCAAGCGCCGTCGGAAGCAGTGGTGTGGATGTGAAGGTCGAGCTTCATGCGGAGGGTCCGTCACTCACGAGGGGAATTCAGCCCTCGACGTCGTCCGCGAACACGATCGCTTCGGCTGGAATCCGCTGGGGCGGCTCGTCACCCGCGTACTCGGTCAGCAGCGTCACCCGGTCGCGCTCGACCTTGAGCACGCCGGCGGCCACGTAGAACGAGTCACTCCCCCCACCCGGCCGGTCGATCTTCATCTCACCGGCTCCGATCAGCGTCAACATGGGGGCGTGTCCTCGCAGGATCCCGACGTGGCCATCCCACGCCGGCGCCACTAGCGCGGACGCCTCGCCCTCGAAGACGATGCGATCCGGGGAGACCACACGAACCTCTAGCATACCGTCGGCCACCAGCTAACCTTCCTTCTCCAGGCGTTCGCCCTCCGCGATGACACCTGCGATGCCGCCCTGCATGTAGAACGCCTGCTCCGGCAGGTGGTCGAACTCCCCGGCGGCAACACGCTCGAAGGACTCGATGGTGTCGGCGAGCTTAACGTACTGTCCGGGCGTACCGGTGAAGACCTCGGCGACGACGAACGGCTGCGAGAGGAAGCGCGCGATCCGGCGGGCGCGGCCCACGATGACCTTGTCCTCCTCGGTGAGTTCGTCCATCCCGAGAATCGCGATGATGTCCTGAAGGTCTTTGTACCGCTGCAGGATCGCCTGAACGTCGGTCGCGACCTTGTAGTGCCGCTCACCCACGAACTGCGGGTCCATGATGCGCGACGTCGAGTCGAGGGGATCGACGGCCGGGTAGATGCCCTGTTCCGAGATCGCGCGCGACAGAACCGTCGTCGCCTCGAGGTGCGTGAACGCCGCCGCCGGCGCGGGGTCGGTGAGGTCGTCCGCCGGCACGTAGATCGCCTGCACCGACGTGATCGAACCCGACGCGGTCGAAGTGATACGCTCCTGCAACTCGCCCATCTCTGTCCCGAGCGTGGGCTGATACGCCACCGCCGACGGCATGCGACCGAGCAGCGCGGACACCTCGGAACCTGCCTGCGTGAAGCGGAAGATGTTGTCGATGAAGAGCAGCACGTCCTGCCCTTCGACGTCACGAAAGTACTCAGCAATGGTGAGGCCCGAGAGGCCGACGCGCAGACGGGCTCCCGGCGGCTCGTTCATCTGCCCGTAGACCAGCGCCGTCGAATTGAGCACGCCCGATTCCTTCATCTCGAGCCAGAGGTCGTTGCCCTCACGCGTGCGCTCACCCACCCCACAGAACACGGAACGTCCGCCGTGCTCCATCGCGATGTTGTTGATGAGCTCCATGATGATGACGGTCTTGCCCACACCGGCACCGCCAAACAAGCCAGTCTTTCCGCCCTTCACATAAGGAGCCAGCAGGTCGACGACCTTGATGCCCGTCTCGAAGATCTCGGTCTTAGGCTCGAGTTGGTCGAACCTCGGAGCGAGACGGTGGATCGGCCAACGCTCGAGCTCGGCACCCTCCTCTCCGCCGACCGGGCCCATCTCGTCCACGGGCTCGCCCAGCACGTTCAGGATGCGCCCGAGCGCGGGCTCACCGACCGGAACGGTGATGGGACTGCCGGTATCGACGACCTCCATGCCGCGCGTCACGCCGTCCGTGGACGACATCGACACCGCGCGGACCTGTCCACGTCCGATGTGCTGTTGCACCTCGGCGACGAGCTCGATCTCCTGACCCGCCTCGTTTGTCGTCTTGAGACTCAGCGCGTTGTAGATGTCGGGGAGCTCCTCGGCGGCGAACTCCGCGTCGAGCACCGGTCCGATGACCTGTGCGACCCTTCCAATACGAGTGTCAGCCATGATGTCTATGGTTTCCCTACTCGAGGGCAGCGGAGCCGCCGACGATCTCGGCAATCTCCTGCGTGATCTGGCCCTGACGGGCTCGGTTGTACGTGCGCGTGAGGTGCTCGATCACATCTCCGGCGTTGTCCGTCGCGCTCTTCATCGCGGTCCGACGAGCACCCTGCTCGGCGGCAGCGTTCTCCACCAAAGCGGTATAGACGGCGTTGCGGATATACGCTGGAAGGATCCGCTCGAGGATCATGTCCCCACTCGGAGAGAGGATGTAGACGTCGGCGGACGAAGCCTCACCCTCCGCCTCAATCGGCAGCAGGTCTCTCGTGTGCGGCAGAGTCGACATCGCCGACCTGAACTTCGAGCTGACCAGATACACCGAGTCGATCTCACCGCTCTCGAATCGGTCGCGGATGGGACCGATGAGCGACTCCGCGTCGTCCACCGTCGGATGGTCCCCGATGTCGGTGCGCTGGGTGAGCATCTCTTCGCCGCGGAAGCGGAAGTAGGCAATGCCCTTCTTGCCCGCGACGTGCAGCTCGGTCCCGATACCCTGCCCGCGCAGATCCTCCATGAGGTTCCGCGCTTTCTTGATCAGGTTGGCATTGAAGCCGCCCGCGAGCCCGCGGTTCGCGGTGCACAGCAGAATCGCCGCGCGCGCGGTATTTTCCGGCCGCCGCAGGATCGGGTATTTCTCAGACAGCGCCGGCGAGTACAGGCCCTGCACGATCTCGCGCAAAGCTTCGGCGTACGGCTGGGCAGCGCGCACCAGATCGGTCGCCCGCTTGAGCTTGGAGGTAGCAACGAGCTCCATCGTGCGCGTGATCTGTCGGGTGTTCTCTACCGACTTGATCCTGCGTTTGACATCGCGAGAGCCAGCCACGTCGTCTCGTCCTCTCAGTTGGCGCGGCTAGGCCGAGGCCGCAGCCGCGGAGTGTTCGGCCGCGAACGCCTCGTTATAGCTCTCGATCGCGGCAACGAGCCGCTCGTTGAGCTCTTCATCCATCCCGCCGCTCTCACGCACCTCGTCGAGCACGTCCTGATGCTTGGCGGCCATGTCCTGGTGGAAGCCGAGCTCCCACTGGCGGACCTTCTCCACCTCGAAGTCGTCGAGAAAGCCGTTGGTCACGGCGTAGATCACCGCGACCTGACTTTCGACGGGCATCGGCTGGTATTGGGGCTGCTTGAGCATCTCAACGGTGCGTGCGCCACGAGCCAGTTGGCGCTGTGTCACGGCGTCCAGGTCGGATCCGAACTGAGCGAACGCCTCCAACTCACGGTACTGCGCGAGGTCGAGCCGCAGACGACCGGCGACCTTCTTCATTGCCTTGATCTGCGCCGCACCACGCACGCGCGACACCGAAATACCGACGTTCACGGCGGGCCGCACTCCCGAATAGAACAGATCGGGCTCGAGGAAGATTTGACCGTCGGTGATCGAGATCACGTTGGTCGGGATGTAGGCCGCAACGTCGCCACCCTGCGTCTCGATGATCGGCAGCGCGGTCAGCGAGCCGCCACCCTGGTCGTTTGAAAGCTTGGCCGCGCGCTCGAGCAGCCGTGAGTGGAGGTAAAACACGTCCCCCGGATACGCTTCACGTCCGGGAGGACGGCGGAGGATCAGCGAGAGCTGGCGGTACGCCTGCGCTTGCTTCGAGAGGTCGTCGTATACGACGAGCGTGTGCTTGCCCTGCCACATGAAGTGCTCAGCGAGCGCGGTGGCCGCGTACGGGGCGATGTACTGCATCGGCGCGGGATCGGACGCGTTCGCGGTAACGATGATCGTGTACTCCATCGCGCCGTGCTCCCGCAGCGTCTCCACCACACTCCGCACTTTGCCAGCTCGCTGACCGATGGCGCAGTAGATGCAGATGACGTCGGTGCCCTTCTGCTTGATGATCGTGTCGACCGCCACGGCGCTCTTGCCGGTACCGCGGTCGCCGATGATCAGCTCGCGCTGACCACGGCCGATCGGGATCATCGAGTCGATCGCCTTGAGGCCCGTCTGCAACGGCTCGCTGACGGGCTGCCGCTTGACGATGCCCGGCGCGACGATATCGATCTGGCGCGAGCCTTCGATGCCGTCGATCGGCCCCTTCCCGTCCTGCGGGTTGCCGAGCGAATCGACGACGCGGCCCAGGTACCCAGCACCGACGGGCACCTCCAAGACACGACCCGTGCGCCGCACCTGATCGCCCTCGTGCAGCCCGGTCCACTCACCCATGATGACGGCGCCGATGTTGTCCTCTTCGAGGTTCAACGCGAGCGCCGTCACGGTCTCTCCGGTGCCTGCTGCCGTGATCTCGAGCATCTCCGACGCCATCGCCTTCGTGAGTCCGTAGATGCGGGCGATCCCGTCCTTCACTTCGAGGACTTCACCGATCTCTTCGGCCTGGAGGTCCTCTTCGTACTTCTCGATCTCCTTGAGAAGGACGTCTTTGATCTCGCTGGCTCGGAGCTGGGAGTCGTTGGCCATCTTCTGGTTGGTCCTAGGTATTGGGATCGGATCGGGCGTCGGCGGGACCGCCGGCCGCTGCGGGCAAACGCGCCCCCAGGAGTCGACGACGCATGCCGTCAACGCGCCTGCGGATCGATCCGTCGTAGATCGTGTCACCGGTGCGTACGACGAGTCCCCCGAGGATCTCCGGCTTAACCCGGACGTGGGGGATCACTCTTGTTCCGAGCGCACTCGAGAGTCGCTCCGAGATCAGTTCTTTGGTGGCGTCATCGACCGGACGCGCCACCGTGACCTCCACGTGTTCCCGACCGAGGTGGCCGTCGAGCAGGAGGTCGTACCCTTGCGAAACCTCGCGGAGAAGCCGCTGGCGGCGCTTGTCGATCGTGACCATCACGAAGTTCACGACATGCTTCGGCAACACTTCGCCGAATACGCGGCGCACGACCGCTTTTTTTTCTTCGTCCTCGATGCGCGGCGTCTCGAGGAACAACCGGAACTTCGGATCCTCGTCGATGACGCTGGCGATTGTAGCGATCGCGGCGCCGTACGTCTCGAGCCCGTCGTGGCGACGCGCCAGCTCGAAGAGCGTCGCCGCGTAGTTCTTGGCGACGGTTTCGTCTCTCACGCCTGCGCTCCGGAAGCGTCCCCTAGCTCGTCCAGATAGCGTTCGACGAGCTCGCGGTCCTTGGCCTGATCGAGACTCTCCCGCATCAGCCGCGACGCCACAGCCAGTGCGAGCTCCACCGACTCCCTTCTGAGCGCTTCGAGCGCCGCGTCGCGCTCACGCTCGATCTCGACGCGGGCCCGCTCCACGATCGCCTGCCCCTCGGCGCGGGCCTTCTCCTCGATCTCCCTGCGCACGTTCTCGCCCGCGCCCTTGCCTTCGGCGATCAACTCGTTGGCCTGCCGCCGCGCGTCCATGAGCTGCTCGCGGTGCTGCTCGAGCAGACCCGCGGCCTCCGCATTGTGTCGGGCAGCCTCGTCGAGCGCGGCCTGGATACCCTTCTCTCGCGCGTCGACCGCGGCCAGGATAGGGCCCCAGGCGTACTTAGACAGAATCAGCAGCAAGCCGGCGAAGACGAACAGCGTCCATACGCTTAGGCCGGTGTTGATATCGAAGAGGCCCCCACCACCTTCCTCGCCTCCTCCCTGGGCCCAAAGCGGGCCCGGCAGCGCGGCGAGAAGCGAAAGCGTGACCGGCAGAATCGGAGTGGCTCTCATCGTGATCTCCATCGATTACCCGAGGTCAGAGGCCCGCGCCAGCGAGCCCGGTCAGTCGCGGCACCCCGAAAGGGGGCCGCCGTACCCGACCTATCACACGAACTTGTACAGGATCGTGATGACGAGACCGAACAGCGCCGCTCCTTCGACCAGCGCCGCCAGGATGATCGCAGCCGTCTGGATCGCGGGACCAGCCTCGGGCTGACGTGCGATGCCCTGGGTCGCACCGTACCCGATCAGGCCGATGCCGATACCCGCGCCAATCATCACGAGTCCGATGCCGATACCGGCACCGAGGAGACCTCCCCAGACCTTCGCGGCCTCGGCGTCCATGGCGACGTCCTGAACAACGAGCAGCATTCCGTGCAACATGTCGGTTTTCCCTTGAGAGGTTTGTCTAACGACTGTTGTGATCCATCAATGCGCGTGGCGGATCAGACCAATGAAGACCGCGGTCAGCATCGCGAAGATGTATGCCTGGAGGAAGGCCACGAAGACCTCGAGAACCATCACGCCGAGCAACATACCCAACGACGCACCCGCAATCATGAACTTCCCGATCGTGAGGTGCGCGAACAGGAAGATCATCCCGATGAGCGACAGGACGAGCGTGTGCCCGGCCGTCATATTCGCAAAAAGCCGGATCATCAGCGCGAACGGCTTGGTCAGCTTCCCCAAGAATTCCACTGGCGTCATGATCAGCATCAGGAGGGCTTGACCCGCCTTCGGCAGCCCGGGTGGAGCATAGAAGATAGTCCCCATATAGCCCCTGAATCCCAACGTCCGCATCCCTGAAATCTCGACGACGACGAAGGTCACGAGGGCGAGCGCACCCGTGACGTTGAGGTTGCCGGTCGGCGACGCGCCGAACGGCATCACCCCGAGCATGTTCATAGTCAAGATGAAGAAGAAGATCGTCAGGATGTACGGCGTGTACGCGTCCCCCCCGTGCCCGATGTTGCGGCGGACGACCTCGTTCCTGAAGTAGACGACCAGCGCCTCCATCGCGTTCGCGAGGCCCTTCGGCGCGCTGTCCGTGTACCGGTTCCGCATTGCGCGGCCAATGGGGAGGAAGACCGACACCACCAGGATCGCCGCCACGACGAGGAAGACCAGGTGCTTCGTCGGGGAGAGGTCGAGCTCCAGCGCGCCGATGTGGATCGGCTCCAACTGCCACAAGTGCCACACCCACCCACGCCCGAGGATCTCGACCTCGATCTCGTTGCCGTCGCTGAGGTGGTGCATGAGCATCTCCCCGAGGTCGGGCGTGGCGTTCTCCTGGAGGCTCACGTCAGGTCGTCTCGCTCGCGTCGGGTTTGAAGTACATCGGCTCGAGTAGCAGAAGCCCGAAGAGGAAGCCAGCGAGGGCCAGCAATAGCGCGATCGACCCCTCGACGCCACGACTGATCGCTAGAAACGCGACGAGCCCCACGACCGTGAAGCGCAGCGCGGCGCCGCCCACCCAGACCCCGAGGAAACCGTTGGGCTTGCCTCGGAATCGCATCAGTGCCGCAAAGGCCACCCACTGGACAGGCAGTGCCACAGCGGCCGCGATCAGAATCCCGAGCCGACTCGCCGGATCCAGGAACGGCCAGAGCGCGAGGATCACCACGGCGACGCCCGTGGCGCCCGCGCCGGCGTACTTGGCCTCGGGGCTCATCGCGGGCCGTTCTCTCGCTGCCTGGGTTCGATCACGATGTGGTAGTACAGACTGTAAAAACCTGTGCCCGCGCCCACCGCCGCTCCCACAAGCATCAAGAACGGCTTCGTGCCGAGCTTGGAGTCCAACCACGCTCCCCCACCCATGAAGAGCAGGATCGAAAGCGCAAAGGCCAAACCGAGGCCCATATGCCGGCCGGACGCCCGCACGATTTCCCGGGGGTCACTGCGCTGCTCGTCTCCGGCCACAGCCCTGCTCCCTGGCGGCGGGCAAGTCGAGCCCAAAACGGACTCACTACCCGCCATAGCCAGCACAAAATACCCCTTGTGAAAAAAAGAGCAAGCAGAATTCAGGCACGTTCGACAGTGCCAAGAGCGCTTGACGCGTGAAAAAACGACCTCCTAATCTTGGCCACCGTGATAACCTCTTTGGCGACCCACGAATCCCGGCATGAACACCCGGATCAGCGAGAGGGCATCCGGGTATGTCGAGGGGCTGCCTCAGCAAGTATGGTCCCCACACTCCTACGAGTCTACCGGACCGGCGTCCCCCATCGAACGACCGGCATCGCCGGCCCAGCACAGGCATGACAACTACCCAACAGAGTGCGGTCCTCGACCGAGACCTGGAGCTGCTCGACCGAGTCGCGGAAGTCTCCGGTTTGATGCGCGCGGAGGTGGCCAAGCGCATCGTCGGCCAGCATGACGTCGTTGACGAGCTGCTGACGGCGCTCTTGGCGAACGGCCATGCGCTGCTGGTCGGCGTCCCGGGTTTGGGCAAGACGCTGCTCGTGCAGACGATCGCCGACGCCCTCGATCTCAAATTCAGCCGGATCCAGTTCACGCCGGATCTCATGCCAACCGACATCACAGGCACCGAAGTCATCGAGGAGGACCGCACGACGGGGCGGCGCGTCTTCCGCTTCGTGAAAGGTCCGATCTTCGCCAACATCGTGCTCGCCGACGAGATCAACCGCACGCCCCCCAAGACCCAGGCCGCGCTGCTCGAAGCGATGCAGGAGCGGGCAGTGACCGCCGCGGGTGACACCTACGCGCTCGAACAGCCCTTCTTCGTGCTCGCCACGCAGAATCCCATCGAACAAGAAGGGACGTACCCGCTTCCTGAGGCTCAGCTCGACCGCTTCATGCTCGAGCTCCCGATCTACTACCCTCCTCGCGACGAAGAAGAGGAGATCGCGATGCGGACAACGGGGGAGGAAGAGCCGGAGGTGCTCCCGGTCCTGGCTGCGGCCGAGCTCATCGACTTGCAGCACCTCGTCCGCCGCATCCCCGCACCGCCCTCCCTGGTCTCCTTCGCGGTGCGCCTCGCACGATCAACGCGACCGGGCGAGGAGGCCGCCTCGGTGAGCCAACAGTACGTCGCGTGGGGTGCCGGGCCGCGCGCTTCTCAGTACCTCGTGCTCGGCGCAAAGGCACGAGCGGCCTCGCGGGGTGCGGCCATCCCGTCGTATGATGACGTTCGAGTGATCGCGCCCGCCGTCCTCGCCCATCGGCTGGTCCTCAACTTCGAGGCCGAAGCCGACGGCCGCACGACGCGCGACGTGATCCGTGAGCTCCTCGAGGAGACCCGGGATTGGAGCTAGACCGAAGTAGTGGGTCGGGGGACCACCCTCCGAGTCCACGATTACGAAGTGAGCCCGGAGGCACGCCATGATGGGCGCCGCGGCCGGAATGATCGTGCTGTTCCTCATTCTGTCGGCTGCGCTCACCGCCGCGCACACCGCCGTGTTCCATATCGGCTCCTCGCGCGTCCGTACGCTCCAGGAGGAGGGCTTCACCGGATCCGATGCTCTGGGCGAGGTCCGAGCGAATCCGAGCGCCGTTGAATGGAGCGTGCGGCTCACTACAGGCGTGCTCAACCTCGGTGCCCTCGGCGTCGGGGTCAGCACGGGCGCGATGACCTGGGGACGCGGCGGGCCGATTGCCGACGTGCTCATCGGGATCGTGGTGATCGTCGGCTTCACGGACATCGTACCGCGCAGCATCGCGGCACGGCACCCGGTGCGGCTAGCCCTAGGGTCGGCCTCGACGCTGCTCACGTTGAGCAAGTGGACGCGATTCATGGGGGGCGCCGTCTCCAGACTCGAAATCGCTCTCGTACGTGACGGAAGCGACGAGCTCAGCACCGAGGAGCGAGAACTGCGTGAGCTACAAGAGATCGGGCAGGAGGCGGGCATTCTCGAGGAGTCCGAGAACCGTCTGGTCGAGCGGGCGTTCAGACTCGACGAACTCACCGCATGGGACGTCATGGTCCCACGCGTCGACATCTTCGCTTGGAAGCGAGAACTCACCGTCGCCGACGTCCTCGACGGACTCGAGGATCTTCCGTACAGCCGCGTACCGGTGTACCGGAAGTCCGTCGACGACGTGACGGGCATCGTATACGTGCGCGAACTGTACGAGCGCGTCGCGGCCGGACAGCGGGACGTGAAGCTCGGCGAGCTCTCGCACGCGCCGTTTTTTGTCCCGGGATCACTCTCCTGCGCCCAGCTGCTGCGCGACTTTCAGGCCCGGCGTATCCACATGGGCCTCGTCGCGGACGAGTTCGGTGGCACCGACGGACTCGTGACGCTCGAAGACGTGCTCGAACAGCTCGTAGGCGAGATCCACGACGAGACGGACGTCACGGAGCAGGAGGTCCTTCGGCTCTCCGAGACTCAGCTCGAATGCGATGCGGGCGTGGACGTGCGCGAGATCAACGAGGCTTTGAACGTCTCGCTACCCAAGCACGAACATCGGTCCCTGAACGGTATGATCCTGGAGGAACTCGGGCACGTGCCTGCGCGGGGAGACGGCTTCGAGGCCGCCGGAGTTCGCATCTACATCGTGGCAGCGAGCGAAACCCAAGTGCTGCGAGCCAGGGTTACCCGTCTCCCGGCGCCGCGCGTTCCGACCGATCACTTAGAAGGCTGTTGAAGAAGTAGAGTGGGCCGCGCGCCCACGTTACGGAAAAGGCGATCCGCCTAGAGTCCGACGACTCGCGTTAGATACCATGAGAGCATCTGCTCACCCCACGCGTACGAGATCGCCGCCGCCGCCGCGAGGAAGACGCCGAGGGGAATCAGACGCTTCGAGATCGTTGAGATGGGGCCGAAGACCAACAGCGCCAAGAGCGAACCGATGAACACCGTCTGGGCGACGCCCCAAACTCCGATGAAGGCGCCCACCATCATCATCATCTTGATGTCGCCGCCACCCATCGCCTGGTCTACCCCGGCTTCTTCAAGGCGGCCCGGCGAGAGCTTCTTGATCATCCACGTGCCACTGACCGCTACGAGCCAGAGAACCGCATATCCAACCGCCGCACCGATGATCGAGTCGACCCAGTCGATGCCACCCGGAAGAAACGCCATCCCGACTCCGACGACAGCGCCCCCGATCGAAAACTGATTCGGGATGATGTAGAAGCGAGCGTCTGAGATCGAGATCCCGAAGAGGATCCATAGGAAGACGCCGCCGCGCAGCGCTTCGGGCGTCGCACCGTGCGCGGCAAAGACGCCCGCCCAGATAAGCGCGCTCGTCAGCTCCACGAGAGGGTACTGGATCGAGATCGGTTCGGAACAGAATCGACACTTCGCCCGGAGAATCATCCAACTCAGAACCGGAATATTGTTGTACCACTGCACCGATTTCAGACACTTCGGGCACCTCGAGCCAGGCGAGACGATCGACTCGTCCTGGGGCCAACGCAGCGTGCAGACGTTGAGGAACGAGCCCACGACGAGCCCAAAGAGACCGGCCATGATCGGGACCAACGATGCCTCCATCACGCACTCGACTCCTTCGTCAGCTCATAGAGCAATACCGACCCCGCCATCCCGACGTTCAACGATTCGGCGGGTCCCCACATCGGGATCGACACCGTGCTCGTCGCCGCATCTTTCAGCTCGTCGCGGACGCCGGCTCCTTCATTCCCCACGATCAGCGCGAAACCGGCCCGACGCTCGTCTCGCCTAACCGGCTCGCCGCCCGCGGCCGCGACGCGCAACGGGACTCCAGCGTGCTGGAGCGCGGCGACGGCGTCGAGCAAACACGCCCGAATCACCGGAATTCGAAACGCCATGCCGGCGGACGCCCGTACCGTCTTGGGCGCCCAAGGGTCCGCCGTCCCCTCGAGCGCGATTACCGCATCGAGGCCAAAGGCGACCGAGGCTCGCACGAGTGTGCCCGTGTTGCCCGGGTCCTGGACGCCGTCAAGAACCAGGAGCCGCACCCCTGCCTCCACCAGGTCGAGCGAAGCGCGAGGCTCGCCACACACGAGCAGGATTCCCTGGGGGTGCTCGGTATCGGCCAGCTCGCTCAATTCGGCGTCGTCGATGGTGTGGAGCTCGAGATCCGTCGCCGCTAGCCGCGTCGCGAGTGCAGAGCCGCCACTGGTATGTCCGAGCCTCGGGGAGGTCACGGCGAAGCGGCCGTTCGCCCCCGCGTCGAGCGCCTCCGTTACCGCCCGCACGCCTTCGACGAGCACGAGCGACTCCTTCCTTCTCGACTTGGGAGTCCGCAGTCGCCCGACCAAACGGGTTCGACGCTGGCTCAAGCTCACCTGTACCACGACTTTTTTCTATGGCCCACCGTCCCTACACCTGACGACAAGACGCGAAGATGACCATCGATCAGGCGCATCAGCCGCACCAGCCCGTTGCTCTCACGATCGCGGGCAGCGACAGCGGGGGTGGCGCCGGCATCCAGGCAGACCTCAAGACATTCCAATCGTTCGGTGTGTACGGAACGAGCGCGGTTACGGCGATCACGGCCCAAAACACCCTCGGAGTGCACAGAATCCACCCGGTGCCTCTCCAGGACGTGCGCGCCCAGATCGACGCGGTCGTCGCGGATCTCCGACCCCAGGCGTTCAAGACCGGAATGTTGGCGAACGCCGCGCTGGTATCGGAGGTCGCGGACGCCATCGAAGCGCACGCGCTGGGCCGCTACGTCCTGGATCCGGTCATGGTCGCCACCGGCGGAGCACGGTTGCTCGATTCCGACGCACAAGCCTCTCTCGTCACGAGGCTCTTGCCCTTGGCCATGCTGGTCACGCCGAACCTGCACGAGGCCGCGATCCTGGTAGGAGAGCCGCTCGAGACCGCCGGGCGCATGAGTGAGGCAGCCCGGAGACTCGTCGAATTGGGAGCGGGTGCCGCACTCATCAAGGGCGGACATCTCGACGGAGACGCAGTCGACGTGCTCTGGGACGGTGTCGAAGAGCGGGTCTGGCAGCGGCCCCGCATCGACACCCCTCACACCCACGGTACTGGATGCACGCTCGCGGCCGCCGCCGCCGCGGGGCTCGCGCTTGGAGAGTCCGTACACGGCGCCGTCGAACGGGCGATCCGCTTCGTCGTGCGCGCGATCGAGTCGGCTCCGGGGCTGGGTGGGGGCCACGGACCTCTGAATCACTCCGTGTCCTCAGAGTAGCCGGTCGCCTCGAGTCGCCCGAGGACCCCGCTGAGTAGCAGCCCCAGCCGCGCGCCCGCCACGCGACCCACCTCGATTACCTCTTCATGGCCGATCGGCTCCGGGATCACCTTTTCGTGGCCTATCGGCTCCGGGCTGAGACCGGTCCCCTTGTTGGTGACCATCGAGACGCCCAGGCAGCGGAGTCCCGCCGCGCGCGCTACGGTCACCTCCGGTACGGTCGACATGCCGACCACGTGCGCGCCGAGGCCAGCGAGCATACGGACCTCGGCAGCGGTCTCGTACGACGGCCCGAGAACAGCCGCATACGTGCCTCGTGTGAGCTCGATACCGAGGTCGGCAGCCACCTCCAGAGCAAGGCGCTGGAGCTCGACGTCGTACGGCGCGCTCATGTCCGGAAAGCGCTCTTCTCCAACGTGCACCGGCCCCGCAAGGGGGCTCCGAAACGTCAGGTTGATCTGATCCTCGATGAGGAGGAGGTCCCCAGGTCCGAGCTTTCCGTCGATTCCACCGGCTGCGTTGCTCGCGACGAGCACCTCAACACCGAGCGCCGCGGCGACTCGAACCGGAGCGACGACCACCTCCATGGGGTGTCCCTCATACGCGTGGTACCGCCCCGCTTGCAGCAGGACAGGTGTGCCGTCGAGGTGCCCGGACACGTACGCCCCGCTGTGTCCTTCGACGCCCGATGGCGGAAAACCCGGGACTTCCTCGAAGGACACGGTCGTGGCGTCGCTCACCTGCGTCGCAAGGTGGCCGAGTCCCGAGCCGAGTATCACCTGGACGGAGGGAGTCAAGGGCAGCCGGCCACGCAGAAAGTCCGCGGCGGCTTCCACATCGACCGTAGCGACCGTGCTCTCCCGGCTCAGAGGATCATCCCCGCGACCGTAGCGGTCATGAACGCGGCGATCGATCCCGCGATCATGGCGCGGAGGCCCAACCGCGACAGATCGTGCCTGCGTGAAGGCGCGATGCCTCCGATCCCGCCGAGCTGGATCGCGATCGATGAGAAATTCGCGAACCCAGAGAGCGCGTACGTGGCGATGACGATCGAGCGCGGCTGCAACTGGTGCCCACCTCCGAGCGTCGCGGCCAACTGGAAGTATGCGACGAACTCGTTGAGTACCGTCTTGACGCCCATCAGGGAAGCGACCACCGGCGCGTCCACCCAGGGCACGCCCATCAGCCAGGCGATCGGCGACAGAACCCATCCGAGAATCCATTCGAACGTGAGCATTTCGAGGCCGACGAGGCCGCCGATCCACCCCAGCATGCCGTTCATCAAGTACACCAACGCAAGGAAGGCCAGCAGCATCGCGCCCACGTTCAGCGCCAGATGGAGCCCTTCGGAAGCGCCCCGCGCGGCCGCGTCGATGACGTTTACATCGGGTTTATTGATGTCGACCTCGAGCTTACCGGCCGTCTCCGGTGTTTCGTCCTCCGGGTACATGAGCTTGGCGACCACGAGCGCGGCCGGGGCCGACATCACAGAGGCGGCCATGAGGTGGCCCGCGATGTCAGGGAAGTAAGCCACCAGAATTCCCACGTACGCTGCGAGAACGCCGCCCGCGACGGTCGCGAAGCCACCGGTCATCACAGCCATCAACTCCGACATCGTCATGCGATCGAGGAACGGCTTGATCAAGAGAGGAGCTTCGGTCTGGCCCACGAAGATGTTGCCGGCCGCGGACAGCGTCTCCGCACCCGACGTCTTCATCGTCCGTTGCATGACGAGGGCCATGCCTTTCACCGCGATTTGCATGATGCTCACGTGATACAGCACCGTCATCAGCGACGAAAAGAAGATGATCGTCGGCAGGACGTTGAACGCGAAGAACGCACCGGTATTCGCCACCTGACCCGGTGTCGCCACGAAGTCGCCCTGGCCCACCGTCCCGGCGCCCACCGGCACGTTGTCGTAGACAAGGTCACCGAAGATGAAGCTCGCGCCTTCCACCGTGAAGCCGAGCAACGCGATCACGACCCGGTTCATCACACCGAAGACCTCGGTTCCGACCGGCGTCTTCAGAATCAGGAACGCGAAGAGGATCTGGAGAGAGATGCCCCAGATCACGACGCGCCAGGGGATGTTCTTGCGGTCGACGCTCATGAGCCAAGCCACCAGCGCCAACAGGAAGAGGCCGAGAATCGAACGCAGCCGGTCGAGCAGTGGCGTGCCGAGCGAGCCCTCCGGAACGCTGATCTGGGCGCTAGCCTGAATCGTGGCGACCGGGGCCGTCGATGTGGCCGCGGCCTCGGCACCGAGTGACGTCCAGGCACCGGTGACGATCAGGATCGCCGCGCACGTCCACAGAACGCCAACTCTGGGACTCGGTCGCTTCATCTAGGAGCAGTCCTCGTGAGCGGTGGGTTGGCGGGCGCAATATCAGCCGCCCGCGCCATCACCACCAGCCGCGATGATGCGATCGGCGCGGCTCAGGCTGCCGTTTTGGCAGCCCTTGCCCCCCACAAGCCCGCCAGACCGGCGGACTTTTTGCCCCCGCTACCGGCATGGGGCTTGCATTTCCCGTGCTGTGACGCCGGGTCGTTGACGACCACGCGCGTATCCGCCGGCCCTAGCCGGCGCTTCCAAAAGATCGCTCGATCACGGGGGCCGGCCGGCCCCCGACGGGCTCCAACGGCAACGAGAAGAGGAGAGCATGGGCAAAGTCATCGGGATCGACCTCGGAACCACCAACTCGGTGGTCGCCGTCATGGAGGGTGGTGAGCCCGTCGTGATTCCCAACTCAGAGGGCGGACGGACGACCCCCTCGGTCGTCGCCCACACAAAGGACGGTGAGCGCCTCGTCGGTCAGGTCGCGCGTCGCCAGGCGATCACGAACCCGGAAAACACGGTGTTCTCCATAAAACGGTTCATGGGTCGCAAACACGACGAGGTCGCGGAGGAAGAGAAGCTCGTCCCGTACGAGGTCGGCCACGACGCCAGCGGCCGCGTGACCGTGAAGATCCCGAACGCGGACAAGACGTTCACGCCGCCCGAGATCAGCGCGATGATCCTCCAAAAGATGCGGCAGACGGCCGAAGACTACCTGGGCACGAAGGTGAGCCAGGCGGTCGTCACGGTCCCCGCGTACTTCAACGACGCGCAACGCCAAGCGACCAAGGACGCGGGCAAGATCGCGGGCCTCGAGGTGCTGCGTATCATCAACGAGCCGACCGCGGCCGCGCTCGCCTACGGCCTCGACAAGAAGACTGAGGAGAAGATCGCGGTCTTCGACCTCGGTGGAGGCACGTACGACATCTCGGTTCTCGAGCTCGGTGACGGCGTCTTCGAGGTGAAGTCGACCAACGGCGACACGCACCTGGGTGGTGACGACTTCGACCAGCGCGTCATCAACTGGCTCGTACAGGAGTTCAAGAAGGATCAGGGGATCGACCTCGCAAAGGACTCGATGGCGCTTCAGCGCCTCAAGGAAGCGGCAGAAAAGGCGAAGATGGAGCTGTCCACGACTTTGACCTCGGACATCAACCTTCCCTTCATCACCGCGACCCAAGACGGTCCGAAACACCTGAACTACAGCCTCTCGCGGTCCAAGTTCGAGCAGCTCGTCGACGACCTCATCCAACGGACCATCGCACCCATGAAGATGGCGCTCGAGGACGCCGGGCTGACGACCGACGACATCGACGAGGTCATCCTCGTGGGCGGCTCGACCCGGATTCCGAAGTTGCAGGGGGTCGTGACCGAGTTCTTCGGCAAAGACCCGCACAAGGGCGTGAACCCGGACGAAGTCGTGGCGGTCGGCGCCGCGATCCAGGGGGGCGTGCTAGCCGGTGACGTTACCGACGTCCTCCTGCTCGACGTGACTCCGCTTTCGCTGGGAATCGAGACGCTGGGCGGCGTCAAGACGGCGCTCATCGAGCGAAACACGACGATCCCGACGAAGAAGGCCGAAGTGTTCTCCACCGCGGAGGACAATCAGACCACGGTCGAGATCCACGTGCTCCAGGGTGAGCGAAAAATGGCGATGGACAACAAGACCATCGGTAAGTTCCAGTTGACCGGCATTCCGCCGGGGCCGCGCGGGATGCCCCAGGTCGCAGTGACCTTCGATATCGATGCGAACGGCATCCTGCATGTGTCGGCGAAGGACCGAGCAACGGGCAAAGAGCAGAAGATCCGCATCGAGGCCTCGAGTGGCCTCTCGGACGCGGAGATCGAGCGCATGGTCAAGGACGCGGAGGCCCACGCCGGCGAGGACGAGGAGCGGCGGGAGAAGGTCGAGTCTCGCAACCAGCTCGACTCGCTCGTATATCAGGTCGAGAAGGATACGGGCGAGTGGGGCGACATGGTCGTCGAGGGCACCAGGGAGCGTCTCGACAGGGCGGTCGAACAGGCCAAGGAGGCACTCAAGGGCGATGACCTCGGCACGCTCAACTCAGCCCGCGACGAGCTGATGCAGGCGTTCAGCGCCGCCGGGCAGGAGATGTACCAGTCTCAGGCCGCAGAGGCGGAAACCGCCTCCGAGGAAGCCGGTGACGGCGAGACGGAGGGCGAACGTAGGGAGGCGGGCGGCGACGAAGACGGTGGATCCGAAGCGGCCGCCGACGACGACGTTGTCGAGGCTGACTACGAGATCGTCGATGAAGAGGCGTAAGCCGCGTCCAGCGCCAAATGGGGGGGACGCCGGGGCAACCCGGCGGCCCCCCGTGGCGCATCTCAAACAGGTGTAGAAGGCCGGACCCGGGTCCGGCCTTCCCGTGTAGTAGAGTTATTCGGCCCGCGACGTGGGCCGATCACCATATTCAGAATGATTCGGGAGGGCGCCGAGATGTACGACCCCCTTCGTACAAAGACCAAAGTCGTTCTCTACAGCGCAGTCGCGTTCGTCTTCGGTCTGGGGATGGCGAGCGGACTCGGCTGGACCAGTCCGACCTACGCGCTGCCAACGCTCATAGAGACGACGCAAGTCGCCGCGGAGGCGGTTCAGCCGGCGCTGGATCTCAGCCAGGCGTTCACGAATCTGGCCAATGCGGTGACACCCGCGGTGGTGCGCATCGAGGCCCGGCGTCCACCAACCCAGGCGAGGCAGCAGCTCCCGCAAGGGTTCCGGGACTTCTTCGACATGCCTCGGGATCGGCGGCAACCCCCGTCGCAGGGAGTGGTCGCGGGCGGCAGTGGCTTCGTGGTGTCGCCAGACGGATACATCCTGACCAACAACCATGTGGTCGAAGGCGCGGACCAGGTCACGGTCTATTTCCCGGACCGCAGGTACTTCACGGCCGAGATCGTCGGGAACGACCCGTTCACGGATGTTGCGGTGCTCAAGATCGACGCCGATGAGGCGCTGCACGCGATGTCGTTGGGCGACTCGGACGAGACCAAGGTCGGTGAGTGGATTCTGGCGATCGGCAACCCTGGCTTCGGTCGCTCGGCGCAGCTCGACTTCACTGTGACCGCGGGAATCATCAGCGCCCTCGGACGGGGGCTGCGGCTGCTCCAGAACGACCTGGCCAACGATCCCCGATACGGCCCCGATGCAGCCGGCTTCGCGATCGAGGATTTCATTCAGACCGACGCGGTCATCAACCCTGGCAACTCGGGTGGTCCCATGGTGAACCTCCGCGGCCAGGTGGTCGGCATCAACTCAGCCATCGCCTCCGAGACGGGAGTGTATCAGGGCTACGGCTTCGCGATCCCGATCAACCTCGCGCGGCGCGTCATGGAGGACCTGGTGGAGTACGGGCACGTGAAGCGACCCCGCATGGGCGTGGGTATCACGGACGCGACCGCGGAGGACGCCGAGCTGTACGAACTGCCGTCCGTATCGGGCGTTCTCGTGCAGACGGTCGACCCGGAAGGCCCCGCAGCCGGCCAGCTCGAGAGCGAGGACGTGATCGTGGCGCTCGACGGTGAACCAGTCGGCTACGTTGCCGAACTCCAGGCGCGTATCGCGCAGCTTCGGCCCGGAGACAGAGTGACGGTCACCGTATACCGTGACGCCCGTCCGACCGATGTCCGGCTCAGGCTGGACGAGGCGCCGATCAATGAGATCGCGACCGTGGTCGCCGCGCGCGCAGTCCACGCCGAAGAGCGCCTGGGCATAAACGTCGAGACCATGGACGTCGAGCTCGCGCGGGCGTACCGGTTCCCGCAAGCCGGTGGAGTCATCCTTACCCAAGTGGCTCGCGGTAGTCCGGCCGATCGGCGCGGGGTGGGGGCCTATGTCGGATCCAGGCTCGTCCAGGTCCAGGATCAGTCGATCGCGACCCCGGACGATGTGCGGGTGGCGCTCGACAGGGTCGCCGGCGGCCAGATCGTCTCACTCCACTTCGAGGACACCCAGGGCGCCGTTCGGGTGGTCAACGTGCGCATGCCCAGCTAGGAACGCCTCTCGACCCCGGGTTTATCTTTTGCCGGGCCTAGCGAAAGTGGCGGAATTGGTAGACGCGCGGGATTTAGGATCCCGTGGCTTAAGTGCCGTGGGGGTTCGAGTCCCCCCTTTCGCATTTCGGGGCTCTTGAAGGCCGGCTTTCGACCCCCGGTGAGGGTATGACCGTAGACGCATCGGACCTGCAGGTCTCCGTCAAGGAGCAAGAGCGATGGCGCCGTAGTATGCGCGTGACTGTTCCCGCCTCCGTAGTCCAACAGGAAGAAAGACGTGCGGCCAAGCACTTTGCGTCGCGCGCTCGCTTGAAAGGCTTCAGAAAGGGCCGCGTGCCAGCGAAGGTGATCGAGTCCCGTTTCGGCGGCACGCTCCGCAAGGAGGCCCTCGACAAGCTGATCGGCGAGGCCTACCGCACCGCTCTGGCGGCGCAGGACCTGAAGCCGATCAGTGAGGGAGAGATTCAGGAGCTGAGCTACGAGCCTGAGCAGGATCTCGTTTTCTCGATCTCCTTCGACGTCCACCCGCGCATCGAGATCGCCCAGCTAGGTGGGTTCGCCGTGGAGCGCCCGGTGGCCGAGGTGAACGACGAGCACGTCGACAGGGTGCTCGCACGGATCCAGGAGCACAACGGGGCGTGGAAGCCTGTGGAGCAGGGTCAGCCAGAGGATCGCGATCTGGTCTCGGTGTTGATCAACAAGCTGCAGGGAGAAGAAGGAGAAGAAACCGACGAGAGCAAGGAGTACGAGTTCCGTCTCGGTCAGGGCGACGCGCTGCCCGATATCGAGACGGCGATCAAGTCGCTGGAGGCCGGAGCGTGCGGCGAGTTCGACGTCTCTTTCCCGGAGGACTTTCCCGACGAGAGCCGAAGGGGGGATAGCGAACGCGTCCAGATCACCCTCGTCGCACGCAAGGTCCTAGAACTTCCGGAACTCGACGACGACTTGGCTAAGCAAGTCGGCGATTTTGAGACGTTGCACGACCTGAAGACCCGGGTTCGTGAGGATCTCGACAAGGAGGCCGGGGAGAAAACCGAAAACGTCGTCCGCGGTCGCTTGCTCGACATGCTGCTCGATGCGAATCCGTTCGAGGTTCCGGCATCCATGGTCGACCGGTACACCGACGACGTCATCGGAGATCAACCCAATCTCCACCCCGAGCGGATCGAGGAGATCCGCGCTTCGATCCGAGTGGACGCGGAACGTGCGGTCAAGCGCATTCTACTCCTCGAAGAGGTTGCCGAGACTCAAGGGTTGGCGGCCACGGAAGACGACGTCGACACTCGTGTCGAGGCGATCGCCGAGGCCAACGCCAGCACGGCCGCGAAGGTGTACGCGAATCTGCAAAAGGCCGGACGCCTCGAGATGCTCGAACGAGAGCTCACCGAGCGGAAAGTGTTCGACTTCCTGAAGGAACAATCCGAGATTACTGACAGCTCGGCCCCCTGATCCAGCTCGACGAGAGAGCACTGATATGCCGATTTACCCACCTTATGTGATCGAGCGGACGAGCCGCGGTGAGCGCAGCTACGACATCTTCAGCCGGCTGCTCATGGACCGTATCGTCTTCCTGGGCAGTGGCATCAACGACGATGTGGCGAACATCATCCTCGCCCAACTGCTCTTCCTCGACGCCGAGGACCCGGAACGCGACATTTTCATGTACATCAACTCGCCCGGTGGCAGCGTCTACGCGGGAATGGCGATCTACGACACCATGCAGCACCTGCGGGCACCGGTCTCAACCTTCTGCGTAGGCATGGCGGCCTCGATGGGCGCGGTGCTGCTAGCGGCGGGCGCCGACGGCAAGCGGAATGCGCTGCCAAATGCGCGTATCATGATCCACCAGCCGTCGGGCGGCTTCCAAGGCACGGCAGCCGACGTCGAAGTGGCGGCCAAAGAGATTCTGCACGTGCGGCAAAGGATCAACGAGATCATCGCAAAGCACACCGGGCAGACCGCGGAAGCGGTTCAGAGCGACGTCGACCGCGACCGCTTCATGGATCCCGTGGAGGCGGTCGAGTACGGTCTCATCGATCGTGTCCTGAAAGGCCCGGTTTCGCAGACAGATGGAAAACCTGCGGACTCGGATAGCGGCGAGTAGCCGAACACGCGATGTTTAGACATGACGAGTGACAAACACCTTCGCTGCAGCTTCTGCGGAAAGTCCAAGGAGAGCGTCAAGAAGTTCATCTCCGGACCGAACGTGTACATCTGCAACGAGTGCATCTCGCTTTGCAACGAGATCCTCGCGGAGGAGGAGGAGCGGGAAGCTCAGGATCAGACTGTTCCCAGCCCGACACCCGAGGAGATCAAGACGGTCCTCGACCAATACGTCATCGGTCAGGAAGCAGCGAAGAAGACGTTGGCCGTCTCCGTCTACAATCACTACAAGCGGGTAAACCATCAGGGCGTTCTCGACGACGTCGAGATCGACAAGGCGAACATCCTGCTCATGGGTCCGACGGGTGTGGGCAAGACGCTGCTCGCTCTGACTCTCGCCCGCATGCTGCACGTGCCCTTCACGATAGCGGACGCGACCACGCTCACTGAAGCCGGCTACGTCGGCGAGGACGTCGAGAACATTCTCGTCCGGCTGCTTCAGTCAGCCGACTTCAACGTCGCCGAATGCGAGCGCGGCATCGTTTACATCGACGAGATGGACAAGATCGCGCGCAAGTCGGAGAACCCCTCCATCACGCGGGACGTCTCCGGCGAGGGTGTACAGCAGGCGCTGCTGAAGATCCTCGAAGGCACGGTAGCGAGCGTGCCGCCTCAGGGCGGGCGCAAGCATCCGCAACAGGAATACATCCAGATCAACACCCGCAGCATTCTCTTCATTTGCGGGGGAGCCTTCGACGGGCTCGAAAAGATCGTCGAGGGCCGCATCGGCAAGCGTCGCATAGGCTTCCTCGGTGAGGACGTCGAACGGACAGAAGGCGACACAATGCAGTGGGTCGAGCCGGAGGACCTCCAGCGCTACGGCTTGATCCCTGAGCTCGTGGGTCGTCTTCCGGTGAGCGTCCACCTCGATGACCTCGACGAAGACGCGCTCGCACGCATCCTCGAAGAGCCGAAAAACGCCCTCGTGAAGCAATACAAGAAGATGTTCGAGCTCGAGGGAATCGGGCTCACCTTCGACCGCGAGGCAATCACGGCGATCGCGAAGAAGACGATGGAGCGGAAGACGGGCGCGCGCGGCCTTCGGTCGATCATCGAGGGCATCATGCGCGACGTCATGTTCGAGATCCCATCCCGGAATGACGTGCGGGAGGTGGTGGTCACCCCGGAGAGCGTCGAGCACGGCGTGGCGCCCCTGCTCGTCCTGCACCCGGAAGAAGAGAAGCTCAAGGCATAGGCGCCGACGCCCCTCGCTACTCGAGCTGCTTCGCATGGCGAACCTCATCAGGGTCGAGGACCAGGTCGACTTGCCCGATCGCCTTCCGGTGATCCCGCTGCGGGATCTCGTGTTCTTTCCCTACATCGTGCTGCCCCTGCTCATCGGGCGGCACCGTTCGGTAGCCGCGCTCGAGGAGGCTCGTGAGCGAGACGATCTCGTCCTGTTGGTCGTGCAGCGCGATCCGACCGTCGAGGAGCCTGGCAGCGCCGACCTCTTTCGCGTCGGTACCGTCGCGCGCGCGGTGCAGGTTTCCCGTCTGCCGGACGGCACGCTGCGTGTGGTACTAGAGGGTCTCGGACGAGCACGGATCCGCCGACTGACCACGACGACGGCGGCTCTACGCGCATCCGTGGAACCGCTGACGGACCGGGAAACCGAAGAGGAGGGTCCAACCTCCAACGAGTTGCAGTCGCTCACGCGAACCGTGGTGAGCCTCTACGCGGAGTACGCGCGCCTGCACGAACGCGTTCCGGAGGTTCTCTCGGGTATCCTGTCGGCCGAGGGCGACCGAGTGCGCTGCGCCCATCTCGTCGCTGGGCACTTGATCCTGCCGTCGCTGGAGAAGCAGGAGCTGCTGGAAGCAACCGGCGCGACGGACCAACTCGAACTACTGCGGGAATGCCTGGTACGGGAACTCGAGATCATGCGCATCGAGGCCAAGCTCGACCGCCAGATTCAGCTTCAACTGGGCAGCGAGCGAACCCCCGACTTTGGGGCTGCCTTCAGCACGATCCACCGGGAGCCCGCGGAGGGCGAGGACGACGAGTGGCGGGAGATCGAGGACACCGTCCGCAACGCCGACCTGCCTCCGCACCCCCGAGAGCGGGCGCAGAAGGAACTCTCGCGCCTCAAGAAGCTCAATCCGGTGGCGCCCGAAGCAGCGGTCATTCGATCACACCTCGACTGGATCGTTGGGCTGCCGTGGACGGCACGCTCGGACGACAACCTCTCCGTCGAACATGCGTCGGGCATCCTCGAGTCCAAGCATTTCGGCCTGCGTGAGGTCAAGGAGCGCATCCTCGACCACGTGGCGGTGCTGTCGCTGGTCCAGGAGATGCGGGGGCCGATCCTTTGCCTGGTTGGCCCACCCGGCGTCGGAAAGACCTCCCTGGGCCGAAGTATCGCTCTGGCGCTGGGACGCGAGTTCGTCCGAGTGAGCCTTGGTGGCGTGCGGGACGAGGCCGAGATCCGAGGCCATCGACGCACCTATGTGGGAGCACTGCCCGGCCGTGTCGTGCAAGGCATGCGGCGGAGCGGCACCCGAAACCCGGTCTTCCTGCTCGACGAGGTCGACAAGCTCGCAAAAGACTTCCACGGGGATCCCGGAGCCGCACTGCTGGAAGTGCTCGACCCGGAGCAGAACCGAACCTTTTCCGATCACTATCTGGAGCTGGAGTACGACCTGTCGGAAGTCCTGTTCATAACCACCGCGAACACGCTCCAGGGGATCCCGGAGCCGCTTCGCGACCGCATGGAGATTATCCGCCTCCCCGGATACCTGGATACCGAAAAGCGTGAGATCGCGAGTCGGTTCCTGTGGCCGAGACAAGTCGAGCGGCACGGGCTCGCGCCCGATCAGGTTTCGTTGTCGGAGGGGGCGATCCACGATGTGATCGAGCGATACACGCGGGAGGCGGGCGTACGGGAACTCGATCGCCGTCTCGCCCGTCTCGCACGTAAGTTGGCACGAGGCGTGGCCGACGCGGGAGCGGTGGAGACGACTCTTGAGCCGGAGGGGCTAAAGCGGCTGCTAGGCCCCGCGCCCTATTCGCCGACCGATCGCGACCAGGGCAGCGAGCGCATCGGTATCGCCAACGGCCTAGCCTGGACCGCTTCGGGTGGCGAGGTCCTCGACGTCGAGGTCGCGGTGATACCGGGTAGCGGCGATCTGCGACTTACTGGAACTCTCGGTGACGTGATGAAGGAGTCGGCCCACGCCGCCGTCACCTATGCCCGCTCCAGATCGGAGCTGCTCGGACTCGATCCCCAGTTCCATGCCAAGATCGACGTGCACATCCACATCCCTGAGGGGGCGACACCGAAGGACGGACCTTCCGCCGGGATCACGATCGCGGTCGCGTTGATCTCCGCGCTGATCGCCACGCCCACCCGCGGCGACGTCGCGATGACGGGTGAGATCACGCTCCGCGGTAGGGTGCTCAGCGTCGGCGGAATCAAGGAGAAGGCGGTCGCCGCACTCCGGAGCGGCATGCGCAGGGTCGTGCTTCCCGCAGCGAACGCGTCGGACCTGGAGCTCCTGCCCGAGGAGGTGAAGGAGAGTGTGGCGTTCGACCTCGTACGTACGATGGACGAGGTGATGGACGCCGTACTGCTCGAGAGTCCCCTCCGGCACCGTCCCGCGCCTCACCCAGTCGGGCTCGGATCGCCACTCTCGCACGGATGAAGATCAAGACGGTCGAGTACGCGGGTACCATCGCTCAACCGGGCGGAACATCGCCCGCTGGGGCTTCAACCGGCACTCTTCCTCAAATCGCGTTCTCCGGCCGCTCCAACGTCGGGAAGTCGTCGCTCATCAACACGCTTCTGCGCCGTACGCGAAAGAAGATCGCGCGAGTCTCCGCGACTCCCGGAAAGACGAGAACGATCAATTTCTTCCTGGTGAACGAGCGGTTCTTCCTCGTCGACCTGCCGGGATATGGGTACGCGAAGGTGCCAAAGGGCATGCGCGACGCATGGTCCGAGCTGATCGCATCGTACCTGGGTGCCTCCCGTGGGGTGCAGGGCCTTGTGCATCTGATGGACGCACGGCGGGACCCCACGGATCACGACCTCCATATGATCTCATATCTTTCGGAGTTGGGCGTGCCGACCCTGGTCGTGCTCACCAAGATGGACAAGCTGAAATGGACTCAACGTGAGAAAGCCATCCAGCGCACGTGCGAGGGCCTAAGCGTCGGACAAGACCAGGTCCTACCCTTCTCGTCGAAGACGGGAGAGGGACGGGAGACGCTGCTCGAGGCTCTCGACGAACTCGTCGTGGAAGCGGAACGGCCGTGATGCTGGCCTTCGTACTCGTGGCGCTTTTCCTCCTGAGCGGCTGCGCGGTTCCGCCGGGAATGGAGGGCGGCACTGCGACCACCACGGATTCGTTCGAAACGCTACCTCCTCCAGGACACGGTACGCTCCGGCAGGACGAGATCTCGCTCTCGCTCACATCAGGCGCGCTGCGAATTCTCGTCACGCCTCTCGAAGAGTCCGCGACGCTGGTGACGGCACCGGACACGTATCGTCGCTTGTCCAGCATGTCCAACGCCCATCGGAATGCTCCCGGCATCGGAGAGTCTGTGACACTCTTTCTCGTCTCGTTCTTCTCCGAACAGCCCGACGAACGATTCGTGCCCGAAGAGGTGCAACTGGTGTCGCGAGGCATGAGGTTCCGGCCCAGTGCGATCATCGCGGTTACGCCCAGTTGGGGCGAGCGTCGCCTCCGCCAACGCGTCACCGAAATGGCCGTCTACGCCTTCAGCGGCAACGTCGATCTCGAGTCGGATCTCACGCTGGCGTACGGTCTGGACCAGACGGCGGCGTGGAGCGTGGTCCTTCGGCGTATCCAAGCCGAACGAGCGCGTGCGCGCGCCCGAGCCGGCGGACCGGGAAACGGCTAGAGCTAGAGCTAGAGCTAGAAGGGTGATAGAAAAGGGAGAGGGGGCTGCGCTCTCAGTCGACTGTCAGCCGTCCAGTTCGTACTTGGAGATCTTCCGATACAGCGTGCGCTCGCCAATGTCGAGCAGCTCCGCGGCCCTGCGACGATTCCCGTTCACCGACGAGAGCGCCGCGGCGATCGCCTGACGCTCGAGGTCCTCCATGGTCATGCCAGGGCGGAAGACCACAACGCCGTCTGAGTCGGGGGCCGATACGCTCTGTGGGGCGGGTTCCGCCGAAATGACCACATCGTCGAACCCGCTGGAGTCCGCGCCGGGAGAGTACGCCCCGATCTCGATCCCCGGCCCGGGGGAGAGCGCCGGACCCACGCGGCCGACCACGGCCTCACCCGGCAGCGTGATACCCTCCCCTCGCCGATACACGTCGAACTCTCGGCGCAGATCGTCCATGTCCACTCGGAGGTCGACGAGAGTCCGGAACACGAATTCGAGTTCGGGTCTGAGCTCCGCGGCGCCTTCCCGGTTACCGGTCACCCTGCGGATCGGCGCCGGCAACAACGACGGGCCCCGGCCCAGGCGGACCTCGTCCGGAATGTCTTCAGGCCGAATGATTCGGCCGGGCGCGAGCACGACCATCGACTCGACGAGGTTACGCAACTCACGCACGTTTCCCGGCCAGGAGTAGGCGGTGAGCATCTCCATCGCCTCGGACGAGATCCCCGGGAAGTCGCGGTCGTGACGCTCCGACACTTCCCGAACGTATGACTGGACCAGAAGCGGGATGTCGTCACGGCGATCGCGAAGCGGTGGAAGCTCGATACCCAAGACGTTCAATCGGAAGAAGAGATCGCGCCGGAACTCCCCTATCGCGATGAGTTGCCTCAGGTCCTGGTTGGTTGCCGCAACGATGCGGACGTCGACCTTGATGCTCTTCTCGCCGCCGACGCGGTGAAACTCCCGTTGCTCCAGCACGCGCAGAAGCTTTGTCTGCGTGGAGAGCGGCATGTCGCCGATTTCGTCCAGGAACGTGGTACCGCCGTCGGACAGCTCGAACAGGCCCCTGCGCGCGTCGATCGCGCCCGTGAAAGCGCCCTTCTCGTGCCCGAACAGTTCAGACTCAAGGAGCGTGTCGGGGAGTGCCGCAACGTTGACCGCGATGAAAGGCTTATGCCGACGAGGTGAAAGCAAATGGATGCCGCGTGCGACGAGCTCCTTCCCCGTGCCCGACTCGCCTGTGACGAGCACGGTCGAGGCAACCGGCGCGATTTGCACCACGCGCTCCATCACCTGACGGATCGCGTCTGTCTCACCGATGATGCCCGTCAGCGCCTGCAGCCGCCCACGCTCGATGAGTCGACTGCCCACGAGCACTACGTCGTCGACGTGCGACGTGGCCGGAAACACCTCGTCGCATCCGGGTCGCAGTGCCGGCGCCAACTCCGCGGCCGAGGCGATCGCGAAGACCGGAATGTGGAGCACCTGCCTCGCTTGTCTCGCCAATGCTCCCCCTCCCTCGGCGAGCCCTCCAGTGAGCACGAGCAGGACCGCGCCGTCGTCGGTCGTCAACTCTTCAGCCGGTGTCACCAGATCGGTCGAGTAGCCAGCGGACTTGAAGCCGTCTCTGAGTTGCCCCCCGCGCGCCAGGTCGTGCGTCGAGATGAGAACGCGATCCTCCGTCATGACCCGTCCAGCGGAGGCTCGTGCTTCCCACCTCCCCCGCCGAGAAGGTCCACCGCATGCGCGAGCAGCGGACCGAGCACCACCAGACCGTCTCTGACACCCCCGGTGCTCCCCGGCAAATTCACGATGAGGGTTCGCGCTCGGGTGCCAGCGACCCCCCGAGACAGAGCCGAATACGGCGTGTTCTCGAGCCCTACCACGCGAATCCGCTCTGCGATTCCCGGCGCTTCGCGATCGAGCACGGACCTAGTCGCCTCCGGCGTGACGTCGCGGGGTGTGAGACCTGTGCCTCCGGTGGTCAGGATCACATCCAAGCCGAGATCGTCGCACCAGGTCACGAGACAGCGGACGATGTCCGTGGTCTCATCAACGACGACGCTTCGAGCCACCGTCTCGTGTCCCTTCTCAGCACACCATGAGCCGATGAGAGCGCCGCTCCGGTCCTCGCGCTCCCCGCGCGCGCATCCGTCGCTCACCGTAAGGATGCCGATGCGGATCACCGTTTGATCGAGCCCGCGGTATAGAACGGCGAGCGCTGCACCGTAACATCGATTAGGCGGCCGCGCACGTCGATCTGGAGCCCGGTGCCGGGCTTGGAAAGCTCGGTGGGCACATACCCCATCGCGACCCCGATTCCGAGCGAGGGGCTGACGGTCCCGCTGGTGACGTTGCCGACCACCTCGTCCGCGTGCCTTACGTCATAGCCCGGTCGCGGAAAGCCCCTCGCCTCGAGGCGCATCGCCACGAGCCGACACGCAACTCCAGCCGCCTTCTGAGCGGCGAGCGCATCGCGACCGACGAAGTCCCCCTTGTCGAGCTTGGTGACCCAACCGAGGCCCGACTCGAGAGTGGTATGCTGCTCGTCGAGATCGTTGCCATAGAGCGCGTACCCCATCTCCAGGCGCAGCGAGTCACGGGCTCCGAGACCGACAGGGATGAGGCCGACGCCGGCGCCCGCTTCCAGCAGCGCGTCCCACAACCCCGGCGTGTCGTTCGCGTCGACGTACAGTTCGAACCCGTCCTCGCCGGTATAGCCGGTCCCGCTGATGACGGCGGGAACCCCAGCGACCTCGCCCTCGGTGAAGCGGTAGTACTTCACCTCATCGACGCCGATGCTCGTGAGCGGTCGGAGGATTTCCCGCGCCACGGGCCCCTGTAACGCGAGCAGCCCGGTGCCCTCCGACACGTCTTCCAGCTCGCACTCGAACGCCTGCGACTGGCCCTCGATCCAAGCCCAGTCCTTGGCCAAGTTCGAGGCGTTCACGACCAACATGTAGTGGTCGCGGAAGCGGTAGATGAGGAGGTCGTCGACGATGCCGCCGTCCTCCAGGCACATCGCCGAGTACTGCGCCTGACCGATGTCGATCGTGGCCGCATCGTTCACCGATGCGTGTTGGACCAGATCCAGCGCCTGCGGGCCCCGCACGACGAACTCACCCATGTGCGAGACGTCGAAGAGGCCTGCGGCCTCTCGGACCGCACGGTGTTCCGCGGTGATCCCGGTAGGGTACTGAACAGGCATCTCGAAACCGGCAAAGGGAACGATCTTCCCGCCGGCGGCGACGTGACGGTCGTACAGAGGGGTGCGCTTGAGCGCGTCGGTCATCCCATGAGCTCCAGCAAGATCGCCTTTTGAGCGTGCAAGCGATTCTCCGCCTCGTCGAAGATGCGGGACTGGGGTCCGTCGATAACGCCCGCGGTGACTTCCTCCCCGCGGTGGGCCGGCAAGCAGTGGAGGAAGATCGCCGAGGGAGTGGCTTGGCCCATGAGTGCTTCGTCCACCAGAAACCCCTCGAAGGCCACCATGCGCTCCCGAGCCTCCTCCTCCTGGCCCATCGAAGCCCAGACGTCGGTGGTGACGACGTCCGCGCCCTGCACGGCCTCTGAGGGATCGCGGGTCAACACGACAGCGGCTTCGCCCTCGGCCCGCGCCACGATCTCGGGATCGGGGTCGTATCCCTCGGGACACGCCAGGCGCATCGAGAAGCCCAGGCGGTACGCCGCGTTCAGCCACGAATTGGCCACGTTATTGCCATCTCCGATCCACGCCACCGTGCGCGATGCGTGCTCGTTTCCAAACTCCTCAGCCATCGTCTGCAGGTCGGCAATGATCTGGCACGGATGCAAGAGGTCAGTGAGCCCATTGATCACCGGAATCGACGCGTGCCCCGCGAACTCCTCCACCTCGGCGTGCGTGAACGTGCGAATCATGATGCCGTCGACATAACGCGAGAGCACCTTGGCGGTGTCGTGCACGGTCTCGCCACGAGCTATTTGGCTGTCCCCGTCCGAGAGGAAGAGCGCGTGCCCCCCGAGTTGGCTCATGCCCACTTGGAACGACACTCGTGTGCGCGTGGAGCTCTTGCGGAAGATCATCGCCAGGGTCTTCCCGGTGAGCTGTGCTCCATCGACGCCCGCCTTCAGTAAGCGCGCACGCTCGAGCAGCTGTGTGAGCTCGTCACGACTGAAGTCCGCGATCGCGAGGAAGTCTCGCTTCTTAGCCACGTTCTACAGGATGTAGCGGATGAGGTCTTCGTCCTCGGAAATCTTGGCGAGTCGGTCCTGCACGAAGGCCGGGTCGACGTGTATGGCGTCGGTTCCCGCTTCCGGGAGATTGAACAGGACTGCTTCCAACAGCGTCGTCATCACGGTCTGCAGCCTACGGGCACCGATGTTCTCGAGGCGCTCGTTGAGCTGCATCGCGATTCGCGCGATCTCCGCTATGGCGTCGGCGGTGAACTCGATCTTGGCGCCTTCCGTCTCGATCATCGCCCGGTACTGCTCCAGGAGCGCGTTCTTCGGCTCCTGCAGAATGCGCACGAAATCCTCTTCCACGAGACTCCGCAGCTCCACGCGAACCGGGAAGCGACCTTGCAGTTCCGGAATCATGTCGGACGGTTTCGACACGTGGAAGGCACCGGCAGCAATGAAGAGGATGTGGTCCGTCCGCACGAGGCCGTACTTGGTGGAGACGGTGGAACCCTCGACGATCGGCAGCAGATCTCGCTGCACACCCTCGCGGCTCACGTCGGGCCCCTGCCCCCCCCCCTGTCCCACCACCTTGTCGATCTCGTCGAGAAAGACGATCCCCATCTCCTCAGCGCGGTACAGCGCTTCGTTCACGACCTCGTCCATGTCGACGAGCTTGTCGAGTTCGTCTTGCAGGAGGATCCGCCTCGCCTCAGCGACCGACACGGTCCGTCGCTTGGTCTTCTTCGGCAGCATGTCCTGCAACATCTCGGTGAAGCTGTGATCGAGCCCGTCGCCACCACCCATCGGGATCATCATCCCTTCGATGTTCGGGGTCTGGCTCACTTCGATCTCGATCTCGCGGTCCTCCAGTTTCCCGTCGATCAGGAGCTTGCGGAGCTTGTCTCTGGTGCGTTGCCGACGCTCGACCATTCCCTCTTCGTGTTCTTCGGCCACGCCAGTCGGGCCCGCGACGAAGATGTGCGGTCGCTCGTCACCCGGTGGCGGCTCCGGGTCCGGATTCGACACGGGCAGCAGCAGCTCCAGGATGCGTTCCTCGGCCCGCGCCTCGGCGGTTTCCTGTACCTCGTACTCGCGATCCGCTCGCACCAAGTTGATGGAGATGTCGACCAGGTCGCGGATCATCGACTCGACGTCTCGACCCACATACCCGACCTCGGTGAACTTGGACGCCTCCACCTTCAGGAACGGCGCCCCCGCAAGCCCCGCGAGGCGGCGTGCGATTTCTGTCTTCCCCACGCCGGTGGGGCCGATGAGAATGAGGTTGTTCGGCGCGATCTCATGCCGCATCTCCTCGTCGACGCGCTGCCGCCTCCAGCGATTCCGCAGCACGATCGCGACCGCCTTCTTCGCATCGTCCTGTCCGATGATGTACTTGTCGAGTTCGGAGACGATCTGACTCGGCGTGAGTTCGTCCAGCCAAACCGGCTCCTGTGGCTCGTCGTCAGCTGTCAGCGGCTGTTCCGCCGGGCCCTGGGATTCGAGCGCGTTGCCCGTCATGCCTCCCCTCCAACATCGTCTTCACCCAGCTCGAGCACGACGATGTCCCGATTCGTGTAGATACAGATGTCCCCTGCGATCTCCAGCGCGCGCTGGACGATCTCGGGGGCTTCGAGGTTCGAGTGCTCCTGAAGCGCGCGGGCCGCCGCCAGCGCGAAGGAGCCACCAGAGCCGATCGCGAGCACTCCGTCGTCGGGTTCGATGACGTCACCGGTACCACTCAGCAGGAACAAGTGATCCCTGTCGGCCACCGCGAGCAGCGCGTCCAGCCGGCGCAAGTAGCGGTCGGTACGCCAGTCCTTGGCGAGCTCGACGACGGCCCTACGCATGTTGGCCGGATACCGCTCGAGCTTCTCCTCGAGCTTCTCGAAGAGCGTGAACGCATCCGCGACCGCGCCCGCAAAACCCGCGAGGATCGTGCCGTCCTTCAAGGATCGGACTTTGCGCGCTTTGCCCTTCACTACGGTGTCGCCCATCGTGACTTGCCCGTCTCCACCCATAGCGACCCGGCCATCACGACGGACCGCGAGCACGGTCGTCGCTCGGGCTTCCGGTAGTGTCATCTGTCGCAACTCTCGTGGAATTCCATCGTGGCACGGCTGAATGGAGCGGTTGGGTGCAAGCGCGGGGCCACTAATCTAACGCTGGCGCTGCCGAAATGGCAGTCTAGCGGGCCCGACGCTACTCGCCTCGCGGGTGCGCGTCCCTGTAGACCCGAATCAAGCGGTCTTTGGTCGTGTGCGTGTAGATCTGGGTCGTGGACAGCGAAACGTGGCCGAGCAGCTCCTTGACCGCGAGCAGATCGGCTCCCGCGTCCAACAGATGGGTCGCGAAGGAGTGTCGTAGCGCGTGAGCGGAGAGTCCCCGCGCGCCGGCGGCCACTTCGAAACAGGCGCTCACCGCGGCCTGGATGGAGCGGCGCGAGAGCCGTCCACCGCGTGCGTTCACGAGCAGCGCGTCGTCCGCGCGGTTCGGTACCTCTGCGCGCCGTGGCTCGTAGTGAGCGATTGCGGTGAGAGACGCATCGGAAACGGGAACGATGCGTTCCTTCCTGCCCTTGCCCATCACGCGGACCAGCTTCGAGCCCGGGTCGATCGAACCGAGGTCGACGGCGTGCAACTCGGAGAGCCGTAAGCCGCTCCCATAGAGAAGCTCGAGAATGACGAGGTCACGGGCGGTACTCAGCGTGTTGTGTTCGGCTCGCTTCTTCGCCTCAGCGAAGACGTCTCGCACGTCCCCACGGGTCAGATGCCCCGGGAGCGTTTTTTCGGTCTTCGGAGCTCGCACGGCGCTCGCCGGGTTGCTCGGTATGCGGTCCTCGCCGTGCAAGAATCTGAAGAAGGATCGAGTCGCCGAGAGCTTTCGACCGACCGTGCGCTTGCTCAGCCCCTTGCGACCGAGCCAGCCCATGAAGCCCCGCAGAGCAAGACGGTCTACGTCCTTGTCGGCCCAGCGCCAATGCGCGTGGCCGAGATACCCGGTCAGGAATTCGCTCAGCTGGCGCAGGTCGAGCTCATAGGCCGTGACCGTGTGGCCCGAGAGTTGCCGTTCGGCAGCGAGGTGTCGCAGGAAGTCTCGAACCTCGGTGCTCGCCGGGTGACCGTTCAGGAGACCGCCCTCAGTCACCAGCCGATGGTGCGACGAAAGCTCCGAGTCCGTGCCCCGCCATCCAGGTCAAGAAGTCTTCCTGGGCACGCTCGGCGAGCGCTTGTCGCCTCTGCTTCTTGCCTTTAATTCGCCTTTCGAGCGGCTCAACCAACCCCCAGTTCGAGTTCATCGGCTGAAAGTGACCTGGTTGGGCTTCCCTCAGGTATTGGAAGAGTCCGCCGAGCATGGTCGTCGGGGGCGGCACGATCGCGTCTTCGCAAGCGAGAACTCGAGCCAGGTTGATGCCCGCCAGGATTCCGCTTGCCGCCGACTCCGTGTATCCCTCCACGCCAGTGAGCTGCCCCGCGAAAACGACGTCCGGACGAGACGCCGGGGCTCCGTACAACGAGAGCCGCTCGGGGAAGTTCAGATAGCTATTCCGGTGAATCGAACCCAGGCGCAGGAATTCCGCGTCGGCAAGCCCCGGAATCATGGAGAAGATCCGGCGCTGCTCACCGACCCTGAGACGAGTCTGAAAACCGACCATGTTCCACATTTGACCGGTGCGATCTTCGCGGCGGAGCTGGACGACCGCCCACGGTCGGTCGCCCGTCCGTGGATCTGTGAGACCGATCGGCTTCATGGGTCCGAAGCGGAGGGTGTCGAGACCGCGGGACGCCATGACCTCGACGGGCAGACACCCCTCGAAGTACGGCACGGCATCCCAATCGTGGCCCTCGTGGACTTGACCCGTGTTCAGCGCCTTGATGAACGCGGCGTACTCCTCCTCGTTCATCGGACAGTTCAGATAGTCGGAGTCCTCATCGAAGCGGCCCGCTTCGAAGACTACGCTCTCGTCCACACTGTCACGGTGCACGATCGGAGCGATCGCGTCGAAGAATGCGAGGCCGCCGTCGCCGAGAGCCTCCTGGATCGCGCTCGAGAGCGCGTCAGAGGTGAGAGGGCCCGTGGCGATGATCGCGGGGCCTTCGGGCAGCCCCGTGCACTCCTCCCTCACGACCTGGATTCGTGCCTCGGCCTCCACCGCGGCGGTCATCGCCTGCGCGAAGAGGCCGCGGTCCACCGCGAGCGCCGACCCCGCCGCCACCCGCGACTGCTCGGCCGAGCGCAGCAGAACCGATCCGAGCGCTCTCATCTCCCGCTTGAGCTGGCCGTGGGCGTTCTCGGGGCCCTCGCTCTTGAAGGAGTTCGTGCACACGAGCTCGCCGAGGTCCTCGGTCTGGTGTGCCTCAGTGCTGCGCACGGGACGCATCTCAACGAGGTCAACGTCGTGCCCCCTCTGTGCGAGCTGAAGCGCGGCTTCACAACCGGCCAGCCCTCCTCCGACTACAGTGACCGTCACTGCTTTCCCCGCCGCCGGCCTTTCTTTGCACCCTTCCGCGCCGCCTTCTTGGCAAGTAAGTCCACAGCGAGGTCGAGGTCCACGTCCTCCGGTTCGGTGCGCTTGGGCAGCGTCGCGTTGATGCTTCCGTCGGTCACAAACGGACCGTACCGGCCGGAAAGTATCACCAGCTCGTCGCCGGAATCAGGGTGTTTTCCCAGCTCCCTGAGTGCCGTTCGCTTCCCGGAGGCCTTGGCCCTTATCAACTCGACCGCCTCCTCCAAGGTTACCGACCACATATGATCGTGATCCTTGAGGCTCGCGAACGTCTTACCCCTGCGTACGAACGGGCCGAAGCGGCCGAGGCCAGCGACGATCTCCTCGTCGGTCTCGGGGTCCACGCCGATGGGGCGCGGCAGCTCCAGCATCTTCACCGCGTAGTCCAGATCTACGTCCTGGGGCCGCTTACCCTTAGGCAGGCTCGAGCGCTTCGGCTCCTTGCCTTCCTCCTCCGACTCGAGTTCGATGTACGGGCCATATGGGCCGTACTTGAGTCGGACCAAGCCTCCCTTCTCGGGATGCGGACCGAGTTCGTCACCCTCGGGATTGAAGCCGTCCAGTGAGCGGGTGCTCCTGCACTCGGGGTACCCGGAGCAGCCGAGGAAGCGACCGAACCGATTCCAGCGCACGAGCATGGGCCGACCGCACCGATCACAGTTCTCACCCTCGGCGGCCAGGATCTCCTTGATGATCGCGTCGGAGTTGGCGTCGCCCGCCTCGATGCGCTCGCGGAGCCGCGGGTAGAAGTCCTCGAGCAGGCTGCGCCACCCGACCTCACCGTCCTCGACACCGTCAAGCTCGTTCTCCATCCGGCTGGTGAACTCGACGTCGAACAGGTCCGGGAAGATGCGGACGAGCAACTTCGACACGACCTCGCCAAGATCAGTCGGGTGGAAGCGACGCTGCTCGAGTTCCACGTAGCCCCGGTCGATGATCACCGAGATGGTCTGCTCGTACGTGGAGGGGCGCCCGATGCCGAGCTTCTCCATCTCCTTGACGAGGCTCGCCTCCGAGTACCGCGGCGCAGGCTGCGTGAAGTGCTGCTTCGGCTCGATGCGCCCGAGCTCAGCGACATACCCATGGTTCAGGTCAGGAAGGGGCTCCAGATCGTCGAGGCGCCGGTGCTCTCCGGCTTCGGTCGCCTCCAGGTAGAGCCGGGTGAAGCCCCGGAACTTCACGATCGAGCCGGTCGAGCGAAACAAGAAATGTCGCCCTGAGCCGCCAGCGAGGTCGAAATCCACCGTCGTGGTGTCGTACACCGCCGGCGACATCTGGCTCGCGACGAAACGGAGCCAGATGAGTTCGTACAGCTTGGCCTGGTCCTGCTCGAGGTACTGCGAGGCTTCCGAAGGGTGGAGCGTGACGTCCGTCGGACGAACGGCCTCGTGCGCGTCCTGCGCCGCCCGCTGCTGCTTGCCACCATACAGCCGCAGTGATTTCGGAATGTACGAGTCCCCGAACTCAGCCGTGATCCACGTCCGTGCTTCATCGACCGCGGTCGGGGAGACCCGAGTCGAGTCCGTTCTCATGTACGTGATGAGACCTATTTGGCCCCGGCTACCGATGGTCTGGCCCTCGTACAGCCGTTGAGCGTTGGTCATCGTCCTGCGGGCCGAAAAACGCAACCGCTTCGCCGCCTCTTGCTGCAACGTCGAGGTGGTGAACGGCGCGGCCGGATTCTTCCGCCGCTCGCGTCGCTTGACGTCGGTGACCGCAAACGGCACGTCCGCTAGGTCGCGCACAACGCCGGCTGCAGCCTCTTCGTTCTCGAGAGTGAACTTCTTGCCGTCGATCTGGTGCAGCTTGGCCTCGAACGCTTGATCGTCGCGGCTCAAGTGCGCGGTGATCGACCAGTACTCCTGCTCGACGAATGCGCGGGACCTCGTCCTCGCGCTCGCCAGGATGAGCCGGAGCGCCACGGTCTGCACTCTGCCTGCCGACAGCCCCGGACGGATCGGCTTCCAGAGCATGGGGCTGACCTGGTACCCGACGAGCCGGTCGAGAATCCGACGCGCCTGCTGGGCTTCGATCTTCTTGGTGTCCAGCACTTCCGGAGCGTCCAGAGCAGCCTGAACCGCACGCTTGGTGACTTCTCGGAACGTGACCCGCTGGAAACGGCCCTCGGTCCTTCTCGTACCCAAGCTGCTCCGCGACGTGATACGCGATCGCCTCGCCTTCACGATCGGGGTCGGTCGCGAGGATGATGCGATCAGCGCCCTTGGCTTTCTTCTTGAGTTCCTCGATCACCTTGCCCTTGCCCCTGATCGTCACGTACTTGGGCTCGAAACCGTTGTCGACGTCGACGCCCAGTTCCTTGGTGGGCAGGTCCCGGACGTGGCCCACGGACGCCACGACCTCATATCCCTTGCCGAGGTATTTTCCGATTGTGCGTGCCTTCGCCGGGGACTCGACGATGACGAGGCGCCTACCGCCGTTGTCGCTCATTCAGTGCCTGTTGTGGGTTCATTCAGCCCCAGAAGCTGCATGACTCGAATCGACACATCTTCTACGGAGAAGCCCTCCGTGTCTACCTCATACTCCGATCTCGCGTACAGCGGCATTCGCAGAAGCAATAGTTCTTGTGCCGCGGCGAGAGCGTCCGGCCTCCTCAACAACGGGCGGTAGTGCGGCTGAGTGCCCGCGCGCCGAACCGCCTCTTCAGCGCTCACGCGGAGCCAAACGGTAGTGGTTCCCCGAGAGAGGTCGTTCAGTCGGCCGGGCACCGCAGCCCAGCCCCCGCCGCTCGCGACGACGACATGCTCCTCCATCAGGAGCGACTGCATGACCTCGTGCTCGATCTCTCGGAATCGAGGCTCACCGAGCGTCGAGAAGATGTCCGGGATCAGAATGCCCTGTTCTCGCTCCACGGCGTCGTCCGCATCGGCGAAGCGCCAACCCAGACGCCCTGCCAGGTCCGCACCCACGCTGGACTTGCCCGACCCATGAATCCCACGAGAAGTATTCGGAGGGGGTCGGACCCGGTCACCGTTCGCCGAAGTCGCGCTCGGCCAGGTACGCGAGATAGCCATCGAAGTTTCGACGGATCTCGCTGATCGAGTCTCCGCCGAACTTCTCCAGAAACGCGTCCGCGAGCACCAACGCGACCATCGCCTCCGCTACGACCGCAGCGGCCGGTACCGCGCACACGTCGCTGCGCTCGACGGCCGCGTCACCCTCGGAGCCATCCCGCAGGTCCACGCTCGGCAGCCGCTTCCTCAGCGTCGAGATCGGCTTCATCGCGCCACGAACAATGAGCGGCTCACCGGTCGTAACGCCGCCTTCGAGCCCCCCAGCCCGATTCGATGCGCGGCCGAGGCCACCCGCGCGCGGCTTCTCTTCCGCGCGCACGATATGGTCGTGAACCTCGGAACCCGGACGTCGCGCACCCTCGAATCCGAGTCCGAGCTCGACCCCTTTCACCGCCTGAATCGACATCACGGCTCCGGCCAGCCGGCCGTCCAGCTTCCGGTCCCATGAGACGTAGCTCCCGAGCCCTACCGGCGCGCCGGTAACGACGACTTCGAAGATTCCTCCGAGCGTATCACCGCGCTCCTTCGCCTGATCGATCTCCTCCATGATGCGCGTCGCGGCATCGTCGTCGAGGCAGCGTACCGGGTTGGGGTCGGCGGCCGCGTTGATGTCCTCGGGAAGCTCGTCGATCTCCACCCGCACCGGGCCGATCGAGACGACATGACTCCCGATGGAGATGCCGAACCCAGCGAGCAGGCGCTTCGCTACCGCTCCACACGCGACGCGCGCCGCGGTCTCCCGCGCGCTGGCCCGCTCGAGGACGTCGCGCACGTCCCGCCGGTCGTACTTGAGCGCGCCCACGAGATCCGCGTGTCCCGGGCGGGGTAGGTAGTGAGGCCGCAGCGCCTTGGGATTCGCGTCCTCAGCAGGCGCATCGTGGCTCATCGCGATGGTCCAGTTCTCCCAGTCCCGGTTCCAGATCGTCATGGAGATCGGGGATCCGAGCGTCTCGCCCAGGCGGACTCCACTGAGCAGTTCCGCTTGATCGGACTCGATCTGCATGCGCCGGCCCCGACCGTACCCACCCTGTCTTCGCTTGAGCTCCGGATCGACGTCTCGGGACATGTCGAGCTCGAGTCCCGCGGGTATTCCCTCGATGAGGGCGGTAAGCCCCCTGCCGTGGGATTCGCCTGCGGTGCGGAACGAAATGCGCTTCATGCTCGTCTATTAGGAGGCTGTTGAGTGGACCGGATGGCACCTGAGCATATTGAGCATATATTGAGCATATATAGACAAGGTGCTCGGGCGCACCAAGGGCGAACGTCGCGCCAAAAAAAAGCAAACGCCCCGGTGAGTACGCGGACCCGCCGGGGCGTCCCCAGCAGCCCGTGGCAGAAGTACAGCGGGCCGCGTTACGGTCGCTTCAATTCCGGGAGGCGTGATCCCGAAGGATGTCGCTCTTGCGCACGTCGATCACGACCACGCCGCCGACGTCCGTGGTACCGTACAGCTTGAGCACCACGCAGCGGTCTTCGCTGCCGCCCGCACCACCGTCTGCCGGCCATGGGCTGTTGAGATCCCCACCCTGGAAGATCTCGGTCGCGGAGCCGATGACGCGACCCGTTTGATCCGTCACCGTGGTCGCAGCGCACTGGAACGGCGTACCCGAGGGCTCCTGGTTGTCCTCCGGGAACGGGAGCGACGCCCGCAACGGACCCGAGATGACGTCTCGGATGAAGATGCTCCCGGTGCGGTTGAAATGGAACGTGTCGTAAACGTCGATGGTGTGCACACCGCTCCCCACGAACGCGAGGTGCGTGTCCGGACGGTACTCTCCGCTGGAGTTGGTGAGCGAGCGAGCATTCGCGTGCAGTGGATGGAGGACCGCGCCCGAGCCACCCTGCTGTTGCTCTCGCGGACCACCCTGTAACCTCAGGTCGGTGGTGAAGAACGAGACCTGGTTCGTGCCACGTACCACACCCAGGGTCCCGTCGTAGTTGAGGCCGATGCCGTTCACGGTCTCACCGGCGTTGGTGATGAGGTCCGTGACCTCGATGAAGCGGCTGATGGCGTCCGTGGCGGTCTCGTACATGATCACGCGGCCGATCGGGTCGATCGCGCCCTCGCCGAACACCACCCAACCGCCATCACCCGAAGCCGCCACGAAGGTCGTGTCGGTGAATCCGACGTTCTCGATGTTCCATCTACTCCCTGTGACCGCATAGACGTCCGACGTGGTATTCGCAATGAGGTCCGCGATCGCCAGGTCCAGTGCGTCGGTTATGCTCGTGATCGGCATCGTGATGTCACCCGGAACGTGATCAGTGATCGTCACCTGGTCGTCACCACCCGCGTTGCTCACGACGATGTTGTCCACGTGCGCGAGCGCGGTGAAGTCCTCGTTATCGTTCAGGCGCGCGTGCTCCACAAAAATCACGACCTCGGGCTGGATACCGCCCGTGGGCTGGAAGGCCTTTCTGATCGTGCCGACCTGCTGGAGCGTGGGCACGACCTTCGTCGAGTACAGGGAGCGGCCGGTCGAATCGCGAGCGATGTACTGAGGCCGATCGGAGAAGCTCACCCCGTCGGGGTCGGGCAGTACGCTGACGGTGAAGCGGATGACGCCGGTCTCGTCAATCACGCGCTCAACGTCGAACAGGATGACGTCCGGTGTCAGGAAGCGACGCGACGCATCTTCCGCGGCGGGCCCGAGTCCATCATCGGGTCCGAGGTAGACCATCGAGAGGTTGGTTCCTCCGGAGTTCCCCACGATCAGTGTGTCGCCACACCCCGCGGCCGGACTGAGGGGCGCGCACGCGTTCAACGTGAGGCCCCAGGGCTCAGAGCCCACCTGAATCGAGGTCAGGAATTCCTCGTCTTGCAGACGGAAGACCTCGATGCGATCGCGGTCTAGGTTGGAGAGCAGCAGGTTGCGACGCAGCGTGTCCACGACGGCGTCCAAGATCGTGCCGCCGGAGGGAAGCAGGACCGTCGAGCCCGCCACGAGGATGATCAGATCACGCTGGAACTCCTGCTCCCGCGTCACGCGAAAGAGCCGTCCGATGAGGGGCAAGTCCATCAAGAGCGGGATGCCAGAGCGCGCTTCGGTACGCTCCCTCTGAGTAAGTCCCGCGATAACGTGGGTCTCACCGTCCGCGAGGAGCACACGCGTCTGGGCGCGCTGCGTGCGGAAAATGAAGCCCGCGTCGGACTCCGCGAGCTCCGCCGCCGAGCGCTCGGCTTCGACTTCCAGCAGAATGCGGCCAGTGGCCGTCACGTGAGGCGTCACCCTGAGGATGATACCCGTCTCTTGCTGATCCACTTGAGCGACCGGGAACGTCCCCTCTCCGGCGCCGCCGACGCCGGCCTCGATCGTACGGATCGGGGTGAGCTCACCGACGAGGAGCTCGGCCGGTTGGTTGTCCAGCGTAGTGATCTGGGGCTCGGCCTCGATGTCACTGAGGTTCACCGACTGTAGCGCGTCGATGAAGCTGACGAGCTGGTGCCGGCCCACGACCAGCGAGGCCAGCAACCGGAGCGTCGGGCTGCCGACCGCGGCGCCGGCGTTTCCGAGCGCGGCGATGGAGTTCCCGCCGAGCGCCACCACCGATTGTCTCGAGCACACCGTCGCCGTCGAGGTCAGCCAAACCCTCGGACAGCTGGTTGAACTGGTTGCCCCGAGAGTCCTTGACCTCGTAGGTGACGCCGAACTCCGCGAGGTCCGTCCGGTTCACGAAGATGATCTTCGCGGAAATCGAGACCTGAGGAGTTTCGACATCGAGCTCAATGAGCAGCTGGGCCACTGCCTCCTGGACACGCTCGATGTTCGACACGACGACTGTATTCGTGCCCTGTGCGACAGTTATCTGGCCTCGCTCCGTTAGCAGCGGAGTGAGGGCCACCGACACTTCGCCGGCGGTCGCGAAGTTGACCGGATACGCGACCGTCAGGAGGCGCTCGACCTGCTCCGCGGCGTCCAGGTCGGCGACGTTGCTGACCCGGATGATCCCATTCTCGTCCTCCTGGGCCACCAGGCCATTGGAGAAGAGGATCGCGTCGAGCGCGACGTCCCAGGGCTGACCGTTGATCAGGCGGTGGGGTCCTTCCATGAGGAAATCGCGAAACTCGACGTCTCCGTCGATCGCGATAAGGACGCTCGTCTGTTCGTTCATCGGAGTGATCGACACCTCCGTGACGGGCCCTCCGAAGAAAAGGAGCGCGCCCGCCCACAGGGCGAACATCGAGGTCATTGGTTGCCTCCAGGGACGTTTAGGAGCCGCATGGTCTTGCGATCCATGATGCCGAATTCTTCGACGTCCACCTCGATCGACTCGTGACCGATCTCGACGACGGTGGGGGTGCCGATGGTCTGGCCAACCTTGAGGTAGTACGAGTCGCCGATGTTAGCCGTAATAGTGCCGTCCTCCGCGATGGTGGCGATGCTCGTGCTGAGCGTGGCGACGCTGCGGCCCGGGATCTCAGAGTATATGATCCCCGACAGGCGCAACCGTTCGTGTCGCGGACCGCCAGTGTCCGTCGCGAGCAGCGGCCGGAAGGGATTCAGGCGCTCGAATGACGGGTAGACAAAGATCTCACGCTCGAACGTCAACTCGGTCTCCGCGGGAGGTCCCGTAGGTGGAGGAGGATCCTGCGCCGTCGCCGCTTGGGGCCACAGGATGAGCGCGCCTACGAGCAGCACCGCGGGGGAGGATCGTTGCATCATCAGCCTCCGGAGATGTCAGCTGCCGGCGGAGCCGCAGGCCGATCTGGGACGACATACGTCTCGATGCGAAACGTCACGATCACCGGCACCACCATGTCCGGGTAGCGTCCTGCCTGGTCATACAGCTGAACGTCGACCTCGACCGGCGTGACGATTCGAGACAAGCTGGCGACACCGGTCAGGAACCGACCCACGTCGTGGTACTCGCCTACCACCGCCATGTCGTAGGACGTCTTGTCGTAGAACGCGCCGGCCTCGGCCGGCTCCGGTACCATGCGGTCGATACGGACGTCGGTAAGCCTCCCCACGTTGCTGATGTCGTTCGCGAGGGTGCCTACCTCTTCCGCTGCCGGGATCAACTCCTCGAGCTTCTGCACGTGACGCTCGTAGATGCGGTTCCGCTCCTCCAACTCACCGCCCCCACGAGCCGCCTGAACGCGAGCGCGGCGGGTCTGGTCGTCGAGCGTCTCGACGTGTGCCAAAACCTCTGCGTTGGCGGCCTCGACAGGGGCTAGCAAGTACATGCGGAAGGGCACGATCGCTACGAGGAACGCGATGCTTCCGAGCATCCAGTTGCGCTGCTTCGGATCGGTTGGGTTGTACCAAGCCATTCGTCAATTCCCCCCAGTGCTGTCCGGAGCGGCCTCCTGCGCCACGCCGGTCTGGTCGTCGAAGAGTGGCACCGTCTCGAGTTCGTCGAGCGGCGGGTTTTCGTAGGTGGCGACCAGTTCGAATTCTATAGATCACATCTCCCGGATTCTCCTCAGACGTCGTCTGCTGCATCAGCTCCGGACTCACTCGGCGCAGGAACGGAGAGGCCTCGAGGTTCGCCATATGATCGCCGGAATGCCGCCCGCGCGACCGTTGATGCGGACCTCCAGCGGGTCCTGGCCGACGTACAGGACCTGTCTGAGCCATGTGTACTCCGGAACGGCGCGCGCGACCTCGTGAAGAAGGTGCGGCCACGTGTAACGATCGACATCGATTTCCTGAATGATCGCGACACGCTGAGCGATGGAATCACCTCGCGCGATGAGTTCGTTGGCGCGCGCGATCTGGTCCGAAAAGCGGGTCGAGTCCTGTAGGCCTTCCGTGAGCCGCACGCCCAGATTCTCGGACTCGCCGCCGGCGCCGAAGTAGGCGTAACCCATGTAACCGAGAGCGATGATCCCGGCCGCGACACACCAGAGGATGTAGCGGTCCGGCATCCCTCCGGTAGGAAGCCCGGGCAGCCTGAACTGGAGGCGGCGCGAGCGCCCCTTCTTGCCGCCGGGTAGTAGATTGACTTCGATCACGGCTCAGCCGGTCCTCATCATCTAGACGCGCAGTGCCAGCCCGAGCGGCAACAGCAGCATCGGGGCGGCCTCGTCGATGGACACGTCACTCGCCGCGTCCGGGTGAACCGGGACTCGTTCGAACGGGTTGACCAGCTCCGTTTCCACGTTCATGCGCGTGCCGAGCGCCTCAACCATCCCGGGAGTGCGGGCACCGCCACCACTCAGGAAGATGCGCCCGATGGTCTCGCCGTCCTCACGGGTCATGAGGAATGCACTTGCACGTTCGATGCCAACCGCCACTTCGTCGGCGGAGGTCGCGACGATCTGCTCCAGGTTCTCGACGGGTTCCTTAGCCTTGCACCACATCTTCGGCCTGCTCGGCAGTCAGCCCCCGCTCACGCTGGAGGTCCTCCCGGATCTTGCGCGAACCGAAAGGAATGTCGCGCGTCAGGATCGGCACGCCGTTCTCGAGGATGTTCACGTTCGTCGTCTCATGGCCGACGTTGACGAGGGCGATGATGCCATCCAGGGCATCCGGATAGTTGTGCTCGAAGGCGTTGTGGAGTGCGAAAGCGTCAATGTCGATGACAACGGGGTTCACACCCGCATCCTGCAGCAATCCAACCTTGTTGTCCACCAACTCCCGCTTGACCGCGACGAGCAACACGTCCATCTGAAGCCCATCTTCGTGAGGGTTCAGAATCTGGAAGTCCAGCTCGACGCTGCTGATGTCGAAGGGTACGTGCTGCTCCGCTTCCCACCGGATCACCTCGCGAGCGTCCGACTCCTTCATCCGATCCATCTCGATCTTCTTGATGATGACGTCATGGCCACCCACAGCGGTCACGACTTCGGCACCCTTGAGGCCGAGTTCCTGGAAGAGTCCCATGACGGCATCGGATACGAGACCGTAGTCCATGATCTCCCCTTCCACGATCGCGTCGGGAAGCAGCGGGCACATGGCTACGCGCGTCACTTCGGGTTGCTCACCCGAGTGATCGACCTCCACGAGCTTCACGAACCCGGATCCGATGTCCAGCCCGATGGAAGATCGCTTTCGTCCAAAGAGCGCCATGCGGTGCCTTTGCGGAGAGAGATTGGAAACAAATTTTTGCGAGAATGCTAGGTTCAGCTTACCACCGAAAGTTAAGTCTTGTCAAGAATAATGTGCCGATTGAGCTTACCCAAAGTTTGGTAAACATTTGGCGTCAACCATCCGTCGTTGAGCGCCGGCGACTCCGGTCGGGCCTGCGCGCCACTCGACGCGACCGAGGGCTGCCTAGCGCGGTCCCAGGGATCGAGGACCACGGATTGGAACCGGTCTGGTGAGATCCGAAGACTCGAGAGCGGCTGCAGCCCAGCATGTCGACCCGACGATCGACGCGCCGGCTTCGACGCGCGCGCCGCCGGCCGAACGGACCAAGCCGCGCACGGTGGCCGCGCCACGAAGCGTGAGCCGACCACTCACGATGATCAGCCCGTTGAACTGCGTGTCGAGCAGGTCGGCATCTCCCGTGACCACGAGCAAGCCCTGGCCCGCACCACCTACCGTGGCGAGGTCACCCTCCGCGAAGATCGTCACGAAGTGGTGCCCGCAGGGCGCAGGGGCTGGTCGGACGATCGGGGTCACCCCAGTTCCAAGCGTCCTCGGTGACGCAGACACCGCCCCGTTCCTGTGGCTCCGGCGTGCCGGTCTCAGCGACGTGGACCTGAAATCCGGGCGCGTAGCGAGTCGATGTCCAAGGCACCCAGGGCCGATACGACGTCAGGAGCCTCGGTTGTCGTGGGCGGAAGCGTACCGGTCGTGATGAACGAGTCCAAAGCCGCGCTCCACGGCTCGCAGCGGTCGGGCCGCTCTGGCGTCAGAGACCGGTTCACGCGGCTGCCGTCGATCGTTCCATCGACTCGAACTAGGCTCCCCTCCCCGTAGACCAGGACGGCGCCCGTCGCTGCCACGCGGGCGACCGGATCGAGGATCCATATAGGCCGCGAAGCCGTCGCTGGCGCCGCCTGACCCCGCTTGCCCCACCCCTCGGCCAGCCACACCTCGCGAGAGAGGCGCCGGATCGATCGCGAGTAGCGCGCGTCGAGTACGGTGCCGCTGGCGGAGTCGGTCGACTGCCACAGCCGAGTCGAGGCGCGTCCGCTTCGCACATCCAGTCCGAGTGCCGTGTTCACCGCGGCTTCTGCGGCCAGGCGCGCTCCGAGCTGATCAACCCCCGCCCGGGCCGCGAGATACTCGAATCGAGCGAGGAGCAGCAGGCCGTGCGCAACCGCGGTGATCGCCATCATGACCAGCACGACGATGATCAGAGCTGCGCCCCCCTGGCCCGAGCGGTCAGTGCACGTCAGCAACGCCCGAAGCGGCGAGCTGGCCGAGCCAGTGCCATGCGCCGCCGTCCTGCAATCGAATCCACGCGAGCGCCAGGGACCCGCCTCTCTTCACGAAGCCGCTCGGCGGCGTGTCGAACACTTCCGGTGTCACGGGCTGCCGCCCGCCGCGGCCTCGGCGGTAACGGAGCGCAGCGCCGGACACGTGATACGAGCCGCGCTCGAACAGCCGGGCGAGCACGATCGACTCCTCCGGCGTGACCGAGAGCCGCCACCGCTCCAGGTCCGTTCGAGGGTCCGTGACACAACGGTCCGAGGTAGGCCGAACGCTCAACAGATCGGCTCGAACCCACGCCCCCCGCCCGGTCAGCAGCAGGACTGAGTCTTTCTCTGGCGCCGGAGCGCGCATTCCCGACCAGGCGACCATGAGATCAGGCGCCAGCGCCCCACCGGGACACACGACACCGACACCCCGGAACGCCCGAAGGCGAATCGAATCCGGAGCGAAGTCCACCCAGTCGATGCCTCGAACCCCGAATCGCAGCTCTCGACGCAACACGACTCGAGAGGCGCGCAACGCCGCAAGGGTCTCCGACCGCCGCGTCAGGCGGAGCTCGACCGACCGGACCCTGGCGAGCCCCGCGAGTGAGAGCTGGACTACCAGAAGCCCGCATATCAGCGCGACCAGGACCTCAGCGACCGTCGTCCCATTTCTCACGAATCCGTCACGGGCACGACGCCAGCTACCCGTATCAAAACGCGCTCATCGCGACTGAACTGCACGGTGAAGCCACCGTCCGGCTCCACGCTCCAATGGATTCGGCCCCCGGCCACATCCTTGTACCCACGGCCGGAGGTCGCCCTCAGCGAGAGTGAGTCCGCGGTGCCCTCGACCGCCGACACGCCCCACTCGATCACCTCGGCCTCGGTCATCGTTGTCGATGCCACAACGACGATTCCTACGGCACCCAAGATCGCGACCTCGAGCACTACCAGCGCGACCACGACCTCGACCAACGAGAAGCCGGACTTCACCGCCTCCGCACCCGTCCGTATCCGGAAACGACCAGTGACCGCTCCGCCTCCCCACGCCGGAAGGTGAGCGTCTCGCTCGCTACCCGTCCCAAAGACAACGCATCATACGCGAGCCGGGTCTCAGTCCGTCCACGAGTGAGCTCGAGAGTGACGCCGAGGTCGCTGCCCAGCGAAAGAACGCGCACGACCGAATCGGCCTGGGTGACCCATGCCCGGAAGGGATCGCCTCCCAAGTGGACGATGATGCCCCCCTTTCCGAGTGCCCGAACACGGGCCTCGGCAATGAGGCCAACGAAACGACCGACTCGCGCGCCGCGACGACCGTAGACGAATCGCGGTACCTACGCGCGGCCGGTGTGAGAGACGCCACCGTCATCGCGAAGATGGTGACGACCATGATCGTTTCGACGAGGCTGTATCCACGGGACATGGACGCAAGCTCGCCGGGCGTCCGAGACGGCTACATGGTTGGATCGGCCCTTCGGGGATGGCACACGCCTCGAAGACTACTCGACCCCGTACTCTTGGATCTTGTAGCGAAGCGCGCGCGGAGACAGCTCGAGCAGCTCGTCCTTGGTCATGATCAGGATCCGACGTTGGGAAGTGGAGGCGGCCTCGATGGCGGCACCCACTGTACGGTCGAGGGAACAAGGAGGCCAGAAGATGCCGCGCGTCATGGCACTCACCTGGCCGCCCTGGGCCCTGACGAACAACGGCAAGAGAGTCAGGGGGCTGGCGGTCACCCAGAAGGCACACGAGGTTGAAAGCGTTACACAGCCCTAGGGGGCGGGGAGGAATCATGTTACCGAAGAGATCTGGACAGATGTCGCCCGGAGTCCCGGCGCTGCTACTCACCCTCGCGTTTCTCGGCGTGGAGCTGGCTGCCGCCAGCCCGGGTGCGGCCCAGGCGATCGGGGGGCGACGGGTACTCACCCACGCGATTGAAAGGCGCATCGACACAATCAGCCCAACCAGTGGACCACCGGGCACTTTGGTACGCGTCGAGACCGAGGATATGCCAGTCATCACGCCGATTCGGGTCGGGATCGGGGCGATGCGCACTGGTTTCGAGGCGTTCGACGAGCTCCTGACGGGTCAGGAGGGCGAGTTCGCCGTGTCGGTAGAGATCCCGCAGTGGGCAGCGTGGGATCGTGTGCATCGCTTCATCGTCTTTGACATCTATTTCCAACCCATCGCGCTGTCGGACTACTTCCACGTGACGAACTATGAAGGCCTGGTACGTCGAGAGGGGTCGATCCGCCGCCTGACAGGCGAGTGTGCCGAGCTCGAGGACACCGAAGGTCTCCAGTACGCGCTTCTGGACCTCCCGGCCGGAGAATTCGACCCTGAGGAGCGCATGATCGTCGAAGGGCGGATCACCGAGGGCGCAGCCTGCGGGATACCGATGGGAATCGAGGTGGTGAGGGTCAGGTAGCGAGACTCATAGCCGGACAGAAGGGTTCTGTCTGCTATCAGGCTAAGGGTCGCCAAGCTCAAGCCGATGAGGCGACGAGCCTGGTCGTCACCCACCCAACCCCTATCCGACTCGAAGAGCTTCACCGAATCGTAGCCTCGCCGTCCTTGAAGACGATCGTCATCCGCCGGAAAGCGCCCGGGTCGCTGGCGGGATCGCCCCCCATGAGCACGAGGTCTGCTCGCTTTCCGACCCCTCGACCGTGCCGATCTCGTCCTCCATCTCGAGGTAGATCGCCCCGTTTCGAGTGGCAACCTCAACGGCTTGCTCGGCATAACATCCATAAGGAGTCTCTAAGGGGGTGGTTGGGGGGCAGCGGGCTCTCTTGTGTCGGTGATTTGTGTCGGTTGGGCACCTGCCGATCTGGGCCGCCTCGCAGGCCAGCCGGACGTTCCCGGTTTCGCGGTAGGCTGCGAGGAACGCTCTCTTCTTCGGGTGTCGGCAGAGCTCTCCTCGGTCATCTCATGGTCCGGTTGCCGGCGGTCCGAAGAGACTGTTTCACATAGGGTGGTGGTCATGCATGATTATCCCAATCTTCGGGTTCGCTTCGGGTTGTAAGATAACATAATATTGATTATGCGCGAGTCGCGAGGGGCCGTTTGCCCCGTGTTCATATAACTTTACTACCACTTCCGTCCGAAAATGCATAGAAACGCAGATCGAACGGGCCCGATCCGCGCTGCATAAACCTGCACCTTCCGTTGCCCAGTTTTTCCGCTCGATGGGCTTCGTGAGCGGGCTGTTCAAGCTGGGGCTGCGGTTGGTGTAGTAGAATCTGCTCGCGCTCTGCTGACCTGCGCCGCATCTTGAGCGCATGAGC
>CBDANQ010000016.1:0-6143 GCA_965197725.1 Longimicrobiales bacterium
CCGAAGTCGAGCGACCTCCTGCGCCGGCGAGGGCTGCGTCGCCAGGAGAGTGGCGACGAGAAGTCTTCCCAGAGGCAAGTGCAGGGGGGGTGACCTCACACCGGGGCAGGGATGCTCGTTCCTTGCCTGAACGCGCGCAAGCGCGGGGCACCCACGCCGGCCAGGCGTGGGTCGCGCGGCCCACTATACTTCTTCAACAGTCTTCTAGGCATGGATGCGATTGGGCCCGGCCTCCGGCACGCATGTCCCGCAATATCCGGAGAGCTCGAGACGGAACCCGGTGACCGTGAAGCCCGCGGTCCGGGCCTGTAGGCCCTCGATTTCGGAGTCGGCGATCTTGCCATGGATATCGACGACCCGCCCGCAGGCGAGACAGCGTGCGTGATGATGTGGATCGGTTCGACCGTCGTATCGGGCCGAGCCATCGCCGTACGCGAGCTTGACCGCCAGCCCGCAGCCGACGAGGGTTTCGAGGCTCTTGTACACGGTCGCCAGCGAGATTCCGGTGAGGTCCTGGCGCACCGCGAGATACACCTCGTCCGCGGTGGGATGCACGTCCGTCTCGGCCAGATACCGGTACACGGCAGCCCGTTGCTCCGTGAAGCGGTGACCGGTGCCCTCGAGGGCTTTTCGTAAACGTAGCTCGCTTGATGGATCGTGCATGGGCATACGTTACTCAGCTTTCTTAAAGGGTGTCAACCGGTCGTGACGGATTTTCCCGCGGATCCCATCCTTACGCTCGAGCCGCTCATTGAGGCGGTCCAGGAGGGTGTCCTGGCGGCCGGATGGGAGCTGTCCGGACTCCAGAAGACCACCAGCCATCAGTTCGAGGGCCGGTGGGACGGAGAATCGACCCGCAGCGCCTACCTCTTCTTCCATCTCGACGCGGGACCGCAAGACGTGAGTATCGACGTGTATCTCGACGAGACGAGTCGAGGGCTCATGGGGAACATAGCGCTTGTGGTCGACCTGCTCGACCTCCAGGACCTGGGTCGAGTGCAGACCTCCCTGGGAGTCCTGGGCGAGTTGAGTGAGGCGTCGCTCCCCAAGGGGCATCGCACGCCCTTGTCGCTTCGGCTCCGCCTGCGGGAAGCGGGAGATGATCCTCGCGCGGCGGAGACCCAGGTTCGGTTCAAGCTGCGGTTCCCACGTGCTACGATCGGCGCCGGCCATGTTGCCGTCGCCGAGCTTGCCCAGCGTACCGTGCGCGCCTTCGAGCTCTTGCTCGGGGCGGACGCCCTGCGGGGACTGATGCCGCCGGAAGGCTTAGGGGCCTCATCCGCGGCTCCCGTCGGCGAGCAATCTAAGACCGTTGAAGACAACGACGATCGTACTCCCCTCGTGTCCGATGACTCCGGCGGTGAGGCCTATTTGGCCGGCCAGTGCGAGCACGACCAGGCCGACCATGACTCCCACCGAGAAAACCAGGTTTTGGCGGACGATCCGGCGGGCCCTCCGGCTGAGCTTCAAGGCGTGACCGATTTGGTCGAGGTCGTCTCCCATGACCACCACGTCGGCAGTCTCTAGGGCGACGTCCGTGCCGGCCGCGCCGAGCGCGATCCCGACGTCGGCAACGGCGAGCGCCGGGGCGTCGTTCACGCCGTCCCCGACCATGGCGACCGGGCCATGCTGCTCTCGCAGTCTCTCTAGGACCTCGGTCTTTCCATCCGGGAGGAGCCCTGCGTAGACCTCGTCGATATCGAGATCCGACGCGATCGCTTCCGCGGTGCGCCGGTCGTCCCCGGTGAGCATCGCGAAGTGCCGGACACCTTGCTTGCGGAGGTGCGCGAGCGCGTGCTGCAGCCCGGGGCGAGGCATGTCGGCAATCTCCAGCACAGCTTCGACATTTCCGTCGACGCTCACGTACACCGGCGTTGTGCCAGGGGACCGGTCCTCAGCGATCGCCTCCAGGAGTCCTGCGGGTATGGGAGCGTCAGCGGCGGCCGTCACCCACGAGGGTCGCCCCACCCGCATGCGAGTCCCCCCGACAACGGCCTCGACCCCCTGTCCCGGAGTCGACTGGAACGACTCGGGCTCGGGCACGTCCAGGCCCCGCTCGAGTGCGGCGCGCACGAGCGCACCGGCGAGCGGGTGCTCCGAGCGTGACTCGGCTGATGCGACCGATCTCAACAGGTGCTCTTCGTCGGATGAAGTGTCAGGGCCGGCACCTTGTGAGCTTGGACCGACAGTCGCGAGGGCGGCACCCAGCCTGGAGATGCCGGCCAACTCAGGCCGGCCCACCGTGAGTGTTCCCGTCTTGTCGAACGCGACAACGCGTACTTCGGAGAGGGCATCGAGCGATGCTCCGCCCTTGAAGAGCACTCCGTGTCGCGCTCCGCTCGACACTGCCGCGACGATGGTGGCCGGAATCGAGATCACGAGCGCACAGGGGGACGCCACGACAAGTAGCGTCATAGCGCGATAGAAGGCGTCGTCGAACGTCCACCCGAGTAGCAGCCACGGCAGCAGCACGGCCACCACCGAAGCGACGATGACGCCTGTCGCGTAGCGGCTCTCGACTGATTCGATCCAGCTTTGCGTCGGCGCGCGCGTCTCGCGGGTGCTCTCCACGAGCCGGATGACACGTGCCAGAGTGGTATCGTCTGCCGCACTGGTCATGCGCACATCCAAGGAACCCGACCCGTTGAGCGAGCCGGCGTACACCGGAGCCCCGACCTCCTTGGAAACCGGTATGGGTTCGCCTGTCAGCGTGGATTCGTCCACGTGGGACCGGCCGTCCACGACTTCGCCGTCGACAGGGATACGCTCGCCCGGCTGAACGCGTACGATGTCTCCGGGGACCAGCGAGTCGAGCGGGACCGCATGCGCCTCCCCGTGCTCGACGCGGCTCGCCTCGTCGGGTCGCAGCTCCATGAGCGCTCGGATGGAGCGCCTCGTACGGCCGAACGCGTAGTTCTCCAGCGAGTTCCCGAGGGAGAACAAGAAGAGCAGGGCGGCGCCTTCCAACCAGTGGCCGACGACCCCCGCACCGGCTGCTGCCAGCAGCATCAGCAGATCCACGTCCAGCGTGGCTTGCCGTAGCGCGGTGAAAGCCCGTCCAACGGCCTCCCACCCGCCAGCGGCGTATGCGAGGAGCAGGAGGGCGAGCGAGGCCTCGGACATGCCGAGGGAGGCCAGGGCGAAGCCAAGGAGCACGGCGACGCCACACGTGAGCGTGGACAGCGCGCCCCTACGCCAGCGTTCCTCGTATCGGTCTTCGTACGGATCGCAGCAGCTGCCCATCACCCACCCGTAACAAGAATGATTCTTGATAAGCTACTGGTCCGGCGGTCCGGGTGGAAGGCCACGAACCGGTCGCTTTGCTACGTGGTTTGAAGCGTGCAGATTGATCAGCCGAGTTTTCGGCAAGTCTCACCATCCGAGCCTATCGCGGCTGCGAGGACCTCAATGAGCAACGATTCTGGCGCGCTCGACGCCCTTCTCACCGAAGATCGCCGCTTCCCGCCCACGGAGGAGTTCGTTGCCCGCGCCGTGGTGCGGAACGGAGAGATCTACGAGCGCGCTGCGTCCGACCGTGAGGCGTACTGGGCGACCTGGGCCGAGCAACTCGATTGGTTCGAGCCGTGGCACACTGTGCTCGAGTGGACGCCACCGCATGCCAAGTGGTTCGTGGGCGGCAAGCTCAACGTCGCGCACAACTGCTTGGACAGGCACCTGGACGGCCCCCGGGCGGAGCAAACGGCGCTGATCTGGGAAGGCGAGCCCGGAGATGCGCGCACGTTCACGTACTCGGAACTACATGAGGAGGTGAGCAGATTCGCGAACGCCTTGAAGGGGCTCGGGGTAGGCAAGGGGGATCGAGTCACGATCTACCTACCCATGATTCCCGAGGCGGCGGTCGCAATGCTCGCGTGCGCGCGCATTGGGGCGATCCACTCGGTCGTGTTCGGTGGATTCAGCCCCGAATCCCTGGCCAACCGCAACAACGACGCCCAGGCTAAGATGCTCATCACGGCCGACGGTGGCTGGCGACGAGGCGGGATCGTACCACTCAAGGCCAATGCGGACGTTGCGCTCGAGTCGTCGCCCACGGTCCAGAACGTGGTCGTGGTTCGGCGGGGCGGGGCGCTCAGCGATCAGGTCGATGCGGCGATGCGGGCGGGTCGTGACCACTGGTACCATGACCTGAATGCTTCCGCTTCGAGCGATTGCCCGGCCGAGTCGATGGATGCTGAGGACATCCTCTTCATTCTCTACACCTCCGGCACGACCGGAAGGCCGAAGGGGGTCGTGCACACGACCGGTGGATACCTGACCCAGGTGGCGGCCACGACGGAGGTCGTCTTCGACCTCCAGGATGACGACGTCTATTGGTGCACCGCCGACGTGGGCTGGGTCACGGGCCACAGCTACATCGTGTACGGGCCGCTCGCGAACGGAGCGCGCGTGATGATGTACGAGGGTTCTCCGGATACGCCGGACTGGGGTCGACTGTGGCAGATCTGTGAAAAGTATGGCGTCACCGTCTTCTATACCGCGCCGACCGCGATCCGCGCCTTCATGAAGTGGGGCGATCAATGGCCCGGGAAGTACGACCTTTCCAAGCTTCGGTTGCTCGGAACCGTCGGTGAGCCAATCAACCCCGAAGCGTGGATGTGGTACCACGAAGTCGTCGGGGGGGAGTCGTGTCCCATCGTCGACACGTGGTGGCAGACCGAGACCGGCGCGATCATGATCACGCCGCTACCTGGTGTGACGCCGACCAAGCCCGGGACGGCGACGCTCCCGTTCCCCGGAATCGAGGCGACGATCATGTCGGAGGCCGGCGACGAGATTCCGGCGGGCTACCTCGCGATCACGTCTCCATGGCCGTCGATGCTGCGCACGATTTGGGGAGACGACCAGCGTTACCAAGACACGTATTGGTCGAAGTGGGACGGGACCTACTTCCCCGGCGATGGTGCGAAACGGGATGACGACGGATTTTTCTGGATCCTCGGGCGTGTGGACGATGTGCTCAACGTGGCGGGGCACCGGATTGGGACGATGGAGGTCGAGAGCGCGCTGGTCGATCACCCCGCTGTCGCCGAATCGGCAGTCGTCGGCAAGAGTCACGACATCAAGGGCCATTCGATTGCCGCGTTCGTGACGCTCAAGCATGGGTACGACGGCACCGACGAGCTACTCAGCGAGGTCCGCGATCACGTGGGCAAGAAGATCGGAGCGATCGCGAAGCCCGAAGTCGTCGTGTTCACAGCGGATCTTCCGAAGACGCGGTCCGGCAAGATCATGCGTCGCCTGCTCCGCGACATCGCGGAGGGACGAACGGTTGGGGACACGACGACGCTTGCCGATCCCGCTGTCGTGGCGCGTCTACAGGAGATGCACGAGGAGGCCGAGGAGTAGCGTCGCGGCACCCATCGGCACACAAAAGGCGCCCGGCGAGGACAAGGCCTCGCCGGGCGCTTCGTAGACTCGGAGGGCGCGATTATGTGGAGCGCGTCACCCCGAAGGAGCAAGGAACTCCCTGATGCGACGGAGCGTTGTAGATAGATGGGAATGACTCGACAGGTGCGAGCGTCACGTGGCTTGACCGCGTTTGGGACGCTGGTGGCGACCGCGACCTTCGCGGCCTGTCAGGTGAGCCCTAGCAGTCCGTGGAAGAAATAGGTTCCCAGCGGATGATGGGTGGGAGAGAAGGCAGACACGCGGGGGCTGTGTTGTTGTGCAAGAAGCGGGTTTTGGGGTCTGACGAGGCGATATTCGGCCCAAGGAAGGCGAAATAGCGCCGAATACGGCGGAAAAAGCGCGAGACGCGGGTTGTAACCTGAGTTGCGAGCGCAGCTTGTACGGTAGCGAGGCCCTGTAACGCACGGGGGGTTCCAACCCCGAACCGCTTGCGCATGAGAAGGCCGAGGTTGAAGGCCGCCGCGTGGATCAACATCCGTTTTCGAATCTCCTCCTGGCCCCGTATGTGGACGCGACGCAGCCCTCCGGTCACAAGCAAGTGCGCAAACCCCCGCTCCACCTTCTCGCCGCGCTGGCGCAGCAGCCGCATCCCCCGGTTGCCGCGGATCCGGCGGCGGTTGTCGTAGGTCGGCGTCTGCGCGTCCCGGTTGTTCTTCCATTTCCGGCGCCCGCGGTTGGGCTCGCTCACATAGCTGCGCAGCTCCCGCTCCTTC
>CBDANQ010000017.1:0-78219 GCA_965197725.1 Longimicrobiales bacterium
GAGCGTTATTGTGCCTGCTTCACGGGCAGAAGAAGTCTTTGGCTTCATATACGAACATTGCGGGCTCAACCAGCCTCATGGTGGGATTCTTTATCAACAACCACTGGGTAAGAGCACCGAGTTTCACCTCCCGGATTTGCCCGATGAGGGCACATCGAAGCGTTGACCCCTTTCAATTCATCGCTATAGCCGTCCTGAACACAGATGCGATGGCGATAGACGAGTTCGCCACCGAACCAGGCCGCCAGGGTGAGAAGGATCACGCCCACTGCGGACCCCCACCGAGCGATCACGGAGATTTGATCGGACAATCCTGGCGCATCCTCGGCTGGCATTCACCGACAAAAAAACGAAAATGAGAGGCGTTGGTGCATGGCTCCCGATTGTAGCTTCGTAATCACGCGAAGCCCCAGAACCGGAGTCAGCACCTGTGAAGTATCCGAAGCGAACTCAGTACAAGCACGCGAAGTCTCAGTATCGGGTGCGGAATTGGCCCGTCAGATCAGTCCGCGTAGTCGTACCTGTTGCTATCACACCGCGGGCAAGCGCTGTCGAAGCCGACGCCGTGCCGATGTTGGCAACAGGCGCTCCGGGACACCAGCGACTCCTTACGAGGGGTTACTACACGGCACGACACACGGAGGTGAGGGTGACAGCCCTCACCGGAGTGCCCCCGCAGGGGCCGGGCCCGGTGGCTCTTCACGATAGTGCCTTCGCGCTTATCCCGCGAAGCGGATCTGGAGTTGGCCCCGCACGGTGGACGGTTTTGGACTAGAGATTCACGCGGCGGGGGCGTGTTCCTTTTCGTAGTTAAGAGGAGACAATTGGCCGAGGGCAGAGTGCCGTCGGTGGGGATTGTACCAGGCTTCGATGAAGTCGAACACGGCCATCCTGGCCTCGGCCTGATTGCGGAAGCTCTTTCGTTCGATGAGTTCGGTCTCGAGCGTGGCGAAGAAGCTCTCGCACATCGCGTTATCGTACGCGTCGCCGACCGAGCCCATCGAGGGTCGGACGCTGGCCTCTTTGCAGCGTAGGCCGAAGGCGATCGAGGTGTACTGGGTGAATTCAAGCGGTCGTCGCAACACCTCGAGGAGGAGTTGCGATGGAGGCAAGCAAGCGCCGACGAGCGGATCGAGCTCTACGTCCACAGATGCGTTCACCAGGCCGTCCGCCGGTGGGACGCCGCGAGCATCGGCAGAGGTTCTGGGAAGAGGTCGCTCGAGGTCTGTCGAGCGAGGAGGCCGCCGTGGCAGCGGGTGTGTCCCCCGCTGTCGGGGTGCGCTGGTTTCGCGAATGTGGTGGCATGGCACCCCTCAATCTTCGTCCCCAGTCACGGCGCTATCTTTCGTTCGTTGAGCGAGAAGAGATCGCCGTTCTTCGAGCCCGTGGTCGTGGCGTGCGCGAGATCGCCCGGCAGTTGGGCCGCTCACCCTCGACGATCTCGCGAGAACTGGGGCGAAACGCAGCTACACGGGGAGGCAATCTCGAGTATCGGGCCACGACCGCTCAATGGCACGCCGATCGGCGAGCGAAACGTCCCAAGCTTGCGAAGCTCGCTACGAACGGTGAACTGAGGCAGTATGTACAGGATCGCCTCGGAGGCCTGATCGCGGCTTCAGATGGTACGGCCGTGGCGGGCCCCGATGTGCGCTGGATCGGACGGCGTCGCGGTCGCCGACAAGACCGGCGGTGGGCGGTCTCGTGGAGTCCCGAGCAGATCGCCAACAGGCTACGGGTCGACTTCCCCGACGATAAGTCCATGCGTATATCGCACGAAGCCATCTACCAGGCGCTCTACGTTCAGGGCCGTGGTGCGCTGCGACGGGAGCTGACAGCGTGCCTTCGGACGGGACGCGCGCTACGGGTGCCTCGAGCTCGCACCCGCGGACGGGGCAAGACGTTCGTTCACCCCGAGATCATGCTCAGTGAGCGACCGGCCGAGGCAGACGACCGCGCCGTTCCCGGGCACTGGGAAGGCGACCTGATCCTGGGACTGGGCAGTTCGGCGATCGGAACGCTGGTCGAGCGGGCCTCCCGGTTTACGATGCTGCTCCACCTCCCCCGCCTTGACAAACACGGCGAGCCCAGGACCAAGAACGGTCCAGCGTTGGCTGGACACGGTGCCGAAGCCGTCCGGGACGCGATTGCTTCGTCGATCACGACCCTGCCCGAGCAACTCCGCCGGTCTCTGACATGGGACCAGGGAACAGAGATGGCTCAGCACGAACGGCTTCGCATCGATACTGGCCTGGCCGTCTACTTCTGCGACCCGCAGAGCCCGTGGCAGCGCGGCACGAACGAAAACACGAACGGCCTGTTGAGACAGTACTTCCCGAAGGGCACCGACCTCAGCAGACATACCGCTGACGATCTCGCCGCCGTCGCAGCCGCTCTCAACAGCCGCCCCCGCAAGACCCTCGGTTGGAGAACTCCGGCGGAAACCTTGGAAAATCTGTTGTCATCAAAGGACCAGACCTCAACCTTGCGTTGAAATGCTCTACCGCTCCCGTATCTCCAGCCTTCAACGACCTTCGGTCGCTTCTGACTCCCTCGGGTTGGGAGACATCAAGAACTGACTTCTTTCTGTCTGGACCCCATCGCCCTCGCCAGCCTAGTGTCCAGCAACATCGGGGCGCATGAAAACCCTTCAACACGGTACTGTTGCGACGACCGCTTGAACCTAGGCTGGGTACCCTGATCGCTATGATGGATGACACCGTTCGGTCGTCGTTGCTGCAGCGCCATGTTCAGCGCGTCGAGCACGAGATCGGTCTTGAGATGCGTCTTCATCGACCATCCGACCACATGGCGGCTCCACGCATCGACGACGACTGACAGGTACAAGAAGCCGCTCCCGGGTCGGCACGTAGGTGATGTCGGCAACCCAGAGCTGGTCCGGGCCGTGCACACTGAAGTCGCGCGCGACGAGATCGGGGGCAGGTCGAGCATCTCTGTTTCGCTTCGTCGTGCGCCACTTCCTTCGCCGCGTAGCGCCTTGTAGTCCTGCCAGCCTCATCAGACGACGCACCCGCTTGTGGTTGACCTGCCAGCCGTCGTCCCTGAGCTCGGCGTACATCCGTGGCTGGCCATACGTCTCACGGCTGAACGTGTGGATCTCACGCATCCGACCTAGCAGTCGCTCGTTCTCGACCGCGCGATGCGATGGAGGACGCTTTCTCCATGCGTAGTACCCGCTGGGCGAGACGCTCAGGACTTCGCACATCATCTGCACGCTGAACTCGGCCTGGTTGGCCCTCACGAACTCGAACGCTTCGGGGGCACCGAGTCGGACTCCTGAGCGAACCAGGCCGCGGCTTTTTTTAGGATCTCCCGCTCGACACGAAGCCGCTTGTTCTCACGCCGAAGCTCGCGGAGCTCCTCGCGCTCTGACGACGTCAGGCCGTCGCTTCTGACTCCCGTGTCGAGGTCCGTCTGCTTCACCCAATTGTGGATCGTCTGCGCTGTGGGCTCAAACTCCCGACTCAGCTCCTCAGGCGTGCGACCTGCTTTGACCAGCTCCACCATCTGCTGGCGGAACTCCAACGAATACGGCGGTCTCGTTCTTGGCATCGTGGACTCCTCTCTCTAAAGAGAATAGGTGTCCACCGTCAGGGGCTAACTCCACTCGCCGCCCTCATGGCAGACACGGGTGAGCTTCCGTCGCCGGATACGCTGGTGAATCGGTTCTACAGCGTCTCGGACGTCTACACCTACCTGGCAGGCGCGAGCTTCGTGGAGTACGTCCACGGACAGTACGGAGCCTCAGCCGTCCGTGCGCTCTGGAGTAACGGGTGGATAGCGGGTGCGGAGAGCCTTGGGATGACTGCTGAAGCCCTGGAGCAGGCGTAGAGGGCGTCGATCTCCGAAGTAGCACCGGCACCATCATCTGCGTGGGACCGGATTCGATCCGTCGGCTGCTAGGGACCCTAGTGAGCCGTCAGATCCCCCGGGCTGCGCGTCTTCGTGGAAGGCGTGGCAGGTGGCTTGTGCAGGCGGAGGACGAGGAAGAGGAAGAGGAAGAGGAAGAGGAAGAGGAAGAGGAAGAGGAAGAGGAAGAGGAAGAGGAAGCAGGGTATCTAGCAGTCCGTGGAAGAAATAGGGTCCCAGCGGATGATGGGTGGGAGAGAAGGCAGACACGCGGGGGCTGTGTTGTTGTGCAAGAAGCGGGTTTTGGGGTCTGACGAGGCGATATTCGGCCCAAGGAAGGCGAAATAGCGCCGAATACGGCGGCACCGTCAAAAAGCGCGAGACGCGGGTTGTAACCTGAGTTGCGAGCGCAGCTGGTACGGTAGCGAGGCCCTGTAACGCACGTCGGGGGTTCCAACCCCGAACCGCTTGCGCATGAGAAGGCCGAGGTTGAAGGCCGCCGCGTGGATCAACATCCGTTTTCGAATCTCCTCCTGGCCCCGTATGTGGACGCGACGCAGCCCTCCGGTCACAAGCAAGTGCGCAAACCCCCGCTCCACCTTCTCGCCGCGCTGGCGCAGCAGCCGCATCCCCCGGTTGCCGCGTTAGTACGGGTGGCGGATCCGGCGGCGGTTGTCGTAGGTCGGCGTCTGCGCGTCCCGGTTGTTCTTCCATTTCCGGCGCCCTCCGTGACCTGCTCGGTCTTCTCACCTGAGATCGTGAGCACGTTGTTTTCGAGCTCTATGGAGAGGTTCTCCTCCGAGAGCCCGGGCAGCTCGGCAGTGACCTCGAGACCCTCCTTGGTCTCTGAGACGTTCACGGACGGCGTCCAGCTCCGCCGACCCGCCGACGGGTTGTCGAAGAAGCCGGCGAGCCGGTTCTGTACCTCCTCGAGGTCACGCCCAGGGGAGTAGCTCGGGTGCCGGAACTTGTATTTCGTGATGGCCATGATGCCTCCTATGTGTGTGGTTCAGACGCCCGACTGAAAGCAATTGGCGTGCCACATGAAACGAGGACCAAGTCTGCCAAATTGAACGACGACAAGAGGTTACAACGTCGATCGTCTGCCAAATTGGCTTCTGAGCAGTGCCCTTTTCTGCCGATCAGGCAAGGTGAGCCCGAGCGCCATACGAGCCGCACCCATCGGGGGGTCGAGTTCCACGTCGACGAGGGGAAGGTCGTGGCCAGTGATCGCCATCACGAGAAAATCGCGCAAAGGGCCGCCCTGCCAGATCAGCCCACCCCAAAGCGCGAGACGAGGCTTCTGCGACCACGGCCCCGAGCGCTCGACAACGGCCGTGAGGTGACGAGCCAGCATATCGACCGCGCGTTCGAGGATGTCTACAGCCCCCGCGTCTCCCGCAGAGGCGGCGTGAGCAACATCGGGAACCAGCGCGGCAATCTCCCGCTTGCCGGCCGAAGCGACCCAGGCGACCAGCTCGGTCGGATCGAGCAGACCGAGCCTTTCCAAGACGGACTCTCGCAGCGTCGTCGCAGTGCTCCGACCGTCTTCGGCACGGGCCACGCGCCGGAGCGCCTCCATGACCATCCAATAGCCGCTGCCTTCGTCCCCGACGTGCTGACCCCAGCCACCGACGCGGTGCATGACGCCACCTTCGTCACGGGCCCAGGCGATCGAGCCGGTGCCCGCGATCAGCATCACGCCCGGCCCGTCGCCGAAAGCGTCGTGGAACGCCCCCTCCACGTCGGTCCCGACCTCGATCGACTGCGCGAGGCCCACCCCGGAGAGCGCTGCGGTCACCGCATCACGGGCTGCCTCTCTACCCGCCCCCGCGAGCCCGGCCCACAGCGCTTTGAGGGGTAGCTTGACGCCACCCTGCTCAGCGGCCGCCCGGACGGCGGCCGCGACCGCAGACGCGGCCTCGTCCGGAGCTTCGACGCTCACGACCGCGCCCTCTCGCTCGACCCGAGCGATCTCCGCTCCGGTATCGTCGAGAACAACTGCGCGCGTGCTGGTGCCACCGCCATCGACGCCGACCACGAATCGGCTCACGCGGCTCGCTTCCGGAACAGGCCCGCGAGAGAACCCGCCACCAGCGTCACCGTCGCCCCGGCCGGTACGTACCACGGCCACGCCATGCGATCCCTCAGCACGACGACGGTCCCGATGCCGATGCCGATCCCCAGGATCACCGCGCCCTGACCCGGGCGCTTCGTGAACACACTGAGCGCGAAAGCCCCCAGCAGGCCGCCGTATACCAGCGCGGCGATGCCGAGGGCGACCTCGACCGCCGACGTGCCTTCCGACAACGGGATGAACAGGATGGCGCCGCCGATCAAGAGTGCCGCCCACACCAGCGTGAATGCTTTACCCGCGTTCAGAACGCGTGACTCGTCATCTCGGGCACCCACGAGCGGCGCCCAGAAATCGTACGCCGTCGCAGACGCGAGTGAGTTGATGGAAGACGAAAGAGACGACATCGCGGCAGCGAAGACCCCGGCGATGAGGAGCCCGGTCAATCCGGGCGGCAACTGCTGCACGATGAACGTCGCGAAGATCTCATCCGGGCTGTCGAATTGTCGACCGCCGTAGAAAGCCCACAGCCCCAGTCCGACCATCAAGAAGAGCAGGAACTGGAAGATGACCGCGATGCCGCTGCCGACGAGCGCTTTCTGCGCGGCACGCTGATCGCTGCACGTGAGCAGTCGCTGCACGATGAGCTGATCGGTGCCGTGCGACGCCATCGTGAAGACCGCGCCACCGATGACACCGGCCCAGATGGTGTACGTGGTCGTCAGGCTCCACGTGAAGTCGACGACCTGCATCTTCCCGGCCGCGCCGGCGCTCGACAAGACGCCCGACCAGCCGTCCGGTAGCGCGAGCTGGAGCGCGATGATCGCGACCACGGCCCCGAGCAGGTAGAGGCACATCTGCACTACATCGACCCAAACGACTGCCTTGATGCCACCGAAATACGTGTAGGTGACGGTGAGCACACCGATCACCGCGATCGAGACCGGATACGGCCACCCCGTGATCAGCGCCAGCGGGATCGCGGTGGCGAAGAGCCGCACCGAGTCCGCCAGCAGCCGCGTGACCATGAAAATCGCGGAAGTCACCCTCCGGGCACCCAGGCCGAAACGGTCCTCGAGCAGCGCGTACGCGGTAGACAGTTCGCCACGGTAGTAGGCCGGCAGGAAGATCGCCGACACCGCGATTCGGCCAGCCAGGTATCCCAAGGTGAGCTGCAGGAAGACGAGGCTGCCCGCGTATCCCACACCAGGGACGCTCAAGAACGTGAGCGTGCTCGTCTCAGTGGCAACGACCGAGAGCATCACCGCCACCCACGGAAGCGAGCGACTACCGAGGAAGTAGTCGCTGCCGCTCTCCTGACCTCGTCCGAGCCAAGCGCCCCAGACGGTCGTAGCGACGAGGTAGGCGGCGAGGACGACCACGTCGAGCGTTGTGAAAGCGGTCACCGCGGGCCCCTTCCGCGCGATGGCTTCGTGTTCGTCATGACGAGACACCCGGCACCTGACGCATGGAGGCGCGCGACGGTCGCAGGTTCCTGCCGATCCACCAGAAGCAAACGAAGGCAACGAAGAGCATCAGGACACCCCGGACGGTAGCGCCGAAAATGAGCTGCCCCACGCCGAAGAGAGTCGAGTAGACCGAGACGACTCCGGCCACCCAGTTCGTCCAATTGAGTGGGCCACCGTCGATCGGCTCACCGGCCAGACCGACCGTATGGGCGATCGGCCTCCAGCCTGGGCCGCCCGGTCGTACGCGCAGATAGAAGGCGCGCAGGACCCCGTCCTCTTCAGGCCGAGTGGCAAACGTGACCACGAGCCAGACGAGGGTGGACGCGCCCACCGTGGCGAGCATGATCCACGCCCACTGAATCGGATCGTCGGGGTCGAGGCCGGCGCCGAACCAGAGCACAACGCTGACGACGAGCGATGCGATCATCGCGCTGATCTCCGACCACGCATTGATTCGCCACCAATACCATCGGAGGATGAGCACGAGTCCCGTGCCCGCCCCGATCGCGAGCAGGAACCGCCATGTGCCCTCGATGCTGGTGAGGAAGTACGTCACCACGAGCGAGGCGACCATCAACGCCGCGGTGCTGACGCGGGCAGCGGTCACGAGCTCCCGCTCCCCGAGGTCAGGGCGGACGAAGCGTCCGTACAGGTCGTTCACCAGGTAGCTCGCGCCCCAATTCAGCTGAGTGGAGATCGTCGACATGTACGCAGCCGCGAACCCTGCCAGCACGAGGCCCGTCAGGCCCGGGGGTAGCAGGTCCATCACCGCGAGCACGTATCCCTCTTTGGGATCATCGAGCCCCGGGTAGAGGATGGTCGACGCGAGCGCGACGAGGATCCACGGCCACGGGCGCACCGCGTAGTGGGCGATGTTGAACCACAGCGTGGCAAGCACTCCGTCGCGCTCGCTGCGCGCCGCGAAGATGCGCTGCGCGACGTACCCTCCCCCACCCGGTTCCGCCCCGGGGTACCAGGTCGCCCACCAGTTCACGCCGAGGTAGACCGCCATCGTGATCGCCGGCATCCACGCGGCGCTCTCCGCCGGCAGTATCGCCAACGCGGCGTCCGTGGAGCCGTAGATATCACCGAGACTGGTCTGCATGCCGGTGATGCCGCCGACTGCCTCCACGGCGAAGACCGCAAGGATGACGGCTCCGCCGAACGCGAGACCGAACTGGAAGAAGTCGGTGACGACGACGCCCCAGAGACCCGCCAGGATCGAATACCCGGCCGCAAGCGCGAAACAGAGTACGAGCGCGGCCACGTCCGGGATGTCGAGCGCGACCGACACGATCTCCATCATGGCCAGGTTGACCCAGCCCATGATGATGAGGTTGATGGGCAACGCCAAATAGCCGGCGCGGAATCCGCGCAGGATCGCGGCAGGCCTGCCACCGTAGCGTAGCTCGCTGAACTCGGCGTCGGTGATGACACCCGCACGCCGCCAGAGCCGCGCGTAGAAGAAGACGGTCAACATCCCGCTCATGACCATGTTCCACCACAGCCAATTTCCGGCGACACCGTACTTTGCGACGAGCTCCGTGACCGCGAGCGGTGTGTCCACGGCGAACGTCGTGGCGACCATCGACGTCCCTGCCAGCCACCAGGGTAGCGAGCGCCCACCGATGAAGTATTCGGTGATCGATGAGCCGGCGCGCCGCGACATGGCGACTCCGATCCCGGCGGCAAACACGAAGTAGAGTGCGATGATCGCCCAGTCGAGGAGCGTCACGGAGCCCGCTTTCTGATGGCTCGGTCGGTGATGGCAAGCACCGCAGCGTCGTGGACGGCGCGCCTCAGCGGGATGTGCTTTTGATTCTCTCGCGTCGGGTGCACGCGGTTGGTGAGCAGGACGACCCAGAGGTCCAACTCGGGATCGAGCCAGATCGACGTGCCGGTATAGCCGGTATGGCCATACGCGCTCGCCGTGATGTAGTCACCACCGGATGAACGCGCGGACGGCGTGTCCCAACCGAGCGCTCGTGAGGACGAGTCGTCGAAGCGCGTCGTGAACAGCTCGAGCACGTTCAGCTCGACCAGCCTCTGAGCGCTGGCCCTGGCGAGGGGGCACGGCTCTCCAGCGATCTCCTCCGGTCGGCACGCGGGAGAGACTCCGCCATTGAGCATCATACGTGCGAAGACGGAGAGATCGACCGCGGTACTGAAGAGCCCAGCGTGCCCCGCGACTCCCCCCATCGCGTCGGCGTTCTCGTCGTGCACGCGTCCCCAGACCAGCTCGTGCCGCCACGTGGTATCCATCTCGGTCGCCGCGATGCGCGGTCGCAGCGTCGCGCTGGGTCGATATCGAGACTCGCGCATCCCCAGCGGCAGCCACAGCCGATCATTCAGGAAGTCGTCCAGTGATTGTTGCGCGACCTCTTCGATGACCCAGGCCAGCGTCATGATGCCGATGTCCGAGTAGATCGTCTCGACACCGGGCTCGCGATCGAGCGGCTCATCGGCTACGGCGGCCTTATATGCTTCGAGCCCCGCAATGTCGAAAAACCAGCGCCGGAACGGAGGTAACCCGGCGCGATGAAGGAGCAGCTGACGCACCGTGACCCGGCTCTTTCGATCGTCACCTCTCGACCAATACGGCAGGTACGACACGACTGATGCGTCCAGATCGAGCAGACCGTCTCCGACCAGCATCATCGCCGCAGTGGTCGTGCCGACGACCTTGGAGACCGACGCCATGTCCCAGATCGACGTCGTGGTGACGGGCCGGCCGCTACCGTACGCGAGCTCCCCGAATGCCTCCAGCGATACGAGCTGGCCGTGCCGTCCGATCGCCAACGCGGCCCCCGAAGCCGCCGAGTCGGCGAGCGCCGCCTCGATGATCGCGTCGACGCGTGCGAGGCCTTCGGCGGACATGCCGACGGACGCGGGGTCCGCCACGGACTGATCCTGCCCGAACGCTCGGCGATCTCCGCCGTCGACGATACCAGCGGCGAAGAGCGGATCATCGACCGTGCGGGTAACGATTCGCGTCGTCGTCTGGACCCGGTCGAGGCCGTCTCCGATTCCGGCCAGCGGCGGAATCGGGATCGGGAGCCGGCCCGTGATCGCCTGCTCGCCGAACAGCGCCCCGAGCGCGGCACGCTGCGAGACCTCGCGGTCGCCCCACGCCACCAGGTAGCTGCTCACGTCCGGCAACGCCCTCACCAAATACGGGCTCGCGAACGAAAGAAGCACGGTCGGCTTGCCGGTCGCGGTTTCGTTCACCAGAGCTCGCAAGGGCTCAGGCAACGCCTCCTCGCCCGAGCCGACGGACGGCGGCACGTACACGCTCACGATGACCCGGCCAGCGGCCGCCACCGCCTCGGCCGCGACAGCGTACGCCGCCGCATCGCTGCGCTCGTCCAGGTGCACCTCCCGGGCCCCGGGCACGCGCTGCAACAGGCCTTGGGAGAACGCCCGGCTCGCCCACAGCCAGCTAGAGCGCGCATAGCGCACGTGTACGGTCTGAACCGGTGCATCCGCGCGCAGCGGGACCAAGCCGCCCTCATCGCGTACGAGCGTCATCGAGCGCACAGCCGCCGAGTCCGCGAGCGCCAGATGTGCTCCGGACCCGACCACCTTGTCGACCGCGTCGAGCGATACGAAGCGGTTCCGATGGAGACCGAGCTCGGCCTTCATCTCCAGCAGCCTGCGTGCCGAGTTCTCGAGACGCGTGCGCGTCAGTCGTCCGCTCCGCGTGGCCCGCACGACCGCGCTGATCGCGGCGGGTACGTCCGTGGGCGACAGGATCACGTCGGCGCCGGCCTCGAGGGCACGCACGGAAGCGTCGCCGATCCCGTACGCGTCGGGGATCGCGCGCATCGTGAGCGCGTCCGTGAAGATCACGCCGTCGAACGCCAGGTCCGCGCGCAGCAAACCGGTGAGGATGTCTGGCGAGAGCGTCGCGGGTGGCCCGTCGGGACCGAGCACGTTGGGCAGCGCGACGTGTGCCGTCATGATCGCGTCGACGCCCTCCTGGATCGCCCGGTCGAAAGGAACCAACTCGAGGGAGTCCAGACGCGCACGGTCAGCATCGATCACGGGAAGGCCGATGTGCGAGTCGACCGAAGTGTTCCCGTGGCCGGGGAAGTGCTTTCCGGTCGTATACGCCCCGCCTTCTTTGGCGCCGCGAATGAACGCCGCACCCAAGCGCGCCACCAGTTCGGGATCGGCTGCGAAGGATCGGCTCGCGATGACCGGGTTGTCGGCGTTGTTGTTCACGTCGAGCACCGGCGCGAAGAGCAAGTGCACGCCGCTCGCGCGTGCCTCGACGGCCGTAATACGCCCGTATTCGTACGCGAAGCGCTCGTCACCGATCGCGCCGAACGCCATCGTCGGCGGGAACGCGGTGCCACCGCCCTGTGGCAGCATGGACGGCAACGCGTACGAGCCGTTGATGCGCATGCCCGGTCCGCCGTTCTCGAAGTCGGCGGTCACCAGCAGCGGAATCTCCGCGCGTCCCTGTAGCGCGTTGAGCTTAGCCACATACGCATGCGGTGTCCCGATCGAGGGGGATACGCCACCGATCCGGTCCTCTACGACCCAGCGCTCGAGCGGCTCGAAGTCCGGGCTGCTGGGCGACACGTACCCGCCCGGAATCCACTCGATGACGAGCTGACCCACGAGCTCTTCCAGCGTCAGGCTCTCGAGCGTCTCGTCCACCCAGCGGCGGGCGTCGGCGTCGAGACCGACGACGCGACCGAACGGGACCGGTACGGTGACGGGGGCTGAACCGCCGCAGGCTGTAGTGAGGGCGAGCGCCGCGACGGTCCATGCGCGCCTCGAGCACACGCCCGTTCGCCCCCGCCTCATCAGGGCGTCACGCTCCCCGAGGGACGTCCCGTCAGCGCCCGCCACCGGCGTTCCGCCTCCGTGGAATCGTCATCCCGGCACCGATGTCGAAGAGTGGCGGAATACTCACGGGCGTGCGCCCGGTGATGTCGAACTCCCCGAAGAGCGCACGCGCGGCTGCCGCTTGGCTCGCCTCCGAGCCGCTCCATCCCAGAATGTACGCCTGCACGTTCGGGAAGGACTCGATCAGGTAGGGATTGCCGAACGAGACCACGATGTGCGGGACCTCGATCCCCTTGAGGCCCTCGATGAACTCGACCACCTCTTCCGGCAGCGCGAGCGAGCCCTGGTACGAGACCGCGGTCACATACGTACTCACGATGACGAGCGCTTGCCGGCGGGCAACGCCGAGCAACCCCTGATACACAGTCGGACTCACGTCGCGATCGAGTTCGGCGGTCGACAGGCGGGGGTACGTCGCCCTCAAACGCCGGTTGAAGTACCGGCCGGCGAGCACGTCCGACGGCCGGCGGAACGAGACCGACATGACGCGGGCGGTGCGGGTCCCGAGCAGCGGCAACAGGTTCCGACCGTTCCTCAACACCGTGATCGAGCGCTCGGCGACCTCGGTCGCGAGCTCCGTGTGGCTCGGGATGCCTACGGACTCCTGTACCCGTTCGATGGAGACCTTCCGGTCGAAGTGCAGCCCGATCGCTTCCTTGGTCTGGAGCAGGCGGCGAACCGACGCGTCGATTCGCGACTCCGAGATGCGCCCGGATTCGACCGCCGCCACAATGCCATCGACCGCACGGGCGGGCGAAGGCGGCATGAGGATCACGTCGGCGCCTGCTTCCACGGCACGCACGGCCGCCTCTTCGGCGCTCTGTTGCCGCGCGATCGCGCGCATGTCCATCGCATCCGTGAAGAGCAACCCGTCGAACCCCATGTCCTCGCGGAGCAGCGTCGTCAAAATCGCGCGGTTCAGTGTCGAGGGAGCACGGTCGCCGTTCGAGATGCCCGGCACCGAGATGTGCGCTGTCATCACCGCACCCATGCCGGCTTCGATCGCCGCCCGGAACGGCCTCAACTCGACGGAGTCCATGCGAGCCCGATCGTGGCGAATGACGGGCAGCGCCATGTGTGAGTCGGTCTCCGTATCGCCATGACCCGGAAAGTGCTTGCCCGTCGCGATTCCGCCATTCTCCTGAATGCCTCGAACGAAGGCGACGCCCAGCTCCGCCACCTGTTCCGGATCCTCCCCAAACGAGCGCACGTTGATGATCGGGTTGTCGGCATTGTTGTTCACGTCCAGTACCGGCGCGAACGGCACGTGGATGCCGACGGCGCGCGCCTCGACAGCCGTGACCCGGCCCATCTCGTAGGCGAGCCGGGCGTCTCCGGAAGCGCCGAGCGCCATCAACGACGGGAAGTCCGTGGCACCGCCGAGCTCGATGGTGCCCGGCATCTGGACCGCGCCACGCATGCGGAAGCCCGCCCCGGTCTCGAGGTCGGCGGCGACCAGAAGTGGAAATTCCGAGTGGTCCTGGAGGTCGTTCAGCTTCGCCGCCACTTCGGTCGGGGAGCCCACCGACATGATCACGCCGCCGATCTGCTGGTCCTGGATGTAGCCGAGCGTGCGCTCGTGACTCGTGGTACCGTCTGGCGCGAAGTCGCCGAGCACCCACGGCATGATGAGCTGCCCAACCTTCTGGCGGAGCGTCATGCCGTCGAGCGTGCTCTCGGACCACCGTCGTGTCTCCACCGCTTCCTCTCCGGGTGCCTCCGGGTGAATCATCGGATCGAGGGGCAGGGTCCGCGGTCGGCCTCCCTCGTCGTCGGCCGGCGCCTGAGCCGTGGAGTCGAGAACCGGCGGAGGAGACGTCGCGGCCGGGGGAGACGTCACGGCAGGAGGGGAGCCACACGAGACCAGTGCCGCCACGGCAATCCACCCTGGCAGGGTCCGAACCACGATTCGGGGTTTGGGAGTGGCTGGTAGCGGCATCGCGTGGCACGACTCGGTCAGGGGGTTGTTGACGGCGTTGGGCGCGACCCCGAAGCTTGGCGTATGACACGTACAAAACGAAGGCGCGCGCTCCACCAAAGCGCTGACGGAGGGGAAGGTACCGGGTGCCGGAAAACGTCACAATCCTGCATTCTCGCCCTGTTCCTGGGTGTTACCCTCTCCGCGTGCGGCGTTCCTGGCGGCGACGCCTTTGCCGGCGCCGAAGCCCAGGCAGCCCCGACAGTGCGAGCCGGAGTTGACGTGCTGCTTTCCGACTCGCTGCACCTCGTGCGCGGGAAGCGCGTCGGCCTCGTGACCAACCACACAGGCATCTACCGGCGGGCGGTAGGCCAGGAGGCGGGCGCCCCGCAGGAGCTCGGCAGCGTGATCGACGCGCTGCACGAAGCTCCCGGCATCGAGCTCGTCGCGCTGTTCGGCCCCGAGCACGGGATTCGCGGAGAGGAGGAGGCCGGCGAACGAATCGAGAGCGGGGTCGACGAGCGGACCGGTCTACCGATTCATTCGCTATACGGCCGGACGCTGCGACCGACGCCGGAGATGCTCGAGGGCGTGGAGGTTCTCGTCTTCGACATGCAGGACGTAGGAGCACGTTACTACACCTACGTCTCCACGATGGCGTACGCGATGGAAGCCGCCGGAGAGCAGGGAGTCCCGTTCGTCGTGCTCGATCGGCCGAACCCGATCCGTGGCGACGTCGTGCAGGGAAACGTGCTCGACCCGGAGTACTCCACGGTCGTCGGGCTCTATCCCGTGCCGATGCGTCACGGGATGACGGCGGGTGAGCTGGCTCGCATGTACGTGGGGGAGTTCGGCATCGACGTCGAGCTGCACGTCGTGCCCATGGACGGGTGGCGGCGCGACATGACGTTCTCAGATACCGGACTGCCGTGGGTGGCGCCGTCACCGAACATGCCGACGCTCGAGAGCGCGCTCGCGTACCCCGGAACATGTCTGTTCGAGGGCACTGCACTCTCCGTGGGCCGTGGCACCGACCTCGCGTTCCAGTGGGTTGGCGCCCCGTGGCTGGATGGTCCGGCGCTCGCGGAGGCCCTGAACGGATACGGCTTCGAGGGCGTGCGCTTTGAGGCGGTGACCTTCACGCCGACGAACGCGGGCGACGGGAAGTTCGACGGTCAGGAGATCCAGGGCGTTCGCCTGGTCCGCGAAAGCACGGACTACGACGCGTCGAAGGCCGCCGTCGCGATGCTGCTCGAGGCCCATGCGATGTCGGGCGATAACTGGGCTTGGCGCGAAGCCCACTTCGATCGTCTCGCGGGGACAGATGCGCTCCGCTTGGGTATCGAAGCGGGACGAGACCTCGCTGCGCTGACGACAGCGTGGGACGAAGGCGTGAGGGAATTCGAGCGGTTGCGGCGTCCCTACCTCATCTACTGACGGATTCCCTCGGAGCAATGATGCGACGACATCTTCCCGTTTTGTCGCGACATCCCTACCGAACCGGAAACCGGAACTCCGTCCACAGGTCGGGGCGCCACCACCCGCCGTCGTGCACCCTGGCGAGTCGCTTTTCGAAATGGCCGAGGTCGGTGAGCAACACGGACTTGGTGGGCGCCTCGATCGGCACGAAGAAGTCCTCCCAGTGACCGAGAAGCACCCGCTCGGGACGCAGGTTCTCGACGAACGCCTCGGGGTGCCAGTCGACCTGATCGAACGTAGCCGGTACGAAAATGGCTACGTCGACGGAGTGCTCGTCGATGAGCGCTTCCGGCGCGAAGCCTGCTGGTGCCGGTGAGACCGCGTCCTGGTAGTACACGCGGAAGGCGACGGAACCGTCCGGATCCATGAAGTCGACGAGATAGGCGTGGGTTCGCCCTTCCAGCCACTCCGTCACCCACCGGGGCTCCGTCGCCAAGGGACGGTCGCGCGTCCCGCGGTACAGCGTGTATCCGTCGAAGTGCGCGGCGTGCTTGGAGCGGAGCCCCATCACACGCACGCCGTCACCGTAGCGGAGCCACTCGCCGACCGTGTGTTGATCACCGGCGATGTCGTTGACGACGTCCACGCGATCGCCGATCCCGGACCAGGTGCCGAGTGTGTTCTTCACGGTCAAGTTGCCGACGATGCGCGCGTCGGGCGCGTGCGCGAGCGCCACGCGCGGCACGTCCATCAGGTGATCGTAGTGCGCGTGCCCGACCAGGATCGCCTTGGCCGCGGTGACGTCGTAGCGGGACATGTAGCGGTCCACGAGCGCGGTGTCCGACTGGATCGGTAGCAGTCCGGTTCTCACCAGGCTCGGGTTCGAGAACAGCGGCGCGGCCAGCACTTGATCTTCCCCTCGTTCGATGATCCAGCCGCCGCTGCCCAAGTAGACGAAGCGCACGACATCGGCGTCGCCCGGGCCAGTCAGATCGACGTTGGCGGTCGTGCCGGGTCCTACCGCGCCGGTGACGCAGCCCGCGAGCGAAGCCGTGACTCCGGCGAATATCAGAGCCCGCTGAGCCCCGACCACGTCAAGCGAGGCGCGCCCTGGCGGCGTCCTTCTCAGCTTCGACCTCCGCCCGGAAGAGGTCGGAGAGCCGCCTGGTGATCACCCCGACACCTCCGTCGCCCACTGGAGTGCCGTCCACGCGCACACAAGGCCGCACCTCGCCCGTCGTACCCGTGAAGAAGAGCTCTTCGGCACGCCCGAGTTCCTCGACCCGGATGGGTCGCTCCTCGACCGGGATGCCGTCCGCGGCAGCCAAGTCCAGGACGACGCCGCGCGTGATGCCGGGCAGTATGTGATGGGTCGTTGGATGCGTGACGACCACGCCGTCGAAGACCCCCCAGAAATTCATGTGGGCGCCCTCGATCGCGACACCGTCACGGATCAGCAGAGCGTCATCGGCTCCGGCTTCGATCGCGTCCTGAAACGCAAGTGCGTTGGGCAGGAGGCAGATCGTCTTCACGTCGACCCGGCTCCAGCGACGGTCCGGTACCGTCGCCACCGTGAAGCCCTGCGACCAGCGCTCGGGGGAAGGACGATCCCACGCCTTTGCGTACGCGTACACGGTCGCCTCGACGGGGTCCCTCGGGAAGTAGTGCGTGCGGGGCGCGACGCCCCGCGTGATCTGAACGTACACGAGCGACGTCTCAGCACTCTCGAGGCCGTTTTGCGCGATGAGCCTGCGTTGCACCTCTTCGAGCCCGTCGAGCGGCTGCCGAATCCTCATCCAGCCCAGACCGTGCTCGAGACGGGCGAGGTGACGGTCCAGGCAGAACGGAGCGCCGTCGTAAAAAGGCGTCACTTCGTAGATTCCGTCCGCGAGCAGGAAGCCGCGATCGTCGGGAGAGATCCTCGCTTCGTCTTTGGGGAGAAACTCGCCGTTCAGGTAGACGATGCTCATGTAGGCGCCAACGGCATCAGGACTCTGCCTGCTTCTCCTCGAGCTCTTCGAACTCGGAAATCAGCTGCGCCTCCGGAATCGAGTCAGCTTCAGCTTCGGAGACTTCCTCGACCTCGGCGTCCTGCACCGCGGGAGCGGACTCTTCAGCCGCCGGAGCCGGCGCGGGTTCGTCGCCGGCTTCGAGCTGCTTCGGCTCTTCGGTCGAGCCATCGCCGAGCAGACCCATCTGGCTCTTGAGCGCGAGAAGCTTGTCCTCCACGTCCGCGCCACCGCCCGGCCCCCCGGCTTCGAGCTGCATAAACTCGGTCTCGAGCGTGTCGCCCCCGAGCGCCTGCGTGACCTCCGCGTGCGCTATGCTCTGGCGTTCCTGCTCCTCGATCTTGTCGGCCATCCGGTTGAACGCCTCGAACGCCGAGGTGTCGGACAGACCGGACATCGTCTCGTGGATGCGGCGCTGTGCCTGAGCCCGCTTCTGCTTGGCTATGAGCAGATTCCGTTTGCGCTTCGCCTCTTCGATCTTGTCGTTGAGCTGGCGCAAGGAGCCCTTGAGGTTCTCGGTCTCGGCGGCCTGTCCCTTCCAGGTCTGCTGGATCTCCTGGGCGCGCTCAGCGTGCTCCTGCTGACGGATCAGCGCCTGCTTCGCGAGGTCGTCACGACCTTCCTTCACCGCTAGCATCGCTCGATGCTCCCAGTCGCGCGCCTGCTTCACCTCGTCATCGAGCTGCGCCTTCAGCTTGCGTTCGTCCGCAATCGCCGCTGCGACCTCGCGCTTGGCTTTCGCCAGCTGGTCGCGCATGTCGATGATGATCTGGTTCAACATCTTCTCGGGGTTTTCCGCCCTCGAGATGAGGTCGTTGATGTTGGATTTGATGAGTGTCGACAGCTTCGTAAACATGCCCATGTCGTCAGCCCTCTGCCTCTTCGGCGCCTGTGTCGTCGGCCTCGCCATCATTGGCGACGCCGGCCAGGGCGCGGATCCGCTCCATGTGACTGGTCGCGGCGAGTTCAATCGATTCCGTCGAGGCCCGAAGTTCGTCGAAGTCGAGCGTCTCTAGTTCGAGCGTGTCACTGAGGATCAGCTCACCGTCTTCGAGACCATAGGCCCCGTGGACAACGTCCGTAGCATTCAACTCCAAGAGCGTACGGAAGAACCCAACCTCGTCGTCCATCGACGCGGGAAGGTCCATCACCTTCATGCGAATCAGGAGAAGCGCGTCCGCATGATGCACCACGACCGGAAAACCGCTGTTGCGGCCCTGGACGAGGAACATGCCCTCATCGACCTCGTCGTACTCAAGTTCCATCCGAATCAAGAAGCTCTCGAGATCCTCTCGGGTTACCATTACCGTCTCCGTTATCTGAGTCTCCGCGGGGGCGGAGGATGGGCTTGTTCGCCTGTGGTCAACCCTACGACACTGCGCCAACCCGGTTTCTCTCCGGGCTCGCCCGCATGCTACCGGGCTCGAAAGATAAAGCGTAAGCGCCACCGATGCAGCCTTCCTCAACTCCCAAGCATGGGCGCCAGATGCTGACCCGTGTAGGAGGCCTTCGTCGCCGCCACATGTTCGGGAGTGCCCTCCGCGATGATACGACCGCCACCCGATCCACCTTCTGGACCGAGGTCGATGATCCAATCAGCGGTCTTCACGACGTGAAGATTGTGTTCGATCACGATGACCGTGTTCCCGAGCTCTACGAGCCGGTGCAGGACTTCAAGGAGGACGCGTACGTCCTCGAAGTGCAGGCCGGTCGTCGGCTCATCGAGGATGTACAGCGTCTGGCCGGTCGCCCGCTTGGAAAGCTCCGTCGCGAGCTTCACGCGTTGCGCCTCGCCGCCGGACAGCGTCGTCGCCGACTGTCCGAGGTGCACGTAGCCCAAGCCCACCTGGTGCAGGGTCTCCAGCTTCGCCTTGATGCGAGGCACGGCGGCGAAGAACTCGAGCGCGTCTTCGACGGTCATCTCCAGGACGTCGGCGATGTTGTTGCCCTTGTAGAAGACGTCGAGCGTCTCACGGTTGTAGCGCCGGCCGCGGCACACGTCGCACCGAACGTAGACGTCGGGCAGAAAGTGCATCTCGATCTTGACGAGCCCATCGCCCTGGCAAGACTCGCAGCGTCCACCCTTCACGTTGAACGAGAAGCGCCCAGGCCCGTACCCGCGCAGTTGCGACTCGGGCAGGTTCGCGAAGAGTTCCCGAATGGGGGTGAACAGACCCACGTAGGTCGCGGGGTTCGAGCGCGGCGTTCGTCCGATCGGCGACTGATCGACATCGACGACTTTGTCGATCAACTCGATACCCTCGATGGTGTCGTGGCTTCCTGGGACGAGTTTGCTCCGGTAGAGGTGGCGCGCCAGCGCGTGGTACAGCGTCTCGTTGACGAGCGTCGATTTTCCGGACCCGCTCACGCCAGTTACGCATACGAACACTCCGAGCGGGAAGCTTACGTCGAGCTTCCGCAAGTTGTGGCTGCGGGCGCCAAGCACGGTGAGCGCGCGCCCGGCGTCGACCGGTCGGCGGCGCGCCGGAACCTCGATCCGACGCTGACCGCGCAGATAGGCGCCGGTGAGCGACCTCTCTTCGGCCAGTAGCGCCTCAATCGCACCGCTCGCGACGACCTCCCCGCCGTGACGCCCCGCGCCGGGCCCGAGGTCAACGATGTAGTCAGCGTGCCGGATGGTCTCCTCATCGTGCTCGACGACCAGCACGGTATTTCCGAGATCGCGTAGGTGTTCGAGCGTGGCGAGAAGTCGCGCGTTGTCCCGCTGGTGGAGACCGATCGACGGCTCGTCGAGGATGTAGAGGACCCCCACGAGCCGACTTCCGATCTGGGTGGCGAGCCGAATCCGCTGCGCCTCACCACCCGAGAGTGAACCGGCCGCGCGGCCCAGTGTGAGGTAGTCGAGCCCTACGTCGCTGAGGAAGCGTAGGCGTTCTCCCATTTCCTTCAGGATCGGTCCGGCGATTTCTGCGGAAAGCGGCGGGCCAGGAGCCCCGTTCCTCTTCCCCTTCTTGCCGTTCCGCTCCCCTTGCACCGGCAACGAATCGATGAAGGCGCGGGCATCCGCGATCGGAAGCTCCACGATGTCGCCCAATGAGCGCCCGCCGATCGTGACCGACCTCGACGCGGGCTTCAGGCGACTACCGTCGCACGCCCCGCAGGGGAGCGTCGACATATAGTCGTCGAGCTGGTTCCGAACCGCCTCCGACGTGGTTTCCCGGTACCTGCGATCGATGTTCGCGAGGATGCCTTCCCAGCGATCCTCGTAGTGGCCCTTGAACTTCCCGCTGCCCGACCTGTACGGGAAGCGGATTTTCATCGCGCCTGAACCGTGCATCAGGCCATGGCGCACCGACTCGTCGAGCTCTCCCCACGGCGTGTCCGCTTCGAACTCGTACGCTTCGGCCAATCCGGGGATCACAGAGCGCCGCAGGTGCCCCGATGGATCACCCCACGGGAGGATGACCCCCTCGAGGACCGAGAGGCTCGGGTCCGCGAGGAGCAGGTCAACGTTCACTTCCTTCCGAGTACCGAGACCACCGCACTCCTCGCATGCTCCGTACGGGGAGTTGAAGGAGAACTGCCTGGGTTCGAGCTCAGCGAGGTTGGTGCCGCAGTTTCCGCACGCGTAGCGCTCGCTGAACACGTGCCCGACCGATTCGGTCCGTTTCCGGTGTTGGATCACCTCGAGCATACCGTCGCTCGTCCGAAGCGCGGTTTCCACCGAGTCAGCCAGCCGGTCGCGGTCCTCCGCGCGGATCACGAGGCGATCGACCACCACCGCGATGTCGTGGTTTTCGTAGCGGTTGAGCGCAGGCGGTTCGCGTAGGTCGTACGTTTCGCCGTCCACCCGAACCCGTACGAACCCATCCTTGCGCGCGCGCTCGAAAACAGCGGCGAACTCACCCTTCCGGCCCCGCACCAGGGGCGCCAGCACCTCGACACGCGTGCCCTCCTTCATCCTGAGCAGTGCGTCGACGATCTGACTGGCCGACTGTCGCATCACGGGTTCGCCACAGGTCGGACAGTGCGGCGTGCCGACGCGTGCCCAGAGCAGGCGCAGGTAGTCATAGATCTCAGTGACCGTGCCGACCGTGGAGCGCGGATTCCGGCTCACCGTCTTCTGCTCGATCGAAATCGCCGGCGAGAGCCCCTCGATGGAATCGACGTCGGGCTTTTCCATCAAGCCGAGGAACTGGCGCGCATAAGCGGACAGCGACTCGACGTACCGGCGCTGCCCCTCGGCGTAGATCGTATCGAACGCGAGCGAGGACTTCCCCGAACCAGACAGTCCGGTGATCACGATGAGCCGCTCCCTCGGCAGCTCGACGTGGATGTCCCTCAGGTTGTGCTCGCGGGCGCCGCGGACGATGAGCTTCTCGCTGCTGCGCGACTCGGCGGCCTTAGATCGTACCATAGCCTGACAACCTAACCGCGAGTGCAAGTCGCGCTCAATCCTGGGGGTGCGCCACAAAATGCGGCCCGCGAGGCGAAAAAGAGGGGGGCTACGCCAGCGTCAGCGACCCAACTCTCTGAAGACGAACACGCCCACGACCTTCGGCGGTGGGACTCCAAAACGCCCGAAGCCGCCGCTACCGCTCCGCAGGAACCGGTCCTCGAAGAATCCCTCGACGGTGTAGTCGTCGGAGAGGGACCATTCGATTCGCGCTCCTCCCAAGAAGCTGCCGCCCGCGGCCTGCCCGAACAGGGGCCGGAAGACGATCACGATGAATGTGTTCGGTCCCACGTACTGGCCGATCTCCACTTGCGTATTCGCGAGCGAGCCGGTGAGCCCCGAGGCGAACGCGAAGTCGCCAGCCTGCGTGATCGACAAGTAGTCGACACCGATCCCTTGAGCGAGCACAGCCCCGATCTGGGACGCGACCGCTCCAGAGACGAAAGTCACGACGGAGCCGGCGGCCCCCTCGAGGAACGCGGTTTGCCCCGTGGCGAGCTCCGCGCTGGAGTGCCCGAAGACGAGGTAGCTCACGAGGTCGGACTGCACCAGCCCCGCCTCCTCCGTCGAAAGTGCGACCCGGGGAAGCGAGAGCGTGCCCCCGACGTTGGCACTGACCTCCAGCGGCTCACCCTCGATGCGCCGGATCCGGCTCACCGCCTGGATGTCAAGCGTCGGGTTCATGCCCGGCGTCCCGGGGAAGCCGACGGTACCGCCAGCGACCTGGAAGCGACGCCCCAGCACCGCATACGAGCCGCGCAACGCCTGTAGCTCCCCGATCATGACGAGGTCCCTGTCGCGCCGCGAGTACCGAACCTGGAGCACCCCGCCGATCTCCACGTCCATCTCGGGGGACCGAAGCCAGGTGGCCCTCGGAACGGCGAGGGTCACTTCGGCTCGCAAATAGTCGAGGAAGGGGAGGTCGCGCAACAACGGCTGGGTCAAGAAGACCGTCGTGTCGGCGCCGAAGAGACTCGGGTTCGAGAGATCCACGATCTCCGCGTTCCTCACGAACTCGTCTACGAAGATCGCGGCCTCGTCCACAGTGACGTCGCCTTGTACGAATGGGCGGCCGTATCGGCCGCTCAGAGTGAGCGCTCCGCTCACGCGACTCTCTATGTCCCTCCGCTGCACGCTCTGGAAGCCCTCGAACGTGAACTGGAGGTCGAGGCCTGGGTCTGAGACCGGATCCAAGATCAGTGTGCCGGTGACTTCGGCACGGCCGGTCGCGTTCAACGACAGGTCGACCTCGGCTGTTCGGTCCGGCTTGAGCGTCACCGTACCGTCGACCTCGGAGTGGCGAACGCCGAGCACCTCGATCGACCAGCCCCCCGTGGAAAGCGTTATAACCCCTTCGGGCTCAGGCGTCTCGGAGGTACCACCTAGGCGTACTTCCCCGGACACGGTACCGACCACGTCCTCGAGCGTCCCGAAGTACGCGAGCGCTACGGCGGCATCGAGGGAGTCAGCTACCACTCGCAGGTCCATCGGCTGCGCGACTTGCCGACGCTCGACCTCGGCCAGAGACAGATCGATCGGTACCGGGCCAACGGCGCTCAATACCCGTCGCTCACCCTCCCAGGCCTCGACGCGTACATCCGCTTCCTTGCCCCGATACTCCAACTCGCCCGAGACGCGGGTGAGCGGGACGTCCGCGAGGCTAGGCTCCTCGAGCTCGAAGCGTCCCTCGATAACCGGATCGTCGGCAGGCCCGCTCACCGACAGCGTGAGGTCGAGGTGCCCGCTCATGGCGACATTGTCGAACTCCACTACACGGGCCACGCGCTCAACGTGCAGGCCTTCGATCACCAGGTCGAAGTCAGATACATCCGAGCGCGAAAGCGTGCCGTCGGCGGTGATCTTCATGTGGTCGTGGTCGTCCCGGCGCAGTTCGAGGCCCTCGATGGAGACCGATCGCTCGTCCCAAACCACGCGACTCGGATGCGCGAGGAAGTATACGAGCGAGTCGAGTGTCGCCGTCGCCTCTTCCAGCCGGACCGAGCCCTCCCCCGAGTCGAGGTCGAACTGGCCGCTGGCGTCGAGCCGCTCGCCTAGGCCCCGCTCGACTTCGAGCGCCACGCGTCCCCTCCGCCGAGTCATGCCGGCGTCCACATGGGCCCGCTCGAACGAGCGGCCTTGATACTCCACGCCGAACGCGTCCAGAAACACGTCCCAGTCCCCCGCGAAGTCGGGGAGCTCGTCCGCGGTCAGGTGCACACTCGCGCTGTCGACGCGGTTGTGACCGTACACGGCCCCGCGGACGTGCATATCGAGTTCGACATCGAGCACGTCGACGGATCCCACGAGGCGTATGGTACCGTCGACCGCGCCGTACATGCGCACGTCCGCGGTGTCGGGGAGGGCCTCGACGTCGACACCCTCGAACCTCAGGCGCGCCGACTCCAGAGCACTGAGGGTGTCCTTGGCCGTTACTGTGTCGCCGAGCAAGAGCGGGCGCAGGCCCCCGAGCGAGTCCGTCGAGAAGGTGAGCTGGGCCTCCCCGTCGAGCGGTGCGGCCATGCCGAGGCGTCCCTCGCCCGAGACCACGACGCCGCCGAGCACGGCATCCAGACTGTCGACCGTCAGGATCCCCGCCGAGGTTCTCAGGTAGGCCGTCACCGTGTCGACGTGCAGGCCCCCAATCCGCGACCGGGATGCGAACAGTGTCGCTGCCGCATCCATGGAATCAACGCGGATACCGCGGCCTTCCACCGAGAGCGTGCCGCTCCATACGGACCGAGTCGGAAGCCGGGCGCTGAACCGATCGAGCGGAACGGATTCGGCGGAAGCGTCGAATCGGTAGAACGATCCGAGCCGTCGCATGTCCACCACGCCGTCCAACCCGATCCTTCCACCCACGGCGTCGAAGTCGCCCGACACCTGAAGGTCGCGCAAGCGGCCCACGCCTCGCAGGCGGCCAGTGACCTCACCACCGAGCTCGAGATCCGGCTGCAACTGCCCCAAGATTCGTAGCGCGAGCGGTGCGAAATCTGCCTGCATATCCGCGATCCACTGGCCCGTTTCCGTTCGCCTCAACCCCCCGCTCACCAGCGCGCGCGAAGTCAGCAACGAGTCTCCCTGGTGCGACGCGTCGGCAACGAATTGCAGCCCCTCATCCACCCGGCCCAACACTTCGAACGCGAGCGAACCTGATCCACCCAGGGGGACATCCGGGGCGACGACCTCCAGCAGCTGATAGTTGAGCGGGTCCAAGCGCGCTTCGAAGGTCGTCGCCCCGGGGTTCGTCCCTCCATGCAGAGTGCCGCTGAAGTCCGCGGTCGTCGGAGAACCCCCGTACCCGGTCGGGACGAGCGTCATCCGACCGCTCGTCACCACGTCCCTCAGCGTCCCGGAGAAGCGCACTTCCCCGCTGAGCCAACCGTCGAGCGGAAGATCCCGGCCGATCCAAGGCTCGAGCCGATCGAGGGCGAGCGGGTTCGCCGTCACATCGAGAGCGTCCAACGAGATCTGTTCGCCGAGCACGACCCGGCCGCCCACTGTGACGCTGCTCGCCTCCAACTCGATGCGGACCTCGTCCAGAACGACCTCCGTCGACCCAGCGACCGCGATGCGGGCACCGCCGCGGAACGAACCGGACGGGATGCGGTCGTCCAGCCACTTCAGGTCCTCGAGGTCGCCATCACCCTCGGTGCTCAGCGTGGCAGCGAGCGACCACGGACCATCTAGCTCACCGGGCCCCGCCGAGATCTCACCTCGCAATACCGTGCCCGGCAGACGAAACCGACCCTCGGAGACGGTGACTCCCGCTGAGCCGTACACGATCTCTCCGGACGCCTCTTCGAGGCTCACGGGCTCCGCGACGACCGCGACCTTCATGGACAGGGACGTCAGCTGGGCCGCGAAGAGCCGGGCCGCGTTGGAGAGGTCGAGTAAACCGTTCTCGAGGTCGAGGTCGAGCTCCTCGAAGGCGAGCAGCCTCAGAAGCCCTTCCCCGTCCGGCGACGGCACGGTGACACCTGTGGTGTCGTCCCCGACGGGAGTGAGCAACCGTACGGTCCCGCCCCGCACCGCAACACGGCCCAATGCGAAGGAAGCGGGCGGAGAGTCCGACTCGGGTTGCCCACCTACGACTGGATCGACTTGTGTCTTGAGCACGCTCCGGATGTTCGGGAGCCGCTCGGAGGCGTAGTGGGAGATCTCGAGATCGAGGCCCCAAATGATGACCGAGGAGAGCCCTCGCCGCTTGGGGTCGAGAAGCTGGAACAGGGAGAAGCCAAGCTCGACGGAGTCCGCAGACAGGAAGCGGCGGCCGTCTTCCGCGTCGAGCTTGAGGCCCGTCAGCGTCGCGTGGGTCAACAAAGTGCCACTTCGAATTCCGTCCACTATCAGGTCGCCCGCAAGCGAAGCGCGCGCCCGGTCCAGCATCACGTCCAGCGCAATGCGTTGGGCGCGGCCCGTCCTCACGAGCATGACGGAGACGCCGAGCAGCGACAGAACCAGGACCGCCGCCACTGCGAACATGCGCCGGCGCCAGCTCCTCTTCGGGGCTGCCTGGTGAGGCGAGTCGGCGGACTCGGGCGCCGGCGTTGGCCGGCTCGAATCACTCATCAGAACGCCTGGCCGATCGAGATGTGGAGTTGGAAGCGTCGCCACGACAGCGCGGACGACTCGCCGAACAAGAAGCTCGGGCGGAGCACCGCGAGTTCGTTCGATCGGACGAACGGGATGCTCTCTCCATCCACGAGGATCTGGTCCTCAGGCTCGTCCTCCCCGTCTGCAAACGGCCGCAGCTGCGACGTCACGACGGACAGGGCCTGTCCGCTCCTGAAGCGGTAGGCGAGGTCGACCCGGACCGGGCCGATCGGGCTGAGGAGGCGAATGCCAGTGCCGGGGGTCACATCGAGGTCGCTGAGGACGACCGACTCCGTCGCACCCCAAAGCTGTCCTGCGTCGACAAAAGTGACGCCTTGTAGGCGGGAGCCAAGCCTGAACCGAACCTCGAGGTTGGCCTCGAGCACTCTGGTACCGCCGGTCGGGCGGGGCATGAAGCGCCCCTCGTCCAGCCCGCTCGCGTCGCAACTGAGCTCGATCACCTGCTCGGGCGTGCACGCGCTCCCCGCGCTCCTCTCATCCAGGAGTTGCTCCGGATCGACGGTCAGGACCCTCGGGCCGAGACGGCTTTGCGCGAAGCCGCGTACCGAGTTCGCCCCCCCCGCGTAGAACCGCTTCTGAGGGTGTACGATGTCGACACCTACACCCGCCCCGACCAGCTCGCTGAACGGCCCGGCTCCGACCCACCCGCCCCGCACCCGGGCTGCCAGCACCCCCGAGCCTTGGCTGGCGTACCAGGTGCCTTCGGCGACCACGCGATCGTAGCGGAAGTTCGAGCCCGTCCACCAAGCCGCATGCTCGAGGTCGACGACGACGTTATAGCCGCGCGTAGGATTGAGTGGGTTGTTCGCGAGAATGCGAGTGAAGTTGACGCCTACCGGAGCGAGCCGATTGGAACTCTCCAGGATCTCGATGTCGTCCGGGGTGCATACCAGGAATCCTGTGCAGAACAGAACGTCAGCTGCATCGAGACGCGACAACTCAGGTCGGTACGAGAGCGTCAGGGGAGTCTGCGGCCCGATCGCACGGGTCAGCGCGAGATTGAGACCAACCGCACGCCGCACGAAGACATCGGGGAGGCTCTGGCGCTCACTGAACACCGAAGCCACGAACGAATTGCGCGTGGAGAAGATCCACGGCTGAGCAAAATCGAGGGCGGCCAGCCAGTTCAACTCGGCGAACGAGCCGCTCCCACTCGACGGACAGAGAATGTCGTGGAAGTCCGCGGCGAGAAGGTTCGCGACCCGGCCGCGGAGCTGCAGAATACGGCCGCCGCCCATGAAGTTGCGGGCCGTGCTTCGGGACTCGACGTCGAAACACTCCGCCGTGCTCCAACCCGCTCCGTAGCGGAGCCGGTATTGATCCCCTTCCTGGACCCGCAGAGTCACGGGAATCACCGAATCGGGAGCGGCCAAAAGGTCCCGGCGGCGGAGCTCCCACTCGGCGATGGGGATGTCGAACGGTTCCACGCGAGCACTGCTGACGATGTCGAGACCGAACAAGCGGGTCTGCGACTCCAAGAGTTGGTCCCTTCGGAAGAGGCGACCGGTCCGAATCTGTGCGGTCCGAAGTATCGTCGACTTGCTGAGGTTCTGGTTGTCCGCGATCGTGATCACGCCGTACTCGGAGAGCGGCCCAGGGTCGACTTCGAACGTCACCGCCGAGCTGTACGGGGCGCCCGCAGGCAGCATGGAGTGTATCAGCACCTCAGCGTAGGCATATCCGCGATTCTGAAGTCGCCGCTCGAGAGCATCGCGTGTGGCATCGAGCGCGTAGAGGCTCATTCGGTCACCAAGCTCGAGCGGCAGATCCTGCAACAGACCGTCCCCGTCCAGGCCTTCGACGCCGAGCACTCCGATACTGTCGACCACGACCGGTAGGCCCTCGACAACTGTGAACGACACATGTGCCCGTCCGTCCAGCGTGTCGACGACCGGAGGCTCGATGTTCGTCTCACGAAACCCGCGAACCCGATACCAGGCGACCAGACGGATTCCGTCGATCGGGATCTGGGAGTCGTTCAGGTAGAAACGCTGCACCGCGAAGTCCGCGCCGAAGACGCAAAAGGGGCTGAGTACCGCCGATCGGCACTCGCTTTCTCGGGTTACGATCGCGCGGGCCAGTGAGTCGTCCGGGAACAACTCGTTCCCGTGGAAGCGGACCGAGGCGATCTCGGTGCGCCTGACCTGAGCCGAGGCAGGCGGCGGCACGAGAGACGTGGCTCCGATCAGAGCCCAGGCGAGAATCCGCCCGAGGGCGCACTGGCGCACGCCTACGTGTCTCCTTGCCGCGGCTCGCCCGACCGCCCGTCGACCTCCATGCCCAGGGGCTCTCGCGCGAGCAGAAGCCGGGTGAAGTAGAACGTGACGATACCGACGCTCGCCGCTACGGCGGAAGAGATGACGATGGCGCGCAAGTCCTCACCACGATCGGGGCGATTCCGGAGATAGCGCACCCCTACGTCCCGCCCCCACCGAAGCGAGGCGCCGGCTCGGGCATCCCGGAGCGCGCTACGGTAATCATCTCGCCTGGCTCGAAAGCTGTTCCCCGTGACTCGAAGAAGTGCGGCGTTACGCTGATCCGGTCGTCGAGTACTTCCACCACGTTAGTGCTATTCCGTCGCGTCTCCTCGCCCCTGCCCCGGCGGGACGTCGTGGTACCCGCCGTGATCAATGGGACACCGGAACCCTCTCCCGGGATCAGGTCTCGCGACGATGCGACATGCGTCATGTGCAGATGGCCGCCTAGCACGAGGTCCACATCCATTGCCTCGATTTGCTTCAAGATGCGCTTGCCACCCGGTATCGGTGCCACGCCATCCTTCCCCGGGGGGCTGATCAGAGGGTGGTGGATGACCAACACGCGCACGCCGCCAGGGCCAGCGTTCTCAAAATTCTTCCGAGCGAACGAGAGTTGTCCGGATGAGATGCGGCCGTTCACGATCGCCCGAAGAGGAGACGCCGAGTTCAGTCCGACGATCATCGCACCCGCGACACGCGCAACCGAGTCGCGATCGCGCGGGATCTCACGGCTCGAGTGCCAATACGGCAACAGTATCCGCTCCCAGACGCGGTACAACGGCACGTCGTGGTTGCCGAGCGTCACCACGAGCGGGACGGTGGGCAACCGTTGCAGGAATTCCCAGGCCGCCCGAAACTCACGTTGCCTGGCGCGTTGAGTCAGGTCCCCGGACACGACGATGAGGTGCGGCTCCACTTCGAAGGCGAGCCGCCGAAACGCCTCGGCCGCCCTGGGCCGGAACGGTTTCCCGACCTGCAAGTCCGAAGCGTGCAGAATCTTCAGGGTGCTCGTTCTCATGACGCGGGAGCAGCCACGTGCTCACGCCGCACGCGAGTCATGCCGATGATTCCGGTCGCCACGATCGCCAGGCTGATGAGTTGAGCGAGTGTGAGTACTCCGAAGAAGCGGTCGTCCTTAGCCCGCAAGAACTCGACCAGGAAGCGCTCGACTCCCGCGAGCGCCAACCAGAGCATGAAAAGCCATCCGGCAGCACGACCGCCGCCGCGGATCTTCCAGAGGAAGAAGAAGATCAGCGCGCTGAGGCCGACCTCGTACAGCTGCGTCGGGTGTACGGGCACGATCTGGCCGTACTTTTCGACCAACCCGGGGTCCACGGCAATGCCGAGGCGCTCGATGACGTCCACTCGCGTCGGCGGAGTTCCGCGCGGGAACGCGATGCCGAGCCAAGAGTCGGTGGGACGGCCCCAGTCGTCTCCGACGAGGAAGCAGCCTATGCGCCCGACCGCATAGGCGAGCGCCAGCGCGGGCGCGATGACGTCCGCCGACCTCGGCAAGGACAGTTTCTGGCGCCTGATTTCCCAAATGACGAGGGCGGTCGCCAGCAGAAACCCCCCGTACCAGACCAGGCCACCGCGCGAGAGGAGCAACCCGGCCGGGTCGCTGGCAAGCCTCTCATGGTTGAGAAGCACATAGTAGAGCTTGGCGCCCGCGATGCCCCCCACGACACCCATGAACACCAGGTCCCACGCCTTGTCCGGATCCTCGCCCATTTCGCGCAGGCCGGCGCGGATGACGTAGCCACCCGTGAGGAAGGCGAAAAGCATAAAGACCCCAAACGAGGTGATCGCCTCACCGCCGAGCAGCGGGAACCAGTCCGGAAGATTGAATATGACGGGATACATGTGCCTAACGTGGCGGGACGGAATGTCGACCGGAACAGGCTAGCCGCCAGTAGCCACTCACGCGACACCCCGCGCAAGGCCGGGGAAAACAAAGCCCGCCGAAGCCGACAGATCGCGGGGCGCCGCGCCACCCTCGTCGAAGCGGAACCGGGCGGCGCGGGCTACCATGGCGCCGTTGTCCGCCGAGAGTCTTGGAGACGCGAAGAAGAGCCGTCCCTCCCCCTCGAGCCTCAGTTCGAGTTCGTCGCGCAGGCGCTGGTTGGCGCTCACACCTCCACCGATCAGCACGCGACGGCAACCTGTCTCAGCCACCGCGCGCAAAGTCTTCGTGGCGAGCACATCGATCGCGGCCTCCTGGAACGCCGCTGCAACGTGCGGTCTTTGAGGCCCGAGCACGCCATCAGCGTTCAGACCACGGACGAGCTCGACTGTCGCGGTCTTCAGACCACTGAACGAGAAATCGTAATAACCGGGATCCCCAGGTCGTTGGTTACGACGCACCATGGGCCGCGGCAGTCGGTGCCGTGTGCGCTCAGCTGCCTCAGCCAAGCGCTGGATCTCCGGGCCGCCGGGATAGGGGAGATCGAGCAGCTTCGCGACCTTGTCGAACGCCTCGCCCGCGGCGTCGTCGCGGGTCTCGCCCAGCAGAACGTACTCTCCCCAGGCCAGGACATGGAGCAGCATCGTATGTCCACCCGACACCAGAAGCGCGATGAAGGGAGGCTCCGCGCGCGGGTCCTCGAGCGAGGGAGCGAACAGGTGCGCCTCCATGTGGTGAACCGCAACGAACGGGCGACCCAGCGCGAACGCAACGGCCTTCGCCCAACAGACCCCGACGAGCAGCGCGCCGATCAATCCCGGGCCAGCCGTCGCCCCGATGAGGTCGACACGGTCTAGGGTCATCCCCGCCCGCGAGAGCGTCTCGTCCACGACAGAGTCGATCTTCTGCAGGTGGGCTCTGGCAGCGAGCTCCGGTATGACACCGCCATAAATCTCGTGATCGTCCTGCGACAGAATGACGTGGCCGAGGATGCGGTTGTCGCCATCGAGCACCGCCGCTGCGGTCTCATCGCACGACGTCTCGAGCCCCAGCACATAAGGCGCTCGCGGCTCGCTCATCTTCCGTCCCTTGCGCCACCCACGTCCTGGTCCGCCGCTCTACGCACGGTGACGATGTCGGGCTCCGGCACGGCGGTGACGAGTTCCGGCACGCCTTCGAGGCGGACTCGCACTTGCCTCTCTTCGCCCTGGGCCATTCCCTGCAGCTTCTCGGGCCGCACCCAGATACGCACAAGGTTAGGGTCGAGAGCGGTGACCAGCGTTCGCGCTCCGGTGAGCTGGACCGCGATGGCGAGCGGATCGACGATCAGCTCGGCCCCGACGCCTTCGGCGTCCACCCGGACCAGCAGCGCTGGCAGAGTCCGCACGACCTGGTCTTCGACGCGAACGGTGAGCGTGGGTGTCGCGGGGACCACGATCGCGCCCACGAATCCGGTGGTGTCGATCTGCACGTTGAAGATCCCGGACTGCTCCACCGACTGCAGGTCGAACGGCACGAGCGGCACCGAGTCCAGCCCAGCCAATCGGCTGGCCGCACCCCGGATACGCACGGAGCTCGGGCTCAACACGAGCTGGGACGCCAGCGCCAGGTGACTCGGCACTTCGCCTCGTACGCGCAGGGCTAGGGGAAGCGTCACCGTGATGGCCGGCTCGAGCGACACCCTGATGTTGGCAGGCGAGACCGACACGACCGTGAGCCCGGTTCCCTCCCCGAGCCCGACCCATTCGCGGCGCAGCGAAATGACCGTGTCGGGAGAGCCCACCGACTCGAGGGGGACGCGTAAGGTGGTGCGGGCTCGAGCGAGTCGGAAGATCTCACGAGCGGGGCCCCCGAGTCGCAGTTCCGCCACCGCGGGGGTCGGAGGACCGGCCAGGGTCCAGGCGCTGTCTGCGACCTCGACCAGAATCGGGATCGAAGAGAACGTCTCACTGTTACGGGGCTCGGTCTGCACCAGCCACCATAGGAAGATCGCGAGCCCCAGAGCGGACAGCTTCAGGCGCCAGTTGTAGAGCACGGCACCGGCTGCGCGAGCCATCGGTGGCGGCTAACTGCCAAGGAGCCGGCGGATGAGCTCCTCGTTCACAGGGGCATCCCACTCGGTCGGCCCCGCGATCTTCTTCACGATCATGCCTTGCCTGTCGATCACGAAGCTCTCGGGTACACCCGTTGTCTGATAGACTCGCTGGATGTCACCCGCAGGGTTGTGGAGGATCGGGAACGTGAGCCCAAGGTCTCGGGCGAAGGCCTCCAGATCCCCCCCGGGCCGCCCCGCCAGATCCGTCTCGCCGATGCGGGCATCGACACTCACCGCGAGAATCTCGAAGTCGGTGCCCTCCAGAGCCTCGTAGAGGCGCTGCATTGCCGGCATCTCTTGTAGGCAGGGACCGCACCAAGTCGCCCACAGGTTCAACAGCACGACCTTGCCGCGGTACTGCTCAACGGTCTCGGTCGATCCATCCATGGCCGTCATTGCGAAGTCCGGCGCCACGGAGCCCGTGATGACGGGCCGATAACTCTCCCGACCCGCCCACGCCGCAGTCACCACGGCGGCAACCCCGAGCAGGGCCCAGAGATACGGCGAGCGAACAAAACTGCGCTTCATCAGACGTCTCGGAAAGCCTTGTGGGACAACGGTTCACCGACCCTCACGGGGCCTCGAATGCTACGGTCCAAGGGAGTCAATGTTCCGTCTGCCTCCCCCGCCGTCCAACGGACAGTTGAACTTCGGATCCACGCTCAAGTTCGATGTCCACCGCAGGTTCCTGCTCCACCACGATGCCTTGGTCACGGCCGAACCGGAAGACCTCCTGCACATCGGACACCACAAGCCCGAGAGAATCGAGCAGCTGCACGGCTTCTTCCTCCGCCAGCCCGAGCACGAGAGGCATCGGAACGAGCGGTGTGCCCGTGCTGACGACCATGCGGATTCCGGCCGGCAACGCCACGATGGTATCCGCGGGCGGAAAGATCTCCACGACGCGTCCGCGCGGTACCTCGGACTGCGCGGTATCGATCAAGACCACAAAACCACTGCTCTCCAAAACGATGCGGGCACGGTCCTCGTCGAGCATCGTTACGTCCGGCACCGACCGCATCTGCGGGCCGAGGCTGACGGTAACACGCACGGGGCTGTCGGGTGTCGCGACCTGCCCTGGAAGCGGCGACTGGCCGACGATCAGTGCCCGGGGGACGACGGGGTGCAACAGAGAGTCGATCGCACCCAACCGGAGCCCCGCGCCCGCGAGCCGCTCGCGGGCGCTCGCGAGCCCGAGGTTACGGATATCCGGGACCTCGAACAGGTCGCCCGGCGGGGGAGGCGCGGGAAAGAGCAGTTGGGTAGAGATCACGTATCCGCCTATCCAACCGAGAATCGCTAGACCCCCGAGCGCGGCGAACAAACGCGAACCGACTTCAGGGGAACGCCAGCCGCGCTTCTTCGACTTAGCGGCAGCCCGCGAGGGACGTCTACCCCGCCCACCGCGCCGCCGAGCGAGCGAGCCGCCGAGCCTCATGTGCTCCTCCTCAGGCGAGCTGCGAAGGCCCCGTCGAAGCCCGTCTCGTGGGGGTTCACGACCAGCCTCCCCCGATCATCGAGGAAGTGGGCGTGCACGGCTTCTGTGGCCTCGACATGGAAGTCGCCGTTTTCGACCAGGAAGGCATCGATCTGCTCTTCATTCTCTTCCGGCTCGAGCGCACACGTCGAGTATACCAGGAGTCCGCCTGGCGAGACGATCCGGCCTGCCGCCCCCAGCAGCTCCGCCTGCAAAGCGGCGAGTTCCCGCACGGACGATGGCGTCAGGCGCCAACGGGCGTCGGGGTGCCTGGCGAAGGTCCCTGTCCCCGTGCACGGCACGTCGAGAAGCACCACGTCGGCACGCGTGATGGGCGGGTGCCGAGCATCCGCGACCACGCAACCCAGACGCTGTCCCGTCCTGTGCATGTTCTCCCGAATCATACGCATGCGTGATTCCGAGCGGTCGGCGGCCAGTGTGAAAGAGGCGCGCCCCGCGACTGCGAGCGCCTTGCCGCCGGGGGCAGCACAAAGATCTGCAACCTTCGTGCCCGCCCCCACATCGGCATACTTGCTGACCAGACGCGCCGCAGGGTCTTGCACGATCGACCGGGGCAGCGCCCGGAGTGCGGCGAGGGGACTCGGTCCGGGTTCGAGCTCCACGCAGTCGGTCCCAAGACCCACCTCCGTAGCCTCGATGCCCGCTTCGGCGAGTCGGGCCACGGCCTCCGGCGCCGGATGCTCCAGCGGCACCAGATAGAGCGCTCGCCGGGCGTTGTTGGCCGTGACGAGAGCCTCCACAACGGGAGCCGGCCAGCGGGCGAGCCAGCGGTCGACGAGCCAGCGGGGATGGGACCCCCATGTAGCGAGGTAGTCGGCGCGCGCCGTCCCTGGGTCAGGGAAAAGCTCGGCCCCGTCTCCGGCGTCGGCCACGCAGCGCAGCACGGCGTTGACCAGGCCGCCAGCCCCCTTCCCCGCGACTGCGCCCGCGTGATCCACCGACTCGGACACCGCGGCGTACGGCGGTACCGATCCCATGTAGAGGAGTTGATAGGCTCCTAGGCGCAGCACCTCAAGCACCCTCGGGTCGAGCGAGTCGACGCCGCGATGCACACAGCGAGACACCAACTGATCGATCCGGCCGCGCAGCCGCGTGACCCCGTACGAGAGTTCGTGTGCGAACCCTCGGTCCTTCGGCTCGAGTTCGGAGACCGTCGCGGCGAGCGCGACGTCGAGCCGACGTCCGCGCTCGACCTGTTCTCTGATTCGGAACGCCGCGAGGCGCCCGGGACCAAGAGAGGTCAGTCGAGCATCCCCCTCGTGGGCGACGACGGAACGGCGATCTCCCGGGATGGCATTCGCCCCGCCAGGAACGCCAGACGACCCGCGGCAACAGCGTGCCGCATCGCGTGGGACATGCGCACCGGATCGTCCGCAGCCGCCAGCGCGGTGTTCATGAGCACACCGTCAACGCCCTGCTCCATCGTCACGCATGCGTCGGACGCGGTTCCGACGCCCGCATCGACGATCACGGGCGCCTCGAGCCGCCGCTTGATCTCGCGAATGAAATACGGGTTCACAACGCCGAGCCCACTTCCAATCGGGCTGGCAAGCGGCATGACCGCGACGCAGCCGGCGTCCTCGAGGCGGAGCGCGGTGATGAGGTCATCATTCGTATACGCCATCACCTTGAACCCCTCTTCAGCGAGGGTCTTTGCGGCTTCGAGCGTCGCCTGCACATCGGGCAGCAACGTCGTCTCGTCGCCGATCACTTCGAGCTTTACGAACTCGTTGAAGCCCGCTGCTCGGGCCAGACGAGCGTACCGAATGGCGTCTTCGGCCGTATAACATCCAGCTGTATTGGCGAGCAGGAAGAACTCATCGGGGCTTAGGTGGTGGAGAATCGCCTCTTCCTTCGTGCGGTCGAGGTCGACCCGGCGCACGGCGACCGTCACCATCTCGGCGCCGCTCGCCCTGATGGCCTCCACCATGACATCGTTGCTCTCATACTTGCCGGTGCCGACGATCAGCCGGGACGTGAACTCCAGGCCACCGATGTCGAGGGGGCCGTCCAGGGCTCGCGTGGCCATGTTGGCCTAGCCCCCGCCCACGAAGTGCACGAGCTCGATCGTGTCACCTTCGCGGACCTGGTGTTCGTCGTACGCGTCGCGGCCCAGAATCTCCTTGTTGAGCTCCACGACAACCATTCCGGGGTGCAGCTCGAGCGACTCGATTAGCGTGTGGACCGTTTGCCCTGGCTCGATGTCGTGATCCTTGCCGTTCAATCGCACCTGAATCGTGTGGGTCGCGCTCACGTCAAATCTCCTAGAACGGAAAGATACTCGCCCACCGCCCGGGCAGGATCGTCCGCGCCCCAGATACCGCGGATCACCGCCACTCCGTGCCCCCCCGCGTGCAGCACTGTCGAAACGCGGTCAGGGGTCACACCTCCAATGCCCAAGAGCGACAGCCCCTTGGCGACCTCTGCCACCTCGGTGAGCGAAGCGGGGCCACCCCCTGCGTACCCCTGATGGGTCGGCGTCGGATAGAGTGTACCCACGAAGGCGTAATCCGCACCGTCTTGGCTGGCCTCGATAGCTTCTCGTGCGTCGTGCACGGAGATCCCGACGGGGACGGCCGAACCGACGAGCGCCCGAGTTTGGGCCACGGAGAGTGACCGACGGCCGAGATGCACACCAGCCGCCCCGGTTGTGAGCGCGACGTCGACACGGTCGTTGACGAAGACGCGGGCGCCTGACTCGTCGAGCGTGACCAGCTCACGAACCAATTCGTGGAGCCTTCGCCCATCTGTCCTCGGACCACGCACGTGAAGAGCCAACGCGTCGCCACCTGCCTCCAGCAGAGCCCACGCGACATCCAGGAAGTCGGTTCTGGTCAGCACCAGGTCGTCCGTGACGACGTGGAGCCGTGGCACGCCAATCACTCGAAGCGCTGTCCCTGTTCGACCCCACGCCCGTTGATCCAGTCACGCGCCTGCATCCGCCGTTTCCCTGGAGGTTGAACCTCGGTTATCAGAACACCTCCGTCCGGCGTCGCGACCAGGACACCCTGGGCCGGATCAACGGCGAGCACCGTGCCCGGCTCGAGCGGCGGCGCTACGACGCGATGCGGAACCGTGCGCGGCCGGAAGAGCTTCACGTTGCGGCCCCCCAGCATTGACCACGCTCCGGGCACCGCGTCCATCGCGCGGACGTGCCGCACAACGTCCGTAGCGGGCCGATTCCAATCGACGCGTGCGACGTTCCTGTCGATCTTGGGCGCGAACGTGGCCGCCTCATCGTTCTGCTCGACCTCTTGTGCACCGCCCGCGCTCAGCAGCGTGAGCGCCTCGAGCAGAGCCTTCGCACCTGACTCTGAGAGTCGTACAGAAAGCTCCGAAGCGGTCTCATCCTCAAGGATTGGTTCCTTGACCTGATGGATGATCGCGCCCGCGTCCATCGCGGCGACCATGCGCATGATCGTCACGCCGGTCTCTCGGTATCCCCTCGCGATCGCCCAATTGATGGGCGCCGCACCGCGCAGTGCCGGTAGCAGAGACGCGTGCACGTTGATCGAGCCCAGTGGCGGGAGGTCGAGCACCTCGGGTCTGAGGATGTGGCCGTACGCCACCACGACGGACATGTCCGGAGCAAGCGCGCCAATGGATTTCAAGAACTCCTCGCCTCGCGGTCGTTCAGGTGTGAGGACTTGGAGACCGTGCTCGAACGCGACCTGTTTCAGCGCCGAAGGCTGAAGCCTGCGCCCCCGGCCCGCCGGGCGATCCGGCTGAGTCACGACGCCGACCACCTCAAGCCCCTCGTTGTGCAAGGCGCGCAGAGACGGCACCGCGAACGCTGATGTGCCCCAGAAGAGAATGCGCATGGACGGCTGGCTCGTCCGGTATCTCACGACTCGGCCTCAGCCCGCAGCTTCTTCCACTTTTTCATGAGCATGCGCCGCTTGAGCGCGCTGACGCGGTCCACGAAGAGGATGCCGTCGAGATGATCGATTTCGTGCTGCAACGCACGGGCGAGGAGGTCCTCGGCCTCGACCCTGATGGGTAGACCATCCGGGTCCACTCCCTCGACGTGAACGTCGGAGGCGCGCTCCACGACTTCCTCGAGGCCCGGGATGCTGAGACACCCCTCCGCTGACTTGTCCGTCTCCTCGCTGTGCCAAACGACGCGCGGGTTGATCAGCGCCAGGCGCACGTCTGGCTCCTCGTCCCTGCGCAGGTCGATCACGATGACCCGCTTGGAGATCCCGATCTGAGGCGCCGCGAGCCCGACGCCCTCCGCGTGATACATGCTCTCGTACAGGTCCCGCACAAGAGTCAGGAGGTCGCGATCGAAGTCCGTGACCTCCAGGGCCTCCTCCCGGAGTACGGGGTCGCCCATCAACACGATCTCACGTACCGCCATCGGTCCCGCTCTGCCCTCCCTACTCTCTTTTCACTTCCTCGGGCTTGCCTTTGACGTCGAGCACGGACGCCACTCGGCCTCGGTCGACGGTGATGCGTGTGTTGTCACCCGTCCTCACCGTGAGGCGATTCTCATCCACGTGAACGACCTTGCCGATGATGCCGCCGCTGGTGACGATCTCGTCGCCCTTCTTGAGGCCCTTCAGCATCTCTGCGTGCTTCTGCCGCTCCTTCGCCTGCGGCCGGATCATGAGGAAGTAGAAAATTGCGAAGATCAGCACCATCTGGACCATGAAGATGGTGCTTCCAGCGCCCCCCTCCCGGGGAACCGCGAGTAGGGCAAGCACGGGCAGCGTCACTGAGTCTTCTCCATCGTGTTCTTTGCGTTGCGATACCGCGTTAGCCAATCGCGCGACCAGCTCTCGAAGGAGCCGCCCGCGATCCTGCGTCGGGCTTCTTCGGCCAGGCGCACCAGAAAGCGGAGGTTGTGGATCGAGAGCAGCCTCACCGCCAGCCACTCGGTGGAAACGACGAGGTGCCTAAGATACGCACGATCGTAGCGCGTGCACGTGTAGCAGTCGCACCCGGGATCGAGGGGGCGAGCGTCTTCACGGAAGCGCGCCATCTTCAAGTTCACCTGGCCCTCTTCGCTCGTCCAGACGGTCCCGTGCCGCGCATTTCGGGTCGGTGCCACACAGTCGAAGAGGTCGCAGCCCCGCGCTATGGCTTTGAGCAGGTCGTCAGGATATCCCACGCCCATCAGGTACCGAGGACGATCTTCAGGCAACTCCTCGTGCAGCAGCTCCAGCACCGGCCACATGTCTTCCTTGGCCTCGCCAACGCTGAGCCCACCGATCCCGAATCCGGACCAATCGCCGGCTTGCATGAGGTCACGCGCGTGCTCGCGTCGGAGGTCCTCGAAGACGTTGCCTTGCAGCACCGGGAAGAGCGCCTGACTCGGCGCCGGCATCTCCTGCTCGAGGGCTCGGAAACGCTCTCGGCAGCGCTCGAGCCAGCGTAGTGTGCGACCGTTCGCCGCTTTGGCCGTCGCTCGATCCGCCCCCCCCGGCGGACACTCGTCGAACGCCATGATCACATCCGCGCCGAGTGTGCGCTGGATCTCCATCACCAACTCTGGCGTGAAGCGGTGCTTCGATCCGTCGATGTGGCTCTGAAAGTCGACGCCGTCATCGTGCACGTCGCGGATCTTGGCCAGAGACAAGACCTGATAGCCGCCGGAATCGGTGAGAATCGGACCATTCCAGCGCATGAAGTCGTGGAGACCGCCGAGCCGTGCCACAAGATCGTGCCCCGGCCTCAGGTACAGATGATACGTATTCGCCAGCACCATCTGAGCGCCCAGCGCGTCGACCTCTTCCATGATCAGGCCCTTCACCGTGCCCTGGGTGCCCACCGGCATAAACGTCGGCGTGAACACGCCCCCGTGCGGGGTCTCGAGCACGCCCGAGCGGGCCGCGCCTTCCCTTGCTTGTAGGCTGAATTCGAACATGGCGCGGAATGTAGCTGAGAAGGCGACCCGCGTGGATACGGTTCACACGCTCACCGCGGAATAGCGGGCCGACACACCACTGCCATGGCGTCGCCATATGAATAGAAACGATATGGACCAGCAATGGCCTCCTCGTACGCGGCCATCGTGCGCTCGTATCCGCCGAGCGCGGCAACCAGCATCAGCAACGTCGACCGCGGCAGATGAAAGTTCGTAAGCAGGCAGTCGACGACCTTGCACGCGTAGGGCGGGTGGATGAACAGGTCCGTAGACCCGCTACCAACTCTGACGACGCCGTCTGCCGAAGCGACCGACTCGAGGGTTCGCACTGCGGTCGTCCCGACTGCCCACACCCTCCCGCCGGCCACCCGCACCGCGTTGATGCTCGCGGCGGCAGCGTCCGAGACCACATACCGCTCGTGGTGCATATCGTGCAGCGCTGGATCGTCCGCCTCGACGGGCCGAAACGTGCCGGCGCTGACGTGCAGCGTAATCGCCGCTCGGGAAACTCCCTTGGCCTCGAGTGCGCTCAATAGCTCGTCGGTGAAGTGGAGGCCCGCTGTAGGCGCGGCGACCGACCCCGCTTCGCGCGCGTACACGGTCTGGTAACGTTCGCGATCGAGCGGCTCATCCTCCCGGTCGATGTAGGGAGGCAGCGGCACATGTCCGTGTCGCTCCAACGCCGCCGCGACCGAGCTATCGGTGATGAGCCGCACGAGACGCCCACCGCCCGGAGCCGAATCCACGATCTCCACGGCCAATTCGTCCGCGATCACGACCGTACGCCCCGGCTTGAGCTTGCCTCCGGGACGCACCAGAGCCTCCCACAGGTAGGGGTCGTCCTCTTCCGGTGCAGGCCGCATGAGAAGGACCTCAGCCGGCGCGCCAGTGGGTTTCCGCCCCAAAAGCCGCGCCGGTAGCACCTTGCTCTCGTTCACGACCAGCACGTCGCCAGGCTCGAAGAGCTCCACCACGTCGTGGAAGCGGCGGTGCTCGGAAGGCGCGCCGCCCGGTGGAACGACGAGTAAACGGCTCTCGTCCCTTCGCGCGGCGGGATACCTCGCGATCCGGTCAGCGGGAAGCTCGTACTCGTAATCAGAGACGAGTGAGCCGTCACGGCGAAGCAAACTATTCTTCGACGAAGAGCGTGCCCTGCGGACTCTCCTGCCCGTCGGGAATGGTGTAGCCGAAGCGACGGAACGCGCGCGGCGTCGCGACCCTACCCTGAGGCGTGCGCATCAGGAAGCCCTCCATGATCAGGAACGGCTCGTACACCTCCTCGAGCGTCGTCGCATCTTCCCCCATCGCGACCGCGAGCGAGGTCAAGCCGACCGGGCCCCCCTCGAATTTCTCGATGAGCGTCTTCAACACACGTGCATCCATCTCGTCGAGACCGTACTCGTCGACGTCGAGCATGCGCAGCGCGTCCTCCGCGACGCTCAGGTCGATGCGGCCATCCGCCCTGACCTGCGCGAAATCCCGGACACGGCGGAGCAGGCGGTTGGCCACGCGGGGGGTACCGCGTGCGCGTTTCGCGAGCTCGGCGGCCCCGTCGTCGGACACCTCGATGCCGAGGATTTTCGCGCTGCGCAGCACGATCGTGGTGAGCTCGTCGGGCGGGTAGTAATTGAGGCGCTGCACGATGCCGAAGCGGGCCCGCATCGGCGCGGTGAGCCGGCCGAACCGGGTCGTCGCGCCCACCAGAGTGAACTTCTCGATCTTCATCTTCATCGTCTGGGCCTTGGGACCGTCGGACAGCCGGATGTCGACGTGCCAATCCTCCATCGCCGGGTAGAGGAACTCCTCGATGATAGGACGAAGGCGGTGGATCTCGTCGATGAAGAGAATGTCCCCCGCACGCTGATTGGTGAGGATGCCTACCAGGTCGGACGGCTTCTCGAGCACCGGGCCGGACGTGGTCTTGATGTTCACCCCCATCTCGCGCGCGATCAGCGCCGCCAGCGTGGTCTTGCCGAGCCCGGGTGGGCCGTGAAAGAGAAGATGATCGAGCTCTTCTCGACGCTGCTTCGCGGCTTCGATCGTGATCGAAAGCGCCTCGCGCACCTTGGCCTGCCCGATGAACTCTGCGAGGCGGTGCGGGCGAATCGTCGGCTCTGTGTGCGCGTCGTCCGCAAGCGTCTCAGGCGTGGTGATGTGGGTGTGCTCGGTCATGGCAGGGAATGTAAGTCCGCGTCAGCCGCTCGCGAGTGCCTGTCGGATCAAGTCCTCGGTCGAGTCGGGGGCGCCTCTTTCGAGCACGCTGCGCACCGCTTGATCCGCATCGGTAAAGGAGTAGCCGAGCGCCACGAGCGCATGCACCGCCTCCTGCGCTCCACCGTTCTGCCCGGCCGTACTCGGGGTCGGGATCGCGAGATCGGTGACCCTGTCAGCGAGCTCCAGCGCGATCTTCTCGGCCTTCTTCTTGCCGATGCCGCTGATCTGCTGAAGCGCAGCCGTATCCTTCTCGACGAGTGCGCGGGCCAGCCGCTGGGCCGAGTACGTCGACATCATCGCGAGTGCGAGCTTGGCTCCAACTCCGGACGCGGTGAGCAAGCGCCGGAACAGCGTGCGCTCGTGCGCCTCAATGAAGCCGTAGAGCGCGACCGAGGTGTCGGTCACGACCTGAAGTGTTCTCAACTCCAGCGCGGTACCCGGCCCGGGGAGCCGCTGGAGCACGGTGAGCGGCACCTCGACCTCGTAGACCACGCCACCCCGGGTCTCGAGCTCGATCCGGTCGGTGTCACGGGTGAGCAGAATCCCGTGCAGGCGCGAGATCATGCGGGGAAGCTCCCCATCAGAGCGTGGCACAGCGCGGCCGCGATCCCATCCGCCGCGTCAGCCGGAGTCGGCGCGTCTTTCAATCGGAGCCGCTGCTTCACCATGAATCCGACCTGGTCTTTGGTAGCGTTGCCGGAACCGACCACTACCTTCTTGATCTGCCGAGGAGCGTACTCGGCAATCGGGATTTGACGCAGGGCCACGGCGAGCAGGATCGCCCCGCGGGCGTGCCCGAGCTTGAGCGCGCTCTGCGCATTCTTGCCGTGGAAGACGTCCTCGACCGACACCGCGAAGGGTTCGTGTCGCTCGATGAGGCCGGCGACACCCTCGAAGATCTCACGAATTCGGTTCGCCAGGGTCTCTCTGGTGGAGGTCCGGATGACCCCGCACTCCACCAGCGAGACGGCGCCGCCACTTCGGCGAGCGACGACGCCGTACCCTGTGGCCGCCGTACCCGGGTCGATGCCGAGGATGATGACTTCTTCCGAGCTTCGTCCGTCGGTCACGTGCGCGGGAGCTCAGCGCGCGTCACATCGCCTCGGCGAGAACCGCCTCGTCGATATCAGCGTTGGAATGAACCTTTTGCACGTCGTCGAGATCGTCGAGCCAGTGGAGCAGCTTCAGCAGCTTCACGGCGTCCTTGCCGGTCACTGCCGTCTCGTTCTTCGCAATCCGCGTGAGCTCGGCCGAGGTGGTGTCGATCCCGGCCTCCTTGAGGCCGGCCTGAACGCTCATGAAGTCGGCGGGCTCAGCCGTGACGACGAACTCGTCGCCATCGTCCGTGACATCCTCCGCGCCCGCGTCGATCGCCGCCTCGAAAACCGAGTCCTCGCTGAAGCGAGAGGCGTCGATGGTAAACACGCCCTTCCGGTCGAACTGCCAGGCGACCGAACCGTCGGTGCCGAGGCTACCGTCGAACTTCGTTAGCGCGTGGCGCACGTCCGCGACCGTGCGGTTGGTGTTGTCCGTGAGACACTCGATGAAGAGCGCCACACCGCTCGGGCCGTAACCCTCGTAGGTGGTCTCCTCGTAGTTCACGCCCTCGAGCTCGCCCGTGCCTTTCTTGATCGCCCGCTCGATGTTCTCGGCAGGCATCGAGTTGGCTTTCGCGGTGTCGACCGCGAGACGGAGGCGCGGGTTGTACTCGGGGTCGCCGCCGCCGTCGCGCGCCGAGACAGTGATCTCTCGGATGAGCTTGGTGAAGAGGGCCCCGCGCTTTGCGTCGTTGACGCCCTTCTTGCGCTTGATCTTGGACCACTTGTTATGGCCGGACACGAGTCCTCCGGATGTCCTGCTATCGATGCATCGGCTCGGGAGTCAAAAGTACGCCGTGGTGCGGTGGCGGATCAATCGTGCGGCGTACTGGTCGTTGCACCGGGATACGGCGAAGGGGTGCTTCTGCTGAAAGTGAAACCTAACGCCGAGATGTCACCGACAAGCGAGGAGGAACCCGTGCTTTCGTCGCTTGCTCCAGCACATACGCGTAGCCGAGCAGCTCGGCCTCGGTCCACAGATCCCCGATGAACGCGAGCACGAACGGCGTGCCGTCCTCGTGGTAGCTGTACGGCACAGTCACGAGGGGTACGCCGAAGTCGTTGATGATGTTGCTCGGCAGCTCCGGCCAGTTGTTCGGCTTGTAATCCGGACGCTCCGGATCTTCGATCAGATCGCGGTTCGGCGCGCCTGCCTGGGGGAAGAAGAGCCCGTCCAGGTCGTGCTCTTCGAGCACGCCGCGATACAGCTCACGCATCCGCATGCGCCATGCCTGGAAGGCATCCCCGGCTTCGGTCGCACTCGGCCTCGCAGGCGGCGCCGGGCCGCGCCCGCCTCGCCCACCTCGCCCACGTCCCTGCCGGAACTCCTGGCCGCTCAGAGCCTCCCATTCCTCGACGCTACTGAACGAAGCGTTCCGCCCGAGCCCCCGCATGTACATGAGCATGTCGTACGCGCCCTGCGAGGGGACCCGGGGGCGCTCGCGATACAACTCTATGAAGCCGCTCCCCTCGAACGGATCCTCCATGACCTCGGCACCAAGACCTTCTAGCGTTGCAACCGCTTCGCGGTACTCAGCCTCAGTGAGCGGATCGAGCGGGAGCCACTGGTTGCGCCAGCCAGGACCCACGAGCCCGAAGCGCTTCCCCTCGAGCGTCGCACGGTCGAGCGAGGCGAGGTAGCCACCCTCGGGCATGTGCCCCACCGCCGCGTACGTCGCTGGGTCCTCGGACGTGGGACCCGCGATCACATCGAGCGTCCTGGCGGCATCCCGCACCGTGCGAGCCAACGGGCCTACCACGTCGACGTACGTTCCGCTCACAGGCACGATGCCCTCAATGGGAGCGAGACCGTATGTGGGCTTCACTGCGACGAGCGCCTGAGCGGACGCTGGGTTTTGCAGCGAACCACCCGTCTCGGTCCCGAGCCCGAGCACCGCGAAGCTCGAGTTGATCGCGGTCGCGGTCCCCCCGCTCGACCCACCCGGGACCTTGTCCACGTTGTACGGGTTCAGCGTCACCCCGGCGACAGTGCTTTCGGTACGCGTCCCGTGGCCGGCGAAGTCGGGCAGGTTCGTTTTTCCGAGGATGATCGCACCGGCCGCCTGGAGGCGGTCGACCACGGCCGCGTTGTCGTCGGGGATCATGTCGACGCCACCGGTCGCACTGCTGAAACCTTCGAAGCCCGCCGTGGTGACTCGTCCGGCCTGGTCGATGTTGTCCTTGATGACTACCGGCACGCCGTGCAGCGGGCCGACCGGCCCCGAAGAGGCGTATCGTTCGTCGAGCTCAGCGGCGGCGAGCAACGCGTCTGGGGGTTCATCGAGATGAACGCGTTGTAGGAGTCCTCGTACTGTTCGATGCGATCGAGGAACGCATGCGTGAGCTCCACAGCCGTGTATTCCCCGTCGGCGTATGCGGCGTGGATCTGGTCGACGGTGAGTTCCACGACATCGGTCGACTGAGCGGCGGCAAGCGCAGGGTACGCACACATCGCCCCCGCCAAGACCCACCAACGCATCGCCCGCAAACTCAGCTCCCGTCCTGCCCCGAGCCATCTTCGGAGATCGGCCGGGTGCGGATCGTCGGATACTCGATCCCGAGCTGCTCGAGATACGTGTCGAAGCGCGTGGCGTCGACGTAGAAGGGGCGCATTTGGGGGCGCCAGCGCGCCATGACGTCCTCGTTCAGCCAGATAGCAGGGTGGTCAGTCGGCGCGATGAACGGTATGTATTCCGTCTCAACGGTCTGAACGTCGTTGAAGTAGTCCCAAGCGGCTTCGACGGTCTCCCCATCGAGGAAGAGGTTGAGCAGTGTCAGAGCCTGGACCTTCGCGCCCGCGACCCCACCCTTGTGTGCGATCGGGGTCGCCATCGCGATTCCGTTCGCCCAGTTGTGCCCGGGACCACCACTCATGTTCGCCGGATAGCGGAGCGTCACGGTCGGCATGTTCCAGGAAACGTCGCCGATGTCGTCCGAGCCGCCGCCGAGGGACTGTGACAGGTCGACCGGACCGATAGGAGAGCTGATCGAGTCCGAGAGGCCCGTGACCTCGACCCCCATCTCGGCCTGGAACGCCTCGGCGAAGCGCCGGTCGTCGTCGCTCCACTCCGGCATGCCAACGCGCTCGATGTTGGCGTGGGTGACCTCCGCGACCGGCCTGCTGAAGTGCCTACCCCAGGCCGATCCGACGGTCATGATCGTGTCGACCTGGGTGCCCGTCATGAGGGCCGCGCCCTGGGCCATCAGGACCGCGGCATCGTATTGCTCCTTGGTGAACTCGTAGTCACGCTCCCGGAAGTAGAACCAGATCGTCGCGGTCTGAGGAACCACGTTGGGCTGGTCGCCACCCTCGACGATGATGTAGTGCGACCGCGCCGCCGGCCGCAGGTGCTCGCGCTTGAACTCCCACGCCTGCGCCATGAGCATGATGCCGTCGAGCGCGGAGCGACCCCGCCAGGGTGACCCCGCCGAGTGAGCGGTTTCGCCGGTGAAGCGGAACTGAACGGACCAAAGCGCGTTCCCTCCAGCCTGCCCCCAGCTCATGCTAAAGCCGTCCGAGACGTGCGCAAAGAGATTGACGTCGACGCCGTCGAAGGTCCCCTCACGTACGAAGAACGCCTTCGACCCGAGCTGCTCTTCCGCGATGCCGGGCCACAGGAGCAGCGTGCCGTCGATGTTCTCGCGCTCCATCAATTCCTTCACGACCAGAGCGCCCACGATGTTGACCGCCTGACCCGAGTTGTGCCCCTCGCCGTGCCCCGGTGCCATCGGAACGATCGCTTCGCGATACGCGACGCCCGGCTTCTGGTTCGACTGCGGGATCCCGTCGACGTCCGAGCCCATCGCGATCACCGGCGATCCCGTGCCGTTCGACCAGCGGGCTGTCCACGCACTCGGCATACCGGCGACACCCAACTCGATCTGGAAGCCCTCTGTCTCGAGTAGCTCGGTCAGGTAGCGCTGGCTCTCGAACTCCTGCATCCCGAGCTCACCGAACGAAAAGAGATGATCGATGATCTGCTGCACTTGCTGGGCCCGGGCCTGGACCATCCGCTCCGCCTCGTCCTTGAGCCCGGCCAGGCGAGAGTCGGCCTGCGCGGCGGCGTCCGGGGCGGTGGCGGTCGCCGTGGCCCCGAAGAGCACGAGAAGAATCAATCGGCGCATGGGAAGCTACGTACGTGAGTTGAGGACCCCCGAAGGGCACCGGTCCAGCATCGGGGTCAGGGGGCTGCAGGATGCCCCATCACCGGCCGAGGTGCAATCCCCGTCGCCCGATGATGGCCGCGCCAACCCCAGCTCTTCCCTTGAATGGCTCTAAGGAATCGCCTAGTATCAGCCAACCGTAGTTGAGAACGACTCTCACTCGCAATCTCTTTGCGTGAGGATTCACAGTGGCTCCTCCCATTTTCTCGGCCCTGGCGCTCGTCGCCACCCTTCAGGCCGCCCCGACCGACTCGTCACAGCTGGTCGTGCGGGAGGCATGGGTGATGGGCACGAGGCTCGGAGTGGTCGTGGAAGCAGCCTCAGTGGCCGAGGCGAGGAAGGCCACTGAGAACGTCATCCGTGAGGTCGAACGGCTCGAGCGCATCTTGAGCACCTGGGATCCGCAGAGCGAAATGCACGCGGTCAACACCAGGGAGGTCGGCAGACCGATCGCCCCAGGTGCGGAACTCGCGTTCTTGCTCGCCGAGGCAGAGCGATACTCCCGTATCTCGGCGGCCGCCTTCGACGCTCGAATCGGAGCGCTCGTGGACGCGTGGGACCTCCGCGGCGCTGGAGTCGTGCCGAGGGCGGGAGCGCTGCTGGCAGCCCGCAAAGCGACTGGGTCGAGTTCGATCTCGGTCGACGAGCGCACCGGTATCGTCACGCGACACGTGGCCACCGCCTGGATCGACACTGGAGGCTTCGGAAAGGGAGCCGCACTTCGCGCTGCGGCCCATCGACTCGACTCGGTAGGTGTAGACCGGGCTCTCATCGACCTCGGCGGACAATTGTGGGCGCACGGGAGCGCGGATAAGCCATGGTCCGTGTACGTCGCTCACCCTACACAACGCGAACGTCCGGTCGCGCGACTCGACATCCACGGCGTTTCGGTCGCCACGAGCGGTACATCCGAACGCTTCATCGAGATCGACGGCGTGCGCTGGGGACACATCCTCGACCCTCGGACCGGGCACCCTTCACCGGCATGGGGAAGCGTGACCGTCGTCAGCGCCGACCCGCTCGAAGCCGATGCCCTGGCCACCGCCCTCTATGTCATGGGCCCGCAGGCAGGTATGGCATGGGCCTCGGGTCACCCTGAGTTGGATGCGCTCTTCCTGGAGGCGGAGGGCAGTGCGTTGACCGCTACTTGGACTCGAGGCATGGAGCAGTGGTTGATCGACCCTCCCGTCTCCTCGACGCCTCACCCACAGACGCAAACAGAGCAAGACGCGAACCACCGATGAAGTGCATGGAAGCGTTGCCTTGCCGAGTGGCGAGCGCGTTCGCCGCCCTACTCATTTCGGTCGCGCCCGCACCGCGACTCGACGCACAAGACGCCGACTCTGTGCGCCTCGCGGCGCTGGAGCGCAGGATCGAGGCGGTCACGCGCGAGCTGGAGCGCATGCAGCTCGGCCGCGACGTCGTCGAGGCGGATTCTTCGATCCAGGGCCTCGGGCCCGCAGCTTCGAAGGTCTACCGGGTGAACCAGGGAGTCTCCCTCGGCGGCTACGGTGAGTTCCTATACGAGAACTTCGCAGCGGAACGGGAAGACGGCTCCCGTTCTGGCGCCCTCGACAGGCTCGACGCGCTGCGAGCGATCCTGTACGTCGGCTACAAGTTCAATGATCGTCTGCTCTTCAACTCGGAACTCGAGATCGAGCACGCTAAAGAAAGCTTCCTCGAGTTCGCGTACCTCGACTACCTGTTGACCGACCACGTCGGCGTTCGCGCTGGAATGCTGCTCGCGCCGTTGGGTCTGGTGAACGAGCTGCACGAGCCGCCCGTCTTCCTCGGCACCGAGCGCCCGGTTACCGAGAACCGGATCATCCCCACAACGTGGAGGGAGAACGGCATCGGCCTCTTCGGTAGCAGAGACGCTTTCTCCTGGCGCCTCTACCTGATGAACTCCTTCAACGGCGCCAAGTTCAGCGCTGCGGGCCTTCGGGGCGGTCGACAAAAGGGCGGAAAGGCGCTCGCCGAGGACATGGGCGTCGCGGGCCGCCTCGACTATACGGGTACGCCCGGGTTGCTTCTCGGCCTCTCGGCGTACAGTGGAGAGACGGCTCAAAGTCAGGAACTCAACGGCCAGGCCGTGGGCGGCCGTGTCCGCATCTTGGACGCGCACTTGGACTACAAGAGACGCGGTTGGGACGTTCGGGCGCTTGTCGCCGGCGCACAAGTGAGCGACGTAGCGGCGATGAATGCGCTCAACGGCCTGGAGGGAGCGGAAGGCATCGGAACGGACATGCTGGGCTGGTACGTACAGGCGGGCTACGACGTGTTGCGCACCTCCCCCTCCGCCCATCAACTGATCCCTTACGTGCGCTACGAGAGGGTGAACACCCAGCGCGGGGTCGCGCAGGGCTTCTCGGCGAATCCGGCGAACGACCTCACAGTGACGTCCATCGGCGTGGCGTGGAGGCCGATTCCGCAGGCGATCGCCAAGCTCGGGTATCAAATCCATTCGACAGCCGCGGACACCGGTGTGAACCAGGTGAATTTCTCGTTGGGATGGCTCTTTTGACGTGCCTAAGGGTGGCGGCCGCGACCATCGCGGCGCTGGCTTGTGCTCCCTCGGTCTCGGCGCAGACGCTGACCCAAAACGAGGCGTTGACTCTGGCATTCGGGGACGCGCAGGTCGAGCGACGCACCGCGTTCTTGGATGACGACGAGATCTCGCGCGCGTCGGCGCTCGCGGGTCCCGACGTGAACGTCGAAGCGACCGTGGTGAGCTACTACGTCGCGCAGCGCGCGGCAGAGCCGGCCGGCGTAGCCTACTTCGACGCCGACCGAGTGCGCACGCTCCGGCAGGTGCTGATGATCGTGGTCGGTACCGATGGCCGGGTTGCTCGTGTCGAGACCGTCAGCTTCAGAGAACCGCCGGAGTACCGAGCCCCGGACGGATGGCTCATGCAGTTCCGCGGTCGTGTGCTCGATGACCAGCTCTCTCTCAAAGCAGGCATCGCCAACATCACCGGCGCCACGTTGACCGCCGGAGCGGTGACGCGAGCAACGCGCCGCGTAATGGCGCTCCACGCGATCATCGACCCCTTCGGTGCAAACGCGCGATGACCCGATTCCAGCGCTGGTTCCTGTACGGCTCGACGGCCGCGACCGCCGCGAGTGGCATCGCATACTTCGCCATGAAGCGCTTGCTCGAGCCCTCGGACCCGTGGGCAGTGATCAGCCACCCGCTGGAGCCCTGGGCACTCAAGGCACACATCCTCAGCGCACCACTGATGCTCTTCGCCGTGGGTCTGATCACGACACAACACATCTGGCGGAGCCTCAAGTCCAGCCTCCCGACCGGACGGCGCAGCGGCCAGCTCGCGTCGTATGTCCTCGGACCGCTCGTGCTGAGCGGATACCTGATCCAGGCGCTGACGTCGCCGCTGACGCTCGAGGTGCTCGCCTGGACGCACCTGGTGCTCGGGGTCATCGGCGCGGGGGCGATCGGCGTTCACCGGGAGGCGCTTCACGGGCATCGGAGACAGCGGAAGGGAGCGCTGCCCGTGCTGCAGCTTCCCCCCCAGCTGGAATCGCCGGAGACCGACCGCGTTAGTACTCCATTGGGGGGCGGCGCAGGTGCCAGTCGGTCTCGGACTGAAACGCCTGCGCGACGTTGAGGATCTTATCGTCGGCGAAGAGGTCCCCCACGATCGTCGTCGTTAGCGGCATCGTCGTCGGGCTGTCCGCGTCGGGATTCCGAACACCGAAGTCATACGGCACGATCACGGCCGGATGGCCGGTATCGTTGGTGAGACCGACCGCCCCGGAGCCGCTCACGAACATGTCGAAACCGTCCATCGCCTCGGCCATCTCCTGCATGAGGATGAGCCGGCGACGCTGGCCGTTGATGTAGTCGAGGGCGCGTATGTCCCGTCCACGGCGGAATCGACCGCGCCGGCGCAGCTCGGCAGGTTCGAGGTCTTGGGGCAGCGGCTCGGGCTCCACGCCATCCGGGGCGATGTGATAGTCGAACGCCGCCGCTGACTCGGCGCCGAGCTGGTTCATTCTGGCGCTCGGTAGCTCGTTCATCTCTCTGAGGTCGGCGCCGAGGTCGGACAGCTTCTCGAGGAATGCCTCTGGCGCGTCCTCGTCGAAGGCGATGCGCACGGTGCTCAGGTCCACTCTCCGGTCGTAGACGAAGGGCGCGGTTATCGTCGTGGGATCTTTCTCGCTCGCGCCGTGGATGGCGTTGAAGACCAAGGCGCAATCCTCAATGGAACGGCACATCGGCCCCGTCTTGTCCATGCTCCACGAGAGCACCATGGCGCCGTAGCGCGTGACCCTACCGAAGGTTGGCCGCAGCGCGCTCAACCCGTTGCGCCGTGAGGGTGAAACGATCGAGCCACGCGTCTCAGTACCGATGCCGAACGCGACGCACGCGGCGGCGGTCGCCGAACCTGGACCGGCCGAGGAACCGCTCGAGCCTTCCTCGATGTTCCAGGGGTTCTTGGTGCGACCGCGGTACCAACGATCGCCCTGCGCGAGCTCACCCGTGGCGAGCTTGGCGATCAGCACTGCACCGGCCTCTCTCAGCCGCACCACGAGCTCAGCGTCTTCCTCGATGACCTGGTGCTGGAACTCGGCGGAGCCCCACGTCGTGCGAGCACCGGTAACGGAGAATAGATCTTTAACGCCGTACGGAATGCCGTGCAGCGGTCCACGCCAGTTGCCCTGACGAAGATCGGCATCGGCCTGCTGCGCTGCCTCGCGGGCACGATCTTCTAGGATCGAGACCGCGCACAGGAGGACCGGATCGTAGCGATTGATGCGCTCGAGATAGATCTCGGTGAGATCGACCGACGAGATGTAACCATCCCGAACGAGCGCGGACAACCGATTCACAGGCTGGAACGCCAGGTCCTCCTCGTTGCTCGGGACCGGACCGGCCCACGCCGGAATGTCGATTGGCGTGCGCTCGAACATCGCGGGGCCGTGCTCCCGCCACAGCTTCTCCATGAGCGAGCCGGTTCCGCCCGGATACGCCTGGAAGACGACGGCGGGGTGTTCGCCCTGGCCCAGCGGTTCAGGAGGGGGGCCCTGCTGTTGCTGTCGCAGGATTGCGGCGGCGAGCGCGGGCTCGGATGCCGCGAGAGACACAGGGTCGATCGCGCCGGCTGCGGCGGCTGCGGCGGCCACTCTCAGGAAGTCGCGGCGTCGCATGTCCCCGCCGGTGCCGTTCGCGCTCATGTGCCTGCTCCTCCGTCCTGTGAAGTCGGCCGCGTTCGCACGGTCGAATACTCGATCCCCGCCGTCGAGGAACCGGTCGAGAAGCGTGAGCGCCTCAACCTTGGAGCCAGCCAACGAGCCTTTGTGCACCACAGGCGCGAATCCGGGACCGCGGGCCCCGGGAAGGGCAGCATGCGTCCGATGTTCAGCGCTGGCAAGCCGTAGCGGAGCGCCTCACGATCCCTTCGTGGGGACGAAGGCGACGATGCGAAGTGGACCCCCGCTGCCGCCCTCGATCTTCATGGGGAGTGCGACGACAGGCAGCGCTTCCAGGTTCGCAACGTTCTCGAAGCCGGCGACGTTCTCGGCATACAGGATCACGTGCGTCCGGAAGTCGGCAGACTGGCCGTAGTCGATACTCGGCGTGTCGATTCCCACCGCAACGATGCCCCGGTTAGCAACCAACCAGCTGGCCGCCTCCCCACCAATGCCTGGAAAGTGCAACTCGGGTACCGCCTCGGGACCGACGATGTCGGTCCCGAGGTAGGCGGTCCGGTCCGTCCAACGGGCTCCCCAACCCGTGCGCACGAGCAGTATGCCTCCGTCCGGCAACACTCCGTGCTCGTCCTCCCACGTGGTCAGATCGTCGACCGTGAGCAGGTAGTCCGGCGTCGCGTGCTCCGACACGTCCACGACCGCCGCCGGCCCGATCAACCCGGTCAGCGGAATCCGGTCCGCGGTGAGCCGCCCTTCCGCAAAGTGGATAGGCGCGTCGAGATGCTTGCCTCCGTGCTCCACCGATGAGAACGCGTACGACGCGTAGAACCAGCCACCCTCCACGGACACCGTACGACTGCTCGTCGAGCTGGAACCCGGCGGTATCGGTCGGCCAATAGATCGTCGACTCGGAAAACGAGTGCGTGAGGTCGACCCAGCGGCCGCCGGTGCCATCGAAGACCGGAGAGAAGTCGGAGGAGCCCCCTGCGGCCTCACAGGCGGCGAGTCCAAATAGAGCAAGGACCCGAAACGCACTCATCCGCCTGCCACCTCCATCAGCAGTACGGCGAGGGTTCTACGCATGTGGAGCTCCAAGCCTTTTAAAGCGAGAAGGAGAAAGAGGCTCCGTTACCCGGGTCGCCTTCTGCCCAGATGTCTCCCCCGTGACGGCGGGCGATGCGTGAGGCGGTCGCGAGCCCGAGCCCGGTTCCCGCGAACTCCTCGTCGGTATGCAGCCGTTCGAACGCCTCGAAGATCCGTTCGCGGTGCACGTTGTCGAACCCGATCCCGTTGTCCTTGATGTGGAAGACGTTCCGAACTGCCCCGCGCTCTGTGGTCATTTCGATGATCGCACGCTCCTCCCGGGCGGTGTATTTCCACGCGTTCTGCAAGAGGTGCACGAGGAGAAGGCGAACCATCGCGGGGTCTCCGTACGCCCGTAGGTCGGCGCGAACCGTGAAGGTGACGTCGCGGTCGGGTGCGAGCGCCGCGAGCTCGTCCATGATCTTCCGGGCCATCGCCGAGATATCCACCTCTTCGGCGAATATCTCCCGACGGGTCACGTCCGCGAGGTCTCGAAGGTCGTCGATGATGTGCTTCGCCCGCAGGCCCGAATTGCGTATCCGGCGCAGGAGATCCTCTTGTTGATCGGTGAGCGGTCCGACGTCCTTGTGGAGCAAGACCTGGCTAAACTGGGAGATGCTGATCAGCGGTTCCTTGAGGTCGTGTGAGACCGTCGAACTGAACACCTCGAGTTCCTTGTTCGCTTTAGCGAGCTCCTCGTTGGCGACCTCGAGTTCCGAGACGCGGGCCTCCAACTCTTGGTTGAGCACGCTGATCCGGTCTTCGGCCGCTCGTGGTTCGGAGATGTCCTCGATCATCGCCGGCCCGGCAGCGGTTTCCCCGAGGTCGTTTCGGATGTAGGTGGCCGTGGGTCTACCAGGAGATCGCAGAAGCGTTGGTTCACCCGCTGGAAGCGGAAGTCCGGCCCAACCGTAGCTAGCGCCAGCGGACCCATCTCAAAGACCCGATCGAATACCTGATCGATCTCTCGAAGAGCCGCGACGCCATTGCGTGAGTTCTCCGTCATGACACACCCTGGGGAGCGCGTTCCTTACTGTTCGAGTGTCGCGTGTAGAGCCCGTCCGCGAAAGTTGAGATTCCGGGTCCGTCTGCCTGCACCGGCTCGAGGAGGTCTGTCGGAGGGGCGGCTAAGCCCGTTCTCTCTCGGCACGGGCCGTGTCGCTGATCTCGGCGAGCAGCTCGTTGAGCCTCCGCTCGATTCCGCCCGCGAGCCTCTTCGCTTCCTCCGGCTCCAGCTTTCCGCTCGCCATGAGGTGGCAGGTCGTGTAGAAGTCTCGGAAGTGCTTGAGCAACTCTTCGAGGTGGCCGCGCACCACGACGTCTGCGCGACGGTCGGCGGCGCCCACCCTCGACGAATTCTTACCGCTTCCTACGGCACCTCCGACGAGCGCCCGCTGCGCGAGCAGCAGCGCGGGAAGAAGGCCCAGACCAACCCGCACCCATCGGTCATCGACCAGCACGATCGCAAACGCCATGACCGCCAGCATGAAAAAGACCGTCGGTTTGTCGTTCTGCGGTTCCATGGGTCAGCCTCAAGTCTGAGTGGCGAGGAAAACAGGGTCGCATGCCGAGCGTCCGTTGCCGACCCCTAATATTACTGCTTTCCCTGGAACGCCTCCAAGAGTCCGAGTACGTGGTCGATGTCAGCCTCCGTGTGGTCCGCGTTAATCTGGGTGCGGATCTCTTCGTCTCCCCGGGGCACCACCGGGTACGTCAAACCGGTAGCGAGGACCCCGTTGTCGTACAGGTACTGGACGAGATCTCGCGTCTTCTGAGTGTCACGGACCATGAGCGGAACAACCGGATGCTCGCCCGGGATCGTCTCGATCCCGATCCGGCCCAGCCCGTCCTCGAAGCGTTTCGTCAACGACCGCAAGCGCTCGAGTAGTGCGACACCCTCATCACTGTCGACGATTTCGAGAGAACGAAGCGCCGCGGCCGCTTCGCCCACCGTGATCGGGTTCGAGTAGATGTACATCTGCGAGGATTCCCGTAGAAACTGGATCGTCGCCGCGTTTGCCGTCACGTAGCCGCCGTTCACTCCGAACGCTTTGCCGAGCGTGCCCACGAGGATGTCGACGGGAGCGCTGCCCGTGTGCTCCTCCGCTCCCCGGCCCGTGCGCCCGAAGGAGCCGACCCCGTGAGAGTCGTCGACGATGCTCACGACGTTCTCCTCGTAGTCCGCGTCATGGCGGACACACGCATCCATGATCCGGTCTACGGGCGCGTGGTCGCCACGCATCGAGAAGACGCCGTCGGTCACGACGAGCGCCCGCTTCGCCCTTCCCTTCCAGTCCTGGAGCGCAGCGTCGAGCGCCGCGACGTCATTGTGCGAGTAGATCGCCTTGCCCGCCGGCCGACTCAGCCGCATCGCGTTGATGATGCAGTTGTGGTTGAGCTCGTCCGAGATCAGAACGGTCTCGGGCGTGACGAGGGGCGTCAGCGTGGAGACCACCGTGGCGTAGGCGGACGAGAAGATCATCGCCGCGTCCCGCGTGTGGAAGTCGGCGAGCTTCGCCTCAAGCGCTACGTGGGCTTGATACGTGCCGGAGATGAAGCGGACCGCCCCGGGGCCCGCCCCAAAATTTCGCGTTGCCTCTTCCTCGGCCGCGATGACCTCAGGCCGGAGACCCATGCCGAGATAAGAGTTGGAGTTGAGGCGGATGAACTCCTTGTCGCCCTCGCCCTGCAGGTGGACGCGCGGGCCACGATCAGCCTGTGCCGGCTTCACGGCGACCACGACGGTCTCCGTTCCCTTTGCGGTGCCCGTCCGCTCCAGGCTGGTGACGTGCGCATTCAGAAGGGTGCTCAGTCGATCGACAGGCATGGCTTCACTCTTCTCTCAGCTGCATGAGCATGTCTCGGGTCGTCGCCGCGACGTCGAAGGCCGGCTCCCAGCCCCACTCCCGTCGAGCGGCTGAGTCGTCGACACGGTCAGGCCACGACTCCGCGATCGACTGCCGAACCGGATCGATGTCGTAGTCGATGGTGAAGTCGGGCAGGTGCTTCCGGATCGCGGCGGCCAGCGTTTCAGGTGCCAGTTGCATGGCCGTCACGTTGAACGCATTGCGGTGGGTGAAGTTCGTCGCATCGGCCTCCATGATGCCGATCGCCGCGCTCACCGCGTCTGGCATGTACATCATGTCGAGCTGGCTGTCGGGCCCGAGGAAACAAGTGTACTGCCCATGCGCGACGGCCTCATGGAAAATGTCGACCGCCCAGTCGGTCGTGCCCCCACCGGGCGGCGCACCGTACGAGATCAACCCGGGATACCGAACGCCGCGCGTGTCCACTCCGAAGCGCTGGTGGTAGTAGTCGCACAGAAGTTCACCGGCCACCTTGGTGATCCCGTAGATCGTGGCCGGCCGCATGAGCGTATCCTGCGGCGTTCGGTCCTTGGGCGTGTCCGGCCCGAACACCCCGATCGAGCTCGGCGTGAACACCGCGCATTTCTGTTCGCGGGCCACGTGGAGAACCGATTCCAGGCTAGCCATGTTCACGTGCCAGGCGAGGCGTGGGTCCCGCTCTCCCACGGCGGAAAGGATTGCCGCGAGGTGGTACACCGTGTCCGCGTCGTGGCGCATCACAGCCTGGCCGACTGCCCTGGCATCCGTGGTATCGAGCAACTGAAAAGGGCCGGACTCCGTGATCTCCGAACCGAGGTGGCGCACGTCGGTGGCGAGGACCCTGGAGGCCCCGTACCGCTCACGGAGGACTGGCAATAGCCACGAACCGATCTGCCCGCCGGCGCCGGTCACGAGGATTCGATTCACGTCGCGGAGGCCTTGCTCATGAGGTCATGTCACTCCTCTTCGGTCTGTCGCGGAGCGCCATTGTCGCGCGGGGGTGGGGAGGAATCAAGCGGGCACGGACGGACCCTCGAAATCTGGGCGTTACCTTCTCGCGACTTCGACCGTCTTGTCTCTGACGCCCACCCAACAACAGAGCGTCCAACCCTACGGAGACAAGACATGAAGACCCTGAAACGCAACCCGACGCTGGCCTTCCTCGGCATCTTGGCCGTGGCCGCGTGTGAGGATGGCACGCCCACGGCACCGATCGTGGACGAACTGTTCACCCTGGACGAGACGATCGAACTGGAGGTGCTCGCGAGCAAGGCGAATATCGCCGTCGCGCTAGAGCTCGCCGACGCGAGTAACAACGTCGCCAGTAGCCGCGGAGACGTTCGCGCCCAGGACGGTCGGGACTTCCACGACCGCGCGCGGCTGCGCTTCACAGACGCACAAGACGATCTGGCGCGCGGCAATCGTCGGGCGGCGCTCGACAAGGCCCGGGACGCTCGGCGGCTCGTCGTGCGCGCGATCGAGGCCACGGGAGGCGGTCGTGCCGTCGCCGCTATGGTCGAGAGGCTGGAGGCCACCGCTTCCACGATCGGCGAGGATGTCGACTCCTTCGACAATCCGACTGACGTGGCGAGCGAGCTCAATCGGCTGGCGGTCTCGGCTCGCGACGCGCTCTCGCGCGGTGACACCACGCGTGCCGGCGAGCGCGTGATCTTCGGTGATCAGCGCACGCATGACCGCCGAGCCAACGACCGAAGCGGCCGTGACCGCAGAGGCCACGACCGGGGGAGTGACGTAGGCCCGCGCCGCGCGGAGCTCGCCATCGAGCTGGGCGCGACGGCGGTCGCGCTCGCTGAGCGGCTCTTGGAGAACGACGTCATCAACGACGTACGATCGAGGTTTCTCGCGACCGCTCACGAACTGCTCAAGAAGGCCCGAGCCGCGTACGCCGAGGGCCACTATGGCCGCGCTGTGCACTTCGCGGAGGCCGCAAGCTGGGCGGCGCTCAAGCCAGTGGTCCTCCCGGGCGGCATCACCGAAGAGGAGATGCGCGCGATGATCGACCTGGCGAACTCGCTCCACGAGGAGGCCCGAGCCGCGCTCGGCGACGCTCCGACCGAGATGCAGATCGCGATGTTCGAGCGGGCTGGACGGCTCATCGAGCTCGGCGAGAAGATGGTCGCGGAAGGCAAGCAAAGAGGCGTGGGACCCCTGTGGAGGGGTGCCGTGATCTCGAGTTGGCTGATCGGCTGACGATTGGGTTCGGGCGTCGTCCCCGCTGGGGGGGCGGCGCCTGTCCCGATATCTTCCGTCCATGGTGTCACCTGTGGAACGAACCGATGCGCAGGTCGTCCGCGATGTCTTGGCCGGAGACCGCGACGCTTATCGGCTCTTGGTGCGCAGGTACGGGGACGTGCTCTACGGCCACGCACTGCGGATGGCGGCGAGTCAGGACGACGCGGCCGACCTCGTGCAGCGTGCCCTGGTGCAGGGTTTCCAGAAACTCCGGACGTGTCGCGATGCCGACCGCGTCGGGGCCTGGCTCTTCCGCATCCTGGCCAACCTCTGCAAGGACCACATCCGTAGCCCGCGGCGCAGTGACATTTCCCTCACCGCCATGGCGGGCGTGCTTCGCGGCCGCTCCGACCCGGCATCGGATGCGGAGGGAGCGGAGGTGCGGAGCCGCGTGTGGGGTGCGCTCGACGCGCTCACGCCGGAGCAGCGTGAAGCGTTCGTGCTCAAGCACGTCGAGGGCCGGTCGTACGAGGAGATCGCTGCGGTGATGGACCTCTCGGTAGCAGCGCTGAAGATGAGGGTACACCGCGCACGCCAGGCGCTGCGCGGACTCTTGGAGGAATTCGCATGACTGACGACCTGGATCGCTACCTCGACGGTGAGGTCGGAGCCGACGCGCTCGGTGCCACGTCCCGCGCCGATGCGGAAGCGTGGAACCGAATGGTCGAGTCCTTCCGCACTACCGCACCACGTGCGGTGGCGCCGGCCTGGCTCGAGCAAAAGGTCATGGGCGACATCGAAGCGCTGCCTCGCCCAGGGGCGTTGGCAAGAGCATTCGAGTGGCTCATGAACCCGACGCCCGTGCGCGTGTCGCCCCTCGCGACGGCGCTGGTGCTCGCGGCGTTCGCCGTCGTGCTCCTACTGCCCCAGGCCACGCCTGAGGTCGCTCGCCAAACGCCAGGCGTTGCGACGGCTGCCGGGGGCGCCGAACCCGTCGTATACGTCCAGTTCGTGCTGGAGGCTCCGGGGGCCACGTCGGTGTCGCTCGCCGGTGACTTCTCGGATTGGGAGGCGTCGGTCACGCTTGCCGATCAAAACGAGGACGGCCTCTGGACTGCGCGTGTCCCCGTACGCCCCGGTGTTTACGGGTACATGTTCCTGATCGACGGAACTGAATGGCAGACCGATCCTCGGGCCGACCGCTACCAAGACGACGGTTTCGGCAACCGCAACGCGGTGCTCGCCGTTGCCGCGAGCGAGTAGGATGAGAAGCGCACCCGCCTCCCTCGTCATCGTCGTCCTGGCACTCGCGGGACCAGCGCCGGCGCTCTCCCAAAGCGAGGTCACCGTTGAGCTGGGAGCCTCGCAGGTAGGACCACCGTCAGGCGCCGACGCCGCGGCCGCGCGTTTCGCCGTCGGAGGCGTCCGGGCTTCAAGATATTCGAGCAATGGATCGGGATTGTTCACTTCGGTTCTGGTGGGCCGCTCGTTCGGCGCAACGACCGGGGCAGACTTCCTCTCCGGCACATTGGGCGGAACCCTGCGGCAGGACTGGGGCGGCGCCTGGACCGGTGGTTTCGACGTGCAAGCCCTCGGCTTCGAGGTGCGTGCGCCGTTCCCCTATCGGGCGCTCGCCGCCGAGGGAGGCCCGACGTTGCGGTACAGATCGGGGCGAGTTTCCGTGAAGGTTGACGGCCTGGTAGGTATCGGAACGTCCCGCCTTCAGCTCCGTAGGCGCTCCGATTCTCCGGTGGTGCGCACGATCGACCATAATCTCTGGCGCGTGGGCGGGACCACCGAGCTCCTGGTCCGGTCCGGCAACACGTGGTTCGGCCTCGAGGGTGGCGTGCATCACACGAGCGGAGGTACGTACGCGACGGGCGGACTGAGGTTGATCCTGGGCGGGACGCAAGCTGCGGCGGAGCTGCGCATCGACGCGTGGGACACGCCCGGGGGCACCGAGACGACCGGCGGCCTCGCCATCGTCATTCCGGTGACAGGCAGGTGGAGCTTGCGCGGCTTCTTTGGCAGGAGCGAGCCGGATCCGATGACGCTCGCCGAGCCAGGGAGCGGGAGCGGGGGCCTGCTGCTGGGGCGTACCGTGTACCGCGGCGGGACCACCACACGGAGAGCGTCCCTCTACCAGGTCGTCGGCAGCACCGACACCGGCGCTCGCGTCAGAATCAGCGTCATGGCTCCGGCGACGGCCACCCGCGTCGAAGTCATGGGCGACTTCAGCCTGTGGAACCCCGTGCCCATGTCGCGCGCGAGAGACCGATGGACCGCGGTGCTCGAGATCGGCAACGGAACCCATCACTTCGGGTTCCTGGTCGATGATGAATGGTTTGTACCGGACGATGCGAGCGATGTCGTTCCGGACGAGTGGGGCCGCCGGAGCGCGACCCTGGTAATCGAAGGAGTCGGATCATGACACGCACCGCACTGACGCTGCTCACGCTTGCCGTACTCATGACGCCTGCCATGCACGCGCAGGAGTCTGCGCGGGAGAGAGCCCAGCGCACGCTCCCGGCTTCCGTCTTCGAGAACGTGTCGGCGCTGGCCGCCGACGTGAGCTCTTCGGGGATTCTCGACGAGCCGCTCTTCAACAAAGCCCTCGAGGGCGTGGCCAAGCGCGTGCCCGTGGCTCGGATCATGCCCGTGATCGAGGCGTACGCCGGGCGGCTCGGGGAGGCGCGGAACGCGTTTGGACCCACTGCGACGGTCCCGTTGCTCGTTGCCGGAGCCGACGCGCTCCAGCGGGGCGTCTCGTCCGATGCGCTCCGTTCACTCGACTCCGAGGCGGCCCGCTCGCCGATGGCGGTATTGGTACTAGCCGAACTCCATGAGACCGGCGTCCCCACGGACCGGGCGTTGGCCGTGCTTTGTGAGGCGACCGCCCGACGGACTCGAGAGGACCGGATGCTCGACATCCCGGCCGACGTGCGGCGCCTCATCCGCCAGGGTCGCCCACCCTCGGACGCCGCCGACCAAGTGCGTCGCGGACTTCAGAGAGGGCGCGGCAACGGCGACGTCGGCCCGCCTGTGCCTCCCGGATCCGAGCCCACGGACCGCGCCACGCGTACGCGGACGCGCGGACGGTGAGCCAGAACTTCGGGCTCCTCACGCGGTGAAGAGGAGCGTCCCCGACGCGACGGCAAGCCACCGCGTCCGTTCAAGATCGGTCACCGGGCAGATCAGTCGCCTGCCTCCAGGTAGATCTCCCCGCCCCTGTCGCGGAACTCCGTAGCCATGTCAACTAGCCAACCCCCCAGAGCAGGTAGGCGCCGACGACCGTGCCCGCCGTCGCGATCCCGTAGGTCACCACTGCGATGAGCTGGTTGAGATGGGAGAGCTGAAGACCGTCGTAGAGCGTGTACCGGAACCGGTGCGCCCAGTGGAACCAGCACAGCGAGACAAGAACCAACAGACCCAGCCGCGTCAGCGGGTGTCTCACCAGCGCTTGAAGGTCCCCAAAAGCGGCGCCCTCCACCCACCCGAGGGGCAGGGCAATGAATAGCACTAGGATCAGCGCCGGAAGAAAGAGCGCCGAGGCCATCCCCCCACCACCGAACAGTACCCAGATGATGGGCTCCCTGGACCGCCGCATCACGACCTCCAGATCAGTACCCAGGCCACGAAACCCGTGCACACGACCCATGCCGCGTAGTGGCCGAGGAGCACAGCCGAGGCAGGCACCATCCGACCTCCGATCTTCACGACGATCGCCATGGGGGCCAGGTTGAGCCAGGTAATCGTGTGGAAGAGCACAACGAAGAGCACGAGCACATGAGCCGCGAGCACGACCGGGCGCGAAAGCCAGTCCATGACCTCCAAATATGCGCCTTCTCCCCGATCCAACGCGAGCACGAGCACCACTAGAAGGACGGCCGAGTAGGCGACTAATACGCTGGTCAGCTCGCGGCCGATGAACGCCGCATACGATCGCTTGCGTAGCCACCAGAAGATCGGAACCTCACTCCGGTACCACTTGGGGTGGTACGGCCGGTGCTCGGGGTTCAGGATGACCCCCCCGGCATGAGCAGAGATCTGAAGAAGTCCAGGGTGGCGGAAACCTTGTAGCGCTGGATGGCTTCGGCCGGGTCCACGTTCTTGGGGCAGACCTCCGAGCACTCGCCGACCAGTGTACACCCCCAGATCCCGTCGTGCTGAGAGAGCACGTCCATCCTCTCCTGAGCGCCCTCATCACGGGAGTCCAAGTTGTAGCGCTGAGCGAGCGCGATGGCTGCCGGACCGATGAAGTCGGGCTCGATGCGGTAGATGGGGCAGGCGGAATAGCACAGCATGCAATTGATGCACATCGAATACTGCTTGTACTCGGCGAGCTCCGCCGGCGTCTGTAGGTATTCCCCCTCATCGAGAGGCTTCTCTTCGTCCCGAACGATCCAAGCCTTTACGTCTGTGAGCTTGCCCATGAAGTCCGTGATGTCTCCGACCAGATCGCGGATCACGGGAAAGCCCGTGAGTGGCTCGATTCGGATGGGACCGGGGAGCAGGCTCTCCAGGTACGTGGCGCACGTCAGCACGGGACGCCCGTTGGCCATCATGCCGCAGCTTCCGCACACACCCATTCGGCACGCCCATCGGTAGGACAGACTCCCGTCGAGATCGTCCTTGATGTAGTTGAGCGCGTCGAGGATCATCCACTCCGGGTGGAACGGGACCTCGAAGCTCTCGAACGTGGGCTCCGTTTCGTCTTCGGGTCGGTAACGGAACACTTCTACAGTAACGGCTTCAGGCATCGGACGCCTACCTCCCGTAGACTCTTTCGCCCGGTGGCCATTTCGTGACGGTCACCGGTTTGAACTCGACTCCTGGGCTGCCCTCCTGCGAGCGGTAGGCCAGGGAGTGAGCGAGGAACTCGTCGTCGTCGCGCTCGGGATAGTCGGTCCTTTGGTGTGCTCCTCGGGACTCCGTGCGGGCCCGAGCCGACTCCAGGACAACGCGCGCGACATCCAACAGATTGGAGAGCTCGAGCGCTGAGACCAGCTCGGTGTTGAAGGTACGGCTGCCATCGTCCAGGCCGATGCGCTGGAACCTCTCCCAGACAGTGTTCACCTTCGCCACAGATTCACTGAGCCCGTCCTCGTTCCGGTAGATCCCGGCCCCCGCCTCCATCGCGTCCTGCATTTCCTTTCTCAACGGCGCCACGCGCTCCGTGCCTCCCGAAGTGTCGAGGAAGTCCCTTTGCAGCCGTCGCTCCTCATCCCGTGCCTGGGCCATGAGCGCCGAGCCGGGCGCGGCCTGACCGCCTGCGAATTGGGCAGCGGCCCGTCCAGCCCTGGCCCCGAAGACAAGGAGCTCCGTGAGAGAGTTGGACCCGAGACGGTTCGCGCCGTTGATGTTCACGCAGGCTACCTCGCCTGCCGCGTACAGACCGTCGAGAGGCGTGGCGCCGTGAATGTCCGTGTCGATCCCGCCCATCATGTAGTGAACCACGGGCCGAACCGGGATCATCTCGCTCACCGGGTCGACCTTCTGGTACTTCAGACAGAGCTCGCGCACGAACGGAATCTTCTTGTCGATTTCCGCCTCGCCCAGGTGCCGGATATCGAGATGGACCACGTCTCCGTAAGGGCTCGAGACAGCCCTCCCAGCCTGGCTCTCCTTTACGAAGGCCTGTGAGAGGCGATCGCGTGGTCCGAGCTCCATGGAGCGCTTCACAGGCTTGGGCTCGGGCGTCCCCAGATCGTAGTCCTGCAGGTAGCGGTATCCGTCCTTGTTGAGCAGCCAACCGCCTTCGGCTCGGGCAGCCTCCGTGATGAGAATGCCCGTGAACGGCAGCCCCGTCGGGTGATACTGGACGAACTCCATATCCTTGAGGGGAACACCCGTGCGATACGCCAGCGCCATGCCGTCACCGGTCTTGATGTTGGCGTTCGTGGTGAACTGGAAAATCTTTCCGCCTCCACCGGTGCAGATGATGACGGCCTTGGCCAGCAGCGCCTGGACTTTCCCGGTAGCCAGCTCAATTGCCACCACCCCCTGACAACGACCGTCGTCGACCAGTAGGCGCGTGACGAAAAACTCGTCGTAGCGGGTGATCGGCGGGTAGCGGAGCGTGGTCTGGAAGAGGGCGTGCAGCATGTGAAAGCCCGTCTTGTCCGACGCGTACCACGTTCGCTCGATCTTCATCCCGCCGAAGGGCCGAGTAGCTATGTGGCCGTCGGGCTGGCGGCTCCAGGGGCAACCCCAGTGCTCGAGCTGGACCAGCTCCGTGGGAGCCTCCTGGACGAACGCTTCGACGGCGTCCTGATCGCACAACCAGTCCCCACCGCTGACGGTGTCGTAGGCGTGCGCTTCGAGGCTGTCCTCGGCACGGACTACTCCGGCAGCGCCACCTTCGGCGGAGACGGTATGGCTGCGCATGGGGTAGACTTTCGAGACGACCGCCACGCTGAGTCCGGGGTTGGTCTCAGCCGCTGCGATCGCTGCGCGCAGGCCAGCTCCTCCACCTCCCACCAACAAGACATCATGGGCTACGCTGTCCACGCGCCTCCTGAATCGGCCCCGACCGCGGAGGGAGTCGGACCGTCACAAAGTGCGGGATCCGCCCGGCGCTGGGCCTGGTCTGAAAAGATTGACCACGCAGCGTATCACCTGTGGTCGGAAACTTCAACACGCTCTTGAAATCGCTACTGTCGACGATTCAGTGGACGTGTGGCGCGGCGGTCACTCGGGGCCGAGCTCCGCCCGCTCCTCAAGGTCCGGCCAAGCGGTTCTGAAGTGAGAGTCCCGAGGGTGGCAAGAACTGCGACTGCACCCCAAGCAGGGTGCTGGCGGCGGCTACAGGACTGTCGAACGGTTCGACCAGCCCGGATCGCCGGAATCGATGCCAGGCGACTTGGTCGGGGGTGAGTTCCATGCGCTGATATGGCATCAGCGACGCCCCGGCACAAAGTTGCGACATGAATACGATGTTCGAGCCGTCCAAGGCGGCTGCTCTGACCACACGAATCGACCGTCTCCGTCCCGACGCGGCGCGCCAATGGGGGCGGATGTCCGTCGGCGGGATGGTCTGCCACCTGAGCGACGCGTTCCGCATGGCAGTCGGCGACCGCGATACGCGCGACCGCGGCAACCTCGCGACGAAGACGATCATCAGGTTCGTCGCGTTCTGGACGCCGCTCCCGTGGCCGCACGGCGTGAAGACCTTTCCAGAAGCGGATCAGGAGTTGGATGGAACCCCACCAGGGGCCTTCGCGGAGGACGTCGCGGAGCTCAAGGATCTGATGAAGCGTTTCGCCGCGCAGAGATCGGGTCCCTTCCCGCGTCATCCCCTCTTCGGGTCGATGACGAACGGCGAATGGGGCCGTTGGGGCTACCGGCACGTCGACCACCATTTACGGCAGTTCGGCCAATAGCCGCGTCGATGCTAGAAAGAAGGCTAGTGCGCCTCCGCCTCAGCACGCTCCGCCGCGACCTTCTTTGCCACGTCCAGGGGCGCCGGTTCGTACCCGGCCAGCTTCCGGCTATGGTATGCACGCCCCTGCGTCATCGAACGCAACGTCGCCGCATACTTGTACAGCTCGGACTCGGGCACGCGCGCCCGCACAGTGGTGCGGCCGGACGACGGATCCATGCCTTGCACCTTGCCTCGCCGAGACGTCAGGTCGCCCATGATATCGCCCAGGTACTCGTCCGGCGTGGTCACCGCGAGTTCGAGCACGGGCTCGAGCAGCACCGGCCGGCACTTTTCCGCAACCGCCCTCAGGGCGATCGATCCAGCCAGCTTGAACGCGATGTCGGACGAGTCGACCGCGTGGTACGACCCGAAGTAGCACTCGGCGCTGAAGTCCACGAGCCGGTAGCCCGCGATGGCCCCCTTCGCCGCCGCCTCCTGAATGCCGCGGTCCACCGACGGCAGATACTTTGACGGGATCACACCGCCCTTGATCGAGTTGATGAACTCGTAGCCCGCGCCGCGAGCCTTGGGCGCCAAGCGGAGCCAGCAGTCTCCGAACTGGCCGCGGCCGCCAGATTGCTTCTTGTGCCGCCCTTGTCCTTCGCCTTTCGCCGAGATGGTCTCACGGTACGCGATCTTCGGCTGCTCGGTCTTGACCTTCACGCCGTACTTGCGCGCCATGCGCTCGAACTGCACGTCGAGGTGCAGCTCGCCGACGCCTCGAGCGATCGTCTGGTGCAACTCGGCGTCGAAGGCCGCGGAGAACGTCGGATCCTCTTCGCGCAGCTTCGGGAGGGCCACGCCCAGCTTGTCCTCGTCGCTGCGCGTCTCCCCGACGATCGCCACCGCGATATCCGCGCTCGGGAACTCGATCCTGTCGAGAGGGAGCTTCTTGCCCTTGTCGTTGAGCGTGTCGTTGGTGTGTGTGTGCTTGAGCTTCGCGATCACGCCGATGTCTCCAGCGTGCAGCTTGGATACGTCATGCCGCTCCTTGCCCATCGGGATACTCAGATGGTTGAGCTTCTCGCTCTGGCCGTCCGACGCGTTCATGACCTCCGCACCGTTCGCTACGGAACCGGAAAAGACCCGGAAGTACGACAGCTCGCCAACGTGGGGCTCGGCCGCGGTCTTGAAGACCAGCGCAGCAAGAGGGCCGCTGTCGGCGGCGACCAGCTCTTCATCGCCGAGGACTTCGGCACCGGCTTCCACCGGGCTCGGGCAGAGCTCAACTAGCTTCTTGAGCAACGCTCGCATGCCGTACGTCTGCGGCGCCGAGCCACAGAACACCGGGAAGACTTCGTTGCGCGCCATGCCGCGGGCCATCGCGTCGATCGCCTCTTCCCGCGAAATCCGACCCCCCTCCAGGTACGTCTCGAGCAGTGACTCGTCGGTGGTGGCGAGCGTCTCTTGAAGCTCGGTCTCCCACTGAGCCTCTTTGTCCGCCAGCTCGTCGGGGATGTCGGTCTCGTCATACTCGCCCGTGACAGTGCCCTTCTTATAAATATGCGCCCTTTCGCTGAAGAGGTTGACGATGCCGGAGAACGCGGGTCCCTCACCGACGGGGATCTCCACCGGAAGCGCGCCGTCGGCGAGCTTCTTGATCTGCTTGAAGACGCCGTCGAAGTCGGCATGCTCCTTGTCCATCATCGAAACAAAAAAGACCCGGGGGATTCCCCGGGCCTTGCAGTACTCCCAGACGCGCTCCGTGCCCACCTCGACGCCCGAGGTGGCGCTGACGACAATGATGGCGGCATCGGCGACTCTCACGGCCGACAGCGTCTCACCGGTGAAGTCCAGATAGCCCGGGGTGTCGAGCAGGTTGATCTTCGTACCCATGTGCTCGGCATACGCCGGCGTCATCTGGATCGAGATCTCGTGGGCGTGCTCTTCGGGGGAGTGCATCGTGAGCGACGTGCCGTCGTCCACGCTGCCGTGGCGCGTCGACGTGCCCGCGACGAAGCAGAGCGCGTCCACCAAGCTGGTCTTGCCCGCACCGCCGTGGCCCAGGACCGCGACATTCCTGATGCGATCCGTGGTGTACTCCTTGCCCGATGCCATTCAGAACCCTCCGGCTCTTCGATGATTCGGGGCCCCCCGCTAGGTGGCAGGAGGCCCCGTTCTTAGATCGTTTGGGGACACACGGATTCTAGAGGGGGTCCATAGCCCCGGCAAGACGCCCTAGCGCCTTGCGTCCGCCTCCGCTTCCGTAGCGGCCAGCTCGCCCGTGGTGAGCTCCAGAACGAGTCGGTCGAGGTCGTAGATCTCGTCGAGCGCTTCCAGGATCGCGCGCGCGTCGACCGTGACCGAACGATTCTTCTTGGGCAGATAGATGTAGTCGCCGGGCAGGCTCTCCGCGTTCCCGTCGAAGACCACGCCTACCACCTCGAGGTCCCGGTCCAGCACCGGCGAGCCCGAATTCCCGCCGATGATATCGGCGGTCGACACGAAATTCATCGGCGTCCTGAGGTCGAGGGTCGCCGGCGGATCCCGCCAGCGCTCCGGCAGCGCCCAATCCGGATTGCCCTCGTGCGAATAGTGCCGGTCGTAGAGGCCGTAGAACGTCGTGAAGACCGGAGCTACGGTGCCGTTGTACTCGTATCCGGTCACGACCCCGTCGGCGATGCGCAGCGAAGAGGTGGCGTCGGGGGGAACGTCGGTCCCGTAGATCTCGAAGCGGGCGCGACCGACCTCGGCCGCGAGCTCCTCTTCGAGTGGGCCGACCTCGACGTAGAGGGTGTTGAGTTGCAGGAACGCCGGCAAGAAGGCGATGACGGCTTGCACCCCAGCGTCCCGCGGGGTCGCGCTGCCGTTCTGCAGCGCTGTGACGGCGATCGCGGAGTCGGTCAGCATCGTGCCCTGAACGATCCGCTGCGCTGCCTCGAGCGGAGTGCCGCCGCGAAGGACCGCGGCAACGGCCGCGTGGTCGGCGCCCAGATAATCGCTCATCTGAGCGAACCGGTCGGCCATGAGCGCGGCGTCCAGATCGGGATGCATCTGGGGCGTTCCGATCACGTTCTCCATCATGTCATCGATCTCTTCTGCCGACGCCTGGTTCTGGCGCATCGCGATGACCTGCAGCGCGAAGAAGCCCCTGATGAGGGTCGAAGAGTCGAGATACGGGTTGCCAAAGACAGAGAAGGCCCCCATCACGGGTGCCGCGGCCCGCTTCTGCTCCTGGACCGCTGCCAAGCGCTCGATGAGATCTCCGTACCGACTCCGCAGGTCGGGGTCTGCCTCGATCGCCGCCTGGAAGTCGCGCTCCGTGTCCTTCCGGCGGGCGATGATGAGTGGATCCTCGAGGCCCCGGATTTGTCCGTCGTACGCCTCCTCCGAGTTGGCAAGGCTGAAGTATTCATTGCGTACATGATCCTGATCGGTCGCTTCGGGGTTCGCCTGGATGAAGGCATCGAGCACACGCATGCGCCGGCGTATCGTCTCGAGCAGATATCGGTCCCCGACGTCCCGTCGGAATTCGAGCTCTGCGACGGTCTGGAGCCGGTGGGTCGAACCCGGGCTGCCCACGATGAAGATCGGATCGCCTTCCTGGAGGCCGTCCGCGTCGAACGGGAAGTAGCTCTCGCTCGCGAGCGGGTCGCCGGCGTCGTCGTACACACGGAACAGCGAGAAGTCGAGGTTGTAGCGCGGGAACGTGAAGTTGTCCGGGTCGCCGCCGAAGAAGCCGATCTCCAGCTCGGGAGCCATGACCAACTTCACGTTGGTATACCGACGAAAAACGTACGCCGACGTGCGCGCCCCGTTGTACAACGAGATCATCTCGACGGCGTAGCCGGAGTCTTCCCCGCCCTGCTCCTCGAGGATGCGCGCCTCGATCTCTTCGAGCAGGGACTCGCGCACCTCGCCCCGCTGATCGGCACTGACTGCGTCGATGGCAGCATTCACCTCTTCGGTGACGTCGACGATCTCGAGCAGCTGGTCGGCCTCGAAGTCCTCGACCGGACGCTCGTCGGCGAGGTCCTTCGCCCGGAAGCCGTCGTCCAGGAGAGACTCGCCTTCGCCCGACACCTGTGCGACGAAGTCACGAGCACAGTGGTGGTTCGTCAGCACGAGGCCGTTCGGTGACACGAAGGAGGCCGAGCAGCTGGGAATGCGCAGTGCACCGAGACGAGCTCTCTCGAACCAAGCTTCGTCCGGCACAAAACCGTGCGTCTCGGCGATGTAGTCGACCGGCGGGAACTCGAACGTCCACATCTTACCCTGGTCGAAGACGCCCGCCTGAACGGTGTCGAGATCGACCCCGAACACGTACGGAGCGGGCCCCGCATTCGGTATTTCGGCGGCGGGCACCCGCACCACGTCGCCCGCGTCCGCGTCCGCCCCAGCGGGTGGCGAGGGCGGGGGGGGCGGAGGAGCTGAGCCTCCGCAGGACGCGAGTAGAAGCGCAGCGGAGAGCGCCGGGACCCAACGTGAACAGATTCTCGTCTCCCAAGACACCATGCCGACCTCTCTGGATCTCATCGGAAATACCGCACCCGCCGAAAAGGGCGGGACCCGATAATCTCGCGAGCGACCTGAAGGGGAACAAGCAAGGGCGCTAGTTCGTGCGGTGCCTCTTCGAGACTTCGTCGAGCAGCTTGAGCTCGCCCGCGGTGAGCGACGACATTCCCGTCGCGGAAATCTTGTCGAGGACGGCGTCGACCTTCTCGTAGAGCACTGCTTCCTCTCGGGGTCGGCGCGCTGGCGCACCCACACCCGGATGCTCTTCGGCGCTCTCATCCCGAGGCACGATCGCGAGCCGACGCGAACGCGTGGCAGCCTTCTTGATGCGGGCCAACTGCCCACCCGGCCGCCAGTCGGACCTCATATAGAGGAAGCCGGCGATCAGGCCGCCGAGATGGGCGAAGTGCGCTACTCCACCGCCCGCGCCTGCGCCTTGGAACGTGCTCAGCGCGCTGAGCACGAAGAAGAAGCCTACCAGATACTTCGCCTTGACGGGGAAGATGCCCCAAACGTAGATGGGTGCGTCCGGCCAGTTCATCGCGAACGCGAGCATGACCCCGTACATCGCGGCGGAGGCTCCGACGACCATGTTGGGGAGGAACAGGTAGCTCAGCGCCACACCCCCCAGGCCACAGATCACATAGAAACGGAGGAACTCCCGTTCGCCCCAACGTCCCTCGAGCGGCGGCCCGAAGAAGAACAGGATGAGCATGTTCACGGCGAGGTGCATCAAATCGCCGTGAAGGAACATGTACGTAAGCGGTCCCCACGGGCGGAAGAAGATCCGCGTGGGCTGGAAGGCGAGCCACTCGAAAACGAAGCGCTGCCCGATGATCAGCGTCATGGCGAAAACCGCCACATTCGCGATCATGAGGCGCTTCACCATCGGGGTGAGCATGAAACTGAAGCCGTAGCTTCTGCTTGAATACGCCATCTTCGTTCTTCGAATATCCGTACGTCTAGGGGACTTATGCAAACCCCTGCCCTCGGGTCAGGTTCCTGGCACGACGAGGGCTGTCCCTACCTACCCCAGCTTACGAAGCATGGACCCTCGTTCTTGCTTTCTTGCGCACGCAAGCCGGGTGATCCGGTCGCACAACTCCGGAAACTCCGTCCCGGCGGCACGCGCCGCCTTGGGAAGCAGACTGTTCGCGGTCATCCCGGGCAGCGCATTCGCTTCCAAACACCAGGGCTGACCGTCCGCGTCCACAATGAAGTCGACCCGGGAGTAGTCCCGCATACGCAGCGCGCGGTGCGCCGTGAGAGCAAGCACTCCGAGCCGATCCGAAAGCGCCTCGGGGACGTCAGCCGGGAAGATCTCCTGGGCCATATCAGGCTGATATTTGCACTCGTAGTCGAAAATCTCGTGCTCGGGAATGATCTCCCCTACTGGTAGAGTCTCGTCTCCCAACACCCCGACCGTTAGCTCTCGGCCCGAATGATATCGCTCGAATAGCACCACGTCGTCCCAGCCGCGGCTCTCTTCGATGGCCGCGACGAGCTCCGGGCGGTCGTGGGCGAGGATCAGCCTCAACGACGAGCCACCGCCTGACGCTTTCACGATCACCGGTAGACCGAGCGCCTCGACCACCTCCGCCTCCGTAGGTTGGCCGGTCATCCAATCGGGGGTCGGCACCGCCGCGTCTCGTAGGAGGCGCTTGCTAACCTCCTTGTCCATCGCCAAGGAACACCCGAGCCGGTCGCTACCCGTGTAGGTCACGCGGGCGACGTCGAGCAGCGCCTGAAGGGTGCCGTCCTCGCTCCCGAGCCCCCGTGAAGCGCCAAGAAGAAAACGTCGACGTCCTGGAGTGACGGGTCTCGCGTCAGCGCCACGGTGTGGCGCTCATCGAGACGCGCCAGGTCGCTCGCCACCGGGTGGCGCCGCGTGCACGCCCCCACTCAGCAAGCGCCTCTCTTCGTCTCGGCTGAGCGGTCCGTGTGCGGTGTCCACGGCGACAACGTCATGACCCGCCTCTCGCAGTGCGCACGCGGCCTGCGCCCCAGACGAGAGGGAGACCTCGCGTTCGTCCGAGGTCCCGCCCATCAGGACGGCGATCCTCATGCGATCAGAGCACGGATGACGTCGTAGCGCGTGATGATCCCAGATAGGGACCCGTTCTCGCGGACGAGGCACGCCGCGTTCTCGCGGGTGAGTAGATGACGAACCTCAGCCGAGTCGACATGGCCATCCACGACCGGGAAGGGAGCGCCCATGACGGTCTCAACCGGCCTGTCGAGCAGCGATGGGTCTTCGATCACCTGGGCCATCAACCGGGTCTCGGTGACCGAGCCGACGCACTCGCCCTCGAGCACGATCGGCAGCTGCCCGATGTCATGCGCGGTGATCGTGGAGAGGCCGATCCGGACCGAAGTGGTGGGCTCGACGATGATGAGCTCCGGAACATCTCCCTCCTTCGCGCGCACCAACTCGCCAACTGTCGAGCGCCGAGGCCGTTGCAGGAAACCGTTGTCGCGCATCCAGTCGTCGTCGTACGCCTTGCTGAGGTAGCGCTCTCCCCAGTCAGGCAGGAGCGTGACCACGAAGGCGTCCGGATCGTCCAGCTCCTTCGCGACCTGAATCGCACCGTGCACCAGCAATCCGGAGGAGCCGCCCGCAAACAGTGCTTCCTCTCGGGTCAGGCGCCGTGCCATCCGGAACGCTTCACCGTCGTCCCCGGTCCGATACTCGTCGACGGTGTCGAGGTCGAGCGTACCCGGGATCTTGTCGTTCCCGATACCCTCGAGCTTGTACGGGTGTCCCTCGACCACCTCTCCCGTGTTGAAGAAGGGAGCGATCACCGAACCCTCCGGATCGATCCCGACGATCCTCACGGCCGAATTCTTGGCCTTGAGGTAGCGGCCCACACCGCTGATCGTGCCACCGGTACCCGCGGAGGCGACGAAGTGGGTCACGCGCCCTCCGCTCTGCTCCCAGATTTCCCGGCCGGTCGTGTCGTGATGCGCGTCGGGATTCGTTTGGTTGTAGAACTGATCCGCCATCACCGCGCCCGGTGTCTCCGCCGTGATCGAGCGCGCCTTCTGCAGGTAGTGGTCCGGATGGTCGGGCGGGACCGCGGTCGGCGTGATGATCACCTCCGCGCCGAAGGCCCTCAGCAGCTTGACCTTCTCACTGCTCATCTTGTCCGGCATCGTGCAGATACAGCGATACCCCTTGAGCGACGCGGCCATGGCAAGCGCGAGGCCTGTGTTTCCCCCGGTCGCCTCAACGATCGTGCCGCCGGGCTCGAGGGAACCGTCGCGCTCCGCAGCCTCCAACATCGCCAGTCCAATCCGGTCCTTGATCGAGCCGCCGGGGTTCATGAACTCGCACTTCACGTACAGGGGCGTGTGCGCTCCATCGGTGACCGACCAGAGTCGGACCATGGGTGTCCAACCGATCAGGTCGAGGATGGAGTCGTACGGTTCTTGGTGTCGTTTGGACATTCAGAGATTCACGGGATGGCGGGGCGGGCTCATGCGTCCATCAGTGGCAAGACACGTGCCGTATCGGGTCTGGGGCGCTTCGAGAAACGAACCGGCACGGTCGCCCAGACCTCGATGCGTTCACCGTCTCGGCGCGCGGGGCTGAAGCGCAGATCGCGAGCCCCGGCGACCGCCGCCGAGTCGAAGGCTTCGTATCCGGACGACCCCACAACCTCGACCGAGTCCACCGCGCCCGTGTCCGAGACGCGTACCCGTAGCAGCGTCTGCCCTTCCATGTCCTGATCCCAAAGCTGGATCGGATAGTCGATGGGCACGTCCCCGTACAGCGGCGTGGGCTGCTCGATCTCGCCTTCGCCTCCGCATGCGAGGCCTACCACCAGCGCGGCAGCTACGGCGCCCGAACCGCGCGGCCAAGAGTCGTGATTTCGCTTCAATCGTCACCGCCTGTCGCGGCCTTCCTCAGTTCGTAGAGGAGTGCGAGAGCTTCCTTCGGAGTCAGGTTGTCAGGATCCAGGGCACGCAGGCGACCTACGAGAGGGTGCTCCACCCGGAACATCGAGAGTTGATCGAGCGGAGCCTCTGAACCGGGCCGATGCACGCCGTGACGGCCGAGACCCTCCCCGCGACTCGTATGTGTTCCCTCCAACTCTTCGAGAAGTTCCCGAGCTCGCGCGACGACCCCGTCGGGGAGTCCCGCGAGCCGAGCGACCTGGATTCCATAGGAGCGATCGGCCCCTCCGTCCATGAGTCGCCGCAAGAACACGATGTCGTCTCCGACCTCCCGGACCGAGACGTTCATGTTCTTCACACCATCCAATAGATCGCCGAGTTGCGTGAGCTCGTGGTAGTGCGTCGCGAAGATGGCTTTGGCTCCGATCTTCTCGTGCAGATGCTCGGTGACCGACCACGCGATCGAGACCCCGTCGTAGGTCGAGGTTCCCCTGCCGATCTCGTCGAGCAACACGAGGCTACGGTCCGTGGCACCGTGCACGATCGCCGCGGTCTCGCTCATCTCCACCATGAAGGTCGATTGCCCGCGGGCGAGGTTGTCCGAAGCCCCAACACGCGTAAAGATCCGATCCGTGACCGGCAGCTTGGCCGCATCGGCGGGCACGAACGACCCAATCTGGGCGAGCAGTTGGATCAGCCCGATCTGGCGCAGCACGGTGCTCTTGCCCGCCATATTGGGTCCCGTGAGCACGATGATCCAGCCCTCTTCCGTCAGTGCCAGATCGTTGGGTATGAACTCCTCCCGTGGCATCATGGTCTCGACCACCGGATGCCGGCTTCCGCGCACCGCCAGGTCGAAGCCGGTGTGGACTATCGGACGGATGTATCCCTGCCGCGTCGCGACCTCGGCAAACGCGGTGAGCACGTCCGCCGTGGCGAGCCGGGCGCCGCTGTCCTGAAGTCGGGTGACCACGCCACCGACCCGTGAACGCACCTCGGCGAAGAGTTCGGTCTCGAGCTGGATGATGCGGTCCTCCGCTCCGAAGACCTTCTCCTCCCACTCTTTCAGCTCGGGCGTGAAGTACCGCTCGGCGTTGGTCAGCGTCTGTTTGCGCACGTAGTCCTCGGGGACCTTGGCCGTGTTCGTCTTGCTTACTTCCAGGTAGTACCCGAAGACCTTGTTGAAGCCGACTTTGAGCGAGGAGACGCCGGTGCGCTCCCGCTCACGGACCTGCAGACTGGCGATGAATTCCCGAGCCCCGTCACGGACGGAACGCAGGTCGTCTAGTCCGTCGGACCATCCCTGGCGGATCACACCACCGTCGTGCAACGCCGCCGGTGGGTCGTCCGAGATCGCCCGCCGGAGCAAGTCGCGAACTTCCTCCAAGCAATCGAGCTCTCCGCACAGATCCACGACCATCTCGGCCTCGGCCTCGGCTCCGAGCGCTCGGATCGCGGGAAGTCGCTCGAGTGAGCGCCTCAGTCCGAGCAGGTCCCTTGGAGCCACGCGACCGGTGCCAATCTTGCCCGCCAAGCGTTCCAAATCCGTGACCTCAGAGAGCGCGTTTCGCAGGCGCTCGCACAGCTCAGGGTGTTCCACGAAGTCGCGCACGGCGTCTGCCGCTGCCAGATCTCGTCGGCGACCACGAGCGGCTCGAGGATCCAGCGCCGGAGAAGTCGCCCCCCATCGCGGTCACGGAGAGGTCGAGCACGTCGAGCAGGGTGCCGCCCTCCTCCCCACCGCGGAGCGGGCTCGATCAGCTCGAGATTCCGACGCGTCATGTCATCGAGCAGCATGACACGGCCCCAACGGCGAAGACGCGGTGGCTGGAGGTGGGTCACGCCAGCTGGCCTGATCTCCTTCAGGTACTGTACCAACGCGCCGATGGCTCGAATGAGCGGCTGTTCGTCGGGCTCGAAACCGAACCCGTCCAGCGACTGCAGCCGGTAGACGCGCAGCAGCTCATCCGTCGACACATCCGCCTCGAACATCCAGTCGTCACGGACGGTGCGCGGCACGACGGACGACGCAGCGGCGGCATCCAGCTCCTTTGCGTCCTCGAGCGAGCGCGGCAAGAGCAGTTCGGACGGCTCGATTCGACCCAACTCCGCGTGCAGCTCCTCCGCCGGCACCATCTGCGCCGTGAGTTCACCGGTGGACACATCGAGTGCCGCAAGCGCAAAGACGTCGGCCGACGGCCTCACGAGCGCCACGAGAAAGTTGTTTCTTCGCTCGGCAAGCAGATTGTCCGCAAGCACGGTACCGGGCGTCACCGTCTCCGTGACCTCGCGCTTCACGATGCCCGTCGCGAGCGCGGGGTCCTCGACCTGGTCGCAAATCGCTACTCGGCGACCGAGTCGCACCAGCTTCGACAGGTAGTCATCGAGCGCCCTGACCGGCACTCCAGCCAGCGGGACCTTGGCCGCCGCCCCATTGTTTCGGGACGTGAGAGTGAGTCCCAAGAGACGCGCGCCCTCCTCCGCATCGCCGTGGAAGAGCTCATAGAAATCCCCCACGCGGATGAAGAGGAGGGAGTCAGGGTGGCGGGACTTTGCTGCCCGCCACTGCCGCATGAGAGGGTGTCGTATTCGGCCATGTGTGAAGGTAGACCGGAGTCGCTCGCGCTCAAGGAGGCGCGAGACATCCCCTGGCTCAGACCCTAGCTCAATCCGCGCCCACGGGCGCTCGGTCGATCGCGAATAGCTCCATCGATTCAGTTTTCCCGCGCAGGCCTGCCCCGCCGAGAGATCGGGCGCGGAGGTCGCTCGGAAGCGTCAGGCTGTCCATCAGAGTAGCCGATACGATGCACGACTCGCCGTGCTCCTTGCAGAGACCCTGTATGCGCGAGGTCGCATTGAGGGCATCGCCGTGGAACGCGAGCTCGGTCTTGGCGAGCCCCACCCACGTCGCGACCACCGAGCCGCCGTGCAGTCCTGCGCGGAAGCGGGGTGTCACTCGGTAGATCTCCTCGTACCGAGCTCGGGTCGACGCCAGCAGGTCGGTCATCGCGAAGAAGCACTGGACGCACGCCGCGTCCGCCAAGCCCTTCTCCAGAGGCCAACTGATCACCACCTCGTCGCCAACGTACTGATACACGTGCCCGCGCCACGCGAGGATCGCTTCCGCCACGTCTCTGTAGCAATCACCGATGAAGCGGCTGTACGTCATGTCGCCGAGGCGCTCCGCGATAGAGGTCGAGTCCGCGAGGTCCGCGAACAGGAAGATGCGTCTCTCCGCTACCGGGAACCGATACCGCCCGATCAAGAAGTTGAGGATGTCCCCCGGATTGTGCAGGTGCCGGACCTCCAGGAACGCCGTGGCGAGAACCGCGACCACCGTCGCCAGAAGGAGGTCGCGCGCCATCGTTTCGCCCACCACGTAGATACTCATGGCGGTGAATGGGCCCA
>CBDANQ010000018.1:0-11912 GCA_965197725.1 Longimicrobiales bacterium
ATCTGCTCGGGATATCTGTATTGTGCCCCCAGAGTTGCCCCATAATCGCACCCGCATCCAGCGCTCGCCATCAGCGTCCATTGCGATCCAGCATAGCGGAGCCATCGTCATGGCCCTCGGATTGCCAGCAGCTCGGGGGACGGGGATTGGGGTCATGTCCTCCTCCACACCACCGCATGCCGGGGTGTTGCTATGCTCGGCGATCTCCGCTTCCTCTCGCAAGTCTGTCCACGTCACGCCGTCACGGGCCATGTGGTCCGGTCCCTGTGCCCGCCGCTTGATCTCCGCCGCCAGCGCGATGGCCGCCGCCGCTTCCTCCTTTGTCATGGTGCTCCGCTCCTTGCCGGAGTGAGCGGCCAAGGTAGCGGGCGGGTGTCATCACCCCATCAGCGGCCCCCGCGCAACGGGGTCACCGGCCTCCCGCACGTCCGGGGGCTCATTCCCGGACCCGCTCAAGGACCATGCGGAACGGCTCCTTCTCCGGGCACCGGATCACGGCAACCAACCGGTACGGGTGCCGGCGCCCTAACCACTCCGCAAGCAGGGACCGGTCGCCTCCGCCTTCCACCTCCCCCGCTATGGAGCACACGCCTCCCGCCTCACCCATGTGGTAGTAGAAGCCCCCTAGCTCCAACTCCAAGTACGGATTATCCCAAGACCCGGCCACATGTAGGGGGAGCGCACTGGAGGCCCGCGTCATGGCCTCCTTCAAGGTCCCGGACAGGTCTCCAGCCACCCGGCCATCCTCCTCCACAAGACGGAGCCACGTCCAATGTTCCGGCTCGCCGTGTTCCCACGTTCCGCTAACGGGGGGAACGCCAACCACCCTCACGCCCATCAGCACCATGAACGCGAGCACTACCAGCGTCATGAGTACCGCCGTGAGGTTCTTCATCTGATCCCTTTCCTTCCGTAGCACGGCTACGGGTGCCACTGGTGATCGTCTTGGAAGGAGTACTAGCAGACCGTGGATAAAGTCCGGTCATCGCTGTTGTGTTAAATCAGGAGGACACGAGGGTTTTTGCAGCGAGGACGGCGATGGCGGTAGGCAAGCGGCCCGAGGCTCGGCAGGGCGAGATGTTCGTGGTGGCGAGCGAGATTCGGGCCTTGGACAACCCGTTCTACTGGGCCTTGAACGAGCTTCTGGCGAAAAGCGGGTTTGACGAGTTCGCGGAAGAGGCATGCCGTGAGTTCTACGCGGACAATCGGGGTCGGCCGGGGATTGCTCCCGGGGTGTATTTCCGAATGATGATGGTGGGCTACCTGGAAGGGATCGGCTCGGAGCGGGGCATTGCCTGGCGGTGTGGGGACTCGTTGTCGTTGCGTGAGTTTCTGGGATACGGGTGGGCGAAGAACCCGCCGGAGCATTCGACCCTGTCGAAGACGCGCAAGCGCCTGAGCGTGGAAGCGCACGCGGCGGTGTTCGGGCGGGTGCTGGAGCTGCTGAAGGGGTCGGGGTTGCTGAGCGGCAAGACGCTGGGCGTCGACTCGACGACGCTGGAGGCGAATGCGGCGATGCGCACGATCGTGCGGCGCGACGACGGGTTGGGCTACGATGAATGGCTGGAGCAGGTGGCCCGGGCGTCGGGGATCGAGACGCCGACGCGCAAGGATCTGACGACGCTGGACCGGAAGCGTCCGAAGAAGGGCTCGAACAAGGACTGGGTGCATCCGCACGACCCGGAGGCGCGGATCACGAAGATGAAGGACGGCAGGACGCGCCTGGCGCACAAGTTGGAGCAGGCGGTCGACATGGAGACCGGTGCGCTTGTGGCGGTGACGGTGCAGACGATGGACGGGGGAGATGTGGCGTCGCTGCCCAACACGCTGGACGAGGCAGAGCGGCAGCTGGAAGTAGTGCAGGTAGAGCCCGAGGAAGTGGTGGCCGACAAAGGCTACCACTCGAACAAGACCATGACGGGCGTGAAGGAGCGGGAGCTGCGCAGCTATGTGAGCGAGCCCAACCGCGGGCGCCGGAAATGGAAGAACAACCGGGACGCGCAGACGCCGACCTACGACAACCGCCGCCGGATCCGCGGCAACCGGGGGATGCGGCTGCTGCGCCAGCGCGGCGAGAAGGTGGAGCGGGGGTTTGCGCACTTGCTTGTGACCGGAGGGCTGCGTCGCGTCCACATACGGGGCCAGGAGGAGATTCGAAAACGGATGTTGATCCACGCGGCGGCCTTCAACCTCGGCCTTCTCATGCGCAAGCGGTTCGGGGTTGGAACCCCCCGTGCGTTACAGGGCCTCGCTACCGTACAAGCTGCGCTCGCAACTCAGGTTACAACCCGCGTCTCGCGCTTTTTCCGCCGTATTCGGCGCTATTTCGCCTTCCTTGGGCCGAATATCGCCTCGTCAGACCCCAAAACCCGCTTCTTGCACAACAACACAGCCCCCGCGTGTCTGCCTTCTCTCCCACCCATCATCCGCTGGGAACCTATTTCTTCCACGGACTGCTAGAAGGGACGGCGCCCACGCTAACAATCGGTCTCTAGGACCCTAGGCGGGACGGGCTACCGACCCTGTGTACCCAACGAAACTACCTATTCGTCGTCATACAAGGGGGTGCGTTGCCGCGTTCGCTCCGCTTGGACTACTGTTCGGCGCCCGAGAAGAAACCGTGTGCCTTCACGTACCGACAAGCGCTATGCGCGATCCCCGCCTCACAGAACAACGGAATGCCCGGTCCAGCCGTATCGACGAATTGGACGCTCTGGGCATCGTGGACCTCATCAACGCGGAGGACGGCATGGTCGCCGCCGCGGTACGTGAGCAGCGTGAGGCGATCGCCCGCGCGATGGAGCTCGCCGAGGCCGCGTTCCGGGCCGGGGGGCGTCTCATTTACGTGGGCGCAGGCACCTCGGGAAGGCTCGGGGTCCTCGATGCCGCGGAGATGCCACCGACGTTTGGCACCGATCCCGAGATGGTACGAGGCATCATCGCGGGTGGGTACGAGGCGCTCGTCCGCGCGAGGGAGGGTGCCGAGGACCAAAGCGAGGACGGCGGGGCCGCGATCGACGAGATCGAGGTCAGCGCGGACGACTTCGTGCTCGGCATCGCCACCTCGGGCACGACGCCCTATGTGCACGCGGCGCTCGCCCGCGCGCGCGAGCGTGGGGCCAAGACCGGCTTCTTGCTGTGCACCCGTCCGTCCAGGGAGCTGCTCGAGGGGCACGACGTCGTGGTCGCGCCTCTGGTGGGCCCCGAGGTGATCACCGGGTCCACCCGCATGAAGGCCGGTACCGCGACGAAGCTGGTGCTCAACACCATCACGACCGGAGCGATGGTCCGGCTGGGGAAGGTCTACGGCAACCTGATGGTCGATCTACAGGTCACGTGCGAGAAGCTGCGGGACCGGGGTGTGCGCATTCTCTCCGAGACGCTCGATCTCGAGCGGCCCGACGCGGCGAGCCTGCTCGAACGGGCACGCGGCCACGTGAAGACCGCGCTGGTGATGGGACGCCTGAATGTCGATCGGGAGGAAGCGACTCGACGACTCGAGGACGCCGCCGGCGCCCTCACGACGGTGCTGGGAGATCTGGACCGGTGAGTGACCGTCGTCGTTCTCGTCTGCTCGCGCTCGCGATCAGCCTCTTCGCGTCGGCGGTGCTGGTGGTCGCGGCGTTCAACCCCGCGCCCCACAACGGCGGAGACAACGCGGCGTACGTGACCCTCGCATTCTCACTCGCGCAACAAGGTACGTACACGGACCTCTATGATCCCGCTGGCCTCCCGCATACGAAGTATCCGCCTGTCTTTCCAGGCCTTCTCGCGGTCCTGCTCCTGCTCGGCGTCCGGACCTGGACGGCGCTGAAGGCGGTCACTGCGCTCTCGACCGTCGCCGCCGTAGGGTTCACGTTTCTTTGGGCCGAGCGCCGGCTCGGTCCCTGGCCTGCGTTCGGGATCTCGCTGCTGCTCGCGATCTCCTCAGCGGTCGTGTACTACAGCCACTGGATCCTGTCCGATCCTCTCTTCGTCGCGTTCAGCATGGCCGCGCTCTGGGCTCTGGAGGGTGCGGACTCCGACGACACGAAGTGGTGGTGGATCGTCGGCGGTGTGGCGGCGGTGGGCCTGGCGTACTTCACGCGCTCGGCCGGGCTGCCGCTCCTGGTCGCTCTGTTCGTCTGGTTCGGACTGAGGAAACGATGGCGTGCGCTGGGCGGCAGCGCCCTGGCGGTCGGCATACCGGCACTGCTCTGGTGGTTGCGCGGGCGCGGCGAAGGCGTTCCCGAGTACGGTACCGAGTTCTGGATGGTCGACCCTTATCAGCCGGCGCTCGGCACGGTGGGTGTCGGCGGGCTCGTGAGCCGCGCGCTCAACAACTCCTGGGCGTACATGAGCGCGCACGGTCCCGGAGGAATCCTCGGAGGGAGCGGAGGCGGCGTTGCGGCGTTCGGAGTCCTCATCACGGTCGCGGCGCTCTACGGATGGTTTCGGAGCTCGAGGGAGCGCGTCGGGGTTGCCGAGCTATTCCTGCCTCTGTACGCCGGCCTAATCCTGCTCTGGCCCGAGGTCTGGTCGGGCGACCGGTTTGCGCTCCCGCTCTATCCGCTCTTCTTCCTTTTCGCGGCACTTACGCTGCGAACGATTGCGAGCAAGGTCGGTGGAACGGGCGGAAGCGCTCTCATCGTCGCCGTGATGTCCACGGTATTGCTCCCGGCGGGTAGGGATTGGATGGCCTCCGTGCAACAGGCCTCTGCTTGTGCCAACGCGACCAGATCCGGAGGTGCGTGGGCCTGCTATGGGTCGGGCGTCGGCGACTTCGCTACGGCGGCGGAGTGGATGGGCGAGGCGCTTCCTGAAGGTTCGGCGGTCATAACGAGGAAGCCTCGGCTCTTCTACGTGCTCTCTGGGATCCCGAGCCGTGTCTTCCCCTTCGACGACGATCCAGCGGTGCAGCTTACGGAAGCCGACCGACTCGGCGCGCGGTACCTGCTGCTCGATCAGTGGGACGGGCTCGCGAGGCGGTACGTGGGTGGTGCGCTCCAACGGTATCCGCAGGCGTTCTGTTCGGTGCGGGCGTTTGGGAGCGCCGAGGCGCCGTCGTACCTGCTGGGTGTCCGTCCCCCTTCCGAGCGCGGCTTCGGGGCGCCGAGCGGGGGCGACGTGCAGATCGACGGCTGCACGACCGATTTCGCCTTGGCGGGTGCGCCCGGCGTGGGCTACTCGTCGTCGACGTCGATGCGGATTCCGTTGCTCGACGGGCTGGACCCGTAGAGGAGCGCGAGCGCGACGCCGAAGATCACATGCTCGACATACGCGCGGTCGTGCGGATCGAGATCCTCCAGGAGGTGTCCGATCACGGGCAGGCGGTGTTGGGGGGCGTGCGCCCCGAGCAAGCGGGAGAGGCCCCCGGCGGTGTCGACGGCATATTCCGCGGTTCCGTAGAGCGCGCCTTTTACCAGCGTTGGTCCGGGCACTCGCGGCTCCACCACCGCCCCGTAGACGAGGCCCTGCCCAATGCCGGCCAAGAGGCGATCGCCCGTCTCCCTGTCGAGCGGACCCACGCCCGACTCGCCGCGAAGCAGCGGCCGGAGCAGGTCGACCATGAGAGCCGCCCCGGCCCCGGCCACGCCAGCACGCAACAAGCGCAGCGTTGCGGTCTTCCTCCGTGGCTTCCAGCCGTTCAACACTTTGGCCACGGCGGCCGTGGCGCCAGACGCCACGACGTCGTCGATGGTGGGCCACGCCAGCGCTGGGCCGCTCTCGCCCTCGGCGCTCAACGGCTTAGCTTGCCGCGCGGCGAGCCCCTTGAGCGATCGACCCGCCGCGGGCGGACCCTCTCGGGCCCGCTCGAGGGCGTAGCCAAGGCGAAACCAGAGGCTCTGTTTGGGAGGCATGGGCGATGAAGTCAAGGTGCGACGTGCTGGAAAGGGTGGCGAGGGCATCGTGCGTTATCAAGTTCTCTCGAGCACTTGTGCTGCTCGCTGTTTCCGCCGCGCCCGTTTCCGCCCAGGTGCCGCCCGACGAATCGTGGCGTACGCTCGAGACAGAGCATTTCCGGGTGACGTTCCCGGCCGAGCTGGAGACACTGGGGCGCCGAGCCGCCGGCGTCGCGGAGCACGCCTACGACGAGCTCTCCGCTGAGTTCATCGAGGCACCGAGCGGGATGATCGACCTGCTGGTGACCGATCACATCGACGTCTCCGATGGGTCCGCTCGGTTGAACCCTTCGAACCGCATCACCGTTTTCGCCCGTCAGCCCATCGATGATCCCTCCCTCGCATATATCGACGACTGGATGGCCCTCCTCATCACGCATGAACTCGCACACTACTCCTCCGGCCCCACGCTCTGGCCCCGGTACTGGGAGCCGGTCCTGCGGGAGCCCGTGGACGCGCGTGCTCGCCAAGTCGGTGAGCACTTCATTCCGCAGCGACAGTTGTTGGGCTTCGGTGTCGGCGCGCGGACGACCGGTGTCGATCTCGTCGGCCGGCACCGCTATTCCGCCTTCGGGCGGGTCTTCACGTCCGGCGGGAAAGCCGAGGGGGGAGCGTCATACTCCTTCGCCGGCCTCGGTGATCCGGTCATCAGTCTGACGGCTCGTCAGTCGTGGGGGGACGACCCTTCGTTGATCGCGCAGCGCGATGCCGACTCGCCCATCGACAGGCTCTTCGTGCTGGAGCGGCGGCGCGATGTTTTGGCGTCTGCCTCCTTCAGTCGGCCGACTTGGCGAAGCTCGTTCCGTCTGACACTCTCCGGCGGATTGGTCTGGGAATACCGAGAACGGCTTGACGAAGCGCTCGAGCCATCGAGGCGCTATCGCCTCAACCGTCCGAGCACACGGTTGAGCGACTTCAGCGTTTCCGTGACGTATTCGACAGCTCGCGCCCATTCATTCCAGATGGGCGACGCCCGCGGCGCGACGCTATTCCTACGCGCACGCACGCTGAACGAACTGAACCTTCCTGACACCCTCGCGGGCGTGATCGGGGCCGACCGTTCCGTAGACGACGTGATCGGGCGCGCGCGGGTCTATGTGCCGGTCGCCGGTCCCGGATACGCGTCGCACGTGTTCGCGCTCCAGGGCAGTTTCGGAGTAGCCCGTGGACCCAACGCGGTAGCCGGTCACTTCGAGGTCGGCGGTGCGTCCGGAACCTCTGAGAGCGTGTCGGGACTCGATCTCTTCGGCGGGGGCCCGATCTTTCTCCCGGTCCGGGGATACGACACGTTTTCGCGCCTCGGCCGTTACGCATGGGCGGCCTCAGTGGAGTATCGGATACCACTGGTGCTCGTGAATCGAGGCGTGGGGGCGTGGCCGCTCCACTTCGATCGCGTCTTCGCGTCGGTATTCGGGGACGCCGGGAACGCTTGGGGCCCCGACAGCTCTCCCGGCGGCTTCAAGAACCCGGCACTACGCGCGTTGGCGTCCGTGGGCGCTGAGGTCACCGCGCAGGTGCTGACCTTCTACAAAGTCACGATGCGGTTTCGCACTGGCGTGGCAGTCCCTCTGGTCGAAGGCGACGGAGCGCGGGTATACCTACGCTTGGGCGTGCCCTTCTTAGGGGCTACCCTCGAGCCCTCGAAGCGTCCCGAATCCCTACTTGACCCCAAGATGTAGTGTCCGTACTATGGACGTGCTCGATATCTAGTAGCGTCATAGGGGTTTTACACATCAGCAGCCACGGCGGGGGCGCTTTCCCGCCGTTTTTCAACTCTTGTTTCCACTGTTTTCCACCACGTAGTCCACAAGGAGTCTGGACGAGACCATGCCGCGCGTTCACGAGCCCCGCCCCCCCTGTGAGTCCGTGATCTTCGACGATGTCTTTCCCGACGATCTGCCCGCTGCGGAGCTGACGGAAAACGCCCGCATCGTCCTCGCCCGCCGCTACCTGAAGAAGGATGCGGGAGGCGACCCCGATGAGGAGGCGGAGGTGATGTTCTGGCGTGTGGCCCGGACCATCGCGGACGTCGACGTGGACTACGGAGCGTCGGAGGCCGGGGTGGATGAGGTCGCCCGCCAGTTCTACGACCTCATGACCAACGGCACGTTTGAGCCGAACTCTCCTACGCTCATGAACGCGGGCCGTCCCCTCGGCCAGCTCTCCGCGTGCTTCGTGCTTCCGGTCGAGGACGCGCTCTCGAATGGTCGCAGCGGTATCTACGACACGCTCACCGCCATGGCGCTCGTGCACCAGTCGGGGGGTGGCACCGGATTTGGCTTTTCCCGCCTGCGTCCAGAGGGTGAGAGCGTCCGGTCGACGATGGGGGTCGCGTCCGGCCCCGTGTCGTTCATGAAGCTGTACGACGCGAGCACCGACGTCGTGAAGCAGGGTGGTACCCGTCGCGGGGCGAACATGGGCATCCTGCGCGTCGACCACCCCGACATCCGTGCGTTTATCAGGTGCAAAAACGACACTTCGCAGGTCACCAACTTCAACATTTCCGTGGCGATCACCGACGTGTTCATGGATGCGGTGGGCAACGACGAGACGTACGATCTCGTGAGCCCGAAGAGTGGTGAAGTCGTCGGCCAGGAGCGCGCGAGCGAGATCTTCGACATGATCGTCCACGGTGCCTGGCTCACCGGTGAGCCCGGTACCTTCTTCATCGATCGGGCGAACGAATACAACCCGGTTCCGGCGATCGGCAGCTACGAAGCGACGAACCCGTGTGGCGAGCAGCCGCTGCTCCCGTATGACGTCTGCAATCTCGGCAGCATCAACCTCGGCAAGTTCGTGAAGGAAGATGCGAGGCCGGGTGTCGATCCCGGTGAAGGCATCGACTGGGATGCATTCCGGACGGTGGTCCACCTCTCGACGCATTTCTTGGACAACGTCATCGACGCGAATTGCTACCCGCTGCCGGAGATCCACGACCTTGCACAGAACATCCGGCGGATCGGGCTTGGCGTGATGGGTTGGGCCGACATGTTGGTCCGCCTCGGCATCGCCTACGACTCCGAGGACGGCGTGGCACTCGCTCGTCGCGTGATGGAGTTCTTGAACGAAGAGTCCCGGAAGGCCTCCGAGAAGCTCGCGGAGAAACGAGGCGTCTTCCCCGCATGGGAGCACTCGATCTGGGGCCCCGATCGTAAGGCTGCCACACGGCCTGACGGTACCAGGGTCCGTGCCATGCGCGAACTGCGGAACTGCAACCTGACGACGGTTGCACCGACTGGCACCATCTCGATCTTCGCGGGATGCTCCGGTGGTATCGAGCCGCTCTTCGCGGTCGCGTTCATGCGCAACCAGGCGGGCGTGCTCATGCCGGATGTGAATCCGGATTTCGTGCGCGTGGCCGAAGAGGGGGGCTGGTACTCCGAAGAGTTGATGGAGAAGATCGCCAACGAGGGTCACATTCACTTCGAGGACGTCCCCCAAGAGGTGCAGCGGAGCTTCCGGACAGCCCACGACATCACTCCGGAATGGCACGTACGCATGCAGGCCGCCTTCCAGGAGCACACCGACTCGGCGATCTCCAAGACCACGAACTTCCCACGTGAGGCGACCGAAGAGCAGGTGCGCGAGATCTACGAGCTCGCGTTCAGCCTCGGCTGCAAGGGTGTGACGGTGTATCGCGACGGCTCGCGGGAGGGGCAGGTGCTCTCCACGGGGAAGACCGCGCAGGTTCCGAACAACGCGGAAGCTGCGGCGGGCATCTCCGAGCTCGAGCACTCCCTCGCTGACGCCCGCGAGGAGGCGCACAACCTCCGAATCGAGACCGAGCGCCTGAAGCACGAGCTCCAAGACCAGGACCTCACGCGCGGCGCCGCGCGTCACAAGCGTCAACGGCCGCAGACGCTGCGCGGCTTCACGATGAAGATGAACTCGCCGCTCGGAGACCTGTACGTCACGATCAATGAGGATGAGACCGGCAGGCCGTTCGAGGTCTTCTGTACGTTGGGCAAGGCCGGCGGAGCCGCGAACGCGGACGCGGAGGCGATCGGCCGCCTCATGTCACTCGCCTTGCGGTCGGGCATCCCCATCACTCAGGTGAAGGATCAGTTGCTGGGCATCTCGTGCGACCGGGCCGTAGGTCTCGGACCGAACAAGGTCCGGTCCGTGCCTGACGCGATCGGTCAGGCGATCGAGCGCTATGTGGAGGAGAAGGAGGGCATACAGGAGGCGCTGCCGCTCACGACCGGCGCGATGCCCAGTACGAGCGAGGCAGCGACGCAGACAAAGTCGTCGAGCTACGCCTCCGGCGGCCAGGCCTTCGACATGGGTACCTGTCCCGAGTGTGGCGCCGGGCACCTCGCCTTCGAGGAGGGGTGTAAGAAGTGCCACGTCTGCGGGTACGCCGAGTGCGGATGAGCGGCTAACCTCGAACGCCATGGGGATGCGAAGGCGGGCGGTGTCGACGGCCTGCGAGCGTTCGGCCTGGTCGGGCAAGTCGTGACTGAGTTGGTTTAGGCGGGGGGTTGGCGGATGAGCGAAACCACGACCGTTCGCGCCGCCGTCGTTCAGGCCGCCGCGACTGTGTGCGCCCCGACGTGTTCAGGCTGGAGGTCGACGAGTCTTCGCGGCCGCCGGTGCAGTGACGTGATGCGCGTGTCCGTCGACGCGAAGGTTGTGTAGCCGCACAGTTAATGCCACAGTGAGCACGACGATGACTACAGCTACCGTGACGAAGACCGGCGCTTTCCTGAGCGAAGTCGACGAGTTCAGCGCGCACAATTATCATCCTCTCCCGGTCGTCCTGGAGCGAGGGGAGGGGTCGTGGGTCTGGGATGTCGATGGCGATCGCTATCTGGACATGCTCAGCGCATACTCTGCGCTCAACCAGGGCCACCGTCACCCGGACATCATAGCGGCTGCCACGAAACAGCTCGGCATGCTCACGCTCACGTCGCGAGCGTTCCACAATGACCTGATGGGTCCGTTCCTGAGGGCTCTGTGCGATGCCACGGGATTCGAAAAGGCGCTCCCCATGAACACGGGCGCCGAGGCCGTCGAGACCGCGATCAAGATGGTCCGCAAGTGGGGCTACAAGGTGAGGGGTGTGCCCGAGGGCAAGGCCGAGATCATCGTCTGCGAGAACAACTTCCACGGGCGCACGACGACCATCGTCGGCTTCTCGTCCGAGGCGCAGTACAAGGATGGCTTCGGGCCGTTCACACCGGGCTTCGTAGAGATCCCGTATAGCGATACCGACGCACTCGCCGCCGCGATCAACGAGAACACCGTCGGCTTCCTAGTCGAGCCTCTACAGGGCGAGGGCGGAGTCGTCGTGCCGCCCGACGGGTTTCTCGCCAGGGCCCGCGAGCTGTGCACAGCGCACAACGTCGCGTTCATGGCGGACGAGATTCAGACCGGTCTCGGCAGGACCGGCCGCATGTTCTGCTGCGACTGGGAGGGCGTGCGCCCCGACGTGCTCATCGTCGGCAAGGCGCTCGGTGGAGGCGTGTATCCGGTTTCCGCCGCGATCGCCGACTCGGAGTTCATGGATGTCTACACCCCCGGCGATCACGGCTCCACGTTCGGCGGCAACCCGCTCGGCGCCGCTGTCGCCCTCGCGTCGCTCCAGGTGATCTTCGACGAGAAGCTCCCCCAGCGCGCGGATGAGCTCGGCAGTTGGTTCATGACTCAGCTGCGCGCGCTCGAATCTCCGCACGTGGAAGAGGTTCGCGGGAAGGGGCTGATGGTCGGTGTGGTGATCAAGGAGTCGAGCGGCACCGCGCGCCCCTTCTGCGAGGCGCTGCACGCACGCGGTATCCTCGCAAAAGAGACGCACCATCAGGTGATCCGCTTCGCGCCCCCGCTGACGATCTCGAAGGGGGACCTCGAGTTCGCGCTCGAGCAAGCGCGCGAGGTGCTGACCCCGTAAGACACCTCACCACTCGATCGTGCCCTGCCTGCTCGTGTCGATGTCCTCGCCGTCTCCTTCACCCAACAGCACCTGCTCGATCTGCTCGTAAAGGAACTGACGCGCCTTACGGTCCCGCGGGTCGAGGCCGTAGTGATTGATCA
>CBDANQ010000019.1:0-20198 GCA_965197725.1 Longimicrobiales bacterium
ACAGCACCCACTCGGGCGTAAGACAGAAGACCCGCAGGGTGACCAACTGGAAGAACGGAGCGATGGCCTTGCGCTGGGCTGCGGCCTCGTTCGTGGAAACCGAGAAGAGCTACCGGAGGATCATCGGCTACGACCAGCTCTGGATGCTCAGGGCCCACCTCGACGACCATGAACCGGTTGCCGAAATGAGAAAGGCAGGCTAACAAGGAGACTCTCCGGAGCCACCACCTTCAACTGTCAGCGGGACACCATCCTTCGACCGGGTCGGAGCACGGTTCGGACTCCTCAGTCCGGGTAACAGTTTGGGTAACACCCCAGTTGGTCCGCTGGCAACGGAAGCGACACCCTAGCCGTAACTCCTTGTCCTACAACACGGAGGGGGCGGGATTCGAACCCGCGTGGGCTTGCGCCCGCCGGTTTTCAAGACCAGTGCATTGAACCGCTCTGCCACCCCTCCAACTCGTTCAAACGTAAGGGCTAATGCCCTTTTCCTACACTTGCCACCTCACTCTCAAGCAGGGGGGTGTCCCCCAGAGTGTCCCCTGACGATTCCTTCGCGTCATCGCCCACGGTACTGCTGCACACCCGCACTTCGGTAGGCCAACAGATCGTCGTGGCTTAGAACGCCGTCACCAGTTTTGGGGTTAGACGCTCAACCTACCACCGACGATCACCACGCCTTCCACGAAGACGCGCAGCCAGGGGATCTGGGCCTTCAATTGGGCACCAGACGCTTCAGTTCCTCGAAGAAGTTCTGGACGAGGATGTACTCGACCTCAGCCTGGGTATCACTTCTGTACGTGCGGACCATCAGGAACCGCTCGCCGTCTGAACTGACGTCGTAGGAGTTGGCGCCCGATACCATCAGATATCCCGCCGGTACGGTGAACAGCATCTCCTGCGCCACCACCAGACCAGAGGCCGGATCGAACTGGGCGGCCACGAACCCACGGTCCGGGCTCATGAAGAATAGCTCACGTCCACTCTTCGCCCAGACCGGCACGATGCCTCCATCAGTCGAAACGCGCACTCTGGTCGAGTCCACGTTGGGAAACGGACGAACGAATACCTCGGCGCGGCCCGTTTCGGTGGAACTGTAAGCAAGCCAGAGACCATTCGGCGAGATTGCAGTTCCACCCTCACGGAACGCCGGTGACGCCACGAGGGGTACGGCGACGCTGTCCACGCCCGGACGGAAACCCAGGATATCGCGCTCAGCCCTCTCCGCGCTTCTGTCTGCTGAACGGAGCACCAGCGACTCGCCATCCGGACTCCAAGACCCCTGGGCGAAGCTGCGGTCGTCATCGAGTACGAGTACTGGCTCTCCCGTCCCATCTGCGCGCATGGACCACACGCTCAAGTGTTCGTCGCGGCGGGGACCCGAAAAATACGTCACGCTTTGCCCATCGAGCGTCCAGAATGGACTGTACTCGGGGTCGGGGTCGTCCGAGAACGTGATCCTCTCCTCCGGTCCGTCGGGGAGGTGCTTGATCCGCACGTCGGTGTTGCCATCGACAGTGCTGGCGAACGCGACCCGCGTCTCGTCCGGCGAGAGCCTCCAACCGGCGCTTTCGCCCGGCGTGAAGGTGTACCCCGGATCAACAGGCGTCGCCTGGCCAGAGCGTGTGACCCACACGAACTCCAAGACGTAACGGGACCACGGGTTCCTGGCGGAGACCGTGCTGAACTTCTACGGCGGCCCGTACTGCCTCAACGACACTCGGGAACATGGTGAGACTTCCATCGCCCAAGTACTGAAGCAGATCACCGCCGTGCGCCGAAACAGCCGCCTCCAACACCTGCCGGTGGCGTCGTCGGACGATGCGGGCCGCTTTCTCGTCCCGCTGCATCAGTGCCGTGTAGCCCACAACATCGGTGAACATCACGGCGAGAAGACGACGCTCCTTTGAGCTAGTCACATCGCCCTCCCGCTCTCTCCTAACTCACGCTCGATGCGGTAGCGGCCCTGTAGAGGGCTGCGTTCAGGCGGGTGACGGGGTCGGGCATGGACCCCAAGATGCGGCTCAGTTCAGCAGAGCGCGAGATCCTACAGCAACACCAACCGCAGCCCCAGCGCGAACAGCGCGCTCACGATGATCACGCTGACGAAGCCCATCGAGCGGAAGCAATGGACCGACCTCGCCGCCTATGATCAACACCGAGATTGCGAGTCCGACCATCTTTTTGATCCCAGTAGACGCCCCAAGAAAAGGGAGAGAACCGGAAGGAGAACCGGGACGATCGCCCACACCGTCTTCCCCACCTGCAGGCGTCTCCATTCAACTGCTGTGATGTCCGCAAGCGCGATCCTGACAGTCCCAGTGCGGAGATTACTGAAGATCCGGGCAGTAAGGGAATCAGACTCGACCTGTGGGTTTCTAAGCTCCATCCGCTCGCCGTCAGCTTTGAAGATCCTGATGTGGTCGGGCGCTGCCTCCTCGATTAGCTGTCGAGGGCTGACCGTGACAGGTTGCCACGAGTAGCATCCAGCGAGGTGCAGCACCAACAGCAACAGGGCCAATGGGCGATAGCGGCGCAGTTCCATGGCGGTCCCTCTTGAACGAGTCGTGACGACTCACACACCGTGGTTCGATCGAGTTTGTGAGCACATACGTATCGTGACGTAGGCGTGCGCGGCCCTGCAGCGGTGCGCGGCCAATACTTCGTAACGGGCGGAGTAGAGTCTGCCGGAGGATTGCTCGGTCATCTCGCAGGATGTGCGCGAGAGGAGGAGGGGGCAAGATCGGCTTGGAAGCCCCGCTGTGGTCTCACATGATCGGGCGGGGTCTTGCGATAGACCGAATGCAGGACTCCCGCCATAACTCCCGCTGTTCGATGCCGTTTCCCCGCTGTTGAGTGCCGGCAGATCCCGGCATCGCGAATCGGCAAGTGCGGCAGATCGTGCAGCCCGGTGAGACGGTGTCGGTTACGGTGTCGGTTAGTCCTGCAAGCTGCCTGAACCGAAAGGGATGTCCCCCAAACTGTCCCCTGACCAGCGGGATTGAGTCACACTCAGCGGGACTCACGAAGAAAGGCCTATCCCAGGAAGCCAACTGGGACGGGCTCTTTCGTACCTAGGGGGACTCAGCCGGAAAGCTCAGATAGAGTTTCAAGGCCGGTGCATTGCACCGCTCTGCCACCCCTCCAGACGGATAACCACCCTCGGGAAGCTGTCCCAACCGTAGTTGAAGGTCCCTGATAGGGGAGAAAGAAAAGTGGTGGCTCCGGGGGTCCCGGGCCGATAGGCTCGGGTAGGCAAAAACCCCAACACGGAGCCACCACGATGAAGAGAACGTACGAGGTAAGGGATCGGGCGGACAAGCGCGCGATCAGGGAGTTCCTGAAGCGGGAGGGGCAGTTTCTGCTTCCGATGCTTGAGCTCGTGGAGCAGACGGAGGTCGCGATCGACGAAGTCATCCAGGTGATGGGACGAGCGACGATCGAAGCGGTGCTGGAGATGAGCGCCGAGGGTGTGGCAGGCGTGAAGCAGGCAGGTCGGTCACGAGCGGAAGACGACACGGTGTGGTATGGCCGGCAGGGTGGTGTGGTTTACCTGTTGGACCGGAAGGTGCGTGTGGAGCGGCCACGGCTCAGGCGCCGGGGCGCCGGGGAGGGTGGCGAGGTCGAGGTGCCGGCGTACGCAGCGATGCGGAGACCGGGCGCCGTGGCGGATCGGATGCTCGAGGTCCTGATGGCGGGGGTGAGCACGCGGAAGTACGGCCGTGTGATCGGTGAGATGGCCGACACGGTCGGGGTGAGCAAGTCGGCGGTGAGCCGTGAGACGGTCGAGGCCTCGGAGCGCGTGCTGAAGGAGCTGATGGAGCGCCGGCTGGATGCGTGGGACCTCCTGGTGATCTACCTGGACGGGATCCAGATGGGCTCGCACCACGTGCTTGCTGCGGTAGGCGTGGACTCAGACGGAAAGAAGCACGTGCTGGGCGTGAGGGAAGGAGCGAGTGAGAACGCCGAGGTGACCAGCGCGCTCCTAGAGGATCTGGTCGAGCGCGGCCTGGACCCGGGCAGGCGGCGGCTGTTCGTGATCGATGGCTCGAAAGCGCTCAGGAAGGCGATCGAGAAGGTGTTCGGCCAACGTCACCCCATCCAGCGCTGCCGCAACCACAAGCTCCGCAACGTGCTGGGTCATCTGCCGAAGGATCAGCATCCTCAGGTGAAGGCGGCGTTCCGGGCGGCGATGAAGCTGGACGCGAAGCAGGGCGAGCAGAAGCTCGAGCAGCTCGCCCGATGGCTCGAGCGCGACCACCCCTCGGCCGCAGCCAGCCTGCGCGAAGGCCTCAGCGAGATGTTCACCATAAACCGGCTCGGCCTCCCACCGCGGCTGAGGAAGTGCCTGGGCTCGACCAACCTGATCGACAGCACCCACTCGGGCGTAAGACGGAAGACCCGCAGGGTGACTAACTGGAAGAACGGAGCGATGGCCTTGCGCTGGGCTGCGGCCTCGTTCGTGGAAACCGAGAAGAGCTACCGGAGGATCATCGGCTACGACCAGCTCTGGATGCTCAGGGCCCACCTCGACGACCATGAACCGGTTGCCGAAATGAGAAAGACAGGCTAACCAAGAGACTCTCCGGCGCCACCACCTTCAACTGTCAGCGGGACACCATCACCCTCGGGCAGAAAGATGCTTCAGCCCCTGCCCCGCTTCAACCGGGACCTTCGGGGATGTGGCTAGTGCCGGAACAGCCTTCGGCCGGTGAACACCATCGCCATGCCGTGCTCGTTCGCGGCGGCGATGACTTCTTCGTCTCGCTTGGAGCCGCCCGGCTGGATGACGGCCTTTACGCCGGCTTCGGCTGCTGCGTCGACTCCGTCTCGGAAGGGGAAGAAGGCGTCTGAGGCGAGGACCGCACCGGTCAGGTCGAGGCTGGCGTCACTGGCCTTTCGCACTGCGATCTTGGACGAGTCCACGCGGCTCATCTGTCCGGCGCCTATGCCTAGCACGGCTCCGTCCTTGGCGAGCAGGATCGCGTTCGACTTCACGCCGAAAATCGCGGCCCAGGCGAAGCGCAGGTCGTCCATCTCCTCCTCGGTCGGCTGCCTCTCGGTGGCGACGGTCCAGGTCTCGTCGTCGATCCCGTAGAAGGGGAGCACGGGCGGGGTCTGGGCGAGCATGCCACCGTAGACGGTGCGCAGCATGCGCGCTTCGGGGATTCGGCCCCAGCCTGCGAGGAAGTTGTCGTCGCCCCCTCCCCCGATCTCGGGGAAGGTCAGTAGGCGGACGTTCTTCTTCTCGGTGAGCCTGGCCATGGCGGCCTGTGAGTAGCCGGGCGCCACGATGCACTCGATGAAGAGCGTCGACATGAGCTCAGCGGTCGCCTCGTCGAGGAGGCCGTTCATTGAGATCACGGAACCGAAGGCGCTGGTGGGATCGGTCGCGAGCGCTTTCTCATAGGCGTCGGACAGCGAGTCCGAGATGCCGAGGCCACACGGGGTGGTGTGCTTGACGATGCAGACGGCGGCCCGTGGTGAATGAGCGAACGGCGACAGCGACAGGAGAGCTCCGTCGAGATCCAGCAGATTGTTGTACGAGAGCTCATTGCCGTGGTGCTGTTTGAGCGCGGATAACCCGGCGGGCTCGTCGGGGCCGTAAAACGCTGCTTCCTGATCCGGATTCTCACCGTATCGGAGCGTCTTCAGACGCCGCAGTGAGCCGATCAGCCGTTCGGGAAGTGGCGTCCAGTCCGCCGATCGCTCCATATAGGCGGCCACGGCGTCGTCGTATATGCTGACGTGACGGAAGACCTTGGCCGCGAGTCGGCGGCGCAGCTGTGTCTGCCCCTCCCCGTCGATCCCGGCGATCACGACCTCGTAGTCGGCCGGGTCCACGACGACCCATACGTCCCGGTGTGACTTGGCGGCCGCACGGATCATGGTCGACCCGCCAATATCGACTTTCCCCATCGCGCCATCCATCGGGACATTGCCGGCGGCGATCGTCGCCTGGAACGGGTAGAGGTTGACGGCCACCAGATCGATGGGCCCGTACCCGCGTTCTTCCAACGCGGCCATGTCGTCGGCGCGGTCCCGGCGAGCTAGCAATGGTGCGTGAATCGCGGGATGGAGCGTCTTCACCCGACCATCCATCATCTCGGGATGCTGGGTGACCTCAGAGACGCTCGTCACCTCGAGGCCGGCGTCCCGGAGGATCCGGGCGGTACCACCGGTCGAGAGCAGCTCCCAACCTCGCTCCAAGAGTGCCTCCCCGAGCTCCACGATGCCGGTCTTGTCGGACACGCTGAGTAGCGCACGTTTCATCGCACTTCCCTTTCGGGTTCAGAGAGATTCAAGGTGCCTCATCGGAGAGGCGATAGGCATCTCCGTTGCACGTCAGCGGCCCGGGATCGCGCCCTTCGGCCAACGCGTCGCATACGTGATCCGCTGCCATGGGGTACAGGCGGTGCTCGGCCCTCAGTACCCTCGCGGCGAGTGCTTCCGGCGTATCGGTCGGCTTCAGCGGCACCGGCCACTGCGCCACGATGCCGCCGTTGTCGTACTCCTCGTCCACGTAGTGGACCGTAGGCCCCGAGATTCGCGCGCCCGACTCGATCACGGCCCGATGCACGTTCATCCCGTACATGCCCTTGCCCCCGAACGCGGGAAGCAGCGCGGGATGCACGTTGAGAATGCGGCGAGGGAAGCGCTCGACGACCTGGGTCGGGATCTTCCGGAGGTAGCCGGACAGGAAGATGACCTCGATGTCGTGCTGCTCGAGCAGCTCGAGCGTTTCTCTGGCCACTCGCGCTGGCTCACGATCCTTGGTCGGAATCACCGCTGACGCCACACCTGCGGCCTCAGCGCGCCGCAAGGCTCCAGCGCCCTCACGGTTGCAGACGAGGAGGGACAGCGTCCAAGGGCTCTTGGCCCCCTGGTGGTCGATCAGCGCTTGTAGGTTGGTGCCTCCGCCGGAGGCGAACGCGGCGGCCTTCAGCGCTCGGCTCACACCAGCTCCCCTCCGAAGTGCGGTACCAGGAAGGGGTTTCCGACACGCTCGTGGCCGACGGTCGTCGGTGGGCCATGGCCGCTCAAGAGCACGGTCTCGTCCGGCAGGGTCAGAACCTGATCGCGGATGGACCTCATGAGCGTGGCCAAGTCCCCACCCGGAAGGTCCGTGCGCCCGATCGAGCCCATGAACACGACATCGCCGGAGATCGCCACGCCCTCGTCTTCGGCCACGAAGATCACGTGACCCGGTGCGTGACCCGGCGTGAAGCGAACGTCGAGGGCGCACGTCCCGAACTCGTAGCGCTGGCCGTGCTCGAGCTCGTGTGTGGGCGTGGCTTGTGCCTCCGCCGTGAGCCCGAACGCCGCCGCCTGTCTTGGCAGCGCCTCGTACATGGCGAAGTCGTCCCGGTGCAGCCAGATGGGCACTTCAGGCGCGACCGCCCGGACGTTGTTGACACCCTCGATGTGATCGAGGTGCGCGTGCGTGAGCAGGATCGCCTGCAGCGAGAGCTCGTCCTCGACGATGGCGCGGGCCAGGTCTGACGCGGCTCCGCCGGGATCGATGGCGACGGCAACCCTCGACTCCTCACAGGCGACCAGGTATGCGTTTTCCCCGAAACCTCCACCTGTGAAGGTTCGGATATCCACTACGTCACGACCACCCGGAGGTCTGTACTAGGGAGATCAAACCGTGAACGAGCTCCCGCATCCGCAGCCACCCGAGGCGCTCGGGTTCTTGAACGTGAAGCCCTGACCCATGAAGCTGGCCACGTAGTCGATCTCGACGCCTTCGAGGTACTGGGCACTGAAGGGGTCCACGAAAACCTTCACACCTTGGATGTCGACTACTTCGTCCTCGTCCTCGGGCGCGTCCTCGATGTTGAGGCCGTATTGAAAGCCAGAGCACCCGCCGGGCAGTACCGCCACGCGCAGGCCGGCGTCACCCTCGACGCCGTGGTCCTGGATGAAATCCTGGATTTTGGCGACCGCGGTCACCGTCATGGTCATCATGGCAAAAAGCTATTCGAGGTTCGAAATACGGTCAACGGCGAGTCTCCTCGACAATCAACTGCGCCGCGGCCGCGAGGTCGTCAACCACCAGTATCGGCTCCGGTGCCGATGCTTCCAACTCATGTCCATACCCCGTCCGGACCAGAATGCCCCGTCCACCGAGCTCGAGCGAGGGCATGACGTCGGTGAGTTTGTCTCCGACGTAGTACGAGCGCGCCGGATCCAGACCGAGCTCTTCCGCCGCATCGAGGTACATGCCGGTCCCGGGCTTTCGGCACGGGCACGGACCGCCCAGATCCGGGTGATGCGGGCAGAAGCGCGTCATGTCGACGGCGACGCCCGCCTCTTCGAGTAGCGCATCCAGCCGTGCCGCCACGGCTTGGTAGTCCTCGATCGAGTAGTAGCCGCGCGCGATCCCCGACTGGTTCGTGACGATTACGAGCGCAAAGCCCGCCTCTCGGAGCGCTGCCAGCGCCTCGAACGCGCCAGGTACGATCTCTACGCCGTCCGGGTCGGCGAGATACTCCCGTTCGATCATGATGGTGCCGTCGCGGTCGACGAACACCGCGGGCCGTAGCTCAGTCACGGGGCCACTTCCCCCGGCCAAGCCTCGGTGACACGGCGCACGAGGTCGTGCTCTTCCTCGGAATCGACGGTCCGGGGATCGAGCAGCACCCGCCCGTCAGCGATGCGTGCGATCACTGGAGGGCGCCCACTGCGCAGGCGAGCAGCCAACGCTTCGGCCCCGTCCGGGGGGTCGAGCGCGAGCGCCCAGCCGGACAGCGCCACTCCGGGGTAGGTGCCGCCACCCACTGCGCCCTTCGCCTCGACCAGCGCACCGGACACGCCCGAGTCGCCGAGCCTTTCTCGGAGGGAGATCGCGCGCGCTTTCAGCTCCTGCACGGTGGCCGACAGCATGCGCAGCGTGGGGATCTCGGCGCGTGCCCGTTCCGGGTCCCGATACAGCTGGAGCGTCGCCTCTAGACCCGCCAGCGTGACCTTGTCGACGCGGAGCGCACGACAGAGCGGATTCACCCGCAACTGCGCGATGACGTCCGCCCCGCCGAACAGGAGTCCGGCCTGGGGGCCGCCCAGGAGCTTGTCGCCCGAGACCGCGACGACGTCTACACCGTTCGAGAGCGACTCGGCGGCCCGGGGCTCCTCGGGCAAGGCAAGCAACTCGGCGCCGAGCATGAGCCCCGACCCCAAGTCGTGTAGAAGCGGGATGCCCTTGGCTCGAGCCACGGCGGCGAGCGCATGCAACGGCGCCTCCTCCGTGAAGCCCGTGATACTGAAGTTCGAGCGATGGACCTTCAGGATCGCCGCCACGGAACCATCTGCGCACGCTTCCTCGAAATCGGCGACTCGGGTGCGGTTCGTGCTCCCGACCTCCACCAAGGTCACGCCGGACCGCTCAAGGATCTCGGGGATGCGAAAACCCCCACCGATCTCGACGAGCTCTCCTCGCGACACCACCACACCGCGCCCACGTGCCATCGTATTCAGCGCCAAGACGAGCGCGGCCGCGTTGTTGTTCACGACGAGCGCGTCGTCCGCGCCCGTGAGGTCGCACAGAAGCGACACGCAGTGGTCATAGCGTGATCCACGCCTGCCCTCTTCGAGGTCGTACTCGAGATTCGAGTAACCGCGCGCCGCACGCGCCATGGCGGCGCGCGCGGCGGCAGGAAGTGGAGCGCGCCCCAAGTTGGTATGCAGCACCACGCCCGTTGCGTTGATCACCGCGCGTAGCGACGGCTCGTCCTTCCGAACGAGGTGGTCCTCAACTCTACTGGCATACAGTTCAGGGCCGTCGATGCCCTCGATTTCCGTACCGGCCTTCACCTGCTCGCGCACGTCGGCGATGGCCGAGCGAAGTGCCTCGACCACGCGCATGCGAGGGTACGCCCTCACCAGCGCAGCGAACGACTCCTCTTCGAGCAGCACGTCTACGGACGGAATGGACCTCCTGGGGTCGCTCATCGTGAGGCCGCGCGACGAGCAGTGGTGTCGGTGGCCATGCTCGTGTCCGGTACCGCGCCCGTGTCGGGAAGCGCGAGCGAGTCCTCCGCGAAAGCGGTGTCCGTGGCCAACTCGGGCGGTTGAAGGACGAGCGCGGCACTCCCGCCACCGAACGGTACGGCCGTGATGTTCCTCACGGCACTGACAACGAGCTGGTACGGGCTGTTCGGCACGAGCGTGGCTCCGAGGATCGTGACGATCTGCCTCGAAGGCAGCCGCTCACCCCCGGGTCCGGTCTGCCCTCGTGCTCGGGTGACACCGGGGATGGGAAGTCTCGGCCGCGCCGTGGGTCGGCCGTCCAGGCCGGACGGGGCCACACGCCGGGCCGGGGGCGGCGACACCTGCTCCGCCTCGGCGGGATCTGTCGCTGCTCGATCTTCCGTCACTGCTCGGTCTTCCGCCGCCGCTCGATCTTCCGTCACCGCTCGATCTTCCGTCACCGCTCGATCTTCCGCCGCCGCTCGATCTTCCGCCGCAGGGTCGACGATGGTGACGGTGTCGGCTACGCTCGCGCTATCGAGCTCCTCAACCGCGGTGCTGTCCTGCGCGGCGGTACTGTCCCGTGCGGCGGTGCTGTCCCGTGCGGCGGCCTCGGCGTCTCGTAGCACCGCGTCGAGGGAGTCGAGGACCGCGAAAGAGTCTGCGATCTCCTCGGCGTACGCCACGTATTCGTACTCGTGGAAGACACGCGCCGTGGCTACGCCCACACTGTCTTCATCGAGCACCGTGACGATCACGCCGGCGAGCGGAAAGTCCGGATCCAGGTAGTCGTCGAACTCGATGAGCGCGGTGATCGAGTCAAGTGCCGTGACACTCGTGACCTGGGCAGGAGTCGTGTCCGGCTGGAGCACGGGGATGTCCAGGTAGAGCGTGTCGGCCTCGTGGACCAGCTGCCGCTGCGCACCCTGCACCTCCATCAGGTCCACGATGCCGTCGCGATTCCGGTCTTCGAACGCTGTGAGTTGGAAGCGGCCAGCGCGTCGCCCGTCGACCTCGATCGCGGTGGGCACGAAGCGCAAGCCGAACACTCCATCGGTGTCGGTCATGGTCAGGTGCACGGACGAGTCGCCCTCTGTCGCCACCGCGCGGACCTCATAGTCCGCCGCGCCCTGTCCGGTGACCCGGTCCCAGACGATCCCCGCAATCGTCGTGGGCACGGGAGTCGGACCGGTCGAGAAAACGAGCTCGAATTGGTCACGCATCTGGTTGTTGAACAGGTCGCGAACTACCGGCAGCAGCGTCACTCGATATATGCGGTCGGGCTCGAAGCCTCCGTCCACGTCGATCACGAGGCTGCGTCGCTCGTGGCGCACGCGCACATCTCCCAAGCGCGGGGACACGACTACGGCATCGTCGAGCGCACCCCCATCGACTTGCTCGCTGATGCGCTCGTCGAAGTCGAAGCGAATCGAGCCCGAGAAGTCTGGAAGCACAGCAAACGTGTCAGGGGTGGTGGACACCACCACCGGGGGTCGGCGGTCCTCCGGACCTCCCCGCGGTGCCCCCTGCTGTGCACACGCGGCGACCGAGGCTACGGCCATCGCGACCGCGGCACCGGTGACTCCCCGCCGACCCCGCACAAGTGTGGGCAGAGTTCGGCCCGAACGGCAATCGGTGCTCAGGATGCTCCGCCCTCGAGCTCGGCCAGCTTCTCCTGCAGTTTACTCGCCTGCTCCTCGTACCGCGCGAGCTTGTCGCGCTCCTTTTGCACGACCTGCACAGGGGCACGGGAGACGAAGTTGTCGTTGTCGAGCTCTTTTCCCGTGCCATCCGACAACGCTCGCAGTCGCTTGATCTCCTCGCTCAGCCTGGCCCGCTCGCGATCGAGGTCGATGACGCCTTCCAGCGGCACGAACAGTTCGGTGCCCCCTCCGAGCACCGCATGCGCACCGATGCCCGAGCCCTCGCCTTCGTCCACGCCCCCGACGCGCGCCAGACGCTCGAGCGCGGAAGCCTGCGACCGGACCGTGAGCAACAGCTGGGGGTCGCCGCCCATGAGGCGAATCCGGATGCGCTCGCCCTCGGCGACCCCATATTCCTTTCGCAGCCGTCGAACCTCGACAATTAGCTCTCGCAGCGCCTCGAAGTCCCGTTCCGCGTCCTCGTCCCGACGGCCGTCGCTGCCGTCCGGCCACGGCGCCACGATCAGATCCTCCGGGCGCTCGTCTCGCTCGGGCCACGGCAGTCGCGACCAGAGCTCGGAAGTGACGAAGGGCACGATGGGGTGCAGGAGCCGATATGAGTGGTCGAGCACGGTCACGAGCGTCGACCGCGCCGCCTCGCGGCTGGCGGCACCGGCGTCCTCGGTGAGGCGCGCCTTCACGAACTCGAGGTACCAGTCGCACACGTCGCCCCAGAAAAAGTGGTAGAGGCTCTCCGCGACGTCGTGCAGCCGGTAGCGCTCGAGCCCTCGGGTCGCGTTCGCCGAGGAGCTGCACACCCTCGACAGGATCCACCGATCTTCGAGTGCCAGGTCGCCCGCGACCTCGGCGAGCGGTCTCACGGGGGCGTCTCCGAGACTCATCAACGCGAAGCGGCCCGCGTTCCAGATCTTGTTCGCGAAGTTACGTCCGTTCGCGAAAGCTCCCTCGACGTCTTCATGGTCGAGGCTGATGTCGGTGCCCACCGCGGCCTGGCTCACGAGGGTGTAGCGCATGGCGTCCGCACCGTGGGCGTTCACGACTTCGAGCGGATCGATGCCGTTGCCCAACGACTTGGACATCTTGCGTCCCTTCATGTCGCGGACCGTGCCGTGCAGATACACCTCCGTGAACGGAGGCTCACCCAAGAACTCGTAGCCCATCATGATCATGCGGGAGACCCAGAAGAATAGGATCTCAGGCGCGGTGACCATTGCGTGGCCGGGATAGAACGCCTCCACGTCCGCCGTCTTCTCGGGCCAGCCGAACACGGAGAACGGCCACAGCTGAGAGCTGAACCAGGTGTCGAGCACGTCAGGGTCCTGCTCGAGCTCCCTCGAGCCGCATTTCGGGCACTCGCTCGGGTCCTCGCGGGAGACGATCTCCTCGCCACAGGCGCAGTACCACACCGGGATCCGGTGCCCCCACCAGAGCTGCCGCGAAATACACCAGTCCCGGATGTTCTCCATCCAGTGCTCGTACACGCGCTGCCAGTGGCTGGGCGTGAACGTGATCGTGCCGTCCTGAGAGGCGCGTAGCGCGGGCTCCGCGAGCGGCTTCATCTTCACGAACCACTGCAGAGACAGACGCGGCTCCACCACGGTGTCGCAGCGGTAGCACTGGGGCAGCGAGTGCGTGTGCTCGTCCTCGCCGGCCACGAGCCCCTGCTGCGCGAGAGCCGCCACGACCGCCTTGCGCGCGTCGAAGCGATCCATGCCCTGGAACGCCTTGGGGACGTTCTCGTTCATGCTGGCTTCGGGCGTCATGACGTTGAGCATCTCGAGTCTGGTCCTCTGCGCGATGTCGAAGTCGTTCGCGTCGTGCGCCGGCGTGAGCTTCACCATGCCGGACCCGAATTTCGGGTCGACGTGGGCGTCCGAGACGATCGGGATCGTGCGGCCCGTGAGCGGGAGCTCGACATGTGCGCCGATGAGCTGCAGGTAGCGCTCGTCCTTAGGGTTCACGGCGACCCCGGTGTCTCCGAGCATCGTCTCGGGCCGGGTGGTCGAGACCGTGAGGTGCCAACGACCGTCGTCGAGCTGCCCGACCGCGTCGGCTCCGGCCTCGGATGCCGCCCGCGCGGCTCCACCGGCCGACTCGGGTAGGGGGTAGCGAAGGTGCCAGAGGCTGCCCTGAGTGTCGTGACCCTCCGCCTCTTCGTTGGACAGCGCCGTCAGACACCGGGGGCACCAGTTGATGATGTACTCGCCCCGGTAGACGAGGCCCTTCTGGTAGAGGTGCACGAACACCTCTCGCACCGCCCGGCTGAGGTCGTCATCCAGCGTGAACCGAGTGCGGTCCCAGTCGCACGACGCGCCGATCGCTTTGAGCTGCTCGAGGATCGCCCCGCCGGTCTCCCCCACGTGGTTCCACACCGCCGTCACGAACCGCTCACGGCCCAGGTCCTCGCGATGACATCCTTCCGCCGCGAGCTTGCGCTCGACCACGTTCTGCGTCGCGATACCGGCGTGGTCCGTGCCGGGCACCCACACGGAGGCGCGCCCCTGCATGCGCCGCCAGCGGATGAGCACGTCCTGGATCGTATTGTTGAGTCCGTGACCCATGTGGAGCACCGCGGTCACGTTGGGCGGCGGAATGACGATCACATAGGGATCGGCGCCATCCTCGAGCACCCGACTCGCCGGCACATGGAAGTATCCGCCTTCCTGCCACTTCGCGTAGCGGGCGGGCTCGATGGCCTGCGGGTCTAGCCTGGGCGCCAACTCTTGAGACACGTCAGCTCCGATCAATACAGCGGCCGAGAACGGATTTTCTCGAAGCCAGAAAGATGGCGAGCCCTCCATGGCTTCGGAACCGCTATACGGCCTGGCGTCGGTGACGTTCCCGTGTTCCGCCGGGCTGAGCAGCCCGTGTCAGAAGTACAGCGGGCCGCTAGGAGATGTTCACTAGACGGAGCGTGACAAGCGCCGGGAGCCACGGGAGCTTGGCTTCGTAAGAAAAGGCGCATCTCGCGTGTGCGGCTCGGTGCCCTCCGGCGGTACGGCTCGCGCCGCTTCGCACTCCTCTACAGGCACCGACAAAAAGGCTTCCGAGACCGTCGGGCCGAAGTGGACACCGGAACAGCGAGCGACCTCGGCAATCGCGGCCGGATGCGCGCGCGCGTGGCGGTAAGCCCGATCGGACGTCATCGCGTCATAGGCGTCGCAGATCGCCATGATCTGTCCGATCATCGGAATGCGAGCGCCAGACAACCCTTCGGGATACCCGCCGCCGTCCCACCGCTCGTGGTGGTAGCGCGCACCCGTGGTCAGGTGCTGCAGCGACGGGATGCTCTCAAGGATTTCCGCCCCGTCCGCGGGATGAGCCTGAATGTACGCGAACTCCTCCTCGGTGAGCCGGGTCGTCTTGGTAAGAACCCGAAGGGGAACCGCCAGCTTGCCGAGGTCGTGGAGGTAGCCGCCGGCCCACAGCGTCGCCTTCATGTGGTCGTCCAGGCCCAGCTGATCCGCGACCGCGACGACAAGCATCGCGACACGGTGCGAATGGCCGCTTGTGTACGGGTCCTTCGCGTCGATGAGGTTCGAGACGATCCCGAGCAGTTGATCGCCGGAAAGTGGCGATACCTCGTCCGGCAACACATGCTCCGCAGCCCTCAGGAGCTTGTGCCGGAACGCCGAGGGCTCGTATCCGGGGACGTCGCCCCCGCGCGCTAGAGAGAGGTACGTCTTGCCGACTTCGGGTCCGAACTCAGCGCCGATACCTTGCTCGATGACCTCGATGATGTCCTCGCAGCTGAGCGGCGGCCGATGCGGCCGCTCTTGTCCGAGCGCCGCTATGGTATCGGAGATCCGCAGGATCTGTGCTCCGAGCGGAATCGCATCGCCGTCCAGTCCGTCCGGGTACCCACTTCCGTCCCACCATTCGTGGTGGTGGCGCACTAGGGGCGCCAGGACTTCGAGGTGCGGGATATGCCTTACACGCTCTTCGGAGCGCGCCGGATGCCTGTCAACCCGTGCGCTCGGGAACCGGATTCTCCCAGGCGTCCTCGGCCAAACCGACCATGCCCATGTCTGCGAGAACCGAGGCGAAGAACAGTTCCGAGCGCTCGGCATTGGACAGGCCCATCTCCATCCCGATCTGGGTCGAGAGCATGGCGACCATCGGGCCGTGATCACGCAAATAGCCTTTCGCCAAGCCCATGACTTCGGTCAAAGCCTCGAGAAGACCTGCGTAAAACGTCCTACCAGACTCCGGTCCGGTCATTCGTGCGTGTTCCCAGCGGGTTCCACAAAATGCCGAACCTTAAAGATACCACTGCGCCGACCCCAGCCACCAGGGCTATCTATACCCAGGGCTATCGGCGCGAGCGCGTCGTATCCGGCTGAGCCTTCGCCCGCTCGCGGTCACGCCGCTCGCGAATCGCTTCCTGGCGATCCTCCCACGCGTCTTCGACGTCGCGGCGCGCGCTTTGGCGCAGGATCTCGTCCCACTGCCACTGCCGTTGGGCGACCTCGTCACGCTTGCCGACGGGGACACCGAACAGGTGAGTCCCGGGTAGAACGACATCGCCCAGATAAATCCTGCCGTCGGCGACTCCCCAGCGCTTGCCGTCACCGTCGGTGAAGGTCCAATCGGTGAGCCGCGCCTCCGCCGCCTGCGCCGCCGCGAGCGAGTCGGCCCAATCCGCGATTCGGCCACGGAGCGCGAGCTCCTCCCGCTGCTCCAGGCTCAGATCGGTGAGCGACGGATCGATGGGCCTCCACAGACGTTCGTCGGTGAGCCGGGGACGGAGCAATTCGGCCCCAGTGAGAGGCGGAGGCGTGAAGTCGAGGCCTGGTTCCGCCTCCAAGATCAACGGGGTCAGAGGCACCTCGGGCGACTCGATCTCCTGGATCTCGTCCGGGTCGTCCGGCCGCTCGGGGTCCGTAGCCTGAGCCAGCTCGATGAGGCGAAGCAACTCCAGAGCGTCAGAACTGCCCGTGAAGTCAGGAAACGGAAGGCGTGCATTCCCCGGCGCCAACGTGCCGTAGATCGGATACAAGCCGATGAGCAAGAGGTGGATCGCGACCGAGATGGCAGCGGACGTCCACACGACCCTGCGAGACCCGAGCCCCAACCGTTCTCGACCGGCGTGTTCCGCGTACCCCCCCTGAGCTTGCATTCGTCTTCCTAAACCGCCCTCGCAGCCCCGTTCCTAGTTGCGAGAAGCCGACCGAGCCTCTGCGCCGCCTCCAACATGCGCTCCTCGGTGACCGTGAGCGCGATACGGAAACAACCTTCTCCTCCGGCGCCGAGCGCCCCTCCGGGCATGACGATCACGAGTTTTGTGCGTGCCACCTTCATCTCCGCGAACGGAAGTCCGGGAGCGCCTCGAAGCGTGTGCTGCGTCGCTTCATGCCTACTCCTCGCGGACCCGATTCGCGACCTCGCCGACACCCGCGATCTCCACCACGACTTCGTCCCCGTCGGCGAGCGGGCCGATCCCTGATGGCGTGCCCGTCGCGATGACATCTCCAGGCTCGAGCGTCATGAAGCGCGTGATGTGTTCAATCAGGACGGGGATCGGGAAGACCATGTCCTGCGCGGGAGAGTCCTGACGCACGTCACCGTTGACGCGTGTCGTGACGCGGAGGCCATCCAGGTCCACTTCTGCGAGGGGGGTCACCGAGCCGATGGGGCAGAACGTGTCGAAGCCCTTCGCCCGGCTCCACTGCCCGTCCGCGTTCTGGAGGTCGCGCGCGGTGACGTCATTCACGGGCGCGAGTCCGGCGACGTGCTCCCAGGCGGCATCCGTGGCCACGTTCCGCACACGGGCGCCGATCACGACTCCGATCTCTCCCTCGAAGTCCACTCGCCCCGCCCAGGTCGGCATGACGATGTCGTCCCCCGCGCGGATGATCGCGGAGGGTGGCTTCAGGAAGATCAGTGGCTCATTGGGAACGTCATGGCCGAGCTCAGCTGCGTGCTTCGCATAGTTCTGCCCGACGCAGACGATTTTGGACGGAAACGGCAGGGACATCGAAGTCTCCTTAGAGAGGCGCCGGAATGCCCAGCATGCGAAGAGGCTGCCCGAACCTAGGTCGGACGGCCTCCGGAGTCACCCTCGTAGAACGCCTCGAGCCGTCGGCGGACGTCACTCCACGCGCCCTTGATGAACGGGGCATCCGGAAGCGAATCCCGCAGGTAGCGTCCGTATCGCTTCGCCACGATACGATCGTCCAGAAGGAGCACCGCTCCACGGTCTGCTCGGGATCGGATGAGCCGCCCGAAGCCCTGCTTCAACCGCAGCGCGGCGTGGGGAAGCATGTACTGTTGGAAAGGATCCCCACCAGCGCGCTCCACCGCTTCCATGCGGGCCGCCGTAATCGGCTCGGTCGGCACGCGAAACGGCAGTTTCTGAATGATCAGGCCGCGTAGGGGGTCCCCCGGTACGTCAACACCCTCCCAAAACGACATCGTCCCCAGCAGGATGCCCCGTCCGTGCTCCACGAATCGACGCAAAAGCCGGTGGCGATCGTCCTCCCCTTGAACGAAGAGCGGCCAACGCTCAGCCGAGACGTGGTCGCGGAGCAGCTCAGCGACCTGGCGCAACGCGGCGTGCGACGTGAAGAGCACAAAGAGCCCGCCGTCGCTCATTTCCGCGAGTTCGCGAGTCACGTCCGCGGTCGCCACCTGAAACGCCTGCGCGCCGCCCTCCGCGCCCGGCAAGTCTGTGGGCGCACAAAAAACTGTCTGATTATGGAAATCAAACGGCGACACCAAGATACGCTCTATAATCTCAGGTGGATTATCAGTACGGTTGAGGTGCTGTTCGTCGAGCCCGAGGCGCGCCCGCAGGAAGTCGAAGCTCTTGCGCGTCGACAGCGTCGCAGAGGTCAGGACCGTGGTCTCGGCCTTCGTGAAGAGCGCGTCCAGAAGGAGCCCTCCGAGATCGATCGGAGCCGCTGCCATTACGACGTTCGCTCGCTTCCCACGCCCACGGGTTTCCAACAAGCGCACATAAGTGTCTGCCTCCTCCCCCGGAGCGAGCACGAGGCGCAGTCCGTGCGTCGACGCCGCAAGACGTCGCTCCACCGAACGCAGGTCCAGCACACGCCCCTCCAGCGCCTCCGAGATCTCTTCATCGAGTTCGATGCGGGCCCGGAGCTCGGCGACCTCCCGCTCGAGCGCGCCCAACGAGGCCAGCGTCCCTGCCAGTCGCTCCCGAATGTCGTCGCGCTCCGCGGGCTCCCCGATGCCCGAAGGTCCGAGGCGGACACTGCCTCCGCCCGGAGGGATGAAGCACTCGATGGTTTCGACGAAGCCCTCAACCTCGGTGCGTGCGCGAGCCGTCGCGGGGCGAACGCGGTTCTCCGACCTCTCGCGCAGCTCCTGGCTACTACAAGATCCCGACAGCGCCTCGTGAACCGCGGTGAGAATCCCTTTCCCCCCCCGGTCGAGCCTCGAGAACATGCGGTAGAGGCTGCGGCGCGTGACCTCGACACCCAGATGGGACGTAGCGGCGTCTTCGATGTTGTGCGCCTCGTCCAATATGACCCGGTTGTACGCGGGAAGGACGGCGGACTGCGTGAAGTTCAGCGTGGCGTTCCGCACCGCGAGGTCGGTGAACAGGAGGTGATGGTTCACGACCAGCAGCTCGGCGGACGCGGCGCGGCGGCGTGATCGCTGATAAAAACACTGCTGGAAGTGCGGACACCGGCTGCGCATACAGATGTCCGGATCGCTCCGGACCTCCTCCCAGGTCTCGGACTCCGGGGTGAACGGGAGGTCCGAGAGTGATCCGTCGTCCGTGGTGCCGATCCATTCGAGAAGCGCCCTCATCTCCTCGGAGCGATCGTCGTCGAAGAGCGAGGTCTGCGCTTCAGCGGCGAGCAACGCCCGGCGGATCGACACGTAGTTGCCCCGACCCTTCACCAGTGCCCACCGCACCTCGCCCGTCAGCGACTGCACGAGCGGAAGATCCTTGCCGGCGAGCTGTTCTTGGAGATTGATCGTATTGGTCGAGAGCACGGTCCGCTCTCCGTTCTCCTGCGCCCAGCGTGCGGCCGGCAGCAGGTACGCCAGAGACTTCCCCGTGCCGGTTCCCGCCTCGACGATCGCGACACCACCCTCGTTGAAGCGGTCGACGACGGTTCGCAACATGTCCCGCTGCCCCGGGCGGTCTTCATATCCGTCAAAGTGCTCGGCGAGGGCCCCCTCCGGCGCGAGCAACGCGTCCAGCTCCTCTGTTTGCAGCGGCACGCGGACTCGAGGCTGTGGCGGCTCGACAACCACGAACAGCTGCTCCGCACCGTTATCTACGATCGCGGTACCCAGGCCTTCTTCGTACAGCTGCGCTGCGATCCGCATGTCGGCATCCGAGGGCTCCAGCACGCCCGAAGGGTGGTTGTGCAGCATGACGCCACCCTCGTCGGCACCGCGGGCAGCCACCAGTACCGCGGCAAAGTTGCCCCGAGCCACGGCGCGAGGCTCGCGTACGACCCGGCCCTCATCCACGCGCGCAAGAAAGCATACTTCCCGTCCGCCGGCGCACTCGATCTCCGCCCTAAGTCGTACGGAGCTCTCGGCTGACAGCGTGAGCGGCGTGGGTGGCGTCGCGGCCGGCCT